>DLNC01000015.1 GCA_002478265.1 Syntrophaceae bacterium UBA7520
ACTTTTCTATTTGCTACTAACATAAATCTTTTAGGATGTTTTCCCGGGTTGGTGATATCTCTGATAGATAAATGACGTTAATAAAGATTTTTTAAAGGAAGCGCGGTAGAATGTGCCTATAATGTTTCCGGTGTGAAGGCCACCACATCATCAATGCATTGTGTATCGGCAAGAAGCATGACCAAACGGTCAATGCCCAGCGCGATGCCGGCTGCCGCCGGCATTTTTTCCAATTCTGAGAGAAATTTTTCCGGCAAAGGATACAACAACCAATTTTTTGCGGCTCGTGCTTTTTGGGCATCCCCAAAGCGCTTTCTTTGTTCGGCGGCGCGGGTAAGCTCCGAAAAACCATTGGCGATTTCTAATGAGCCGATATACAGCTCAAATCGCTCGGCAATTTGCGGATCATCCTTTTTTGTTCTGGCCAGCGCGGCGTATTTTGCCGGATAGTCGTAAAGAAAGACGGGGCGTTCAACGCCGAGGCAAGGTTCGATTTTTTCCACCAGTATTTCATCGAATTTGTCCGCGGCTATCGCACTTTCGCAATCCGTATGCGCGAAGCGGGCAAAGGCGTCGATCACGGTAATTTTTTCCCAAGGCGGTGACATGTCTATTTTTTTATTTTGAAATAGTATCTGATGCTTATATCCTGTTTCTCTGAAAACGGCGCAGAGCATATCCTGGCACTGATTCATCAGGCCAAAATAGTCGGATTCAAGCGTGTACCATTCCAGCATGGTAAATTCCGGCAGGTGTTTTTTGCCCCTTTCTCCCTGGCGAAAACAGTGAGAAATCTGGAAGATGTTTCCGTATCCCGCGGCGAGCAGCCGCTTCATGCACAGCTCCGGCGATGTTTGTAAAAACCAGTCCGCTGAGGGAAAAGCCTCGATGTGTTCTTCCGGCGCCGGCGCAGGAATTCTCAGCGGTGTTTCCACTTCGAGGTAGTTATGATTGATGAAGTACTGGCGGATATTTTGAATTAAGCGGGCGCGCAGCTCCAGAAAATATTTTTTACGCGCCAGGTGAAAGTTATCGTCGAGGTTAGCTTCGTTCAAGAAAAGCCACTATCCTTTGACGCGCGTCAGATATTCTCCCGTGCGCGTATCAATGCGGATTTTTTCGCCTTCGGTGATAAAAGTCGGCACTTGAATGGTATAACCTGTTTCTACCTTGACCGGCTTGGTCGCGCCGGAAACCGTGTCCCCCTTGGCCCAAGGTTCAGCTTCGGTGACAAATAATTCAACAAAATTAGGTAGGCTCAGGCCGATGGGGCGGTCTTCGAAGAGGAGAATTTCCACATCGAGGTTGTCGATCAGAAAGTTTTTGTTGTCCCCCACCTGATCGTCCGTCAGATATACCTGTTCGAAAGTTTCATTATCCATGAAACAATACTTGTTGCCTTCCTTATACAGGTACTGCATTTTCTTTTCACGCAGGTCGGCTGGTTCAAATGTGTCCACCGAACGGAAAGAACGGTCGAACTGGCTGCCGGTGATCATATTCTTCAGCTTGCATCGGTAAAGGGCCTGTCCTTTGCCCGGTTTGACAAAGTTGAATTCAACAATTACATAAGGTTCGTTATCGATTTTCAGGCGCAGCCCTTTTCTTAGGTCGCTTGCGGTATACATAAAAAACTTATCTCCTTGATTACTGGCCCTGCGGCAATTTCCCGGTTAATTTGATGCTCTTCCTAATCTAATTAGGTAAAATTGTCAAAAAAATATTGATGTTTTTTCATCTCTCTATTCAGTGCTGGAGAAAGGCCCATAAGGGGTATTTTCCCCGTTTTTCCCGGCAAGTCCGCCGTGTATTGAGGCAGGGCGAGGCCGGAGCAATTTTTTTGTATGCTTTCCATTATTTTGAGGCCTGCCGTTATGCTGGTGCGGAAGTGACCACATCCTTTCACGGGTTCACAGTGAAAGAGGTAATAAGGGCGGACGGATATTTTCTGCAGACCGTAAAAAAGGGAACGCAGCTCCTCTTCGGCATCATTGACGCCCTTGAGCAGCACGGATTGGCTGGACACGGGAATGCCCGCCTCCTGAAGCAGGTTGCAGGCGCGAGTCGCATCCGGCGTGATTTCCGCCGGTGTGTTGAATTGCGTGTTGAACCACAAAGGGCGGTAACCCTTGAGCATTCGGCACAAATTTTTTGTGATTCTCATCGGTAATGTCGCAGGCATACGGCTGCCGACGCGCAGGATTTCCACATGCGGAATATTTTTCAGGCTGCGTAGAATGTATTCCAGTTGTTCATCATCATAAATAAGCGGATCGCCGCCGGAAATAATTACTTCGCGTATCTGGGGTGATCGCTCAAGGTAATGAACAATGTTTTTCATGCGCATTTTTAAGGAAATATTTTCCGGGCGCCGCCAGAAACGTTTGCGGTTGCAGTGGCGGCAGTGGGTGACGCAGCTTTCCGTGACCAGCACCAGGCAGCGATCGGGGTAGCGGTGAATCACGCCGGTGACGGGCATGTAGGTTTCTTCCTGCAGCGGATCATCATGATAATTTTGATATAGGGTGATTTCGCGCGCGTCCGGCAGGCACTGCGCGGCGACGGGATCAGACGCGCTGTTTTCCTGGATGAGTGACAGATAGTAAGGCGTAACCGCGAGGGGATAAATGCTTAATAATTTGTTTATTGAAGGCGAGGAAAAATCTTTGGCGAAAAGACGGCTTATTTTTTCTGTTTTCGTGAAGCGGTTTTTCAACTGCCAGCGCCAGTTCTGCCAGTCGCTCGCGGTGGCGCTATTTAAACAAGATAAAATGATTTTTTTATTCATAAACGAAAAACAAGCAGGCCTTTGGAGTAAGACGGTTTTTCTATCATAAATTTTGCCGCTTGCAAAGACAATCCCTCTTTAATATGTTGCTTTGGGTAATGTGTCGAGCTTATGAAATAAAGCCAAAGCAGGTTCATATGCAACCCCTGCAAAAACGCAAAGAAAATGTTGCCATATTGTCGGTAGCTTCCAATTCCATGCTGGTGGCGGTAAAGCTCGTTGTTGGCGCGCTTATCGGTTCCGTGGCGATTATATCGGAGGCGATTCATTCGGCAATGGATCTGCTCGCGGCGCTGATCGCCTTTTTTTCCGTGAAAAAATCCCATCTGCCTGCCGACGAGAGTCATCCCTTCGGGCATGGCAAATTTGAAAGCACTTCCGGCTTGGTGGAAGCGGTATTGATTTTTATCGCCGCGGGCTGGATTATTTTCGAGGCAGTGAAAAAGTTGATCACGGGCGAAGAATTAGCGGCTCCCGCCTGGGGTGTCGCGGTTATGTTTTTTTCCGCCGTGATGAATTATTTCGTTTCCGGCAAATTATTTAAGGTCGGGCGCGAGGCCGATTCCATCGCGCTGGAGGCGGACGCCTGGCATCTGCGCACGGATGTTTACACTTCTTTGGGTGTCATGTTCGGCCTGCTGGCAATCTGGTTCGGGCATCGTTTCTGGCCAGGGTTGAATCTCAGCTGGCTGGATCCGGCAGCGGCATTATTTATTGCCGTGTTTATTTTAAAGGCGGCCTATGACTTAACAAGGAAAGCGTTGGGCGATCTGACGGATGTCAAATTGCCTTCTGAGGAGGAAGAATGGATTCGCTCCATCATTGCGACACGCCGACCGGATATACACGGGTTTCACAGGTTGAAAACGCGTAAGGCGGGAAATTTCCGCTTTATCGAATTTCATATTAAGGTAAACCCGCTGATGAGCGTGGTTTCTTCTCATCAGATAACCCGCGAACTAAAAAGAATTATCATGGACAAATTTCCGCATACGACGATAAACATTCATGTCGAGCCGTGCGAGGGCGATTGCCCCAAAGAATGCGCGGCGGGATGCTTTCTGGAAAAAGAGCAAAGGCCGATCCCTGTCTTAAAACCTTCCGGTTGAGCCGCTTTCACTATTTGACGCATAAGATAAAATAATTTAAGATAGAAACATCTGTAATTTTCTTAGGCAGGGGGAAAGGATGGTTTCATGAAATATTTCAGGAAAAGCGCGTTAATCATTTTGTCTTTTATTTTAATTTTTCTTTCCGCCGGATATATGGCGGCGCAGGGACCGGGAAGCAGGGAACTGGTCATCCTTTTCACGCATGATTTGCATTCATATTTTTTACCGCACCGTGTTTTGACTGAGGAGGGCCAAAGCGAAGAGCGGGGCGGCTTTGCCAAGCTCGCCTATATCATAAAGGAACAGCGCATCTATCACGGCAACAAGGCTATCAGGCTGGATGCAGGTGATTTTTCCATGGGAACCTTGTTCCATACGTCTTTCATGAGCGAGGCCTCCGAACTTTTACTGATGGGGCAGATGGGTTATGACGTGACCACTTTCGGCAATCACGACTTTGACTTCGGCACGGCGGGATTGGCCCAAATGCTGCGCGCGGCGAAGGCAAAAGGCAAAGCGCTGCCGGGCATCGTCGCCTCCAATATTGAAGTGGATAAAAAAACAGAAGAGGGAAAGGCGCTGCAGCAGGCCTTTGAAGAATATCCGGTGACGCCATACAAGCTACTGGAAAGAAACAAAGTGCGCATCGGCATCTTCGGTCTTTTAGGTAAAGACGCCGCGTCCGACACGCCCTTTGCCAAGTCCATTCGCTTCACTGACCAGGTCAGCGCCGCCAAGCGCGTGGTGAAAATTCTGCTCAAAAAAGAAAAAGTGGATATGATTATCTGTCTTTCACACAGCGGCACATATCGGGCGGCGCCGGGAGAAAAAGATAAAATAATATCCGAAGACGAGCTGCTGGCGCAAAAAGTTCCGGAAATCGATGTCATTGTCAGCGGCCACACCCACACTGTTTTAGCCAAACCAATTAAAATCGGAAAAACCGTCATTGTTTCCAGCGGCCGCTACGGCGAGCATCTGGGAATTTTAAGAGTATATCACACCAAGAATAAACCTCTGCGCGTTGCTTCCTATGAGTTAAGAAATATCACCTCCGGCATTCCGGACGATCGCCTGGTTTCCGAAGCGGTGCAGGAATATAAAGATATCGTCAACGCGAGATTTCTAGCCCCTTACCGGCTCTCCTTCGAACAGGTAATCGCCGAAAGCGATTTCAACATGGAAACAATTGTCTCCGCTTATGAAAAGCCGCGGGAAATGGGGTTGGGAAATTTGATTGCTGATTCTTATCGTTACGCGGTGCAAAAAGCGGAAGGGCCAAAGTATGAATATGTTCATGTTTCCTTTGAACCGCTGGGGCTCATCAGGGAATCTTTTCAGAAAGGCCGGATAACTACGGAGGATGTTTTTCAGGTTTTGTCTTTGGGCATCGGCAAGGACGGCATTCCCGGTTATCCGCTGATGGCCTTTTATGTCACCGGCAAGGAACTTAAAGATATTCTGGAAGTGGAGGCGTCGGTGGCGCCGCTTAAAAAGATCGGCGCGCATCTGCAGGTTTCGGGCGTCAAATTCACGTTTAATCCGCACCGTATATTGTTTGACCGTGTCACGCAGGTTTCCGTGCGCAACGAAAGGGGCGATTATGAACCGCTGGAATATGAAAAACTCTACCGTATCTGCTCCAACATGTACGCGGCGGGAATGATCGGCTATGTTTCCAAGGTCACTTATCGCTTATTAAGCATCACACCGAAAGACAAAGACGGCAATAAAATATCCGAGTTGAAACAGGCCATTATCTATATGGACAGGTCGGCCGGTAAAGAGCGTGAATTAAAACAATGGCTCGCGCTGCTGCAATATCTGCGGTCATTGCCCGACACCAACAGAAACGGTATTCCCAATATCCCGGCAAAATACAGCGCGCCGGAGGGGCGCTACAAGGCCGTGCCCGATAAAAGCCTGAAGGGACGTTTTTCTGGGGGTAATTTCATTACCACCGGGGCGTTACTTGTCGGATTGATTATTCTGTGCGCTTTGCTTCTGCTTGGCTGGCTGACGGTAGCCAAAATTAGAAAGCTCACCGCGAGAAAATAAGGCGTTTACCGCTGTTGGTTATTTCCTTTTGTAAAGGAAGCGTTCAAAAAAACGGTTGTAAGGTGTCCAGTCGGAATCATCATTTTCCGCGCCGGCAATAAATGTTTCAAATGCGTTGAGCTTGGCGTCAAGGTCGTCTATGTAATGAACGACGAGGGCCTCCGGAGTCTTGGGGCGTTTGGGAGAGCCGAATTCAAATTCGCCGTGATGGCTCAAGAGCAGGTGGCGTAGCTCCAGCGATAACTGTTCGGGAAAATTGGGAAGATGGGCGATTGTTTTGTTGATCATTTCCACTCCCATGACAATATGGCCGATAAGCCGCCCTTCATCGCTGTAATCAATCAGTCCTTCGTACTTGAATTCGTAGATTTTTCCGATGTCATGCAGGATACCGCCCGCGATTAGCATATCCTTATTGAGTGCCGGGTAATGCTGAGAGACTTTTTCCAAAAGGCGCACCACCGAAAGAGTGTGCTCCAGAAGACCTCCCAGGTAAATGTGATGAAAACCTTTGGCAGCCGGCGCCTTTTTGAATAGTTCGGCGTTCTTTTCGTCCTGAAAAAAAACACTAAGCATCTCCCGTAGGTGTTCATTCTGAATTTTATTGATATAGTCTATTATTTCCTTGAACATGATGTCGGCGTCAGTGGCAGCGGCGGGCAGATAGTCTGCCGGGTTGACCTGCGCCCAGGGGATTTTTTCAATATTGATAATAGACAGTTGCAGGGCGTTCTTATAACTGGCGGCGCGCCCTTCAATAAAAACGATGTCGCCTTTTTTGAAGCCACGGTCAAGCTCCACCGCGTTTTCCCACACCTTACTGTCTGTTTCACCGCTTTTATCTTTGAGACGCACTGTCAGGTAAGGCGCGCCTTTCTGGGAAAAAGCCATATTTTTTTCCGCGACGAGAAAAGTGTCTGCTACCTTGTCGCCCTGTCGGATGTCTTTGAGATAAATTTCTTTCTTCTTCAAATAATTACCCGCCTTTCCTGTGAGTAGATGTTCATTTTTTCACCGCGCACATAGCCGATGAGCGTGATATTCGCTTTTTTAACGAGCTCCACGGCTTTTGTTGTGGGCGCGGAATGTGATACAATAACCGGTACGCGCAGATTCCATATTTTATAGACGATTTCTGAGGATATCCTGCCGGTGGTTAGAATAAGGGCGTCAGCCGGGCTGATGTCTTGCCACAGGCAGTAACCGCCGAGCATATCTATGGTATTGTGCCGGCCGATGTCTTCGCGCAGCACAAATATTTTATCTCCACGCGCCAGCGCTGAGCAGTGCGTGCCGTGTGTCTCGTTGTGAATCTCTGATCCCTCCAGGAGTTCCTCCATTAATCGCAGGATCGTTCCTGAATTGATTTGCAAATCTGTCGCGTCGGGGAGGGGCGTTAGGGCATCGAGATGGGCATGACCGCGCGCGCCGCTGGAGGCGATGTTCTGAAAAGAGGCGCCGGAAAATTCGCCGCCGTTTTTAAGTTCAACACAGACGCTGTGATTTATTTCGTCAACGTTTATGCCGGAAACTTGTTCACGCTTATGGATAATGCGTTCCGCCCTTAAAAAGCCCAACGCCAGTTCATCAAGATGATTTCCGGCGCAGGCGATGTTGGCCACCAGTCGGCCGTGCAGATAAATTTTCAGCGCGATCTCTTCAATAATTTTTGCCTGCGTCGCGATTAATGAGCTTTTCCCCGCCGAAAATATCGGCATTGTTTTTACCGGTCTATTATTTGTCATTGATTTTCTCTCAGGATGCGATGATCGCCCACGCGCACGGTAAGCTTGCTGGTGTCGAAATATTCCATCAGGGGAATTATGTATTTACGGGAAAGCCCGGTAAGCTCTTTGAAGCTGGCCGGAGTGGCTTTGCCGTCCCTGATCAGCAGAGCCTTGTAATCCTGGCGTAGTTTTTCCAGAACGGTTTTCGCAAAAACCAGTTCTTCATTGATTTTAATCAAAGCGCCTTCTTTCAGCATCAGATTGATGATATTTTGCGCTTCTTTTTTCCTGTCGGGAAATTTGCCGATGACTTCCGAAAGTACGGGCGGCGCCAGTCCGGCGTCGCTGTATGTTTTGTTTATGGTCTGGCGCATTAAGTTCAGGTCATCGGCCAGCTGCACTTTGTAGCCAAAGAGACGGACGGTTTCCTTTTCCACGGCAAGCGCTTTTTTCGCGGCAAGGTTCTGCAAAAGCATGTGAAAAAGTTTGGGGTTGACTTCTCCGGTAAGCGATGCTTTGAGTTCTTCCTTGGAAATTCCTTCACGCAGGGGATTTTTTTGGTGATATTGCCGGAGAATTTCCAAAGCGTCTCTCTCCAGTTTTTCATAAAAGAGATAAGAAATAATGTTCGTTTCTTCTTTATCCGTGATCAGGGCGGTTTTTTTGGAGAACAATTCATGCAGTGTTTCGTTGATTAATTTGACATTAACGCCGAGTCGAAAAGCAAGATGACGCGGATCGGTTCCCGCAAATCCAGACCTGTTTAAGATAATCTCAATTCTTTGTCCCAGCTCTCCGTTTTGCAACACCTGCATTTCCTGGAGAGCCTTTTTATCCAGTCTTTTATGCTTGGGCGCAAGTGGATCGATAATCAGGCCGCCGCCGATGGTGGTTATGGGTGAATAACTGCGCAGGACGAAACGGTCGCCTGCGACGACCACGTCCTTTTTCTCCAGGACGAGCTGGGCCAGGCCGCTTTCCCCCGGTTTCAATTCCTCTTTTTCCATTAAAATAACACGGGCAATAACTTCAACCGTTCCCGTGTGCAGGCGGATTAAAGCGCGGTTTTTGAAGCTTTTTGAGTTTGTATTCAGGTACTCTATAACAACATCCATGCGCATGGTGGGCCGGACGGTTTTAGGCCTGACCAGAACGTCGCCGCGCTGCAGCGATGATTTTTCTATCCCTTGCAGATTAATGGCGGTGCGCTGTCCCGCCCATGCCTCTTCCACCGGCTGATTGTGCACCTGCAGGCCCCTGATGCGGGCGCTGATTTCCTCCGGCATGATCTGTATGTCTTCGCCGACGCGCACATGGTCGCAAACCAGCGTCCCGGTGACTACCGTGCCGAAACCTTTCATCGTGAAAACGCGATCCACGGGAAGGCGGAAAATACCACAGTCGCTTTTTTGCGGAATTTTACCGACAGTGCTATCCAGCGCCGCGATTAATTCCTTTAGCCCCTCTTGCTTAAGCGCCGAGACGGGCACAACCGGCGCGCCGTCAAGAAAAGTCCCGCGCAGAAATTCCTCGATCTCCGTTTTTACCAGATCAAGCCATTCTTTTTCCACGAGGTCTGTTTTGGTGAGGGCGACAAGGCCGGTGCGGATGCCCAGAAGCGAACAGATGTGCAGATGTTCTCTCGTCTGTGGCATAATGCCCTCATCGGCGGAGATGATCATCAGAACTAGATCAATGCCGGCGGCGCCGGAAACCATGTTTTTAATGAATTTTTCATGGCCGGGCACATCGACAATGCCCAGCGTTTGACCGGAGGGCAATTTAAGCGAAGCGAAGCCAAGATCGATGGTAATACCCCTTTCTTTTTCTTCCTTTAAGCGGTCGGTGTCGATTCCGGTCAGCGCTTTGATTAAAGCCGTTTTTCCGTGATCAACATGACCGGCCGTTCCTAAAACAAAATGCCTCATTTTTTTGCCCGATGGTTTTTTAAAATATTGGTTTTTTTGAAATAACAAACAAAGCGTATTTTCACAACATTAAATTTGTTCAGTATTTACAAAGCAGCGGCGCTCATTTAATTGTTGAAAATACAGACGGGAATTGTTACAAGCCGCAAATCGAGGTATTTGCTTTGCGCGTGCTGGGGATTGATTACGGAGAGAAGAGAATCGGTCTGGCCGTTTGTGACGAGGGAGGGATGACCGTTTCCGGCCTGCCGACGCTGATCAGAAAAAATAAAAAGCATGACCTGGATATTCTGGCGCGGCTGATGAAAGATCACCATATAGAAAAAATCGTCATTGGCTACCCGGTGCGCCTGGATGGATCCGAAGGCATCCAATGCGAAAAAGTCAGCCGTTTCGCCGCGCTCCTGGAGGAAAAATTTTCCCTGCCGGTGGTCAAATGGCCTGAGGCCATGTCCACGAAAGACGCGGAAGAAATACTTAAGAATTTTAGCGTGAACTGGAAAAAAAGAAAAGAGAAGGTGGATAAGATTGCCGCAGGCCTGATTCTGCAGGATTATCTGGACCACACTTCGCGTAAAATGCCGTAAATCATTTTAATGGGTATGGACGAGACAAAGAAAAAAAATACCGTGAAAAATTCGGCCAAGGGCGAACCGGGGAAAACCGGCGCCGCCGCGAAGAAACCGATTCAGAGCGGCAAGCCCGTGAAGCATGTTTTGCCGCGCGCGGTTATCCGTGTGATTAACTATATTCTGGTTCTTTCCCTGACGGCGGTGATTGTTTTAGGAATACTTTTGCTGGATTACGCGACGGCTCCGATTGATGAAGATAATATCGCGGTGGTGACGGTGGATATACCGGTTGGCTCCAGTTTTCTGAGGACCACCAAAATTCTCGATGAAGCGGGCCTGATTAAAAACAGGTTTCTTTTCAACATGCTGGCGTTTACCAAAAGAGCGACGCGCGTCATCCGCGCCGGTGAATACGAATTTAGCACTTCCATGACTCCCGCGACGGTAATCAGAAAACTGGTGCGGGGGGAAATCAAGGTTTACCGGGTAACCATTCCTGAAGATTTCAACATGAAGGAAATCGCGCACCGCCTGGATTATTTCCGGCTGATTGATAAAAATGTTTTCTTTGAGCTGGCCAGAGATAGAAAATTTTTGGCTTCCCTGGGTATTCCGGCTAATTCCATTGAAGGTTATCTTTTTCCGGATACTTATACCTTCAACCGCTCCATGAGCACGCGGCAGATTATGACGGTCATGGTCAGCCAGTTCTGGAACAAGGTCACGCCGGAAATGGTGCAAAAAGCGCAGGAAATGGGCTTTAATCTGCATGAGCTGGTCACTTTTGCCTCTTTGATCGGCAAGGAATCCGGCTATCATGACGAAAAAGAGCTGATTTCCGCCGTTTTCCACAACCGCCTCAAAAGGAAAAAGCGCCTGCAGAGCGATCCCACCGCGGTTTACGATTTGGAGGATTTTCAGGGGAAGGTTTTACTAAGCCACCTGAAAAGAAACTCGCCTTACAACACCTATATTATTCAAGGTCTTCCGCCGGGGCCGATTGCCAATCCGGGCCTTTCTTCGATTAGAGCCGTGCTCAATCCCGCGCCGGTGAAATATCTGTACTTTGTTTCCAAAAACGACGGCACGCACGCATTTTCCGAAACCATTCAACAGCACAACGAAGCGGTTAAAGAACTGCGCCGCCTGCAAAAACAAGCGCGCAGCAACTCCGCCGGCAAGTAATATTTTTAATATAAAGCGATAATCGTTAGTTTGTTGACAAAACACGTTTCCTGAAAACAGCGCAATAAATTGATGAGTCAAACGGAAGTAAAACAGCGCCAAAACGAATCATTTTTCCATGCGTGGCTGGATGGCTCCGACGCGGGTCTTTTTGTCGTGCAAAACGGCGCGCTTGTCCGCGTTAATCAGATTTTTTGTGAAACTCTCGGCTATAAAAATCCTGAAGAATTAACGAATAGGAAGTTTTTAGATGTTATCCACGCTGATGATCATGCCGTGGCGCGTCAGGAGCTTGACCGGCAGGGCAAAGGCGATGACGCCCAGGTCAACGCGCTGAGGTTTCTGAAAAAATCCGGCAGGCCTTTGTGGATGATGATAAAGGGCCTTTCCAGCTCTTACGAAGGAAAGCCGGCCTTCGTGGGTTGCCTGTTCAATATGACTTCCCTGAAAAATGATGTTGATTTTCTGCGCGACTCGCTCATGCGTTATGAAACAATATTTAACGATGTCGAAGTGCAATTGGCCGAAATGGATTTACAAGGCAACATCACTTTTGTCAATGACGCCGTGTGCAAGATGTGGAAACTGCCGCGCGAGGAGCTTTTAGGCAAGAACTACGAGAAGTACGTCAGCGATGAAACAAAAAAACGTTTTACGGAAGTTTACAGGAATGTTTTTAAAACGAGACTGCCCGTCAAAAATATCGTCTTTGAAGTGAAAGATCGCGAGGGCTTGATAAGGACGATTGAAAAATCTATTTCTCTGGCGCGCGATGCGGAAGGTTCGATCTGCGGGTTTCACATCGTCACGCGTGACATCACACAGCGTAAGGAGGCGGAAAACAAACTCATCGAGCACCGTTCACGCCTCGAGGCTATTTTCGGCAGCGTCAAGGACGCGATTATCACCGTTGATCCCGGACTGCGCGTGATTGAAGCAAACAAATCCACGGAAAATATCTGCGGCATTACCGTGGGGCAGATTGTCGGCAAGGAGTTTTCACAGGGCAGTTTTTTATGCAGCCGCGCCTGTAAAGAAGTGTTGCGTCAGACGTTGGATAGCAAGGCCGCCGTTAAGGAATACCGCGTGGAATGCGAGCATCAGCAGCGCCAGCAGCAGGTGGTAAGCGTTTCCAGCTCGCCGCTGCGCGACGGAAGCGGAAATTTTTTGGGGGCGGTTCTGGTTATCCGCGATATCACTTTACTGCGCGATGTGGAACGTGAATTGCGCGAAAGAAATCAGTTTCATAATCTTGTGGGCCGTAACAGGATGATGCAGAATATTTACCGCCTGCTGGAGGATCTGGCCAACCTCGACACCACGGTTTTGATTACCGGTGAATCCGGCACCGGTAAGGAACTGGTAGCGCGCGCGCTGCATTACAGCGGCAACCGCGCGTTTAAACCTTTCACCACGGTGAATTGCTCGGCGCTGGCGGAGAGTCTTCTGGAGAGCGAACTTTTTGGACATGTGAAAGGCGCGTTTACCGGCGCTATAAAAGACCGTCAAGGAAGATTCGAGACCGCCAATGGCGGAACAATTTTTTTGGATGAAATCGGCGATATTTCTGCGTTGATTCAGTTGAAACTTCTGCGCGTCCTGCAGGAAAAGGAATTTGAACGCGTGGGTGAATCCACGTCGCGCAAAGTGGATGTGCGCGTAATTGCTTCCACCAATAAAGATCTCAGGGAAAAGGTGCAAACAGGCGAATTTCGCCAGGATCTCTACTACCGGCTCAAAGTGGTGGAAGTCGTCCTGCCGCCGCTGCGCAAAAGGCTCGAAGACATCCCCCTGCTCGTTGATCATTTCCGCGGCATATTCAATGAGAGATTCAGTAAAAATATTGAGGGAATATCGAGCGAAGTGTTGGATATATTTATGAATTATTCTTGGCCGGGCAATGTGCGTGAACTCGAACACGTAATGGAGCACGCCTTTGTTTTATGTCACGGCGGTTTAATTACCGTGGACCAGATACCTCCGGAAATCCGTAATATTATGCCATCCGGGCATTACATTAAGCATAAAAGCAAGAGGAAGGCGCCGCGCGAAAAAGAAGAAATTATCAACGCCCTGAAAAAAACCGGAGGCAACAAGGCCAAGGCGGCACGGCTTCTGGGCATCGGCAGGCGGACGATTTACCGTAAAATCGATGATTACCAGATAGAAAAAGAACAGGCGCAGTAAAATTAAATTTTCTATCTGATAGTTCATTGACCAATCGTTAATATTTCGCTGATTACTTCTTTCGTGTAATTTGTCATTTTCCACATCTGGGCGTTGTTCAAGGCGTTGGCGGCGATTTTTGCTATATCGTCTGCCGGAATGTTTGCCTCTTTTAGCGAAACCGGCGCGCCAAGTGAGGAAAACCATGATTTCAGCTGCCCGACGCCTTCACGCGCAGCCTGAAGAGGGTCATTTTCCTTCACGCCAAAAACCTCGCGCGCGAAACGCGCCATTCTTTCCTTTTTATTTTCCAAAGCCCAAGACATCCAGGCGGGCAAAACAATCGAAAGTCCGGCGCCGTGGGCGATATCATAAAGAGCGCTGAGCGCGTGCTCAATCATATGTGCGGGGAAAGCGGAAAACCCCATGCCGGCGGTGGTGATGCCGTTAAATCCCACGACAGAGCTCCACATAATATTGGCGCGCGCCTCGTAATTATCCGGCTGCTTCATAACTATATCAGTGCTTTCGATAATAGTTTTTATCAGCCCTTCGTGAAGCCGGTCCTGCAGAACAGGGGAGGCAACTGGCGTGTTCAGATATGCCTCCAGCATATGCGCGATAGCATCAATGGAGCTGTAAGCGCTGTATTTTTTATCCAGTGAAAAAAGCGTCGTGGGATCCAGAACCGAAACTTTCGGCTGAAATAAAGGGGACGCGATGCCGAATTTATGGCAGCAGTCTTCTTTAGTGAGCACGGTGCCGTTATTCATTTCCGATGCGCTGGCCGAAACCGTGGCGACAGCCAGTATCGGCAGGGCGTCTCTTACCGGCTGAGCAAAAGTAAAAAAGTCCCACACGCTATGATTGGCCTTGACACCCGCGGCGATGGCCTTGGCGGAATCGATGACCGAGCCGCCGCCCACACCCAAAATTACATCAACGTTTTCTTTACACGCCAGTTCAATGCCTGCCTCCACGTGTGAAAGAACGGGATTGGATTTTACGCCGGGCCATTCGACAAACGCGACGCCGGATTCTTTAAGCGCGTCGACCACCTGATTATATACGCCGTTTTTCTTAACGCTCTGCTGGCCGTAAACAAACAGGGCTTTTTTGCCGTATTTGGCTGTCTCCGTGCCAACGCGTTTTTTAATCTGGCCTTTGCCGAAAAATATTTTTGTCGGATTGTGGAACGTGAAATTCTGCATGTGATAATTCCTCTCTGCGTAAAATATGATTAGTATTTGTAATCATATTTTTCCTATCAGGGCAAGTTGCCTGTTTTAGGCGACTTGCCCTGGTGGAAAAATTTAAAAAAACTCAGTTAGATATTTCAGGGTAGGGTTTTAAAAACGCCCGCTGAAACTAATTCGAGAAGTCAGGAGGTTTTAAAAAACTGGTGCGGCTGAAAAATACAGATATTCGCGTCGCCGGCGATATTGCCGTCTGTTATCTCGACAAAGTAGCCGTAGCTCGTGTTTGGTTTTAAATCTGTTTCTATGACAACTTCGCCTCTGTTCAGTCCGGCCTTGGGCTGATTCTGAAACAGTCTTTGCGTGTAGATATTGTCGAACCAAACAAGCTGATTTCCGTCAAATTCTTTAGGTTTGGTGCACTGCGCCAAACGATAAACGTAAAAAGCGTCATGATTATCCACGTCCTTGAGCGTCTTCCAGCTGCATTTGATATTCTTGAGCGCCGCGCCTGGTTTTAACGGATTCTTTCGGGAAGGCGTGAAAGAATCAAAAATCTGATCTCTGTGTTTTAAGTAAGACGAAACCATCGCCTGGGAGGGAGCGCTTTTCTGCATGCGGGATTTTTTCACTACCGTGCCGTCTTTGCAGGTTACTTCAATGGTGTATTCCCCCTCCTTCATGAAGCCTGTGGGTAAATTGATCATGTACCAGTAGTTGTTAACTTTCGGGTCGTAAAACCAGCCGTTGAGAGCGTCGGTATTGTATTTTTCGTTGGAAAATTTTACTTCATAGCCGCCGGGGCCGTAGCCCATGATTTTTTTAATCATTTCGGGTGCCACCACGCCCGGTGTCGGATACAGGGCTACTAAGAATTTATGTGTTTCTTTCGGCATGCGCGATTCTTCAAAATCCCAGTAAACATCGCAGGCCATAATGTCGAAAATCTTGATTTCTGTTTTAGCCATTTTTTTCTCCTTCTTTCAGTGAATATTTTTTGTAGTTTGTATTTTTTCTTTTTCCGATACAAGATACATGCCCCGGGCGCAAACAAATAATCTAAAAATAAATATTTGAAATTACTAAGTTTTATTTTTTTAAAACATAACAGAATTTTCTAAAATGTGTCATGGCACATCATTCCCGCGGCACATTAGTGTGCCAGGAAACAGGATGAAAATTAACGCACTGGCTGCTTTACGGTAAAAAGTTGAGTATTTCATAAATAAGCTATTAATAATATTGTGTTTTTATTTGGAAACAAAAAATTTACCACCATGACACGAAACTTAAGCAAAAAGGAGTCTTTTTGCCGATGGCAGTATAAACAAATAGCTTAAAAAGACTCGTCTCTTTTTATCAATTTTCTTAGTAATTTTAAGTTATTAATTTGAAAAAAAACTTGACAAATTATTTTTGCCCTCTTATAGTGGAGCAAAGTGGTTTTAAGTGGAGGATAGTAGTGTCCGTTTTTCGTGGTCAATATCATCACACTATAGACGAAAAGGGAAGGATAATTTTCCCGGCAAAGTTCCGCGAGGTTTTCACCCAGGAGTATGACAACCGTCTGGTGATTACCAACTGGGACGGTTACCTCATGGTTTTTCCCTATGATGAGTGGCGCATCATCGAAGAAAAAATATCTCATCAATCAATCCTGCGCCATGAAGTCCGCGCGTTTCAGAGATTTTTCATGTCCGGGGCGGTTGATTGCAACCTGGACAATCAGGGAAGGGTGCTCATTCCGCCGGTGCTACGCGAGTACGCCGGTTTGGAAAAAGACGTGATTCTGGCCGGCATGATTAAGGTGATTGAAATCTGGTCGAAAGACCGTTTTGAAAGTGAAATGAAAAAAGCCGCCTCCGATATCAGCCGCTTTGGCGCGTTTGTGGCTGATTTGGGGATATAAAAAAATGAAAGATGACTTCTTTCATGAACCGGTGATGGTTAAAGAGGTTATCGAGATGCTGTGGGCAGATAAAAAAGGCGTTTATGTTGATGCCACAGTGGGCGGCGGCGGACACGCCCAGGCGATTCTGGAAAACACTGAAGGTTTTCTGGTGGGCATCGACCGCGATGAAGAGGCGCTGGCCTTCGCGGAAAAGAAACTGGCGCGCTTCGGGCAAAGAAAAGTTCTGGTCAACGCAAATTATTCCGAGATCGGTGAAGTATTGAAAAATTTAGGTATCGAAAAAGTTGATGGCGTTCTTTTTGACCTCGGTGTTTCCTCGCGCCAGTTAGACAAACCCGAAAGGGGTTTTAGTTTTAGCGCTGAAGCCCGGCTCGATATGCGCATGGATGGCCGCGCGAAACTCACGGCTTCTGATATCATAAATAAATATGGGCAGGAGGAACTCGCGCAGATAATCAAGTCTTACGGGGAAGAAAAAATGGCCGCGCGGATCGCGCGGGCGATCGTGACGAAAAGAAAAAGCGCGCCGATTGAAACAACCACGCAACTGGCGGCGATTGTCACCGGGGCGATTCCCGTAAAATTCCGCAGCAGAAAAATTCATCCGGCCACCAAAACATTTCAGGCCATCAGAATTGCCGTCAATAACGAAATTGAGGAAATAAAACCGGCGCTGCAGGCTGCCACAGACGCGCTGAAGCCCGGGGGGCGGATGTGTGTTATTTCCTTTCATTCGCTGGAAGACCGCGTTGTCAAAAACGAATTTAGATTGTTGGCTGGCGGCTGCACCTGCCCCAAAGATATACCTTTTTGTGTTTGCGGCAGGCAGGCAAAACTCAAATTAATAACCGCGAAAGCGCAAAAGCCTTCCGCTGAGGAAGTGCAAGCAAATCCGCGCGCCCGCAGCGCCCGGCTGCGCGCCGCCGAGAGGTGTTGATATGGCCCATACCGCAGGCGCACAGGCAATACCCCGTTTTCGCGAGGCGAAAAGAACATCATTCGGCGTAAAGCATTCCACCTTCATCGTGACAGCGGTGATTTTGATGCTCGTATTCGTCGTTTATGTCGGCTCGCATATCCGTATGACAGAGTTGGAATACAAAGTGGCGGCGCAACTGAGTGACAGAGAGAAAAAACTGGAAGAACAGAAAAGATTGCGCCTGGAGCTGGCCACGCTGAGATCGCCGCAAAGGATTGAAAGTGTTGCCCGGAATAAATTGCAGATGTCCTATCCGGAAAGCGGTCAGATTATTGTCTTGAAATATTCGGGAGAGTGATATGGCAGCGGACGCGAGAAAATGGCTCAAAGTAAGAATCATCAGCATGATGGTTGTTTTCATGGTGCTGTTTGTCGCCCTGATTTCCCGCGCTTTTCAATTGCAGATTCTATCCAGTCAAAGCCTCAAGACAATGGCGCAAAGACAGCACACGGCCAGTCTAACGATGCAGCCGGATCGTGGGATTATTTATGACCGCAACGGCGAAAAACTGGCCATCACTGTTTTGGCGGATTCCGTTTGCTCCGATCCTTCCAGAATTACTAATGCCGCGGCGGTTTCCGCTAAGGTGGCGCAAATTCTCAATCTCGACAGAAAATCGGTTCATCAGAAAATATCCGCGCCCAGAAATTTTTCCTGGCTGGCTAGAAGAATATCGCCCGAACAGGCAGACCAGATAAGGCAGGCGGATATCGAAGGAATTTTTCTGATTAAAGAGCCGAAACGCTTCTATCCCAACGGCCCACTGGGCGCGCATTTGCTTGGTTTTGTCGGCGCGGACAACAGCGGCCTGGAAGGCCTGGAGTATAAGTATGAAGATGTGTTGAAGGAAAACGCGCAGAGCCTGGCCTGGGTGCGCGACGCCAAGGGGAAAAAATTATTCCTGCGCGCGGAGCAGACGGAAACGCAAAACAAGGAAAGTTTAAACCTTGTTCTAACTATCGATAACCGCATTCAATATCTGGTGGAAACGCATCTGAAGGAAGCGGTGGAAGCACGCGGCGCCAAAGGCGGTATTGCCATTGTGATGAATCCGAAAACGGGAGAAATTCTAGCGCTGGCCAATGAAAAAGCTTTTAATCCGAACGACATCAGCGGGCTTTCGCCGAATAGCTGGCGTAACCGCGCGGTGACCGATGCCTTTGATCCCGGTTCGACATTCAAGCCTTTCCTGGTGGCGGCGGCGCTGGAGGAAAAAGTTGTTCGGGAATCAGACCGGATTTTCTGCGAAGACGGATCTTTAACTGTTGCGGATAGAACAATCCGCGAGGCGAATCACAAGCGTCATGGCTATTTATCGGTAAAAGATATTCTGAAATATTCCAGCAATATCGGCTCGGTTAAAATCGCGCAGAAGCTGGGCAAGGAAAAATATTTCCGCTACATAGAGAATTTCGGTTTCGGCGCGAGAACGGGAATTGAGCTGCCTGGCGAAGCTGCCGGGATCCTCAGGCCGGCGCAGAACTGGACTTCCGTTGATACAGCGGCCATCGCTTTCGGGCAGGGAATTTCCGTTACGGCCATTCAGCTGATTGCCGCGATGTCGGCAATCGCCAACAACGGTGTTTTAATGAAACCTTACATTGTGCGCGGCCTGACGGATAAAGAAAATAATCCGGTAAAGATGAATGAGCCGGAAATCGTCCGCCAGGTAATATCACCTGAAACCGCCCGACGTATGACCAGAATGCTGACGCAGGTTGTAGCCGCCGAGGACGGCACTGGGAAAAACGCCTATATTGCCAATGTCGCGGTGGCAGGCAAAACCGGCACGGCGCAGAAGTTCGATTTCGCGCGCAATGTCTATTCATCGGATCGTGTGCGCACCTCTTTCATCGGATTTTTCCCCGCCGATAATCCGCAGGTATCGATTTTGGTTATTCTCGATGAGCCGCAGACGGATAAATGGGGCGGCGTAGCCGCGGCTCCCGTCTTCAAAAACATCGGCGAGCAGATTCTTAATTGCTTTGAAACGAACATCAGCCGGACGCAAATCGTAAAGGCGGATGTCTCGGATAGAGTCAATTTAATTTCCGCGCAAAACGATCATATCCGGAGTAGTTCTTTCGCCGCGGATGATTCGGAAATGCCGGATTTCACCGGTCTGACCATAAGGCAGGCTTTGCGAAAAGCAAAAGCAAACTCAATAGATTTAAAAGTATCGGGAAGCGGCTGGGCCATCCGCCAGTATCCACAGGCCGGCGCGCCGTTGGGTAGCGCGCGCGTCTGCAAAGTTTTTTTTGAATCAGGCTATTGAGGTTGATATGCAGCTTGGGCATCTGCTGAACAGTGTGGAAATCATTGATGGCTCTTTGAATATGACGGCCGATGTTTCGGCCGTTTGTTATGTCGCGGAAAATTGTTCTCCCGATTCTCTTTTCGTGGCCGTCAAAGGTTTGCAGCACGATGGCCATGATTTTATTGATCAGGCCATCGCCAGGGGTGCGCGCTTCATTGTTGTTGAGAAAAAAATAAAATTGCCCGCGGGTGTCGTGGCCATCAGGGTGAAAAACAGCCGCGACGCGCTGGGGATGCTGGCAAAAAATTTCTATCACGATCCCTCCGGCAATCTGTCGCTCGTTGCTATTACCGGCACCAGCGGCAAGACTACGGTGGCCTATCTTTTGGAATCTATATTCAAAGCGGCCGGATTTAACTGTGGTGTTTTAGGCACCGTTAATTACCGCTACGCCGAGAAAATATTTCCGGCGCCCAACACCACGCCCGAATCATACGAAATGCACAAAATACTGCGCGAGATGGCCGACGCGGGAGTGACTCATGTGATAACCGAAGTATCTTCTCATGCCATCGAATTAAGAAGAGTGGACGCCTGCGATTTTGACCTGGGGATATTCACCAATTTAACCCCGGAGCACCTAGATTATCATCTGACGATGGAAAATTATTTTCAGGCCAAAAAGCGCCTATTCGCAGAAATTCTTCCGCGCAGCAAAAAAAATATTTTATATAAGATGGTGATTAACGGCGATGACGCCTGGGGCAAAAAAATTCTCAGCGATGTGTCGCTTGCCGCGCTTCGTTTCGGCCTCGATAAAAAAAATGACGTCAGGGCGGATATCAAAGACTTGTCACTGCACGGAATCGACGCGGATATTTTTTTCAACGGAGAAAAGATTTGTATCAAATCCGGCCTTATCGGCAAATTCAATGCCTATAATATATTGGCTGCTGCCGCCGCCGCGCGCGGTTTGCGGATTGCGTCGGAAAAAATCAAAGAGGGGATAGAAAATTTGAAACATGTGCCGGGACGACTGGAAAAAGTTGATTCGGCTTTGGGGTTTAACGTCTTTGTTGATTACGCGCACAAAGCGGACGCCCTTCAGCAGGTTTTGGAGAATCTGGCGCAATTCAGAAAAAAACGTATTATCACTGTTTTCGGATGCGGCGGCAATAGAGACCGCGGCAAAAGACCGCTTATGGGCGGGACTGCCACTAGCCTGAGCGACCTGACCATTGTGACTTCGGATAATCCCCGTCGTGAAGATCCGCTGGCCATCATCGCGGAAATAGAAGCAGGCATCGACAGAAACAAAACAAAAAAAATCGCCGCGGCAAATTCTCTCAACGGCAAGGGAGCCCATTATTATATGGTTGTGCCGGAGCGCCGGCTTGCGATTCAGACAGCCATCGATATCGCCCAAGAAGACGATATAATTCTTATCGCCGGTAAAGGCCATGAGGATTATCAGATTGTCGGCACAAAAAAGACGCCTTTTGACGATCGCCTCGTTGCGGCGGAAGCGCTGAAACTAAGGAGCGGTAAATAGATGCAGCAATTATCACCGCGACTTACGCTTAAGGAAGTTATCACGGTTACCGGCGCCACGGCGCCTGACGGTAGGCCGGATACGGTATTTCACGGCATCTGCACTGATTCGCGCCTGCTCGCAAAAGGTAATTTATTTGTCGCTCTCAAGGGGGACAATTTTGACGGGCATGATTTCGCGCAGAAGGCCATAGAACTGGGCGCGGCGGGCATCATTATAAATGATGTCGTAAAGGCTCATTGGAAAGGAGCACAAAGCGCCGCGGTAATAAAAGTCGCTGACACATTAACCGCGCTTGGTGATTTGGCCCATTACTGGAGAAGCAGATTTTTCGTGCCGGTGATTGGGCTTACCGGTTCTTCCGGAAAAACCACGACCAAGGAAATGATGGCGGCAATTATCGGCCGCCAAAAAAATATCTTAAAGACGGAAGGCAATCTAAACAACCTGATCGGCTTGCCGCAAACCATATTCCGGCTCAACGATGAACATGAAGCGGTGATTCTGGAAATGGGCACCAATACCCCCGGCGAGATTAAAAGGCTGACGCAGATTGCCGTGCCTGATTTCGGCGTGATTACGAATATCGGTCCCGCGCACCTGGCCGGTTTTGGTTCCATTGAAGGCGTGCGCAGGGAGAAAGGAGATCTGTTCGCGCACATGAATAAAAACGGCACGGCCGTGATAAATCTTGATGATGAAAACATCAGAGTCATTGCCGATGGCTGGAAGGGGAAACGCGTAACCTTCAGCATGGCTTCGGATGCCGATATCCGCCTCGCCGAAATGGAAAAGAGCGGCGCGAAAGGAATATGCCTGAAACTGATTATCTTGGGCAAAGAGCATAAAACGGAAATGAAGATTGCCGGCGTGCACAATGTTTATAACGCGCTGGCGGCGGCTGCCGTGGCCTTGGCTTTAGGTATAGACGTGGAAAATATACTGGTCGGGCTGGCGTCCTTCGCGCCCGTTGCTGGACGCATGCAGGTGATGAAGCTCAAAAACGGAGCTTACCTTATTGATGATTCCTACAATGCCAACCCCGCGTCAATGCGCGAAGCGCTGATGACGCTGAAAGACCTGAAAAACTCCCATGCCGGTTACGCTTTTCTGGGGGATATGCTGGAGTTGGGAGATGCCGCCGAAGAAATGCACAGGAAGATAGGGATGCTGGCGGCGGTGACCGGCGTGAACATGCTTTTTTTACAGGGCGATTTCGCCAAAGTTACTGCCGCGGGCGCCTTGGAAGGCGGGATGACTGCCGATAAAATTGTCTTTTTATCCGCGCCGGAAGAAGGGGTGTTTTATCTGAAAAAGAACCTGAAAAAGGGCGACTGGATTTTGGTGAAAGGTTCTCGCCGCATGAAAATGGAGAGAATTTCCGCACGCGTTTGCGATGATTTCGGCTGCGACACGGCGGGCGATAAAAACACGAAATAACAAAGCAGGGAGACGATAAACAGTGATTTACGAATTTTTATATCCTTTACACACAATCTTTTCTTTTTTTAATGTCTTCCGTTACATTACTTTTCGGACGATCTTTGCCTCTATCACCGCTCTTTTGATTTGTCTTTTTGTTGGGCCCTGGCTGATTCGTAAATTGCAGAGTCTGCAGATCGGCCAGCACATCAGAGACGATGGTCCGAAAAGCCACCATCTCAAGAAAGGCACGCCCACGATGGGCGGGATATTGATTATCATTGCCGTGGTAATCTCGACTATTCTCTGGGCAAATCTTTCGGTAAATTATATCTGGCTGATACTGCTGGTGACAGTTGGCTACGGATTGATCGGATTTGCCGATGATTACCGTAAGCTTACCGGCAAAAGCTCCAAGGGCATATCCGGCAGGAAGAGACTGGTCGCGGAAATAATCATCGCCCTGTTTGTCAGCATCATCATTTATTTCAAGCCGGGCTTTAACACGCAGATAGCGGTTCCATTTTTTAAAACAGTCCTGCCTGATCTGGGCTGGGGATATATTCTTCTGGCTACATTTATCATTGTCGGCGCGGCCAATGCCGTAAATCTCACTGACGGGCTTGACGGCCTGGCCATCGGCCCGGCCACCATTTGCTTTGCCACTTTTGTGTTGTTTGCCTACTTTGCCGGCAATATCAAAGTCGCCTCATACCTGCAGATTCCCTATGTCGCCGGATCCGGAGAACTGGCGATTTTCTGCGGCGCGATGGTCGGCGCCGCGCTTGGTTTTTTGTGGTTCAATGCGTATCCGGCGGAAGTTTTCATGGGCGATGTCGGCTCTCTATCGCTGGGCGGCGCGCTGGGCACGATGGCGATTATTACCAAACAGGAGATACTCTTGGCGATTGTCGGCGGTATTTTCGTCGTGGAAACTTTTTCTGTTATTTTCCAGGTCGGTTATTTTAAAGTGACCAAAGGAAAGAGAATATTCCGCATGGCGCCGCTGCATCACCATTATGAATTGAAGGGCTGGCCGGAGCCTAAGGTAATTGTGCGTTTTTGGATAATTTCCATCCTGCTGGCTTTGCTGGCGATCAGTACTTTGAAATTGCGGTAGGGCGTAAATGGATTTGAAGAATAAAAAAATATTGGTCTTGGGGGTGGGGAAAACGGGTATTGCCACGGCAAAGTTTCTGGCGGGGCAGGGCGCCAAAATAACGCTGACGGATGAAAAGCCGTTAAATAACTGGGGCACCGATTTTGAACAAATTGCCCGGGAATCTTGGCTGAAAGCGGCGGCGTTTGATCCCGCTGCCCTGGATGACGTGACCATGGTTATTCCGTCGCCGGGATTTCCGCCGCACAACGCGCTGCTGCTCGAGGCGTTAAAAAGGAAAATACCAGTGATGAGCGAGATAGAGTTAGCCTATCGTTTTATTAAAACGCCGCTGATTGCCATAACCGGAACCAACGGAAAAACAACGACCACGACGCTGGTGGGGGAAATTTTGAAAAAATCCGGCAAAAACGCCTTTGTCGGCGGCAATATAGGCAACCCGCTGATTGAGTACGCGGCAGGCGCGGCCGAGGCCGAAATTGCCGTGGCGGAAATCAGCAGTTTTCAATTGCAGTGGGTGGAAGAATTCCATCCCTTCGTGGCGACACTTTTGAATGTAACATCAGACCACATCAACTATCACGGTTCTTTTGAAGCGTATCTTAAGGTGAAAAGCAGAATATTTGCCAGGCAGACCAAAGATGATTTTGCCGTGCTCAACGCTGACGACCCGGCGCTGCAAGGTTTAATTCCGGATATCCGCGCCAGAATAGCGCTGTTCAGCTCGGCCCGGGAATTGCCGGAAGGCATGTTTTTGCGGAATAAGGAGATAATTTTCCAGATGCGCGGCTTCGCGCGTGAAATCTATCCGCTTTCCATAATTAAACTGCCGGGCCTGCATAATGTGGAGAATGTAATGGCCGCGATCATGGCCGCGCGCTTCTGCGGCATTGAGCAGGAAAGCATAAAGTCATGCATTGCCGCATTTCGCGGCCTGCCGCACCGGCTGGAATTTGCCGGCGAGAAAAACGCGGTCAAGTTCTATGACGATTCCAAAGGAACTAATGTCGGCTCGGTCATCCGCGCGCTGGAAACTTTTCCGGCGGCGGTGATTCTGCTTCTCGGCGGCCGTGACAAAAACGGAGATTTTGACGCGCTGAAAACCATTCTTCCGCGAAAAGTGAAAAAAGTAATTTTATTTGGCGAGGCCAGGGAACGCATCGATTCTCTGATTGGCAGCAGTGTGGAAAAGATAAAGAAGTCAAATCTGGGCGATGCCATACAGGAAGCATATAAAAATGCCGCGCCCGGCGATATTGTCCTGCTTTCGCCAGGCTGCGCGAGTTTTGATGAATTTCGCGACTACAAGGAACGCGGCGAATTCTTTAAAAAGGCGGTGAGGAATCTATAATGGATGCAACAATCAGGCCGGAAGAAAGAACGCCGGATATAGTTTTGCTTCTCGTAACGATGATTCTCATCACCATCGGCACGGCGATGATTTATTCCTCAAGTTCCATCGTTGCCCTGGAAAAATTCGGCGACAGCCGTTATTTCCTGAAGAAGCAGCTGGTTTTTGTTTTTCTGGGCATTATGATGATGGTTTTGCTCACCAAGATTCCTTACGAGCATCTGAGAAAACTGGCCTATCCCGGCCTGCTTCTGGCGATTGTCCTATTGGTTCTGGTGCTCATGCCCGGTCTGGGGCTGAAACGCGGTGGCGCCACCCGCTGGCTGAACGTCGGCGGTGTTTCCTTTCAGGTGACGGAAATGGTCAAAATCGCGATGGTCCTTTTTTTGGCGCATTTTTTCGCGCGCCGCGCTCACCAGGTGAAGGATTTCCGCCGCGGCGTTTTATTTCCACTGGCGGTCACGCTGCTGCTGGTTTCTTTGATTATGCTGGAGCCGGATTTCGGCGCTGCTGTCATCATTTTTGGCATCTTTTTGTTTATGATGTGCGTTGCCGGCGCCCGGATAAGGCACATGATGATACTGGTGTTCATGTTTATTCCCGCGGGCGTGATGCTGATTTTATTTAAAGGATACAGATTGGCGCGCTTGACGGCGTTTCTGGATCCCTGGAAAGACCCGAGCAATACCGGCTTTCAGATTATCCAGTCGTATCTGTCTTTTGGTTCCGGAGGAACCTTCGGTGTGGGCATCGGCGACGGCATGCAAAAGCTGTTTTACCTGCCGGAGCCGCACACGGATTTTATTCTTTCAATTATCGCCGAAGAAAGCGGATTTATTGGGGTGACCATTGTGATTCTTATGTTCACGCTTTTTGCCGTCCGCGGTTTTATGATTGCCCTGAAAGCGCCGGATCTTTTCGGTGCGCTTTTGGCGGCGGGCCTGACTTTGGTGGTTGCCATTCAGTCCTTTATAAATATTGCCGGCGTCATGGGGCTGATCCCGCTTAAGGGATTGGTGCTGCCGTTTCTCAGTTACGGAGGAACGGCGTTTATGATGAGTATGATATCTGTGGGGATATTGCTTAATATTTCCTCGCAGGCGTCGAGGTAGAAATGAAGATAAATATTTGCAAAAAGCGGAGTAACGTATGCGCGTGATTATCGCCGGGGGTGGAACAGGAGGGCATTTATTCCCGGGCATTGCCTTGGCGGAAGAATTCCTGAAAAGAAGCGGCGAAGCGAAGATTCTTTTTATCGGAACCCAAAGGGGCATGGAAGCAAAATTACTGCCGCAACTGGGGTTTGAACTGAAAACAATCGACGTGGAGGGAATTAAGGGCCGGGGGTTGGGCGCGCTTGTCAAAAGTGTTTATCAGATTCCCGTGAGCATGTGGCAATCGCGCGGGATTATCAAGGAGTTCAAGCCAAACATCGTCATCGGCGTGGGCGGTTACGCTTCCGGACCGGCGGTTATTGCCGCTTATCTGATGAAGATACCCACGGCCATTGCCGAACAGAACGCTTTGCCCGGATTGACCAACAGAATTTTGGGAAAATTCGTGAAAAAAATATTTGTCACTTATCAGCAGACCGCGCGATATTTTCCCCCTGCCAAAGTCATGGTCAGCGGCAATCCGGTGCGCGCCGCTTTTGCCGCGATCAATAATACGGAAAGAGACAAGAAGGACTGCCGGCAGTTGCTTGTTTTTGGCGGCTCGCAGGGCGCGGAAGCCATCAACCGGGCCATCATCAGGATCCTGCCGCGGCTGCAAAAAATGAAAAGAAAAATTTGCATTATCCATCAGACCGGAACGAAGCAGGCGGATAAAATCAAGAAAGTATACGAAAAATACGCCATGAAGGCGCATGTTCTGCCATTTATTGTGGATATGGTCAAAGCTTACAAAAGCGCCGATTTGATTATCTGCCGTGCGGGCGCGACATCGCTGGCGGAAATCACGGCGGCAGGCCGGGCGGCAATTTTGATTCCCTATCCTTACGCGGCCAATGACCATCAGGCAAAAAACGCGCGCGCCATGGCCGAAGCCGGCGCGGCGGTAGTTCTTTACGAGCACGAACTGTCTGATGGAAAACTTTATGATATCATTGAAGAATTATTGATAGATGAAAAAAAAATCAGGCAGATGGAGGCCAAAGCGGCCAGCCTGGGTAATATCAAAGCGGCGGCCAATATTGTCGATACCTGCATAAAACTGATGGCCTGAGATAAAGGAAAGAAAAGAAAAAATGGCAGAAGAAAAACAAAGCGGATTAATGAAGAAAAAAGTCAAGCGGATTCATTTTGTCGGCATCGGCGGCATCGGCATGAGCGGCATTGCCGAGGTTCTTCTGAATCTGGGCTATGAAATCAGCGGTTCCGACGCGCAGAGTTCGGATACCACCGAACGTTTGAAAAATTTGGGCGCCACCGTGGCCATTGGCCATAATAAAAAAAATGTGCGCAACGCCGACGTGGTGGTAATTTCCACAGCAGTGAAAGAAAATAATCCCGAAGTTGTGGAAGCGCATCATAAAAATATTCCTGTGATCCCGCGCGCGGAAATGCTGGCGGAGCTCCTGAAGATGAAATTTTCCGTCGCCGTATCCGGCAGTCACGGCAAAACAACCACCACGTCCATGATATCCACCGCTTTGGCCAAAGGCGGCCTGGATCCGACGATGGTTATCGGCGGTAAACTGGCCAGCATCGGCAGCAACGCCCGGCTGGGCGGTGGCGATATTATCGTCGCGGAAGCGGACGAAAGCGACGGTTCTTTCCTCAAGCTTTCTCCGACCATCGCCATCATCACCAATATCGATCGGGAGCATCTCGATTATTACGCCGGCATCGAAGAAATAAAGGACGCTTTTCTCAAATTCGCCAACATCGTCCCTTTTTACGGCAGCACGGTTTTATGCGCGGATAGTGAGCACGTTCGGGAAATTCTGCCGCTGATCAAGCGCAAATTTGTCACCTACGGCATAAAATATCCCGCGGACTACATGGCCCGCGATATCAAATTTAGCGCGCATAAAACAACTTATAATCTGTTTTATAAAACGGAAAAAGTCGCGGCGATGGAGTTAAAAGTGCCCGGAATGTTTAACGTGTACAATTCTCTGGCCGCGGTGGCGGTATGCCGCGAGCTTGATCTTGTTTGGATTACCATCAAAGAAGGTCTGAAGGAGTTTACCGGCGTGCAGAGAAGACTCGAGGTAAAAGGCGTTGCCGGGGATATTACGGTAGTCGATGACTATGGGCATCATCCCACGGAAATTAAAGAGACGCTGGCCGCCGCGCGTCAGGTCTGGAAGAAAAAACTCATTGTTGTTTTTCAGCCGCACCGGTTCACCAGAACCAAGGCGCTTTTCGACGAATTTACCAAGGCGTTCGATGATGCGGATATCCTCATTCTTAACGATATTTATCCGGCCAGTGAAGAGCCGATTGCCGGAATTAATTCCGCCGCGCTCTGGGCGGCAATCAAACAGACAGGCCATCCGCGGGTGGAATATATCGCGGACGCGAACGAAACGATAAAGTTTTTACTGGAGACGGCAAAACCAAATGACACGGTAATTACTCTGGGCGCCGGAAATGTTTACAGAACCGGGGAAGCTTTTTTGAAAAAGCTGGAGGCCAGGGATAAAAGAAAATAATGGCGGCGCAAAATGACATAAGGGAGGCACTGGGGATGATCTCTCCGCATAAAATATTTTATGACGAGCCCATGTCCCGCCACACTTCGCTTTGCGTGGGAGGAAAAGCCGCCGCGCTTGTTGTCATAGAGGATGAAAGGCAATTGGCTGAAGCGATACGAAGCCTGAAAAAAAATAAGATTGCTTTTTTTCCTGCCGGGAACCTGACCAATGTCATTGTGCGCGACGGCGGCTACCGGGGGGCGATTTTACTGATGAAAGGGATGAAAAAAATAAGCATCCGCCATGTGGAAAAAGATCATTTTTGCATTGATGCCGAGGCGGGAGCTTCGCTTTCCGCGGTGGTCAGCATGGCGGCGGCGCAGGAGCTTACCGGTATGGAGTTTTGCACCGGCATACCCGGCAGTGTTGGCGGCGCCGTGCGCATGAACGCGGGTGCATACGGCAGGGAAATCAAGGATGTTGTTTCTCGTGTTTTACTGCTGGACGCTGACGGTAAAAGAAAACAACTTCGTCGCGATGAAATAACTTTTTCCTACAGAAAAACAGATTTGCCCGCTGAGGCGATTGTTCTTTCCGCTGCCTTTGATTTGAAGAAGGGCAAGGCGGATGAAATACGCGGCCGGATGAAGGAAATAATGCAGTGGCGGCAGGAAAAGCATCCGCTGGAATATCCCAACGCCGGTTCGATTTTTAAAAATATTCCCGGCCAGCCAGCGGGAAGGATTATAGAAGAGTTGGGGTTGAAGGGGAAAAAAGCGGGTGAGGCGCAGATTTCTCCCAAACACGCGAACTTCATCGTCAACACAGGCAAAGCAACGGCGGCGAATGTTATAGAATTGATAGCTTTTGTTCAAAGGGAAGCAAAAGAGAAAAAAGGTATTAAGCTGGAGCCCGAAGTGGTTATTATCGGGGAGGAACAATGACGGCAAGACTGAAGAAAAGTTACGAAGCAAAAAGATACCGTTTGGTCCGCCGTTTTGGCGAAGTGTGCGTCGATCTGTTCCGGGCGCTCGGGCTTATTTTATTGGCGGCTGTTCTTTGCTGCGCTTTCATTTACGTCTACTGTTTGCTTCTGAGCGCTACTTATTTCTCCATAAAAGAAACTGATGTGCGCGGCCTGAAGGAACTGACCCAAAAAGATATCCTTACGCTGGCGGAAGTAAAACCCGCGCAGAATCTTTTGGCCATAAATAAAAAAGCGATAGCAAAGAGAGTGGCAGAAAATCCCTGGGTAAAAAATATTTATGTCGGCAGGGAACTGCCCGACCGTCTGGTGTTGGAGCTAAGAGAGAGGCAGCCCTTGACGCTGCTGCAGATTAAAAACGATTTTTACCTGGTGGATACCGAAGGAGACGTTTTTAAAAAAGTAAATGAAGGGGACGAGACTGATTTGCCCGTGATTACCGGCCTTGATGCTGTGGGAAAAACAAAGGAGCCGTATTTCTCAAGCGCTTTAAAGCTGGTCGCTACTTTGCAAAACACGCGTAAATACGGCTACTTAGGTTCTGTGTCCGAAGTGAATATCAATGAGATCTTCGGCCTGTCTGTCCTGACGGAAAGAGGATTTTATCTGCGGCTCGGCACGGACGGACTGGAGAGCAAACTGGGCAAGGTGAAGGCGGTGATGGCTGATCTGGAAAAAAAGGGAATGCTGAAAGGCCTGATATGCTTCGATCTAACCGATAATTCCAAAATCACCGTGCAGCGTAAAGGCGCGTTTGTCAGAAATCAGACGGAAACAAAGGGCAATGGTTATCGCATATAAAAGTCGGGAAAAGTAAATACAAGGCGAGGTGAAAAGTGATGCGTAAAAAACATGATGTGCTGGCTGGGCTTGATATCGGAACCACCAAAACTACGGCAGTTGTCGGTGAAGTTACGGATACAGGCATAGACATAATCGGCATCGGTACGTCACCGGCAAAGGAAATGAGAAAAGGCGCCGTGGTCAATATCGACAATATGGTGGAATCTATCAAGACCGCGGTCGATGAAGCGGAGCACATGTCCGGTTGCCGCATCAACTCGGTTTATGTGGGCGTTGCCGGAAATCATGTGAAAGGACAGAATTCACTGGGCATTGTTTCCATCAAGGGACGCGAAGTCGATGAAGGCGACGTGCAGCGCGCGGTTGACGCTTCCCGCGCCATTGCCGTTCCCGCCGACAGAGAAATTATGCACGTGCTGCCCCAAAGCTATGTTGTCGATGGGCAGGACGGCATCAGGGATCCCAAAGGCATGGCCGGTGTCCGGCTCGAGGCGAAAGTTCATATTGTGACCGTGTCTTCCGCCGCTATTCAAAACATCATCAAATGCGTCACACGCGTCGGTCTGGATATCGATGATATTGTTATGGAGCAACTCGCGGCCTCCGAAGCGGTGCTCAGCTCGGATGAAAAGGATCTAGGTGTGGCGCTGATTGATATCGGCGGGGCGAATACCGGGATTGCCGTTTTTACCGAAGGATCCATCAAGCACACAGCGATATTGCCGGTGGGTGGAAATTACGTCACCTCCGATATCGCCACCGGTTTGCGCACGCCGCTGAATGAAGCGGATAATATTAAGCTGAAGTACGGCTGCGCCATGACGTCTTTAATTCCAAAAGAGGAGACAATACGCGTGCCGAGCGTGGGTGGTCGTGAGGACAGAGAAGTATCCCGCCAGATTCTGGGAAGGATAATCGAGCCGCGCATGGAAGAAATATTGAGCCTGGCCTTCAAGGAAATTGTGCGCGCCGGGTTTGAGGAAACGCTCGCCGCGGGTGTGGTCATCACTGGTGGAACGGCGCTGATGCCGGGAGTTAATGAACTGGCTGAGCAGGTGTTCGATATGCCGGCGCGCCCCGGCAATCCCACCGGCGTGGGAGGGCTCGCCGATGTGGTCAATTCTCCGGCGCACACCGTCGGCGTCGGATTGATCGTTTACGGAAGCAAACAGTTGGAAGGAGAGTCGGTTTACGGCAGAAAAATAAATTTATTCGGCAGGGTGTCAAGGTCCATAAAAAAACTAATTCAAGAATTTTTCTGAAAGGAAGGGTGAGCCATGTTTGAATTAAAAGAGGTATGTAACGAAAATTCGGCAAAAATCAAGGTGGTGGGAGTGGGCGGCGGCGGAGGCAACGCCGTGAACACGATGATTTCGTATTCCCTGCGCGGAGTCGATTTCATCAACGCCAATACGGACGCGCAGGCGCTGAATGTTTCCAAAGCGCCGATTAAAATTCAGCTTGGTATGGAAATAACCAAGGGACTGGGCGCTGGCTCAAATCCGGAAGTCGGGCGTCAGGCGGCGCTCGAATCACGCGACGAAATAAGGCCGTATCTGGAAGGCGCGGACATGATTTTTATCACCGCCGGTCTGGGCGGAGGAACGGGTACGGGCGCGGCGCCGATCATCGCGCAAGTCGCCCGCGAATGTAGCGTCCTGACGGTCGCCGTGGTTACCAAGCCTTTTCAGTTCGAAGGGAAGAAGCGCAACATGCAGGCGGAGGAAGGGATAGAGCTTTTACGCGATTCGGTGGACACGCTGATTGTCGTTCCCAATCAGCGGCTTTTGAGCCTGGGTGGCCGCAGCCTTTCGCTTCTGGAAGCTTTCAAGAAGGCCGATGATGTTCTTTATCAGGCCGTCAAGGGAATTTCCGATCTGATTCTGGTTCCGGGGCTGATTAATCTGGATTTCGCCGATGTGCGCAACATCATGAGCTCCATGGGCATGGCCGTGATGGGCACGGGTGTCGCCCGTGGCGAAAACCGCGCGGTGGAAGCGGCGCAGAAAGCTATTTCCTCGCCGCTTCTGGAAGACAATACCATTCAGGGCGCGCACGGCATACTGCTGAACATCACCGGCGGCCAGGATATGAGCCTGTATGAAGTCAATGAAGCATCTTCACTTATTCAGGCGGAAGCGCATGAAGACGCCAATATCATTTTCGGCACGGTTATCGATGAAAACATGGAAGATGAAATCCGCATCACGGTCATCGCTACGGGTTTTGACGATAACGTCATCAAGAAAAAAGTATTGCCGGAAAATGTCATGAGCCTTTCCGGTTTCCGGCGTGAAGATTTATCCACACCGGCATTTGTGCGCAAGGAAAAAACGCGTAACAGCGCCGCGGTCATAAACCTGGGCCTGGACGAAGGCACGGAGGAATTGGATTTGGAAATTCCCACGTTTCTGCGCCGCCAGGCGGACTAGCGAAAAACGCGTGATGCGAACATTTATGCAGGGTTATAGGCCATGATAAAAACATGGATTGGAAGCTGAGGAAAAAATATAAAGCTCTTTTGGAGCAGGAGCGGGGCTATTTAAAAAAAGTTTGGGGGACATACCACAGTGTTTGCCTTGCTTATCCCAATTACTACCGGGTGGGCATGGCGAATCTGGGCTTCCAGACGGTATATAAAATATTTAACGATCAACCTTCCTTTCTTTGCGAAAGACTGTTCCTGACCGCGCCGGAAGACGATGCCGAATTCGCCTCCGGCGCGGCGGGGGTAGTAAGCTTGGAAAGCCAAAAACCTCTCAGGCAATTCGATATTCTGGCTTTTTCTGTCTCTTTTGAAAACGATTATCCTAATATTCTGAAAATGCTGGCGCGGGCGGGAATTCCGCTTTTGGCCGCCGAGCGCAATGATAGTTATCCGCTGATTATTGGCGGCGGTATCGCGCCAACGCTCAATCCGGAGCCTTTGGCCGATTTTTTTGATTTATTTATTCTGGGCGAAGCGGAAATAGCTCTGCCGCAATTCGCCGTGTCTTTCGCGCAGGCCGCGCGCAGGCGCAAGAGTCGCCTGAAATACCTGGCCGATATGCAAAAAAATATTCCATCCGTATATGTGCCATCTTTATATAAGGTTAAATATGACAAGGAAAGCAGGATTAAGTCGGTCGAGCCGGTAAATCAGGATTTGCCGGTAAAAATAAAAATCAGGCCCATCAGGGATATCAGCGCCTTTACCACTCAGGAAATAATCAGCGCGCCGCGAACGGAAATGGAAGACATGTTTCTGGTGGAAATAAACCGCGGCTGCGGCCATTACTGCCGTTTCTGCGCCGCGGCGTACGCTTATCATCCGCCGCGCTTCCGCAACGCGAAACAGGTTTTAAAATCCGTCAGCCAAGGCCTGAAAGAAAAGCAGAAAATCGGTCTGGTGGGCACCGCTGTCTGCGATCATCCCGAATTGATGACAATGCTGAGCGATATTGTTGGTCAAAACGCGCGGGCCGGAATCAGCTCTCTGCGGATTGACAGAATTTCGCCGGAGTTGATCGGTTTGCTCAAAAATGCCGGAATTGAGACGGTTGCTCTGGCGCCGGAGGCCGGTTCGCAAAAGCTGTGGGATTTGCTGCGCAAGGGAATCACCGAACAGGATATAGTGAGAGCCGCGGAAATTCTCATTGAAAAGGATATTCCCAACCTGCGCCTGTATTTTATGGTCGGGCTGCCGCTGGAAGATGCGGCGGATATCGACGCGATTATCGAGCTTGCCAAAAAGGTTCAGCACACGGCTTTACGTCACAGTCAGGGAAAAAGAAAATTTCGCCGCATCACGTTGAGCATCAATCAGTTTATCCCCAAACCGCACACGCCCCTGCAGTGGTGCGCGCTCGATGATGTGCAGGAAGTCAGTAAAAAAATAAAGAAAATAGAGGGCGCGTTCAGGAAAGACAAGCAGATTAAAGTTATCTGTGATGTTCCGAAATGGAATTACGTGCAGGCGCTTTTGTCGCTGGGCGACAGAAGGGTGGGAGAAATATTGCTGGCCGTGCAGCGCTTAAACGGCAATTGGAAAAAAGCGCTTAAGGATGTAAACATTAATCCGGATTTTTATGTCTACCGGCAAAAACCAGTAAAGGAAATCCTGCCGTGGGATATAATCGAGCTGGGCGTGCCAAAAAAAAATCTTATGTCCGATTACCAGAAGATATTAAAACCCGGTGAAACCGGTTAACTGCTTTTTGGTCGTCTTCTGCTGTCTGCGTATAGTTCATATTCCAGCAGGCGGCATTCGATATCGCCGTTATAAAATAGCATTCGCTGTTTGGTGCGCAGGCCGACGCTTTTGGCCATTTCCAGATTGCCGGTGAAAATATAGCCAAATCTGCTGCCGGACGCGCCCGCGCTTTTGAAAAAATCGCCGATTCCCGCATAGAGAGTTTCCAGTTTTTGCCTGCCCGATACCGGTTTTTCTTTAGCGGCAGCGCCTTTACGGATAATGAAAGTTTTCCCGGCGCGCGTTTCTTTTTTATTGAAATCGCGCGCGGGTTTGTCTTCACGCGCTTCCAGGCGCTCGCCGTAAGGCGGATTAAGAATAATAATGCCCCTGCCGTGTGGCAGTGGAGTTTCAGCAAAAGAGCAAGTTAGAAAGTCTATTGCGTGATCGACGCCGGCGCCGCGCGCGTTTATTTTCGCGGCCTTGACGGCGAAATCGTCAATGTCGGAGGCAATAATTTTAAAAGGCAATGTTTTTCTTACCGCTTCACGCGCTCTTTCGCGCAGTTCCTGCCAGATGTACTGGGAAAATCCCCTGATATGCATGAAACCGAAATTATTGCGCGTCAGGCCGGGGGCGCGCCTAAGGGCAAACAGAGCGGCTTCAATAGCCAGCGTGCCGCTGCCGCACATGGGGTTAACCAAAGCAAAATTTCCTCTCCAGCCGGTGGCCATGATTACCGCCGCCGCCAGCGTTTCCTGCATGGGCGCCTGCAGGGGCATTTTACGGTAACCACGCATCGACAATCTCTCGCCGGAAGTATCGATGTAAACAGTGGCCTGATCGTTTTTCCAGTAGAGATGAATCACCGCTCTTTCTTTTTCCGGGCCGGAATCGGGGCGACGCGAAGTTTTATCCCTGATTCTGTCCACGACGGCATCCTTGACTTTCATATTCACAAAGCGTGTGTCCGTGATGGAAGGATTGTCCACGGTGGAGGTGACGCACAGATATGCCGATTTTCCCCCGCCATGAACAATATCCTCCCAGGGCAGGGCGTTCAGTTTCGCGTAAAGTTCGCCCGGCGATACAACCTTGAAGGACTGCAATTGATAAAGAACCCGCTGCGCCGTGCGCAGATGCAGGTTGAGCAGAAGCGTGTCTTCCAGCGTGCCTTCCGTCTGCACGGCGGTATCTATTTCGCGCCGGACAGAAAAACCAAAATCGTCAATTTCTTTTCTTAGATAGACGGAAGCGCCCTTGGGGCATGTCACCAGTATTTTACTTTTTTGTTTCCAGGGATGCATTACATACCTGTAACACATCTTGTCAAAAATAAAAAATGATTGTCGCCGGTTTGTAAACTATTTGTCTCTGCGGTTGATAATAAAAAGCCCCCTCAGGGCGGATGCCCGGAGGGGGTTTGATTTATATCGTCAGATCATGTTTTGAAAGGGATGGTCAGACATCCTTGCGTTTTTTCCAGGCCTCCTGATAGAAACGCATCACACACAGGAAAATCGCTAAAAAGAAGAAACCCAGCATGAAATTGGGAGCAGTCCCCAGAAGCTGATCCAGTAAATGCCCCACATAGAGAAACAGAAAAGAAGCAATCACCATCGCGAAACCCCAGGCCGAAAGCATCAGAATCCCGCCTAAAGTGGCAAACTTGTCAAATTGTGTCTGCTGGTGAGTCGCCTGCATCTTCTTTTCCTCTTCTTTTTCCTTAATAATTCACGCCTTTTTTCTCTTAGCTGACCATCACTTTAACCGCTTCAATCACCGGATTGGTGAACAGAGCCATCAAAACAGTGTAAAGAGCGAAAACACCAACCGCCTCGGCCGTATACATCTGCTCATATTTACGCTTTAAAGAAACGACAATCAAACCGCCCACCACCAGGCAGCCCAGCTGGAAATAGGGGAAAGCGCCCGTGCCCGCCGCCGCGTATTCGGCAAAAGCGAAAGTACCGGTCAGCATGACCACCGCTGCCGCCACCATCATTGTCCCTAATGTCTTCTTCATGATCTGTATCCTCCTTCTGATCTTATTTGCCCTTATCTAATGGAAAGATCATGCCAAAATTACACGAAAAATAATAATAAGTTATAACTACATGATAACATAGAGTAAATAAGTGAACTGCCGGTCATAATTATACATGAAATCATCACTTTTTTCTGCTGATTATTCAATGAAACATGCAAAGTGTTGAATGAAATGTGAAAGAAAAAGAGAACGTCATTCCGTACAAGCAAAGCGCGATACGGAATCCAGTATTATCAGCAAGTTCTGGATACCGGCTTTCGCCGGTATGACAGCTTTTATGCCTCTTCATTCTTCTATGACACAGTCTTGCGGGCCGGTTTTCATAACCTGAAGGTCATAAGCCGATGTGACATATTTTTGGAACTTTCCGGGGACCTCTTTTGTCTAATCAGCAAAACAACGTAAAACCAAGGAGGTTATTATGAAAAAATTAAAAAATTGGCTGGTTTTATTAAGTGCTTTGCTGATGTTATTTTCGGGGTCGCAGGCGTTTGCCACAGGCATGAAAGAATCCGATGACCGCACACTTTCCCCTTATTTTTTTATCCCTGGCAATGATCCCGCCACGGACAGATTGCCGCTTAAGGCAACTTCGGCCTCTGTGACTATCTCCGGCGTCATTGCCGATGTGCTGGTCACGCAGGTTTACAAGAACGAGGGCAAAAAACCGCTGGAGGCAATCTATATTTTCCCCGCTTCCACCCGCACAGCGGTTTACAGCATGAAAATGACCATCGGCAAACGAATTATCGAGGCGCAGATTAAAAAGCGCGAAGATGCCAAAAAAGATTATGAGCAGGCAAAACAAGAGGGTAAAAGAGCGTCTCTTCTGGAGCAGCAGCGTCCGAATGTTTTTCAGATGAACGTGGCCAACATCATGCCCGGCGATGAAATCAAGGTAGAAATGAAATACACGGAACTGCTGGTGCCCACCGACAGAGTCTATGAATTTGTTTATCCCACGGTGGTGGGGCCCAGATATTCGAACGCCAAAGCGGGTGATGTGCCGCCTTCCGAACATTGGGTGGCGAATCCCTACCTGCGCCAGGGGGAACTGTCTACGACTACATTTGATATAAACGTGGCAATTAACGCGGGCATGCCGATTAAAGATTTGACCTGTAATTCGCACAAAATAAATACACTCTTCAGCGCGCCGGATGCCGCAAAAATATCTCTGGATAAATCTGAGAAAAACGGTGGCAACCGCGATTATATTTTACGCTACCGGCTGGACGGAGATAAAATCCAGACCGGTCTGCTTCTATCTCAAGGCGAAAAAGAAAATTTCTTTTTGCTGATGCTCCAGCCGCCCAAGCGCATCAAGAAAGCTGATATTCCCGGCCGCGAATATATCTTTATCGTAGATGTGTCCGGCTCCATGTATGGTTTTCCGCTGGATATCTCGAAAAAATTAATATCCAATCTTATCGGCAAGCTGCGCGCCACGGATAAATTTAATGTTCTCCTTTTCTCCGGCGGCTCCACGCTTTTGGCCGAAGAATCTCTGCCGGCAACTAAGGAAAATATTCAAAAAGCAATCAATGTAATCGAACAGCAAAGAGGCGGCGGGGGGACGGAGCTTCTGCCCGCGCTCAAACGCGCTTTGTCTTTGAAAAAAGATAAAGATTTTTCCCGAACAGTGGTTATCGTGACCGACGGCTATGTAACGGTTGAAGAAGAGGCATTTGACCTGATTCGTAACAATTTAGGCAATGCCAATATGTTCGCTTTCGGCATCGGCTCCAGCGTCAACCGCCATATAATCGAAGGCATGGCGCGTGTCGGCATGGGCGAACCGTTTGTTATTACCAGACAGGATCAGGCGGCAGAGCAGGCGGAAAGTTTCCGCAAGATGATTCAGACGCCGGTTTTGACGCAGGCCAAAATAAGTTTCCAGGGATTTAACGCCTACGATGTTGAACCAATATCCATTCCCGATGTGCTGGCCGAGCGTCCGGTGCTGATTTTCGGCAAATGGCGAGGCAAGCTCGAAGGGAAGATTAAATTAACCGGCATAGCGGGTGACGCCAAATACACGCAAACGATTAATGTGGCCGATTATCAGCCCGCCGCTGAAAATGCCGTTTTGAAATATCTCTGGGCGCGTCACCGCATCACGATTTTGTCTGATTACAATAAACTAAGAAGCGACGATAAGCGCGTTAAGGAAGTTACCGATCTGGGGCTTACGTATAATCTGCTCACCGCCTATACATCGTTTGTGGCCGTGGATAATGAAGTGGTGAATAAAGACGGTAAAGTCACCACGGTGAAGCAGCCTCTGCCTTTGCCGGAAGGTGTTTCGGACTTTGCTGTGGGCGGAAACGGCATGTACGCGGCATCGCCGATGATGGTCAAGGGCATGGCTATAACGAGAGGTAAAGAAGAAAGCAAAGATGCATCACTCACGGAGCAGGAAGTTGACAAAAAAGGCAATTCAAAAATCCAAATCACAGATGTAGTTACAGACAAAGGCTTAACCAAAGATGAAATTCGTAAAGTTGCCCAGGCGCATATTGTGGATATTGAAAAATGTTTTGCCGCAAGTAACTGGCAGGGCAATAGTACAATTAATTTAACTATCAATCCTGATGGCACGGTGAAAAAAGTAGAAGTTATTGCTAGCGGGATAGATGCAAAGATTAAAAAATGTGTCAGTGAACAGGTGAAAAAGTGGATTTTCTCTGTTACAGCAAATAGGCAAGATATTAAAGTAACAATAATATTAAAGAATTAGCTGGAAATTCAAGGTCAGGTCTTGGGATATCACGTATCTTATATTTCAAGACCTGACCTTGTCTTTTGTTGACCCTGTCTTTTGTGTAGATTTATTTTTATTAACAAAAAAATGAATATAACTAAATATTGTGATAAATATTTATGCTCATAAGCTGGGAAAAAGGGGAACAAAAGCGTTGCTGTGGATGCCTAATACAATAGATAAAAAAACGCAGGTGGGAGAAGATGAGGATATTGAGTATGTCCCGGCCTGCCCAAACAGCGACGTAAGCGTTTTTTAGATATTGGTAAAAACAGAGCTTATTAATTTGGAGCGATATTATACCGTAAACAAAGCCTCGAAATTTCGGGGATTAATAATGTTAATTTCTTTATAGCGTTTTAATATCAGTAAATCTTCATCTCCGGTCACGATATAATGTGCTTCGGCAGCGACCGCGCAGGAAATAATGAAATCATCACTGGGATCACGGCAGATACTCTTTATCGGGTCGGGTTTATGAATTATTTCCGCGGCAGCTTCTTCCACAATGTTTGTGATTTCGGAAATATCCGAAGATGGTAGTTTGAATTTATTTTTAAGGACTTTTTTGAATTCCCGAATAATATCATCGCATAGGATAAGGTTAAAATAGCGCTTGCGCGCGCGGGTAAGAAGGCCGGAACAAACACCCTCCGTCAGAAAAGCCGCAATCAGAACATTTGTATCAAATACCGTCTTCACGATATTTCCTTGAAAACATCTTCATCGGTAACGAAACCCGCTGCTTTTGCCTTGCGGCTCAGCCTTTTTTTCATGCGGCGAAATCTGTTTTCCCACAAAAATTCTGCGAGCGACTCTTTTACGATATCGCTTTTGTTTCTTCCTGTTTCGCTGGCCAGGACTTCCAGTTCACTGGCAAGTTTTTTGGGTAAACTTACAGACAAAACACTTCTCATGTTGCACCTCCGACACTACAATACACTACATGTATTAAAAATACAAGTGTGATTCCAGCAATAATATCGGATAATGACTTGATTTAACCCATATAATATCAAGGCGTTAGATATGGCGAATATTTATATGGTATGTTAAAAGAAATTTGGCGTACAGAAACATTAAGGGGAACAAAAGCGTTGCTGTGGATATCTAATACAATAGATAAAGTCAGGCAGAGGGTTGAGGATGAGGATATCGAGTATGTCCGGGCCTGTCAGAAGGGCGATACCAGCGCTTTTGAAGTATTGGTGGAAAGGCATCAGAAAAAAATGATCAATATTTCCTACCGGATGCTGGGCGATTATGATGATGCCTGCGATGTCACACAGGAGGCGTTTATTGCGGCATATAAAGCAATAAAGAAATTTAAGGGAGAGGCAAAATTTTCCACCTGGCTCTACAGAATAGTTATTAACTATGCCAAAAATCGCCTGCAGCAATTGCAAATTGCGGCAAAGCGAGAAGGTGTTTGCCTTGACGATGTGGAAGAGATAAAAACAAAAGAGGCGTGGAGTCAGCCCGCGTCAGCAGGCGCTAATCCCGGCGTGCGGTTGGAAAAAAAGGAAAGGGAAGAACAGGTGCAAAAATGCATGTCATCCCTTGATGAAGAATTTAAAGAAGTGTTGGTTTTGCGCGATATAGAGGGATTGTCCTACGGGGAGATAAAGGATATTTTGAAAATTCCGGAAGGGACGGTTAAATCCCGTCTGGCCCGCGCGCGTGGCACGCTTAAGGAGTGCCTGATAAAAGTTATGGGTGAATTATGATGAAAAATTGCAAAGATATGGAAAATAAAATTTCTTTGTATCTGGATAATGTGCTTTCTGCTGCGGATAAGCAGGCAGTGGAAAAGCACCTGAAGTCCTGCCCGCAGTGCGTCAAGGCGCTGGCCGACATGCAAAAAGTAAAAGCCATGACTGGAAAGTTATCGGAAGTGGAGCCGCCGCCCTGGTTCAAGCAAAAAGTCATGGCGCGTGTGCGCGCCGAAGCCGAAAAGAAAAACTTTGCTGAAAAATGGTTTTATCCTTTGCGCGTAAAAGTCCCCGTTCAGGTATTTGCCACGATATTCATTGTGGTTGCTGCCGTTTATATTTACCGCGCGGGAAACGAGCAGTTTAAAGAAGTTATGCCGTCTGCAGCCACCGCGCCGATGATGGAAGAACAATTACCGTTGAAAAAAGATTTGCCCGGAAAAGAAAAGGAACTCGCTGCAGTCAAAGGACGTGAAGCGGATGCCGCATGTGTCGGGAAATCATGCAAGGTGGACGGGAAGGTTTTGTATGACAGAGCGGAAGAAAAACTATTGCCATCCGCCAGTGGAAAAGCAGATATAGCCGCATCTCCCGCCCCGATACAGGCAGCGGATAAAGACGCGGCCGCAGAAGTATTCAAGACAAAAAGCCCTACATTTCGGACTTCAATGGAAAAGTCTGGAAGCTCAGTCGGGTTAACACAGGAAAATAGTTTAATTATTATAAGGACTTCTGAAGTTCAACATGCCGTGGCGCAGGTGGAAAAAATCCTTGCGGAATATAGCGCAGCAAAGATCAGCAAACAATCGACTGAAGCCAAGATAATCTTTAAAGCGGAAATAAGCAAAGAGAAGTTAAAAGATTTAATCGAAAAATTAAAAACAACCGGTGCTATTGAAGATAAAGTTGCGGCTGACATTGACGCCGCCCAGCAGGTGCCGGTGGTTATTGAAATAAGGGAAAATTAACCAGGCCGAGATTTTTTTGCTGTCGCTAACTTCATTGGCTTTCTGGGTTGCCGCGCAAATTAAAACCCATATAAGAAAAAATAACTTACTTAGTTTTTTGCCAACGAGTAAATGGACTTCAGCGCCACGATAATGGTGGCCGGCCCAACAAAAGCCAGCAGGGCCGCGTAAATTCTGCTCATAGTCTCTCCGACAACGGGAAGATCAGCAAACTGATCCGCGCCCAGAGCAGAGATTATTACCAGAGAGACAGCGGCGATCAGGAATGCCTGCACTTCTTTGTTGGTGACATTCAGGAAACCGACGATTAATCCCAAAACGGTCAGGATCGGGAAGAGATATTCCCAGCGAATAAAACCGGCAAGAATACTAACAACCACGCCAATGATGAAGCAAACAGTTCCTACGAGAGCCAAATTGTTTTTGTTGCCCTTAACTTTTTTCATCTTGTAGCCCCTCCTTTTATTAAAGTAGATGCTGCGTGCGGTGCTTGCGCGGCAACCCGCTTAGCCGTATTTTGATTTTTGTTGCTGTACGGTATTCATAACACTATTTTAAATTTTGTCCAAGTATTTTGAAAAATGGGCAAATTATTCTTTGCCGGCGTAGTTGATGACAAAAGCCAGTAAATAAATAAATTTTATTGCCGTGGATGACGCGCCCCTGGATCCGCTGCGCTTATCGAGATTGCCTTAGTGCAAATAAATTTATTTAGTGAGAGCGGGAAGGGCGCGATACAGAGCTTTCATTATTGCCTGCGCAAACACTTCATGACCTTTTTCGTTGGGGTAACGGGGATCGGATAAGACCAGATCGGCGCTTTCAAGCCCATTTTTCGCCAGATATCCCGCCCAGTAACGATCCAAGGAAATAAATTTGCAGTTTAAATCCACGGCGACCAGGCGCACGGAGCGGTAAAAAATATCAACCGCGGCCATATCGTGAGTATTGTCGAACGTGTGAGCTGTGGCCAGAAAAATCAGGGGATGAAAAAGTGTCCTTGCCCGTCTTATTATCTGCACGATATTTTCCTGAAATTCGGAGCGGTAAACATAGCCGAAGGCGTCATCAACGCCAAAATGAAGAAGAAGAATATCTGGGGCAAAGGCGGCAATATCTTCGTTGAAAGTTTCTATGCCTTCAAAGGAAGTCTCACGGTAACGAGAGCGGTTGATTACCTGAATTTCATGCGTGGTAAGTGTATCTTTGAGTATATCCGCGTAGCCTCTGGCTACGCCGTAACCGGCGGCAATGCTGCCGCCGCGGATAAGCAGTTTCATATTTGAGCGGCGTTTCATCCTCCCAGGTAGGCCTCTTTAACCCTTGGATTTCCCATCAATTCTTGGCCGGTGCCGGAAAGCACAATCCTGCCTGTCTCGAGCACATAGCCGCGCTGCGCGATATGCAAAGACATATTGGCGTTTTGTTCGACCAGCAGAATGGTTTTTCCCGCCTTGTTGATTTCCGCGATGATGCGGAAAATTTCTCGCACCAGCACCGGAGATAAGCCCATGGAAGGTTCATCCAGCAAAAGCGTGTCGGCATCGCTCATTAAAGCTCTGCCCACCGCGAGCATCTGTTGCTCGCCGCCGGAGAGCATGCCGCCCAGCTGGTGTTTTCTTTCCGCCAGGCGCGGAAAGAGGGTGAAGACACGGTCAAAATCGCGCGCGATATTTTCTTTATCCTGCCTATGCCAGGTGGCCAGTTTCAGGTTTTCCATCACCGTCAGGTTGCCAAAAATGCCGCGTCCTTCGGGAACCTGCGCGATGCCCAGCGCGACGATAAAATCAGCGGCGGTCTGTTTTAAATCCTTGCCTTTATAGGAAATCGAACCGCTGTAGGGGATTATACCAGATATGGAACGCAAAATGGAAGATTTACCCGCGCCGTTGGCGCCGATGAGCGCGACAATTTCACCGGCAGCGACATCAAAGGAGACGCCGTGCACCGCGTTGATATTGCCGTAGGCGACGTTCAGGTTGCTGACGGAAAGCAGCTTTTCTTTCGCGCTCATTTTGCCGCCTCCTCGCCCAGATACGCTTCCAGAACTTTGGGATTGCTTTTGATTTCGGCAGGCAAGCCCTGCGCGATGGTCGCGCCGAAATCAAGAACCACCAGTCTCTCGCAGATGCCCATCACCAACCGCATTTGATGTTCTATAAGAATGATCGTCAACCTGAATGTTTTTCTGATCCAGCCGATGAAATCCATAAGCTGTTTTATCTCGTTGGGATTCATTCCCGCGGCCGGCTCATCCAGCAAAAGCAGTTGGGGATTGGTGGCCAGCGCGCGCGCTATTTCCAATTTGCGCTGCAGACCGTAGGGGAGATTTTTGGCCAGTTCGGATGCAGCATTATCCAGTTGAAATACGGATAATAGCTCCAGCGCGCGCTCGGTTATTTTTGTTTCTTCCCGGCGGTAGCGTCCCATGTGTAAAAGAGCCTCCAGGGGACTGTAAGTGGCTTCTCCGAAATAGGCGGTGCGCACGTTGTCCAGCACCGTCAGTTCCTTGAAAAGACGGATATTCTGAAAAGTGCGGGCGACGCCCATTTTGGTAATCTGGTGCGGCGTTTTGCCGACAAGTTCATCTCCGTTGAAGAAGATGCTGCCTTCGGTGGCGCGATAAACGCCGGTAATCAGATTGAAAACGGTTGTTTTTCCCGCGCCGTTGGGGCCGATAATGCCCACGAGCTCGCCTTGTGTCAGTTGAAAATTAAAATTCGCCACAGCGCACAGGCCTTCAAAGCGATGAGTGATATTTTTCATTTCAAGCAGAGGCATCGGGTGCCTCCTTATTTTTCTGTTTCCACAGCTTCGCGGCCAACAGATCGCGCAGCGGAACGAAAAAGCGCGCTTCGCGCATGCCCATGATGCCGCGGGGGCGGTAGATCATCAGCAGGACAAGCATTAAAGGCATGAGCACCATGCGCCAAATTCCCAATGGCCGCAGTATTTCCAGCAGAATCGTATAGATAACCGCGCCGATGATGGAGCCGGCGATGGAAGCGATGCCTCCCAGATAGACCATAATCAGGATATCCGTGGATTTAATGATATCGAACATGCGCGGGTTGATAAATTGCAGCGCGTGGGCGAAAAGCCCGCCCGCCACACCCGCGAAAAACGATGAAACGACAAAAGCGATAATTTTTACCTGTCTGGTGTTCACGCTCATTAGATCGCTGGCGATTTCATCTTCACGTATGGACAAAACGCCGCGGCCGAATTTGGAATAAACCAGATTGCGGATGATCCAGACGGATAAAACCGTCCAGAAGAAAACCCAGGGCAATGTGGTCAGTTTGGACATGCCCAAAAAACCGCGCGGCCCGCCGATGACCTCGATATTTTCCAGGCCGGATTTGACAATCATGCCGAAAGCAAGCGTGACAATCGCCAGATAATCGCCGCGCGTTTTAAAAGATGGGATGGCGACAATCAGCCCGATTACCGACGCTGCCACGCCACCGGCTATGATCGCTAGCGGAAATAAATAATTCAGCGCGCCCGCAGGAAAAACATTCACGGTTAAAAGAGAAGCAGTATAAGCGCCAATCGCCATAAAACCGGCATGGCCGATGGAAAACTCGCCCATATAACCGTTGACCAGGTTAAGACTAACGGTGAGAATGATATTAATGCCCACGTAAATCAATATCAGTTGCAAGTATAAGTCGAGAATGTCAAATGCGGAAGCGACGATGGAAAAGGCAAGCCCCGCGGCAAAAAATACCGGCCAGAAAAACCTGTGCGTGCTGATGTTTTGCCAGCGTTCAAGAATATTTTTGTAAAAATCAGCCATCTTTACACCTTCTGCGGACTGGGTCTGCCCAAAATGCCGTAGGGGCGGAAAATAAGCAGAATTAGAAGCAGCGTAAAGGCGACAAAATCACGGTAAGTGGAAGGGAAAAACGCCGCGACCAGAATTTCCACCGTGCCCAGGATAAAACCGCCGATCATCGCGCCGCGCACGTTGCCGATGCCGCCGACCACCGCCGAGATGAAAGCTTTCCAGCCGACCATGATGCCCATGTAGGGATCGATGACTGGATAGGCCAGGCCGTACATCATTCCCGCCGCGCCGCCCAGGCCCGTCCCGATGGCGAAAGTCAGGGAGATGATTTTATTTACTGGCACGCCCATCAGCGGGACAATTGTTTTATCCCAGGAAATGGCGCGCATGGCCATGCCCGCTTTTGTCCGCTGGACGATGAAGTCGAGAATCAGCATCAGTGAGACAGACAAGGCGATGATGATAATCTGCAGTGAAGAAATGGTGACGCTGCCGATCATCCAGGTTTTATCGGCCAAAAGCGGCGGAATGTTTTTGGGATAGGGACTGAGCGCCAACGTAAAATTTTCCAGAAAAAGGCCGACACCCAGCGCCGTGATGATGGCGGAAACACGGGGCGCGGCCCGCAGCGGCTTATAGGCCATGCGTTCGATCAAAACGCCCAGGCAGGCCACGCCGAACATCGTCAGCATCAATGTTGGCAAAAAAGGCAGTTGCAGATAAACGGCGATAAGAAAACAGAAAAAAGCGCCGACCATGAATAAATCGCCGTGGGCGAAGTTAATCATGGTCAGAATGCCGTAGACCATCGTGTAGCCCAGCGCAATCAGCGCGTAGATGCTGCCCAGTTGCAGGGCGTTGAGAATCTGTTGGAGGATATATGTCATACTATATTAGGAAGGAAACCCAAAGTGAGTCAAATTATTTTGTTATTCCAGACATGACCCGGCATCAGAAAGCACCAGTATAATTTACCGGCTGACGATTTATCAAGGCATGCCCCGGAATATCCCGCCGGAATGATAATGATCTCGCTTTCTATCGGGCAATTTACGGTTTGGCGTTGGCAAACCAGGTAAATTTTCCGTCTTTTATTTTCAGGATAACAGCGCTTTTAATCGGATCTCCCGAGCCTTCCTGAAACTGCATGGTACCGGTTACGCCTTCATATTTAGGGATTTTGGCCAGTGCGTCGCGCAGGGCCTGGCGATCCTTGACGCCGGCGGTGTTGAGCGCCTGCCAGAGCAAACCAAATGAATCGTAGGTAAGGGCCGCAACGTCATCAGGCGTCGCGCCGAAAGCCTTGGTGTAATTCTGAATAAACCTTTTGGTGACTTCGGTGGAGGCATCCACGGCGTAGTGGGTGCTGAAATAGAATCCATCGCAGTCCTTGCCGCAGAGTTTCAGGAGTTCTTCGCTTCCCCAGGAATCGCTCCCCAGAAAAGGCACATTGATGCCCAGGCGCTTGGCCTGCTGTATCTGCAGCGGCACTTCGCTGTAGTAGTTGGGCAGAAAGATAAACTGCGGCGTGGCTTTCTTGATTTTGGTCAATTGCGAGGAAAAATCCTTGTCGTTGGTCGTGTAGGTTTCAAAGGCCACGACTTTGCCGCCGTTTTTCTCGAATACTTCCTTGAATATTTCGGCGATGCCTTTATTATATTCAGAGGCCACATCATACAAAACCGCGGCTCTGTTGAGTTTGAGATTGTTCAGCGCGAACTTCGCCAGCACCTGTCCCTGGAAAGGATCGATAAAACAGGAACGGAAAACGTAGCTTTTGGGCGCGCCGGTTTTGGAATCCAGCGTTGTTTTGGGCGCAGTTGACCAGGGAGTGATTAAAACCACTTTATTGGTTTCGGCTATTTCGGACGCGGGTATCGCGTAACGGCTGGCGTTAGGGCCGACAATGGCCACAACTTTTTTCTGAGTAATGAGCTTTTGCGCGGCGGACACCGATTGATCGGCTTTCCCCGCGTTATCTTCCACGATTAGCTCCACGGCGTATTTGTTCTCGCCAAACTGAAAACCTCCGGCCGCGTTAATTTCCTTGACGGCCATCTCCGCGGCGTTTTTGCAGGAAGCGCCGACGGCGGGCATGTCGCCAGTCAGCTCGGCAATCAGGCCGATTCTGATCTTTGTGGCGTCATCCGAGCCGCAGCCGGATAAAAGGAAAAACATTATCGATAAAAGCGAAAATAAGGCGGTCGGTTTCTTCATGGGATTTCTCCTTATATGTCTGATAAAGTGCCGATATTTATAAGTGAAGGCCACAGCCGTGTCAATGAAAATAATCTAACATAAAAGGCCGCAGCCAACGAAAAATATTTACGGATTGGGGCAAAATTTCTTGAGAAATAAGGGTGGTCATGCTAATAAACATGCACTTTTTAAGTTAGGGTATTTGCCTTGAGGATCGCTTCCTATAACGTCAATTCCATACGCTCACGGCTTCATATCGTCATTCCGTGGCTTGATAAAAACAAGCCGGATTTTTTCTGCATGCAGGAGACCAAGGTTGAAGACGCAAAATTTCCCGTCGCAGAATTTGAGGAATCCGGATATCACATATACTTTAAGGGCAATAAACAGTATAACGGCGTGGCGATAGCCGCCAGAGAAAAACCTCAAAAAATTAACTTCGGCCTGCCGGGAAAGCCGCCTGACGAGGACCGGCTTGCCGTTGGTTTTTTTGATGACCTTGTCGTGATTAATGCTTATGTTCCTCAAGGACAGGATGTGGACAAGCCACAGTTTGCCTATAAGCTGGAGTGGCTCAAACGGCTCAAAAAACACCTCCAAAAGAACTTTGATCACCAACAAAAACTGGTTCTTTGCGGTGATTTCAATGTGGCTCCCCATCCGCTTGACGTGCATGATCCCAAAAGAATTCTGGGTCACGTGTCTTTTAACCCCCAGGTCTGGAAAGTGTATGAAGAACTCCTGGCATGGGGTTTGATTGACGTCTTCCGCCTGCACCATCCGGATGAACCCGGTCAATACACTTTTTTTGATTATCGCGTGCGTGATTCCGTCGGCCGCAATATGGGATGGCGCGTGGACCATATTCTGGCGACTCAACCGTTGGCGCAGAAATCAAAAAGCTGCGTGATTGATTTGCCAACCAGAACTGCCGATAAAGCGTCAGACCATGCGGTTATTTATGCGCAGTGGTGAGGAAAATAAAAATGTCCAGTGAGGCGGAAATCAAAAGCATCAACGATGATATTATCAGGCGCTTTGCAATAATCGAAAGCCGTCTGAAGGATTGCTCCGGTATAACCGCTTTTTTTGAGACACTGCTGGAGGGAGCGGAACAACAGTTTAAAATTCCCTTTGTCTGGCTGAGCTTGATAAATGAGGAAAAGAATAATTCGTTAATCGCTAAAATCAAGGCGTCGCCAAAATTAAGAGAAAGACTAAATCTGGTTGAAAGAAATTTATGGGAAAATCTCGTTGTGCAAAGCGCCAAACCGCTTCTGGTTAACAGCAATCTGAAACCATACTTTAAATTATTTCCTGACGGGAAAAAATACTTCATCAAATCGATGGCGCTTGTGCCGCTGCAGATAAACGGCGATATAATCGGTTGTTGGGTAAACGCGGACGCCAGGCAGGAACGTTATCAGCCGGCGATGCACACGGATATTTTGCAGAATTTTGCCGAATTTGTCAGCCGGCGTTTGTCAGAGTTTTCCTGAATAATAAAAGGTAAAAACCCCGCCAGAACTGCACGGGGTTTTTAAGGATATAGATAGAAGGAGAGGGGTTAGTTTATTAAAGTTTTCAGAGCGTCGACTACCGGACCGGTGAAAAGGGCGACCAGCACTGCATAGAGGGCAAACGATCCGATGGCTTCGCTGAGATACAATCCCGTATACTTTCTTTTCAGAGAAACAATAATCAAACCGCCGATGATCAGGCAGCCCAGATGAAAGAACGGGAAAGCGCCGCCGCCGGCAACCGCGTATTCCGCGTAGCTGAAGGATGCTGTGGCGAAAATTACAAAAGCCGCTAAAAAAGTGGTTGGCATCATTTTTTTCATAACCTCTCGACCTCCTTTTCCTTTCTTTTTTCTTTCTCAATCCTCTTTGGTTACTAATACATGGAAAAAGTATGCCAAGTTTAACGCCGGTCAGTAAATAATTGTAAGTGTATAATTATATTGAAGTAAAACAGATATTACCTGAGCAGACCGGGTAAATATCGCAATCAAAGCGTTTAATGAAACATTAAATAACACGAAGAGATAGAAAGAAATATTTAATAACGCTTCCCGGAGGCACGGTCTTTTTTCAGGGTCAGAATAATCACGCAGGTGAACGCCAGGATAGCGGTATTGATAAGCCAGAGGTATTTGTAAGAGCCGAAGGTGTCGTAAATGATGCCTCCCAGTATCGGTCCCAGACTGCCGATGAAACCCACAAAAAAAGTCAAAAGACCGTAAATCGAGCCGAGAACATGTCGCCCAAAGCGGTCGACGGTCAGTATCGGCAATATCGGGGCCAGGCATCCGTAACCAAAACCGTAGATGACGGCAAACAGGTAGAGACGGCCGATGCTGTCGGTGTAATTAAGAATAATCATACCGGCCAGCAGAAAACATATACCTAAAAAATAGGCGTATTTGGGATCGCGCAGACGGTCGGAAAACCAGCCGAAAAAAAACTGACCGATAAAACCGGTAATGCTTACCGCCGCCAGAGAGCTTGCCGCCGCCACGCTGTCAATTTTATTGGCTATGGCAAAAGCCACCTGATGCACAAAGACGGACATAATCACCATGACCAGCAGGCTCTGGCTGAGGGCGATTGTCCAGAAGCGGGAATCGGCAAAAAGGCTTTTGAGCGCAATTTTTGATACAATCGGCGCAGCGCATTCCTGGCTGCCAATTGAAATTTTATCGCCGTCGGGCAGAAGCCCGTAATCCTCAGGCCGGGTTTTACGCATCAGAAATTGAGAAACAGCAACGCCGACAATTAAAACAATCATTCCTAATATAAACATGCCGACGCGCCAGCTGAAATATTTTCCCAAAAATCCCGCGAGCGGTGTCAGTGTCATTGTGCCGAAACTGATGCCCATGGTGGCGACTCCCAAGGCCAGGCCGCGCATCTTGATGAACCACTTTCCTACGGAGGAACTGCAAATGACGACGCCCATTCCGGTCGCGCCCATGCCCACGAGCAGGCCGTAAGTCAGATAAAGAGAGGCAGGTGAGTTGACAAAGCCGGTCAGCATAAATCCGGTGGCGGCGCAGATTGCGCCCGCGGTCATAATCCAGCGCGGCGCGATGCGATCGAGCATGCGTCCGACAAATATCGCGCCAATTGAATAGACAAGCATATTGATCGTCGCGGCCAGAGATATGACCGAGCGGGACCAGCCGTGCTCCAGATAAAGAGGTTTGACGAAAATGCCAAAACAATAGCGGGCGCCGTAATTTACCGCCATAACCAGGAAAGCGCCCGCTACAATATACCAACCCCAGAATATATCGCCTTTTTTCCGCATATTAAGTAATGTGCGCTTCCTTTACCATTAAATTTGTTTGTGGTAAAACAAAATTCTCATGCGCGCAAAATACAGTCATCAAGGAAAATTATTTAAAGACAAGCGGCAGTTCGCCCGGCGTAAAACGTCCAAGAGTCAGACACCGGCGCGCATGAAACCCGAGATCGCGCCGGCGCTCAAAAGCGTGCTGGCCGGCATCGGCAGGCCGGTAGCGGCGCCTTTTGTGCCGGATGACTTCCAGTTGCGCGCCCTGGAACAGATCAAAAAAAACGATTGTCTGGTCATCGCGCCTACCGGCTCGGGCAAAACTTGGATTGCGCGCGAAGCGATAGTCTCAACAATTGAAAAAGGCGGGCGCGCTTGGTACGCCTCGCCGCTTAAGGCTCTTTCCAATTCCAAATGGCTGGAGTTCGGCCTGCATTTTGACGCGCAGAATGTCGGCATTATTACCGGTGACACCAAGGAGAACACGGAAGCGCCCATTATTGTCGGCACGACGGAGATACTGCGCAATCAGCTTTACGACGCGATGCATCAGGGGCTGGATCTAAATTTTGACCTGGTAATTCTGGACGAAGCGCATTTTTTAGGCGATCCAGACCGGGGTGTTGTGTGGGAAGAGATTATGATTTATTTGCCGGCGCGGGTGAACCTTTTGCTCTTGTCCGCCACGATCGGCAACGGCGAGGAAATCGCCGGCTGGCTGGAATCAATCCGCGGCAAAAAGTGCGCGGTGATACGGGAAGAAAAACGCCCTGTTCCTTTATATCCGCTGTTTCTGCACCCCAGCGGCTGCATTTTTCCTTTTCTGGAAGGAGAAGGTAAAAGGGTGACACCCGCGGTTGTTGAGTTTCTCAAAGACAATAAATCAACGCGGCGTGCCGGACGAAGCATGCCGGACTACGCGGGAATAATCCGTGTGCTGGAAGGATTCAATCTGCTTCCGGCTATTTTCTTTTTAAAATCCCGCGCGGAATGCGATACCGCGCTCAACTGCCGCAAGTCACTGACGCCGCTTAATAATCATGAAAAGCTCAATAATGATTTGGCGGAAATGCTTTACCGTTTTCCTTATCTGGAAAAGCACCGCCAGCTGAAAGCTTTAAAGTCAGCGGGAATTGCCGCGCATCACGGCGGCCAACTGCCCGCATGGAAACTATTGGTGGAAGAAATGATGAGCAGGGGTAATCTGCGCGTGATCTTCGCCACATCGACAATTGCCGCAGGCGTTAACTTTCCGGCGCGCACCATCGTGCTTTTTAATTCCGATTTATTCAACGGGCATGATTTTTCTCCGCTGACCGCGACGGAATTCCGGCAGATGACGGGTAGGGCGGGCCGGCGCGGCCAGGATAAAATAGGTTTTATGCTCACGGTCGCCGGCAAGTTCATGGATCTGGCGCACATCAAGCGCATGCTTTTTTCCGCGCCGGAAGATATCGAAAGCCGGATAAAAAACGATTTTGCCATGGTATTGAATCTGCTTTTGTCACAGACGCCTGATGACGTAAAAAAGATTTTTGACAAATCCTTCGCGGCCTATCAGCAGGACCGGCGCAAAGACGCCTCGGCCTCGGCTTCAAAACTATGGCATGATTTTTTACGGCATCTGCGCTTTCTCAGGCAGGAAGGATTTGTTGATGATTCGGGGCGGCTGACCGAAGACGGACATTGGGCAACCCGCCTGCGTCTTGATTATCCGCTCTTGGTCGCGCAGTGCCTGAGGGAAAATATTTTTCCCCAGGACGATGAAAAGATGCTGGCGGCGATCGTGGCAGTATTCGCTTATGACCGCGATGATGAAATAAACATTGTTATTAAGGATATGCCGCCGCGCCTGCATTCATCATTGCGTAAAATTAATCTGGCGCTTAAGCCGCTGATACAAAGGCTGCGGACAGCCGGCTTTGCGACGGCAAAGTTTTATCCCTCGCCAGGTGTCGCCATGCATTTCTGGGCACAGGGGCGGGCCTGGGATGAAGTGGTAAAATTGACCGGCATTGCCGAAGGAGATATGGCCACACTGGTTTTGCGCACGGCTGATAATTTGCGCCAGATTGCCTCGCTTAAGGACACTCATCCGGTAATCGCCGCCTGCGCGCAAAAAGCCAGGGAATTGATATTGAGGGAGCCGGTGTTGTTTTTATAGTGATTATAGGCCGATGGCTCAAAGCCAAAGGCTGGAGGTAAATACGGGTAATACGGAAGATCTCCATTATAAAAGAGAAGACATTCATGGGTAAATTTTTGATGAAAACAGATTTTGTGCCGAGCGGTGACCAGCCCAAGGCGATCCATGAGCTGTCGGCAGGATTGAAAGAGGGTAAAGAGCATCAGGTGCTTCTGGGAGTTACCGGATCGGGCAAGACATTTACCATTGCCCATGTTATTGAGAAGGCGCAGCGTCCCGCGCTGATTATCGCGCACAACAAAACCCTAGCCGCACAGCTCTACGAAGAATTCAAAAGTCTTTTTCCGGATAACGCCGTGGAATATTTTGTCAGCTATTATGATTATTATCAGCCCGAAGCGTATCTGCCGGCAACAGACACCTATATCGAAAAGGATTCCGCCATCAATGAGGAAATTGACAAACTAAGGCATGCCGCGACTTACGCGCTTTTAACGCGCCGCGATGTCATCATTGTCGCCAGTGTTTCGTGTATCTACGGTTTGGGCTCGCCTGAGGCCTACAGGGGCATGCTTATTCAGCTGGAAGAGGGCATGGAATATCCGCGTGAGGAAATGCTCAAAAGACTCGTGGAAATTCAGTATGAAAGAAACGATGTAGATTTCCACCGCGGCACGTTCCGGGTGCGCGGTGACGTGGTGGAAATATTTCCCGCCTACGAAGGCGAGCAGGCGCTGCGCGTGGAATTTTTCGGAGATAATGTCGAATCAATTAATATTATCGATCCTCTGCGCGGCAGAAAACTGGGCACGCTTGCCAAAACCGCCATTTATCCGGGCAGTCATTATGTCACTACACGTGAGAATCTGGACAGGGCCATTGCCGCCATCCGCGCCGAACTTGCGCATACATTGGCGGAACTTAAAGAGCAAAATAAATTACTGGAACATCAGCGGCTCGAGCAGCGCACAAACTATGATTTGGAAATGATGCAGGAGATGGGTTATTGCCAGGGTATTGAGAATTATTCACGTCATCTGACCGGGCGCAAGCCTGGTGAGCCGCCGCCCACGTTAATGGAATATCTGCCTGCCGACGCGTTGATTATAATTGATGAAAGTCATGCCACGCTGCCGCAACTGGCGGGCATGTTTCGCGGCGACCGTTCGCGCAAAGAAACTCTTGTGAAATACGGCTTTCGCCTGCCTTCAGCTCTTGATAACCGGCCTCTCACTTTTGATGAGTATGAGGCGCTGAAAAATCAGCGGATATATGTTTCCGCCACTCCCGCTCAATATGAAATGGAAAAGGCGCGCGGCGTGCGCGTGGAGCAGATTATCCGGCCGACGGGTTTGATGGATCCGGAAGTGGAAGTAAAGCCAGCACGTTATCAGGTGGATGATTTGCTGGAGGAAATCCGCCAACGCGTTGAAAAAAAAGAGCGTGTGCTGGTAACGACTCTGACCAAACGCATGGCGGAAAACCTGACCGATTATTACAGCGGCATGGGCATCCGCGTGCGTTATTTGCATTCGGATATCCAGACACTGGAACGCGTCAGTATTATCCGCGATTTGCGCCTGGGTGAATTCGACGTGCTTGTCGGCGTCAACCTTCTGCGTGAAGGATTGGATATTCCCGAGGTGTCACTGGTGGCGATCCTGGACGCAGACAAGGAAGGATTCCTGCGCTCCGAGCGCTCATTAATTCAGACGAGCGGGCGCGCCGCGCGCAATATCAACGGCAAAGTAATCATGTATGCCGACAAAATAACCAAGTCCATTCAGGCCTGTCTTGACGAGACGAGACGCCGCCGTTCCATACAGGAAAAGTTCAACAGAGATAACAATATCACCCCGGAGTCAATTGTGAAGTCCATCAGCAATGTCCTGAGTTCAATTTACGAGGTGGATTACGTGACTGTGCCTGTGGATAAAAAAGCAAATATTGAGATGACTGAAGAAGAGGACATCGAGGCGCTGATAAAAAAACTCACCACGGAGATGAAACAGGCGGCAAAAAATCTTGAGTTTGAAAAAGCCGCCGACCTGCGTGACCAGATAAAGGACTTGAACAATATACTTTTGCAGATGGGCTGATGTTATCACGCGCCGCTCGCCACATTTTGTCTGGTTGCCGCATAAAACCGTAAAAACATAAAAATTAGTTAAAACTAAACTTGATAAGTTTATATAAAAATAATATGAAAGCTGCCGATAATATAGCGGGGATGGAAAATATTTTATGAAAAAATTAAAACGCATCTATTGGGAAACAAAGTATAGCGTTTATGATGATAACCTTGACCGCCAGCATCAATATCTTTTTGAAATCACAAATCAGATGATTGATGAATATGAGGAGGGAAAAGATGATTGCCGCGAGATACTTGCGAAATTAGTCAGCTATATATCAGAGCACTTTAAAGCAGAGCAGCATGTCATGATGAAAATGCGTTTCTGGGCGTATGATAAGCATGAGAAAGAGCATCAGAAATTCATAGAAAAAGTGGAAGAATTTATAAACGCATGCAGGGAAAATCCGGAAGGTATAAACTTTGAAATTTTGTCTTTTTTGCAAGATTGGCTGTCAACGCATATAGCTAATTATGATCTGAAATACGGAGAACTACTGAAGATATCCCGGCGTTTGTGATAAATTAATATTATCTTGACAGGAAAAACTAAAAGTTCTTATACTCGCGCGAATTTTGGGCTTCGAAAAAAACAATATAAATAAAAGGAGGAAATGGGTATGGCAGAAGCGAAGGGATTGGATAAACCGGTAAAGTTAAAGGCGGATCTAGCGGAATTTTTGGGGGCCAGCTCGCTTCCTCGCACGGAGATAACAAAAAAACTTTGGGATTACATCAAAGCCAACGGGTTACAGACAAAAACACAAAACGGCAAACCGGAAAACGCGGGTAAATTTATTGTTGCCGATGCGAAACTGATTAAGATATTTAAAAATACAAAAGTTACCAGCAAGACCGGAAAGTTGACCGATTTAAGCAATATGAAAGAGGGCGAAACGATCGATATGATGCAGATGGCGAGTGTTGTCAGCGCGAATATCGAATAAATTAATTTACAGATTATTCCCAGGTAAAGGCAGGCCTAAAGCCCTGCCTTTTTTATTTAAAATATCTCGCGGTTTTTTGGGCATGTTACTTATTGCATGCTAATATTAAATTGACAGCTAAGTGTATTATTCATATACTTAAAAAAAGGCGGAATTAAGCCAATTTAGTTGTTTGGATTGATTATGTCGACAGCCGTTAAAATTGTTGTAGGGAAAACAATTTTATCAGGCAAACTGTTCGACACCCTCTGCGCCCAAGCCATCATCAAGTCTTTGCCCATCAAGGCGCGTCCCAACGGGTGGGGCGACGAATTCTATTTTGAGATTCCCGTGGACATGCCGTCCGATAACACAGCAACAAAAAAAGTAAAGATAGGCGATATCGGTTATTGGCCGCCGGGCAAGGCGCTGGCCATATTTTTCGGCCCCACGCCCATGAGCACATGTTCTGACCCTGTTCCCGCCGGCGAAGTAAATATAGTGGGGGAGATTCTTGATGACGCGTCCGTGCTGAGGCATGAAAAAGACGCGGACAATATCAGAATTGAATCCGCATAAAAGTTAAATCGTTCTCAAAAGCGTGTAAATATAATTAACAAAAAACCTTTAACAGAAAATAAGGAGAACGAGCTATGAAAATCACCGAAATCGAACTTTACCACGTCCATATTCCCCTTAGACACACCTTTTGGCCGACCTGGATACCCGGCTATCCGCAGACGCATAATCGCTTTACGCTGATACGCTTGATCACTAACGAAGGCATTGAAGGCTGGTCTGCGGGCACCGCCATGGGGGAAGAGAGGCAGGGCCTGGGCGACCTTTTGGGAGGATACATCATTGGCGCCGACCCGCTGGATATCGACCGCATGCAGAACCTGCTTAAGCAAGCTGGTTTTCTGGGATGGCTCAACTACTGGATAGAGCCGGCCTGCTGGGACATTGCGGGAAAAGCCAAGGGCAAACCGGTGTATGAACTCTTGGGCGGTGAAGCTAGACCCATCGAGGCTTACTGTTCGTTTGGTGAATTGCATGAACCGGCAAAGCGCGTGGAAGAACTTTTGGCGATGAAGGAACGCGGATTTAAGACCTTCAAGCTGCGAGCGAAAGCCATAGAGTTTAAAGATGATGTCCGGCTCATCTCCCAAGTCAGAAAGGGCGTCGGTGACGATCCGATAATTGGTGTGGATGCAAATCAAGGCTGGCTGACTTCCATTGTCGACCGTGTGCCCGCGTGGGACCTCAAGCGCGCCACAGATTTCGCCAAAGCCTGCGCCGACAATAAAATAGCGTGGCTCGAAGAGCCGCTGGATTGGCACGATTACGACGGACTGGCCGCGCTTAAGAAAGTGTCGCCGGTTAAAATATCCGGCGCGGAACTTAATCATGGCTGGGACGAGATAAAGATTATGTTTGAAAAAGACTGTTTCCATGTTTACCAGCCGGACGCCACTTTTGCCGGAGGCATCGCACAGGTGAAACAGGTAATCGACGCCTGTCATCAGCACAAACGGGAATATTCTCCGCACACCTGGACCAACGGTATCGGTTTTTATATTAACTGGAACATGGTGCTTGCGGATAAAGGCAACACGCACCCGCTGGAATATCCACTCGAAGAGCCATCCTGGGTGCCAGAGTTCCGTGAGGGAATTATCGATCCGATCATCCCCGATAAAAACGCCATGCTCAAGCCGTTCACGCGTCCGGGATTAGGCTTTGAAATAAATAAAAAATTGCTCAAAAAATACGGTAAAAGATTTTACCGCCAGACAGAAAAGGGCCTGGCCTTCAAAGTCATCCGCGAGAAAGGACTAAAAGCCGCGCTCGAGTTGAAGAAAAGAAAAGGTCAGGGGCAAGCTCAGAATTGAATTATTTTAATAGTCAAAAATAGTCCGCTAAGGCGCCGGATGGGTATGGAGGCTCGGAAGAGAAATGAAAAAAAATATTTCTGATAGCTATGATGCGATTATTGTCGGTTGTGGAATTGCCGGTTCGGCCTGTGGCGCGCTCCTTGCGGCAATGGATCAAAAGAAAGTTCTTATTCTTGAGAAGGCTTCGCAGATCGGCGGCAGGGCAACATCATTTCGCGGCGAAGCTGTTACGGACGCCACAAAGTTTCGCAAGACACTGGCCGTGTGCGCGCATTCCTGGGTCAGCGACAGAACGCGGCCTGGTCTGGACACTATGATAAAAAAGAAAATGCTCAAAGGCTATGTCCTGGAAGCGGGCGGCCGCGGCGCCTGGTTTACCAACCGGGGCCGTGTCAGTCAGGCGCTGTCTCTCTTTAACAAGGCTTCAATTTTTTATCCTAACGAAGGTTTTGTCTGGTATGATCATGAATGGAAACCGCACATCATCGGGCGGAAAAACAAATACGGCTGGATGAGTGATGAAGATTACGCGGAGATGGTAAAAGTTCATAAACGCAAGCTCCAGTTGCGAACAATAGCCGACGCGGAAAAATTAGACCATGTAACCCTCAAAGACTGGGTGGAAGGCATAACCTCAAATGCACTGGCACAGGAGTTCCACTATACCATGGGAACTTTTCAGACAATAATCAATGACCCGGCGCTAAACTCCGCCGGAGAAAATCTGAAAGTGTTTCTGCAGGTGCAGGAAACAGGAGTGCATATCACGAATGGTTCCTGGGCATTTGCGGGTTCACCGGGTCATCGCTTTATCAGCGAAGGATTTGCCACCGCGGCCCAGGACAACGGAGCGGACGTTGTGACAGAAGCCGCGGTCAAAGAAATCATCATTGAAAAGGGAAAGACAAGCGGCGTAATGGTCAAAACAGGCGGCAAAGTACTGAAAATCAAGGCGCCGACAGTAATTTGCACTTTGCCGCCCAAGGAATTGTTGAAGCTGATTCCGGAAACTCTACTTTCGCCGGAGTTTGTCAGGTTGGCCAAAAGAATAATTCATACTTCTATGGTCGCGGCCCAGATTGGCATGAACAAGCCACTGCACGAATTCTGCGGGATCAATGTTGACCCGCGCTCTTTTTATCATACGTCTATGTTGATTCCCGAAAGCGAAGGCCTTTTCCGGGGGAATGTGCCGTTGGATATTATTGCCATGTCGGCAATAGCACCCACCAGTGCGCCGGAAGGCAAGCACTTGATGGGTATGGCCAGCAGCATTTTGGCAGACGAAGCACATGATAAAAAGAAAGTTAATGTTGTTATTGATCGGATGCTTAAGTTTATGGATACGGCATTCAAGGGTTGGCAAAAATCGGTAGAGTGGATGCTCTTTACCGTGGGCGATACATGCATTCTCTGGAGGCATCCTGAAAATGAATGGGCAGACGTGAAATGCGCCACCATCGAGGGCTTATATTTTGCCGGTGATACTTATGGAAAGCGTATAAATGAGGGCGGTGTCGAAGGGGCGGTACACTCCGCTTTTATTTGCGCGGGCGCCGTAAGCGGCAAAGATTATCTGCAGTATTTGCCCTCTGTTTTTCGTTAAATCATGTTATGAAAAATTTACTCAATCCTCTGCGTGTCGCCTGGTTGGCTCTTTGGGCGGCAGTGGCAACTTTGGTATTAGCTGTTCCCATCATTGCCGCGGGGCTGCTTAGCCGCATGGGCAATCTCGCGTTTACGCTTTCCAAACTGTGGGCATACACCATGTTGGCGGTTTCTTTTGTCCGCGTGGAAATAAAAAATAAAGAAAAGATTCAGAAGGGGACATCATATATCATCATTTCCAATCACCAGTCGCATTTTGACATTCTTGCGCTGGTGACGACTCTGGGAATACAGTACCGCTGGTTTATTAAAAGGGAGGTGCTGATGTTGCCGCTCTTTGGTTATGGTCTGTACGCTTCCCGGAATATTTTTATCGACCGCTCCGATACCGCCAGGGCGATAGAAAGCATCAACAAGGGAATCAGGCGCCTGCCCAAAGGCGTAAGCGTCATGGTCTTTGCCGAAGGAACCAGATCGCCGGACGGTAGGATTCATGAATTTAAAAAAGGCGGCTTCATGGTTGCCGTGGCGCATAAAATGCCGATTTTGCCCGTTACCGTCTCTGGCAGCAGGCAAGTCATGCCCAAGGGAAGCCTTGTTTTCAGTCCGGGAAAGATTCGCGTCGTCGTCGGTGCTCCGATTGATACAAGGGATTATAGCATAGAAAAGGTGGATAAACTGATTGCTAAAACGCGGCAGGTGATAATGGATAATTTTGATGCGGGAAAATAATAGCGCGCATCATGTTTCACTAGAAAGACCATCATTAACCTCCGGTTGATTTTTAATATAAGACATTGATAAAGAATCACGTGCAATAAACATCGCCGGCGTCTAATATAAGTTAGTTCAAGAAAACTTGGAGCGTAAAAAAATATTCAGCAAAAGATTGAGGTCTTTAGAAAACGCAGATAATCTGGAAAATATGATCATTTAAATATTTCTTGACTTTGCGCGCGCAGTAGTGTAGCGTCTGCGCATATCTTGTACCGGGCGATGGTCATTGTAGGTAGTACGGTACAGTTAAAGTTGAGTTAGAACCATTTGAAGTGCAAAGGCGGCCACCATGCTCTTTATGGGCTTGGCGGCTTTTTTTATGTCTGTCATGTTGGTAATTCGACTTTGGGTAAATTTGTGAGAAAGGAGGATACTGATTATGTCAGAAGGTAAAGTAAAATGGTTTAATGAAAGTAAAGGTTTTGGATTTATCGAGAAGAATGATGGCGGGGATATTTTCGTTCATTTCAGCGCTATTCAGTCCAGCGGTTTCAAGACTTTGACCGAAGGCCAGGCGGTAAAATTTGATGTTGTTCAGGGCAAAAAAGGCCCGGCGGCAGAAAATGTGATTATCTGCTAAGAAAAAATCTTGTCAGAAAATGGACGCTCCATGACTATATTTTGGTTATGGGGCGTCTTTTGTTTTCGGGTAATTTGCTTTCCGCTATTTTTCTCAGATGAACCATTCATTTTAACTATCTCTTGTTTCCTTAAAAAATTAACTGCATTTCCCTTCTGGTAATATGATATAGAGATAGTATATATAATCAGGAGGCGAAAATGATTACGCGAAAAAAATTAGTTGTGTGCCTTTTTTTTGGAGTTATTGTTTTGAACGGCTGCGCGGTGGGAAATGTATATAATTTTACTGATACCAGAGCGGAGATAAAATATTCTCCCGCGAATGGTAAAAACGCGGCGGTAGCGACGCATGACCAGCGGCCCGATGTAATTAAAGGAATTTGTGATCCTTCCTATGTCGGCATGCAGAGAGCCGGATTCGGCAATCCCTGGCGCGTGCACACAGCCAGCGGTCTGCCTTTCGCAGATGATTTGACCAAAGCGGTCGCGGAGTCTTTGGCGCAGAAGGGTTATCGGGTAATCCCTGTTTTTGTGAAGCATGACGATGAGCGAGCCAAAGTTACTGAAGCAATGCGTGCCGGAAAAGCGTACAGGAATTTATTATTTATTATAAAAAAGTGGGAGTCGGACACCTACACAAACATTGGCCTTGCCTATGAAATAGAATTGAATGTCTTAGATGAAAAACTGAACGTGCTCGCCTCGATATCCGCGGCGGAAACTAAAACTATTCCTGGCAGTTTTTGGGATCCTCCCAGCGCGGCCCGACGGGAAATACCGCTGGCTTTTCAGCAGATTTTGGAAATTTTACTCAACAATCAGAAAATTAGACAGGCGTTACACTAGGCTACGATGATAAAATATTTTTTGTTCTTTTGAGGAGCATACAAAAAGGATAAAGCCATCAGAAAACATGTTCACACGCAACGTTTGGGCGGCGATGATGAATTAAAAACGGCAGCGTTTTTTCTAGGTTTTCTCGGTGCGGTCTATTGGGCAAGCGCTATGGAGAATACCAAAGCAGGCTAGATTTCAGGGTGGCTCGGTATGGTTTTTCCCGCAGATAAGCGTTACGGAGCAATGTGCCAAGATCAAATTTAATAATAACAACAGGTTAAGCCGGTCAATATTTTCTTGACAGGCAAAACTGACCGCTTTATTCTCTGCATTCAGTATATACCATGTCCTGCTCGGAATGATGCTCTTTGAATGCTTGTTGGATTTATCGGATAGAAGGAAGTCGGTATAAAAAGCAGCATCTGAAAAACAGGGCTTTTTTACTAAACAATCAAGGAGGGGTTAGATGAAAAAAGTTTTTGCTGTTTTATTGTTATTGATCGGTTGTGCCGTATTTGCCTATGCGGCAGAGATCGGTAAAGACGGTAGTTTTGTCGCTTATGATGACGGGACGGTATTAGATAAAAAAACGGGCCTGATGTGGGCGGCAAAGGATAATGGAAAAGACATAAACTACGCTGAAGCAAAAAAATATTGCGAAAGCTATAAAGGCGGCGGTTATTCTAACTGGCGCATGCCGACACAGAGCGAACTACAGGCATTGGGTGGCGGATCTAAATTTTTTAAAACCGCCTGCGGATATGAAGCTTACCTGACAAACTTAATCGGCTTATCGTGTGTTTTTGTCTGGGCGGCAGAAACATTCGGCAACGAAGCGGGCAGTTTCTATTTTGGACCGGAAGGCGGGCAGGAGTTTATGGTTAAGCAGTCAACAACGAAAAACTATCGGGCGCTGCCGGTAAGAAATAAATAAAGTATCAGACACTCATCATTAAAAAAGGCGCTGAGCATGGGTTAATGTTCAGCGCCTTTTTTATTAGCGTATTTACCTGCGCAGATATTTAAAACTTGGGCCTGGCCTGCCGACAAAGCAGGAGCGGTTGAAGTCGTATTTTTTGATAATGGCCAGCGCCTGCCGGGCTTCAGATTCCTTATTGCCAAAGCTGAACATCCAATGGCTGCCATCGACAATTTTCCAGTCGCCGTTAATGAGTTTTACTTCCGTTGTTGCCGGATTAAAACTGATGCAATCTTCGCCGGGGAAACTGCCGGTGGGCGCATTTGAATTAACTAGCATATACTGGAAAGACGGGTCCGGGCGTCCGACAAAGCATGACTGGTTCATGCGGTAGTGTTTTATTATTCTCAACGCTTTGTTGGTTTCCTCTTTTTTATCGCCAAAGCTGAACATCCAATGGCTGCCATCGACAATTTTCCAGTCGCCATTGATAAATTTTCCATCCGTTGTCGCCGGATTGAAGGAAATGCAGTCTTCGCGCACGTCTGCCTGAGGCTGCGGCAGAGGCTGGGGTAGCGGTTGTGGTTGAGACTGCGGTTCGGGTCTCGGAAGAGGACGCGGCAAAGGCATTGGACGCAGCGGCGGTCTTTCCGTCTGCTGGCATATGCCTCTGGGATCGACATTTATTATATTAGATGAATCGTTGTTATCCTCTCTTTGCTCGTCAACCAGATTCAATGGGTCGGCGATGGCTTTGAAAGGATGCGGCGCGGCGCCTGTAATATGATCCGGGTCACCCTTCAGATAGTAAACAGGAATTGTGGCTGTGTGAGTGCCGCCGGGCGGAATAGCGGGCAGTGGCACGCCATTTCCCCAGCCATTGCCGTGCTGGTCCATGGCCTGAACAAGCGCCTTGCCGGGAAGGGAAGGCGATGCGGCAGAGCCGATATTGGCGATGGTTACCTGAAAGCTAAATATAACATTGTTCGGTTCACATTTTCCCCAGTCACTCAGGCCAAAAGATCTGATGACCAGATCGGGTTTTTGCTGTGCGGCGGCCTGGCAGCTAACCGAGAAATTTGCCTTATTTGATTCCAGATCCTGAGGATAAACAACTTTGATGGCTTGCCAGCCAGTATAGGAAGGCAAGCCCGGTCCGCCCAATTGCCAGGTGGTGCGCACGGGCTGGGCGCCGTCTCTGTTAAAAGTTAATGTCTGCACCGGGGCGGAAGCGCCGTCGCTGCGTATGAACTTATATTGAAGTCTCAAGGGCGGTCGGGTAAGATTTCGAACGGAAATAAATCCTTCAAATTCAATTTTTGCCGGGCAGGAGCCGGAATATGAAGGCGGTACTGCTTTTAATTGCGCGGAGATGAGTGGTTGGGCTTTTGCTTGTAAAATGCCGCCAAACAAAAACAGACACCCGATAAATAATATGAAACCCGTTGCGGCTACCTTTTTCATGATTGCCTTTTTCATAACTTTTCTCCTGTTCTGTTTTTTGTTTTTTTGATGTTTTTTGATTTTCTCTTGTTGCGCGCCGGTAATTGCCGCCGATCACCTCCTTTTTTAATAGAATAATAAGATGGCGATTTCTCCGGGATATTTATAGCACCATTTTATATCACAAAAAACACTTATTTTTAGCGGCTATTAACTTGATATTATTGGGTAAAATATAAATAAATTTTTGCAGTTATGCTATTGAAAACCAACGCGGTTCATAAATATCCGAACTTGCAACTTTATTATAATTAATATTTTTTGTAGTGTAATTTATCTTAAATTTGTTCTATAGTAGCTGCGTAAAAAAATTGTAAAAAACGTTTTCAAAATATTATATCGGCCGGAAAGGAGCTTAGCATAATATGGACAGCGATTTTTGGGTACATCTGATTGCGTTGATTGTCGGAATAGTTATTATTTTGATCATTACCAGAAAATACCGGAAATTCAGTCTGGTAGAAACGGCGGGCATGATTATCCTTTACGCCGCGCTCGTATTGCTATTTACATCGCCGATTATCAACTTGGTGAAAAAATTCATTGAATGAAGAAAGAAGTTGCATCTGTTCCACGCTTGCCCGGCGTGTATATGATGAAAGACGCGCAGGGCAAGGTCATTTATATTGGTAAAGCCAATAATTTAAAAACTCGCATAAATTCTTATTATACCGGTAAAGATACGCGCCCGATGGCTCCTTTTCTGATGGCGCGGACGAAAAACGTCGAATTTATTGCCACCTCAACCCCAAAAGAAGCACTGATTCTTGAAAACAATCTGATAAAAAAACATCATCCCCGCTATAACGTGGTGCTGCGCGATGATAAAACCTACTACCACCTCTGTCTGGATCCCACCGAAAAATATCCGCGCTTGCAACTGGCGCGTAAAAAGCTGAATAATAGAGCTATGTATTTTGGTCCATATCCATCGGGATTGTCGGCCAAAGAAACGCTCCGCTTCGTGCAGCAAATATTTCCCTTGCGTTCCTGCCGCGACAGGGACTTTAAATTAAGGCCGCGTCCCTGCCTGGAATATCAGATCGGCCGCTGTCTGGCACCTTGCCGGCAATTTATTGATGAAGAAAATTACAGGCAATTAGTTGAAGGCGCCGTCGCTTTTTTGCGGGGGCGACGCAAGAAACTGCTTAGTGATCTGACTAAACAGATGGAAGATGCGTCGCAATCTTTAAGATATGAAGAGGCGGCACGCTTGCGCGATCGTATAGTCGCTTTACGGCACGTGTTGGAAAAGCAACATGTAGATTTAACCGATCGGCGCGAACTGGATGTCGTGGGTGTTTACGCCGCCGCGGATGTTTATACGCTGTGTCTTTTATTTGTTCGCGACGGCAAAATGCTTGGTTCAAAATCATTCACACCGGTAAAAACAAGAGCCGATTTGCCCGAAATCGTGTCATCGGTACTGCAACAATATTATATGGAGGCGGATTTGCCGGATGAAATCATCGTGCCCTGCGAGCTTCCTGATGAAATTGTTTTTCGCGAATGGCTATCCGAAAAAAAAGGCAAAAAAATAAAAATTACAGCCGCCCGGAAGGGTGCGAAAAAGGCTCTCCTTGATATGGCATGTGCCAATGCCCGAGAAATAGACGCCGCATCGCGGGATAAAGATGAACAAAAAAAAGCCGTATTGGAACTGTTGCAAGAAAAGCTAGGCCTCAGTAATCTGCCGCGAAGAATAGAATGCTTCGATATCTCCGATATTGGTGGCAAAAACGCAGTGGGTTCTATGGTGGTTTTTAGCAATGGAGAGCCAGACAGAGCAGCTTACCGGCGTTTCCGCATCAGAAATATGGATCAACTGGATGACTACTCTATGATGCGGGAAGTGTTGAGCCGGCGGTTTAACGTTCCTGATACAGTTCCCGATTTACTGGTAGTAGATGGAGGAAAGGGACAGCTTAATATCGCTCTCGCTGTGCTGAATGAATTGAAAATACAAACAGACGTCATCGGTTTGGCAAAGGAGGAGCGCAAAACATTTTCCACGAAGGGCGTGATGAAAAAGAAAGAAAGCCTTAAGCGGGACCGTGTTTATCTGCGGGGAAGAAAAGATGCCCTCATGCTCAACTCATCGCCTGCCGCGTTAACTCTTCTGCAGAGGATACGCGATGAAGCGCATCGCTTCGCCCTGCATTATCATCGAAAATTAAGGCAGAAGGATAATTTGAAATCTGTGTTGGATGAAATACCGGACATAGGCGAGCGGCGGAAAAAAATATTGCTAGAGCGTTTTGGTTCCGCAAAAAAGATAAAGGAAGCATCGTTAAACGATTTGCAAAATGTACCAGGAATAGGTAAAGGTCTGGCAACAAAAATTTATCAGGCATTATCGAATGACTAATATATAAACACGGTATCTGTGATTTATAATCAATTTCTGTGATTGTTGACGTGGTAATAAACCCGGCATGATAAAGGCAAGTATTTTAAAAGGTAAAATGTTTATGACTTTAACAACTGTTTTCATTATCGCCGTAGCTTTGGGAGTTGACGCTTTTTCCGTGGCTATCGGTATCGGCGCGGCCAATCATCAAAAGCCATGGTGGCCGCCGGTTTTACGCCTTTCCGCAGCGTTCGGATTTTTTCAGTTCATGATGGCCGTCATTGGATGGCTTGCGGGTTCAACAGTGGTCGAGATCATCGAGGCGGTTGATCATTGGGTGGCCTTTGGCCTTTTGGCGTTAATCGGCGGCAAAATGATATGGGAGGGCATGGAAAAAGAAGAGCATAAGAAGCAAAATGATCAGACCAGGGGATTATCTTTGCTCATCCTGTCTGTCGCGACCAGTATCGATTCCCTGGCGGTTGGTTTTAGTTTTTCTGTGCTGAAAAATCCCATTATGTTTCCCGCGCTGCTTATCGGCATTGTCTGTTTTTTCATGACGGCGATAGGCATGATTTTTGGCAAGGGGCTGGCGCGCATCTTCGGCAGGAAGGTGAACATATTCGGTGGTCTGGTTTTGATTGCCATTGGAATAAAAATATTAATAGAGCATTTATAAGGGTTAAGCATTAAGACTCAAAGGGTTGAGGATATGTATTATCAACTAGTAAAAACAGCGAATAAATGCATCGGTGTCGTGTGGGATAATGAAGACGAGAAAATAAAATTAAAAAAAATATATTTGCCGAAAGCAAAAAACGAACTCTTGCGGCGGATTAGGAAAGATTTCTCTTTTGCTGCTGTAAAAGAGGGCAGATTGCGCGAAGGTCTGGATCGGGTTATTGCCGCTATGTATCAGGGCAAAGTTCAGAAAATGCCCATGTTTTTGCTGGACATGGAAAAATTGGCGCCATTTACAAAAAAAGTTTTAATCCAGGCCCGTAAGATTCCCCGTGGACACGTTGCGACTTATTCCTCTCTCGCGAAGAAAATAGGAAACCCCAAAGCCGCGCGGGCGGTAGGAACGGCAATGGCGCGAAATCCCTTTCCTATTGTTGTGCCCTGCCACCGTGTTATCCGCGCGGATGGAACATTAGGCGGATTTGGCGGTGGTTTAAAGATGAAAAAAATGATGTTGCAGCGGGAAGGCATCAAAATTTGATATCGTGAATATTAATAAACGGTAATCGACATTGCTTTCATTATCAGTGGCTAATATAATATTTTGTCAGGAAAGTTTGTCGGATAATTAGCCACTTAAAATAATAATAGCCCGTTCGTCTTAAATCAACGTGACTGATGGATATTTAGTAGCCGTCTTAATAAAAATAGTGGATATTTATTATCCATATTAATGGGTCAAAAAATTTGTTTATAGAAATATCCTCTGTTATTACAAAAGCTTAAGAAAATAATAAATTTATGGCATAAGCATTGCTCAAAAAGAATGCAGGGCAGGAATAAGTGTCTGAAAAAAACTAAAAGGAGGTTCTCTGATGAACAGAAGACTGGCAAAAAAAATTGGTGTTTTTATAATTGTCGCATTATTTATTTTGCCTTCTTTGGCAAAAGCGCAGATTCAAACGCGTTATGAGCAGACCCCCACATTCAGCCAGGAAGAATTGGCGCAGGTGCTGGCGCCCATCGCTCTATATCCCGACGCGCTGCTTTCACAGATACTGATTGCTGCCTCTTATCCCTATGAAGTCGCGGAAGCGGACCGATGGTTGGCGAGAAATCCATACCTCACCGACGAGCAGTTGGACGAAGCTCTGCAGGCGAAAGACTGGGATGTCAGCGTGCTTTCCCTTTGCTACTATCCGAAAGTTCTCAGCATGATGGCGGAAAATCTCAACTGGACCGCAAGATTGGGCGACGCGTTTGTGTATCAGCAACAGGATGTGATGGATACGATACAGGATCTGCGCGCCAGAGCGGCCGCACAGGGCAATTTGAATACGACGGATGAACAAAAAGTAATTGTTGAAGAAAGAATAATTCGCATCGAACCTGCTTACTACAATTACCTTTATGTTCCGGTTTATGATCCGTTTGTCGTCTATGGACCATGGTGGTTTCCGGCTTTTCTGCCTTTCCGTATTTTCTATCCCGGGGTGGTAGTTACCGGACCAAGAATTGTTTTTTCACCGAGGTTATTTGTCAGTTTTGGAGTTATCGGCTGGTCGCATTTTGATTGGCATTCGCGGCATATCATTATCAGGGATATCGACAGAACAAGAAAATTTAACAGGCATTATCAGGTCTACCACAGACCCCAGGAAAAGATTTACTGGAAACCGAATCAGCAAAAAAGAGTTGTTTACGAAAGGCGTAGGCAGGAACAACCGCGTTTTCGCCAGCAACAAAGATCACCCGGCTCGACTCCTTCCGGAGGATTCAAAAGAGGCGCGGATGTGGTTGTGCCGCCAAGAAGTAAAGCCGGTGTGCCGGCGGCGCCTCCCGCGGTAAAAAGAGATCAACGACCGGTCGTGACACCAAAAGATCCGGGCAGCAGCCCTGCCTCAAAGGCAACCGTGCCCCGCGGGAAAGAAACTCAGCAGGGCCAGCCGCAGCTCAAGCACCAGCCCTCAGGGCAGCAACCGTCGCCGACGCGGTCATCGCCCAAAGGGCAGGAGATTCAATCTCCGCCGCGTATAAATGAAAAAAAAGGTACGCAAACGCCTCCGCAGGATAGAATAATTCAGCCACCGCACGGTAGAGACAACAGCAGGAACAAAGCGGTGCATCCGCCGGCCCAGCAGCAGCCAATTGTGACTCAAGGGGCGAAACAGGAAAGCGTACAACGCGCCTCGGGCAGCACGGGCCGAGGAGTCTCTGGCACGCCGCGCTCTGCAAATAAAGGTTTTGCGACTAAGGAGGAGCAAAACGCCGAACGCGGCATGCAACAGAACATGGGTAATGGTAGAATGGGGGGGCGTGACTCCAGAAGATAATTTTTAAAGCACAGCTTTTGCGTCGCGCAGAGCCTGTTTTACTTTTTTTGCGTGCTCTATTGTTTCGCGTTTTATCTGTGATAGAAGAAAGGCGATGTTCTGGTCGTTTGTGCTGAAATACTCATAGAATTTATTTTCAATGATGGAATCTTCGAGGTTCAAACTGTAAGCCAACGCGTTAATTATGTTTAATTCGTTGGCTTTAGTTTTTTTATAAGTTGATTCTATCCCGTCGGTAATAAATTTGATGGTAAGAGTTTTTATTTTATTTTCATCCAGATAAACTATCTTTTGCCTGCTATAAGCCGATAATTTTTTGATATATACGGCATGTTGGACTTCTTCTTTACTTAACTCTTCCCAAAAATACCGGTGAGCCGGAAATTTTTCCGCAAAAAGTTTGTATAAATTGGCGATGTCTGTTTCCAGTTTTTCCAGGAGTTCGAGAAATATATTGGCAAAATCGTTCATAGGGTAACCGCTCTTATTTAAGGCAAAAATGGCGGCAGCGGGCAGCCCAACGCCAGAGAAACAACACGCAGAAGATCTGATTCGGAGACTGTAACTTCGCGGTCAAAAAAGGCGCAGTGCGCGCACGCGTCAACGATCGATTGTTTTATCCGGAAAGAAGAAGCGGAAAGCTTATCCAGACAGCGGCCGACATCGGTAAAAGAAATATTTTCATTATATTGATAATTATTTATATTTTCGGCTATTTCCGGTATCCGCGCAAGGCCGGCGCTAAGCGCCTGCTTTGCTTTTTGCGGATCAGCGGTATTTCCCGCCCAGGCCAGGACATTTAGTAACGTATAAATGTCGGCGGCGACCTGCGCGTAGGAAAAGAAAGATATTTTGCTGGAGACGTTTTCTTTTTCCGTTAGTAATTTGTTAAGCAGCCAGCGCACGGTAAATTCGAAAAGAGTCAGTTGGTTATCCGCCCTGATCAGTAAATCAATAATTCTCAGAAAATCTCTTTTTCCAGCGCTGGAAAGCGTGAGAAGGGAAGGCGTGGCCAGCTCCACCAGCGGCAGACGGACATCCGGACCTAACTCGGCGAGCTTCGCGCAAATGGAGGCAACTTCATTAATTATATTTTCCGGAACAAGCGCCTTTCGCAACACATCAATTTTTGCCTCGCGAAAATTGTTCTCACAGCCGACAAAAAGCGCATAAATCACACAGGCGGCGCTTTGTGATACGTTTAAATCATGTTTCAGATCTTCCGGGATCAAAGCGAGGATGGATTTGCCGCGATCGATATGCGATTCGGAGAAACTGCCGACGAGCTCGGTGACATTTTCCGGCCGGGCATCGACTAGATAGTCGGAGTAATAATCAGCACCTTTTTTATATGCTTTGTATTCGGCAATGTATCTTGATGCCGCCTTGGAAATTTCCGGGGGAACGCCTATATGGGGATATTTCCCGTCAAAGGACGGGTCAAGAAGTCTAATGCGCTTGTCCAGAGGCGGATGGGTGGCAAGCATCCGGGGGAAAAGAAAATCCAGGCTGCTTTCGGAAATAAACAAATGAGACGCCTGTCTGACCGTGGCTGATTGAATAAGAGAACCATAGGCGTAGCCGCCAATTTTCTTTAGGGCGTTGGCCAGCCCTAGGGAATTACGCGTAAATTGCACGGCAGAGGCATCCGCAAGCATCTCTTTTTGCCGTGAAACGGCGCATTGAATGAGGCGTCCCATGAAAGAGCCGGCATAACCGACTATGGCTAGGATAATACCCGCGGAAAGGACGACAATGCTGGTTCGCGTCAGGCGATGATGTTCAAGTATTTCACCGCCAATGATGCCGATAACAAGGATACCGTAAAGAATGCCGATAAGCTGAGTGTTGAGGCGCGCGTCGCCGTTTAAAATATGACTGAATTCATGAGCGACTACGCCCTGCAACTCATCGCGGTCGAGATGGTCGAGCATGCCGCGTGTGACGGCTATGGCGGAATCATGAAGCGTCAGTCCGGCGGCAAAAGCATTTATTCCTTTCTCATTATCCAGGATGTAAGCTGGTGGAACAGGCACGCCGGAGGAAATGGCCATTTCTTCAATGACATTTAGCAATCTTCTTTCCAGGGAGTCTGAGCTTCCTTTGGGAACCAATCTGCCGCCCAGCATTTCCGCGATCGCGCCGCCGCCTTTTTGCAGCTGATTCATTTTTATCAGACTGGCCACGGAAATAAAAAGAGTTACGAGGCACGCGACGAGAAAAAATAATTGTGGTTCAAAGAAAGGGAAATCTTTCATCTTTTGCGCGTAATAAGCGGAAGTTTCCCAGTTGGTGTGATAAACGCTGCTGGAAAGGTAGATATAATAAATCAGGCGCAACGCGAAATAAATGGCGACAATAATAATCGTGACCGCCAAAATAAAAAGCATGACAAGCTTGCGGATATTACTGCGTGCGCGATCTTGCCTGTAGAAAAAATTCGTCGGTCTGTTTTCGGCCATGGGAAGGTAGGCAATCTATGCTGCGGCGTTAAATCAAGAAAAACTCACTCTGGGAGCAACGCGTTCCTGGGCGCCTTCCGTGGACTGCAGCAACTCCGCCGGCGCGAAATTAAAGAAAACGGCCACGAAATTGTTGGGGAATTTTTCACGGTTAATATTGTATTCCGCCACAAAATCGTTATAAGCCTGACGGGCAAAACCGATTTTATTTTCCGTGGAAGTCAGCTCTTCCATAAGCTGGCTGATTGTCTGATTCGCTTTCAGATCCGGATATGATTCGACAACCGCAAGAAGCCGGGCCAACATATTGCCTAGAGCTCCCTCGGCCTGCATTAGTCCAGTCATCGCTTTGGCGTCTCCGGGATTTGCCGCCGCCAGTTTGCTTGCGTCAAAGGCTGTGTTTCGCGCTTTGATAACCGCCTCCAATGTTTCGCGTTCATGCTTTAAATATCCCTTGGCGCTTTCCACCAGGTTGGGGATAAGATCATAACGCCTTTTTAACTGAACATCTATCTGAGCGTAAGCGTTTTTGTAGTAATTTCTGAGCTGTATCAGTTTATTATAAATAGTTATGAGAAAAAGAATAACAGCCGCAATTATTGCCAGAAGCACCAGTGTCGCCCCCATATGACCTCCTTTGTTTTCTAAGATGTTTATTTTTAAAGCATTTCGTGGTGAAAATCAACGAAAGAATATAATTTTGCGGATGTGTTTATAAATTGTTTTTTGCTTTTTTTTCCGTGTAGATGATAGCCAGATTATCGCGATGAATCACCTCATCATAGTCTTTATGGCCTAAAACCTGGCTGATCTGTGAAGTCTTTAATCCCTTAATTTTATGGATTTCCGCCGCGGAGTAATTCACCAGCCCTTTAGCCAGCAAAACTCCTTTCCGGTCGATAAGACCCACAGGGTCACCCAGCACAAAGTCGCCTTCCACGTCGATAATACCCGAAGGAAGCAGGCTCGTGCCTTTTTCGCAAAGAGCTGTTTTTGCGCCCTCATCAATCACAAGCCTGCCGCGTGGCCGCAGCGTAAAAGCGATCCAATATTTTTTGCTTTTTAATTTATGGCTTTTGGGCAGAAACAGCGTCCCTATTTCCCTGCCGGCAATAATTTTGGATAAGACGCGCGGTGCTTTACCCGGCGCAATGATGCAAGGTATGCCCATGGAGGTAACACTTTTCGCCGCCATAACTTTACTTTTCATGCCACCCATGCCGACCGGGCTTGTTTCGCAGGTTGCGGCGTTTTCAATTTCGTCGGTGAATTCGCGGACCAGGGAAATGAGATTGGCCTTGCGGTTGCCCGCGGGATTACAGTCATAGAGACCATCAGTGCTGGTTAAATTAACGAATAAATCAGCTTCCACCATGTTGGCAATCATCGCGGCAAGAGTGTCATTGTCGCCGAATTTGATTTCGTCAACGGCGACGGAATCATTTTCATTGATTATCGGGGTGACGCGCCATTCAATCAAGGTGGAAAGCGTGTTGCGGATATTCAAATATCTCTGTCGGTCAGAAAGATCGGCAAGGGTCAATAAAAGCTGTGCCACATAGAGGCCCCTTTTTTCAAAGGACTTGGAATAAACACGCATCAGCCTACCCTGGCCGATGGCGGCGGCGGCCTGTTTTTCACGGATGCTTTTCAGAGGTGCGGTCATACCCAGGCGATGCTTGCCGGAAACAATTGCGCCTGAAGTGACCAGGACGATAGTGTGGCCATTGCGGATGAGTTCCGTCATTTCCTTTACGAGAGAATTGATAATCTTCAGATCAAGTCCATCGGTGCCGGTAAGCACGGCGGAGCCGACTTTGACAAGAATTGTTTTGGCGCCGGCGATTGTTTCCTGACGGATATTTTTCGTGACTGATTTCATTTTTTCTTTTTGCCGATCATGCTGGCTAGCTTATTGATTATTTTATCAACTCCCTCTCCTGTTGCCGCGGAGAAAGGATACAGTATTATTCCCTTTTTTTTAAATCGCGCAACTTCTTTTTTTGCCTGTTCCCGGACAAACGGCAGATCAATTTTATTGAGCGTGACAATTTGCGGCTTTTCCATAAGGGCGGCATCGTAGCAGGAAAGTTCGTTGTTGATGATATTATAATTTTTCCAGGCGTCGTTTTGTTCCTCAGCGGAGATGTCAATGATGTGCAGCAGCACCGAAGTTCTTTCTATGTGTTTTAAAAATTTAATTCCCATGCCCATACCCGTATGCGCGCCGGTGATGAGTCCTGGTATATCGGCGATGACAAAGCTCACGTCGCGTGAATGCTGGACGACGCCCAGATGCGGCGTGAGAGTGGTAAAAGGATAATCGGCAATTTTGGGTCGGGCCGCGGAAACGCGCGCAATGAATGTTGATTTGCCGGCGTTGGGAAATCCGACGATGCCGACGTCCGCCAAAAGTTTTAGCTCAAGTAAAATCCAGCGTTCTTCGCCCTCCATGCCTTCCTGGGCGAATTTGGGTGTCTGATGCGTGGCCGTGGCGAAATGAGCATTGCCCTTGCCGCCGATACCGCCGCTTGCGGCAAGATACGCCTGGCCCACCTGGGATAAATCGGCAAGCAATTCCAAAGTGGAGGCGTCTTTAATAATTGTTCCTACCGGAACAGGAATTTCCAGGTCAGCGGCGCTTTTCCCCGTGCGGTTATTACCGGAGCCGTGACCGCCGTTTTTTGCGACATGATGCTGACGATATTTAAAATCCAGAAGCGTGCGATGTTTTTCCGTTGCGCGGAAAATGACATCGCCGCCTTTGCCGCCGTCGCCGCCGTCGGGACCGCCGCGCGGGACATATTTTTCCCGGCGAAAGCTGACGCAGCCGCGGCCGCCGTGACCGGCCTTGATATAAATTTTTGCCTCATCAACGAATTTCATGCGCGCTCTGCTTTACAAATTAAAAAGGCGCTTTGTAGGAAAGCGCCTTGGAAATGATAAATATGGTCAAATAAAATCAGGCCGCGTAAACGCTTACCTTTTTTCTCGTCTTGTCCAGTCTTTCAAATTTCACTACGCCGTTGATCAGGGAAAAAATGGTGAAATCTTTGCCCATGCCGACGTTTTTTCCCGGATGAATTTTTGTGCCGACCTGCCGCACGATTATGGAGCCGGCATTAATTTTTTGCCCGCCGAATACTTTAACGCCCCGACGCTGCGAATTGCTGTCTCTTCCGTTACGGGAGCTTCCCTGACCTTTTTTATGTGCCATTTAGTTCTCCGCCTGCCTCTATATCGTTATTCTCTTTATTTTCATGCTGGTTAATTCCTGCCGGTGTCCGGTTTTCTTATGAAAACCTTTGCGGCGTTTCTTCTTGAAAACCTGAATTTTCGGGCCTTTTTTTTGCTCGATAATTTCCCCATAGACCTTGGCGCCTTCCACGTAAGGTTTTCCTATTTTAATTCCGCTTTCGCCGGAAACCATCAAAACTTCGTTAAAGACTACTTCGGTTCCTTTTTCGCCGTCGAGTTTCTCGACGGATAAAATTTCTCCTTCAGTTACCTTGTGTTGTTTGGATCCTGTTTTTATGACCGCGTACATCATTTATACCTTTGCCTTGGATTAGGATTGATGCTTATAGACAATTTAACAATGTTTGTCAATAAAATTTATCAACAAATTCAATGTTTATCAGGAGCGGGGGAAACGCCGCTTTTTGATTACTTTCTGGCTTTGGCGATCATTTCCGCGGCGAAGGTTTTGGCGTCGGACAAATCATTCGCGTCCGGATGGCCGATAGCGCTTTGCGCTTCTTCACCCCATGCTTTGTGTTCAGGACTTTTTAGAAGCATATCAATTACTTTTGGGTTTACCTGGCCGCGCGTGCCGAAATGTCCTAAAACATTGGCTTTTATAGCCAAGCTGATCGCGTGTTCAAATGCCTGTCTGGGCAACTGTCCACCGCGCAGTGAGCCGTGCGTGGAAAAGAAAGCTACTTTTTGGCCTTCAGGTATTTGTTTAATGAAATCTGCCGCTTTTGACGGGACACTATGCGCGTGCACAGGGAAGCCGCAGAAGATGATGTCATAGCCTTCGGTCTTTTTTACTTCCTGAACGGGTTTGATTTCTTTTTCGAAATCAATGGCCTCGTAGATGGCGTTGGCGACTTTTTTTGTGTTGCCGGTTTCGGAAAAATAAGTGACTAAAACTTTCATGCATTCTCCTTCCTGAAAAACTGTTCCGCTTCATACAGGATTTTCGCCTTATTTGCAAGAAAGTTGCAATGAGGAAAAAACGAGGCCGCAGTTAAAATGAGAGAAGGCAAGGAGGAAAATGTTGTGCCATGCCGGCGAGTCAAAGTTTTAGAAAGAAGGAACAGTTTAAATAATCTTGCTTATGTAACAAGGACGGTGTAAAATATAAAAACAATGTTAAAGAAAAAAGCTATCATCAGTTTGATGTTTCTGGCTATCTTTCCGCTCTCCGGCGCGTGTGTCTGGGCGTGGGACGATTTTTCTCGCGTCTTTATCGAAGACCGCCTCGTGGAAAAGGGGCTTGAAAGAACTTTGGTTCAGGGCATGCTCAACGATTCCCGGGTAGCGCTCCGTCCGGATATTGTAATTCAGAATCTGTTTTATTCCAGCCCGCGCGGCAGCGTGGAAAGACCTTCAGTGATGAATATCAGTCCGCGGCAGATCGCCAACGGCAGGGCTTTCATGAGAGATAACCAAGAATTTTTAACTTCACTGGAAAAACGTTTCGGAACGTCACCGCAGATTATTACGGCGATTTTGATTGTGGAATCAAGACTGGGCACTTATCCGATGCCGTACAATGTGGTTACGGCATACACAAATTTGGCTTTTCTGCTGGATCCGGATTATTTTCGCCGCATTCAGGAATTATACGCGGAACAATATCCTCTTTTATATGACGAGTCTACGATTAACCGGGCGAGAAGAAGGGCGCAGTGGGCGCTGGGCGAGCTCTATCATCTGACGCAGATCGCCCAGAAACTGGAAATGGATCCGCTCAGCATCATGGGATCATTTGCCGGCGCCATGGGACCGGCGCAGTTTATTCCCTCGACATTTCGTAGCTACGGTGTTGATGGAGACGGGGATGGGATAGCCAGTCCTTTTAATATGAAAGACGCTAAGGCCAGCATGGCGCATTATCTCAAAAGCTCCGGATGGTCAGAAAATGCGTCTGACGAAAAAAAACGTCGCGCGGTATTTAAATATAACCGCAGCGAAATTTACGTCAATACGATTATGATGCTCTATGAGGAACTAAGCAAAGGCGAGTCAGTTTTTCAGGATTTTCTTCCGCCCGCGCCGCAGGAATTGTCATCTTTAAATTAAAACAGTTTTGGTTTTTACAACTCGTGTTTGCCGCGTTTCTTCATCGCTCAATCCCAGAGCGTGTATAATTATGTCGGAAGGCCTTGCTGTTCCTGTTTGGGAAAAAATAATACGGCTTTCAATTATTTTTTCCGTTTCATCTAAGGCAATGCTTTCGACGAAAGGCCGGATATCTTTGGCCGCGGATTTTCCCCTGGTCTGTTTGGGGATAATGAACGAAACTGAATTCATAAATTGATCTATTTTGGTTTTGACGTTGTTTAGCCTGTTGTCGTCAATATGCTTCGGTAAATGGATTTCGTAAATAAAGCCGTAAAGTGATTGCGCCAGCGATTTAGCCCCCGGCGCAAGAGTATTGATGACGGTTATTTCTATTCCTGCCGGCAAGGCGAGGTTGATGATTTTAACCAGGGAAGTCAAATCATCAGTATAATTTCCGGCGGTGATATCAACGAATTCCTCACGGCTTTCCATGCCTACCGCGGTGGCTGTGGCGAAAGAAATTTTCGGATGGGGATGAAATCCCGTTGAGTATGACAACGGCAGGCCACTGCGGCGTAAAGCGCGCACAAAAGCGGCCGAAATTTCCAGGTGTGATAAAAATCGGGAAAGACCGAACTTGCGAAAGGAAATACGGTAAATTTTCTCGTGGCGCAAAGGTTTGTCCGCGTCCTTAATATCCTTGGCTGATTTTAACTCTGGGTCAGGCGCGGCGGAGAAAATATTTTTTGTGATGGTGAAATCGCAGGCGCCGCAAAGCTGGCAGGTGTCCAGACGGCAATCCGGCGTAATCAAGGTATCATGCGCCTTTTGTCTTTCTGCCAGGAGAAATTCACGGCTGATGCCGCAATCAATATTGTCCCAGGGCAGCGGCGTGTCTGTATCTCGTGCCGCTAAACATTCGCTTGCGTCATTACCCGTTTCTTGCAGTGCCTGCTGCCATAGGTCGAAACGAAAAATTTCACTCCAGCCGTCAAAGCGGCAACCCAGAGAGAACGCTTTTTTCAGTGTCGCGCCGAGCTTTTCATCGCCCCGCGAAAGGATGCCTTCCAGAAAGCTCATCCGCGCATCATGCCATTTTACGTTGAAACGGCGGCTTTTCAGATGTTCGCGGATAAAATTCTGCTTGGCGAACGTTTCCTCCGGAGAAATCTGTTTTTCCCACTGAAAAGGAGTATGTGGTTTCGGAACGAAAGTGGAAAGGCTGATGGTTATCTCGCCGCGGTTCCTGGCGGCGCGCATGGCCGCGTGACATAAATCAACAATGCCTTCAAGATCATCTTGTGTTTCCCCGGGGAGTCCAATCATGAAATAAAGCTTTATTGATTTCCAGCCGGCGCTGAATATTTTGTCAACCGCGGCAAGCAGGTCATTGGCGTTATTGCCCTTGTTGATAATCCGGCGCATTTTATCCGTTCCGGCTTCCGGCGCCAGTGTGAAGCTGGTCTTGCGGATGCGTTTAATTTCGTCAATCATCGTTTCGGTAAGAGATTCGACGCGCAGGGAAGGCAGGGCCAAAGCTACGCGCTCGGTGCAATGTCTACGCATCAATTGCCGGATAAGAGATTCCAGAACTGTGTAGTCCCCCGAACTTAAGGAAAGCAACGAGATTTCGTCATATCCTGTCGCCCAAAGCGTTCTTTCGGCCATTTCCAGCAGCAAAGATAAATCTCTTTCGCGATAAGGCCGCCAGATCATGCCCGCCTGACAGAAACGGCAACCGCGGGTGCAGCCGCGGGCGATTTCCAGCACGATGCGATCGTGAATCGTCTGCATCAGCGGCACCACCGGTTTTTCCGGATGCTTCCATTGATTGAGATCAGCGACGGTTCTCTTTTTGATGATCTGATTATTTTTATGAATGGCGGGAACATAGATGCCGGGGATGTCCGCCAATCTTGTCAGCAGAGAAAGACGCGAAGCGCTGGCTTGCTTTTCTCTGAGCAAGGCCGTGGCGATTTCCGAGACAATTTCCTCCCCTTCGCCGATCACAAACGCATCGATAAAATCGACAAGAGGCGCCGGGTTAAAGCAGCAAGGCCCACCGGCGATGATCAGGGGGTGTGAATCGCCGCGCTTGTCCCGAAGGTACGGTACCTGGCCTAGCTCAAGCATATTCAGGACATTGGTATAAGAAAGTTCGTACTGAAGAGAAAAACCGATGATATCAAAGCCGTACAAAGGAGTTTGTGTTTCCAGTGAGGTAAGGGGCAGATTCTTTTCGCGCAGTTGTTTTTCCCGGTCCGGCCAGGGGGCAAAACATCTTTCAGCTTGTACATCGGGCAGCTTATTTAAAATGGAATAAAGAATCTGCAGTCCCAGGTGGGACATGCCCACTTCATAGGCGTCCGGAAAAGCCAGAAGAAAGTTCAGAGGTTGTTTTCCCCGGCGCGCCGCGTTTACTTCAATGCCCAGATAGCGGCTCGGTTTTTCCGCTGCGGGCAGGAGATCATCAAATGGGCTGAAAGTCATATTTCCTGTTCGGGGATTTTTCTGTATTTATAGGGATTGCTTTTAATATCGCGCAGCTTGGAGAGAGCCAGATGCTTTGGGAAATTCGGGGAGGATATGTAATTAAGCGAATTGCCGCGAAAAGTGTCGATCAATTCGTCACGAACTTCGTTTTGCCTCTCCACGGGGATGAAAGAGCGCTCCTTGCGGTATTCAAAACTTATCTTATCACCGAAAATAATTTTTACCTGAGTGTAATCGTCCTCATTCTCAAAGTACGATCTCTCCAATGAGATTTCTGTCTTTGCCAATATTTCCACTCGGGATGTATCAGCGGCGATCTGACGTGACAGGTCGTAGATACTCAAAACTAGACCGTTGGCGAGATTTATCTGTTGTATTAATTTCATTTGCGCTCTTAAATAATAAATCAGTTTTAAAGGGGTTTTTTCATAGCATTTTTATTCTTGACCTGCAACGCCAATCCTTTTATATTGCCCGCGAATTTAAAGCCGGGGAAATCGAAACAGTTAAATGAAAGATGTAAACGCGATATTGCTTATATCCTGCCCCGATAGCAAGGGGATCGTCGCTCAGATTTCAAACTTTATTTATCGGCATGACGGAAATATAGTGCATGCCGCTCAGCATACATCCAAAGATGATAAGTCTTTTTTCATGCGTGTCGAATGGGAGTTAAACGGCTTTGCCCTTAAGCGCGAGGAAATTCCCGCCGCGTTCGCGCCTTTGGCTGACAAGCTGAATATGAAGTGGGATTTATATTTCAGTGATTTTGTGCCGCGCATCGCTGTTTTTGTATCGCGTCATCTACATTGTCTCCATGATTTGATATTGCGCCGGAGCATGGGTGAGTTCAATGCAAGGATAGAAGCAGTTATCAGCAACCATACCGACGCGCGCGAATTGGCGCAACAATTCGGCATAAAATTTTATCACTTTCCCATTGATAAAGATAATAAGGATAGGCAGGAAGAAAAAGAATTAAAACTACTGCAGGATCTTAACGTCGACCTGGTGGTGCTGGCGCGTTACATGCAAATTCTGACAAACAAATTTCTCGCCTGTTATCCCTATAAAGTTATCAATATCCATCACTCGTTTCTGCCGGCTTTTGCCGGAGGCAATCCTTATCAGCAGGCCTATGACCGAGGCGTCAAAATAATTGGCGCCACGGGCCATTACGCCACGGAAAAATTGGATGAAGGCCCGATCATCGCGCAGGATGTCATCAAAATAAGCCACCGCGATGAAGTGGCGGACATTCAAATGAAGGGTAAAGACCTGGAAAGAATCGTGCTGGCGCGCGCTTTGCGTTTGCACCTGGAGAATAAGGTTCTTGTCTGTGGCGCCAAAACAATCGTCTTTGAATAGCAATACTTTCATCCGGCAGAAAATCAGGAAAAAATGATTAACAAGGTGTCAACATGGCGAACGATTCCGGTATTTCCGGGTTAAGAGTATTATGCCAACCAGACGCAGACAAATCATGCGGCGCGTGCTGCGGCCTGTATAATTACGCGGATAGCTCGCGAGAAGCGCTGGTTTCTCGGCTCCGCGCGCGGAGCCGACTCTTTCGGGAAATGGTTTTCTCGAAAGAAGATTTGCAAGATTATAAGCGGATGATAATCGGGGCGGAAGATTTCCGGAAAAGATATGAAGAAATATATTGCTGCGAGTATTTGGGTTTTCTTGACAAAGAGGAGAAAAAAGTAGGCTGCCTTTTACACCCGCAGCAAAATTGCGGCAATGACCTGCGCGATATTTCTTTTTACGGACGTGAGTTGTGCGCCGGACATCTGTGCCCCAGCCATTACTTTATTCCCAACGCGCAGGTCGAAATACTAGTAAAGATAATCGATGATTGGTATCTTTACGGTCTTTGCATTACGGATATCGACCTGGTAAAGACGTATTTTCGCCTGTTGGCGGATAAGATCGGCGCCGAGGTAAAACCGGAGGCTTTTCAAAATACTGATTTAAAGAAAATCGCCCGCCGCTATTTTGATTGGAAAGTAGATTGGCCTTTCCGCTCGCCCGATACAAACAGATTGGGAAAATATTACTTTGACGGTTCGCAATATATGATAAGTCATATCGATTACGAAAGTCTTGGCCGCCCCATCTCGCCGTTTAACAGTATATTTCTAAGCCTTTCTACCGTTTTTCGTTCGTCGCGGGAAATTGCCTTGGCCGAAGAGCTTCTTTCCTCAAATCTGGAAGATTTTATAAGTATTTATAATAAATTACCGTGATTTCTATTGACAGATAACGCTCAGATTGGTTAATCTCGCATAGGGCGCAAGGTGTTTATGACAAGCGATGATCAAAAGGAAATACTTTATAAAAACGAGGATATAGAAAAGCGCGTACGTGAGCTGGCGCGTCAGATATCGAAGGATTACGCAGGCCGTGAATTAATCGTCATCGGAATTCTCAAGGGGGCGTTTATCTTTATGGCCGATTTGATAAGGGTGCTGAGCATTCCTTGCACAATTGATTTTGTGCGTTGCGCCAGTTACGGCACAGGTTCGGAAAGTTCGGAGAAGGTTGTGCTGACCAAAGATATTGAAACTGCCATCAAAGACCGTGATGTGCTGATTGTGGAAGATATCGTGGATACAGGTTTGACGCTTAAATATCTCGTGGAATGGCTCAAGGAAAGAAGCCCGCGTTCCCTGAGGGTGTGCGCTCTTTTGGATAAGCGTAAAAGAAGGAAAGTGCCTTTTGAAGCCGACTACGTGGGGTTCACGATGGATGATGGTTTCTTGGTTGGTTACGGTCTTGACTTTGGCGAGCGTTACAGATTTTTACCCGACATTTACGTCATCAAACAGCAATAATAGAGAGGGGAAAAATGGTTATACAATGCAGGCAATGCCGGACGAAATTTTATTTTGATGATACGCTCATGCTGGAAGACGGGTTATGGATGCGCTGCAGCCGTTGCGGGCATGTTTTCTTTCAAAATAATCCGTTGACTTCTTTTCGCTATGAAAAAACTCCGACGGAAGCCAGGTCATCTTCTACGGATGACGAAAAAATCGCTGAACAGAAAACCGAGTTGACTCTGGAAACTTCCCCGCCCACGGGTCCTGATGAGGATGTCATACGTTTTCTGGATAATGTTTTGGAAGCAAAAAAGGAATCAGCCCAGCGGGCAACGCCGGAGCCGGAGAGTTTTTCCCGCGGTAATTTACGCAGAGAAAGATTTGAAGGCGAGATGGAAGGTGAAGGAGCGGCGGAAAATATTCCGGAAAGGGCCGCAGCAATAAAGCCAAAAAAGCAGGTTAAAGAATCCGGCGGCAAAGGATGGAAGGTGTTTATCTGGTCAGTCCTGGTTATTTTGGTAATTCCCGCCGCTATTTATTTTGTTTTATACCCGCAAATGGGCGACCGTTTCATAGAAATGGCGCACAAGTATATCAATGACCCGGAGCCCGCGCGTCCTGAAGTAGTCATCGCGCAGGTAAAACTGGAAAACATAAGCCAGAGAATTATCACGAACAGCAAGATCGGAGAGATACGCGTGATGGAGGGAGTGGCTGTTAATCAGGCCGATTACGCCATATCACGGATAATGGTCAAAGGAACAATTATTGACGAAAATTCCATTGTGCTGGGCGAACAGACAAGTTATGCTGGAAACATTCTGACGGAAGAAGAATTGACGACTTTATCCGCCGAGGAAATGGCAAAAATTTTGGCGCGACCGGAAGGCGGCAATAATAGAAACGACAAGATTGTGCCCAACGGGCAAATTCCCTTTATGATTGTTTTTACCGGAGAGCCCCCGGGAGTAATTAAAACGACGGTGACGGTTATCGGCGCCGAGCGTCTTCTTTAAAGATACTCTGGACTTTGCGCGTATCTGATAATCTTGCCGCCTATCCGATAATCTTGGCAAGGGATTTTTTGGTTATTACACCTTCGCGTAACACCGCCGGGGGATGACAGGTTATATCAATTATTGTCGAAGCTTTTTCTCCCGGCGTAACGCCGCCATCAATAACCGCGTCAATTTTCACGCCTATCTGTTCGATAACTTTATCAGCGGTGACGCATTCCGGCTGGCCGCTAAGGTTCGCGCTGGTCGCGGTAAGCGGACGGCCGGATTTCTCGGCGATTAAGCGCGGGAGGGGATGTCCGGGAAGCCTGATGCCGATTTTGCCGCTGCCGGCGGTAAGGAGTGCAGATACATTTTCGGCGGCATTGAAGACAATAGTCAAAGGCCCGGGCCAGAAAGATTTCATCAGTTTATCAGCCAGGTCAGTGGAGTTTTTAATAAGCGGATAAATATCGTCCTGTGCCGATATGATTACAGAAATGGGATTATGGAAGGCGCGCCCTTTGATATCAAAAATCCTGCTGAGGGCCTGTTCGTTGGTTGCGTCTGCACCCAGGCCATAAAATGTTTCTGTCGGATAAGCAATAACGCCGCCGCGCGAAATCAGCGCGGCGGCGCGGCTGATTATCTCCTCTGATTGCTCTGGCGATAATTTCCAGACATTGGTCATTTAAGTTTTTCCTGTTTTGACTCTACCTCCTGCGCCATTTGCAAAATATAAGCGTCAAGTTTATCGGCCAAAGCTTTATCGGAAAGAGCGAGCATGCGCACGGCAAAAAGGGCGGCGTTTTTTGCGCCTGCCTTGCCGATGGCCATCGTGGCCACCGGAATTCCGCCGGGCATTTGCACGGTCGCCAGAAGCGCGTCCAGGCCTTTGAGCGCTGTCGCGTCGATCGGAACTCCGATTACCGGCAAAGGCGTGTGCGAGGCAATAACGCCGGCCAGATGCGCCGCCGCTCCCGCGCCGGCAATGATAATTTTAATGCCTTTGTTTTTCGCCTCGGAGGCGAATTTGGCGGTGCGTTCCGGCGCACGATGAGCCGAGGTAAGAATGAGTTCGTAGCCAATTCCGAATTCCTCAAGAATTTTTGTCGCTTCAGACATGACCGGAAGGTCTGAATCGCTGCCCATGACGACGCTGACTAAAATATTTTGGGGATCATTTTTATCTTTCATGCCATCTCCTTGTTTGCTTATTCTGATTAACCAGTATTTTGTCCGCAAAAATAATATAAGTCAGGTGAATTATTTTTAGTTAGCTTATCAGCATTCTAATTGCAAGATAAGTTTTTGTCTTGACTTATCAATTTGCGCTCACTAAAGTGAAAAAAAGGAGAAAAAAATGCAAGACGAAATAACAGCAGTAATTGATACGGAAAAGGGAGCAATACGCCTGCGGCTTTTTGCCGCTCAGGCTCCCCTCACCGTAGCTAATTTTATCAATCTGGCGCGCCGCGGCTATTACAATAATTTGAAGTTTCATCGGGTAATCGCTGATTTCATGATTCAGGGCGGCTGTCCCATGGGCGACGGGCGCGGGGGACCGGGGTATCGCTTCGCGGATGAATTTGTCAAGGAATTGAAGCACAACAAACCCGGTATTCTTTCCATGGCCAATGCCGGACCCGGCACCAACGGCAGTCAGTTTTTCATCACGCACGTTGCCACTCCCTGGCTGGACGGGAAACACACGGTTTTTGGCGAAGTGATGGGCGATGCAGACCAAAAAGTCGTTAATGCGATTGTGCAGGGCGATAAAATAAAATCCGTCACTATCGGGGGCGATTTTTCTGCGCTGATGGAAAGTGTTAAAAAAACGGCAGATAAATGGAACGAGGCGCTGGATGCCAATTTCCCTCATCTTTCTATGGATTGACCGCCGGAAATGTTGAATTCGTAGAAGAATTTTATCCGATAAAAGTCCTAACGAAAGAGATAAATTATGACGCTGGAAATGCTGATTGTTCTGGGCGTGATTGCTCTAGCCGTATTTTTGTTCGCTTCGGAAAAAATTCCCGTCGATCTTACCGCGATAATCGTCATGGCTATTTTGCTTTTGACCGGAATTGTTACTCCTCAGGAGGGTCTTTCCGGCTTCAGTAATATGGCCACGGTAACTGTCGGAGCTATGTTTATTCTCAGTGCAGCACTGCAGAAAACGGGAGCAGTGAATTTTTTGGGGAACATTTCTTCTAAGGTATTCAACTTTAACTTCTGGATTGGGCTTATCGGAACGATGATTCTGGTCGGCGTTATTTCCGCTTTCGTCAATAATACGCCGGTTGTCGCTGTCTTTATACCTATTTTGCTGGGATTGTCCGCGAAAAACAAAATCAGTCCGGCGAAACTTTTAATGCCGATTTCCTTTGCATCAATGTTCGGCGGTGTCTGCACGCTCATCGGCACGTCTACAAATATACTGGTCAGTTCAATCGCTGTTCAGCATGGCTTGCCTGCTTTTAGTATGTTCGAATTTACAAAAATGGGCCTGGTATTTTTCGCGGTAGGCATCATTTACATGATAATTTTCGGTGTAAGGATTATTCCGGTAAGATCAGCAGACGGAGAATTGACCGAAAAGTATAAAATGCGCGACTATCTGACGGATATAGTTCTGTTGTCCGGCGCAAAATCGATCGGGATGAGAGTGGCTGATTCGCCCTTGGTGAAAGAGTTGGAAATCGACATTCTGGAGGTTATCCGCAACGGACAGCGCTTGCTCGTGCCTGTGTCAGACATCGTGTTGCAGGAAAATGATTTATTGCGCGTCCGCTGCGATATCAAGCAATTACAGGAACTGAAAGATATAGTGGGCATTCAAATGAAATCGGATTGTGAACTTCACGAAGGTGACTTTCACTGTGAAGCATTGATGTTAACCGAAGTTGTTATCGCTCCGAATTCAAGATTAATCGGCAAGACGATAAAGTCTTCATATTTTCGTAATATTTTCCGCGCCACGGCTCTTGCGCTAAGACACAGAGGGCAGTTATTAAATAAAGGTTTTGCTGACACGCCGCTAAACTCGGGCGACGCCATTTTGGTCGAAACCAGAAAAGAAAACTATGCAACGCTGAAAAACAACAATAATTTCGTGATTGTTTCGGATATTGAAGCTCCGCAGTACCGGAAAGAAAAGATAATTCCCGCGCTGCTGATCGTTTCCGGCGTTATTATCGCGGCCGCGACAGGCGTCTCTTCGATCATGGTTAGCGCGATTATCGGCGCTGTTCTTCTTGTTGCTTTAGGCTGTATTTCGCTCGAAGAAGCTTATGATTCTGTGGACTGGAAGGTTATTTTTCTCCTCGGCGGCATTATTTCTCTTGGCGTAGCGCTGGAAAAAACTGGTGCTGCCGCTTATCTTTCTGGTAAAATGATTAAGCTTTTGGGAGATATGGGACCTGTTGCGATTGTCGCCGCTCTTTATATTTTGACGTCGCTTCTGACGGAAACCATGTCTAATAACGCTACGGCGGTATTGCTCGCGCCAATAGCCATCGCCGCGGCTTCAGCGATGGGCGTAAGCCCCAAGCCATTTTTAATGGCAGTTGCTTTTGCCGCATCGGCGAGTTTTATGACACCCGTCGGTTACCAGACAAATACGATGATTTACGGTGTCGGTCAGTACAGGTTTTCGGATTTTATAAAGGTGGGAACTCCTCTTAATCTGATTTTTTTAATTTTGGCCACTCTCTTGATTCCCGTATTCTTTCCTTTTTAGGAGGGTGCTATGGATGCCTTCGCCGGCTTAGCGAGAAAAATAATAGAATCCTTTAAAATGCCCCTTTTTGATATGGGGGATTCGTCATTTACCGTCTTGACTCTCCTATATTTGATTTTGGCGACACTGCTTTTGGTCTTTCTGGCGTCTAAATTAAATAAAATAGTAACAGAGCGTCTGCTGGCAAAAAGCAAAATTGATTACGGCGTGCGCGCCGCCACCGGCTCTATTATAAAATATGCCGTTCTTACCATTGGGTTTATTGTTATTTTACAAACAGCCGGCATCAATTTAAGCAGCCTGGCAATTTTATTTGGCGCTTTGGGAATAGGGATAGGTTTCGGCCTGCAGAATGTAATCAATAACTTTGTCAGCGGGCTGATCATTCTTTTTGAGCGCCCGATTAAAGTGGGTGACAGAATAGAAGTTGCCGGAGTCGCCGGTGACGTGACTGATATTTCCATGCGCGCCACGACAATTTTAACCAACGACAATATTTCCATAATCGTTCCCAATTCACAGTTTATTTCCGAAGTTGTAATAAATTGGAGCCATACGGACCGCAGCGTTCGTTTTAATTATCCGATAGGCGTATCATATAAGGAAGATCCCGAGGTGGTAAAAAAAGTTTTGTTGGAAATCGCTTATGACAATCCCGGTGTCCTCAAAAACCCCAAACCTGATGTGCTTTTCACGCAATATGCCGATAGCTCCATGATGTTCAATCTGCGCGTCTGGACGCGTGAGTATATAAACCGGCCCGGCGTTCTTAAAAGCCAGCTCTATTATGAAATTTCCCGGCGTTTTCGCAAAGCCGGCATAGAAATTCCTTTCCCGCAACGCGATGTTCACATTAAACATGATAAATAACGGTGTTTTGTCGTCAGTTGTGCATAGATAATGAATGTTATTTTATTTATTGTAAGAAATTATATCTGAATAGTTGACAGAAAATATTTCTGCTCGTATACTCCCGCCGCAAAAACAGTTCCTATTTCTGCAAGGAGTCGTAGCCAAAATGAAAGTGAGTTTATGCGATTATTTATCAGGCAATGAATACCCGGGCCGTGGCATCTGCATTGGCCTTGCGCCTTCGGGCAAAAAAGCGATGATTGCCTATTTCATCATGGGTCGCAGCGCCAATAGCCGCAACCGCGTGTTCGACCCCATCAAAGGCGGTATTTGCACCAAAGCGGCGGATCCCGAAAAAATGACGGACCCGCATCTGATTATTTATAACCCGGTGCTGACTTTTAAAAAAACAACAATCGTTACTAATGGTGACCAGACCAATACCATTTATGATTTCATGAAGAGCAATAAATTTTCCGGATACAACTTTGAAGCCGCGCTAAAAAAGCGCACATTTGAAGACGACAAGCCGAACTGGACACCCCGTATCTCCGGGCTGCTGGACATGAAAACCGGCGCCTACAAACTCAGTATTTTAAAGAGCTGTGACGGCAATAAAAAAAGCGCCCAGCGGTTTGTTTTTGACTATGCAGAGCCGCTTGCCGCTGAAGGACATTTCATCAGCACCTACAAATGCAACGGCGATCCGATTCCCAGTTTTGAGGGCGAGCCTATGCGCGTGGCCATCGATGAAGATGACCCTAATGAACTCGCAGGTAAGCTTTGGGAAGCGTTGAATGAAGAAAATAAGGTCAGCCTATTTGTGCGCGCCATCAAATTGAAGACGCAAGAATATGAAGATGTAATCATTAATAAGTACAAAGCGGTGGAGAGATAATTTATGAACGAAATTGAACTCAAATACGGCTGCAATCCCAACCAGAAACCGGCGCGGATTTTTATGGCCGATGGAGGAGAGCTGCCGGTAACGGTGCTAAACGGCAAGCCCGGTTATATTAATTTTTTAGACGCTCTCAACAGCTGGCAGCTGGTTAAAGAACTAAAAGAAAGCCTTGGCATGCCGGCTGCCGCGTCCTTTAAGCACGTTTCTCCCGCCGGCGCAGCTTTGGGCTTCCCTCTCGATAGAGTATTGCGAAAGATGTATCACATCGATCCGAAGATGAAACTCTCACCGCTTGCCTGCGCTTACGCGCGCGCGCGCGGCGCCGACCGCATGAGCAGCTTCGGAGACTGGATAGCGTTGAGCGATGTCTGTGACGTGCCTACAGCAGCAATCATCAAAAATGAAGTTACTGACGGTATTATTGCGCCGGGCTATAAGCCGGAAGCACTGGAAATTCTGAAATCCAAAAAAGGCGGCAACTATAATATTGTGCAGATTGATCAAAACTACGTTCCTGTTTCTCTGGAACATAAGCAGGTTTACGGTATCACATTTGAGCAGGGAAGAAACGATTTAAAAATCGATGCCCGCATGCTGGAAAATATCGTAACGGAAAACAAAACGCTCACCGAAGCGCAAAAGCGCGATCTGGTGCTGGCGCTAATTACGCTCAAATACACGCAGTCCAACAGTGTATGTTACGTGCAAGACGGCCAGGTAATTGGCGTGGGCGCCGGACAACAAAGCCGCATTCACTGTACAAGGCTTGCGGGACAAAAAGCGGATCTCTGGCAATTGCGTCACATGCCCAAAGTTCTTAATTTGCCGTTTCGTGACGATGTTGCCAAGCCCAACCGCGATAACGCCATCGATGTTTACCTGGGCGATACGCCAGAAGATGTCATCGGTGATGATGTATGGGCTGAAACATTTACGAAACAGCCTAAACCCTTAACTAAAGCTCAAAGGCAGAAATGGTTAAGTAAGGTTACTGGAGTGTGCTTGGGAAGCGACGCTTTTTTCCCCTTTGAAGATAACATCGAACGCGCCCGCCGCAGCGGCGTAACTGCGATTGTCGAACCCGGGGGCTCCATTCGCGATCAGCAGGTGATTGACACATGCAACAAATACGGTATCGTGATGGCATTTTGCGGCCTGCGCCTTTTCCATCACTAGAAATATCTTGCGGGTGTAAAAAACATGTAATTACTCAAAGTAATTACTCAAAGCGCGGAATTTATTCTTTCCTGATATTTTTCATATGATTGATACGTTTTTGAATCAGCGTTTGCGTGCCGATATCCTCGCGGTAAGCAACCGGTCCTTTGATGGCCTTGACACCTTCTTCAGCTATTTTTCTTGCTTCGTCTAATGTATCGGCAATTCCCACAATCCCAATGGCGCGTGACGAGCTCAAATACAGGCCGTCTTCTTTCTTATCCACGGAAGAATAGTAAAGACGCGCTTTTCCTACATCACCAACTTCAATTTTAGACTTAGATGAAGCCGCATCTGGGTGATCAGCAGGCAGGCCGTAGCCTTTGGGCACAACATATTTACAGACAGTCGCCTTGTGTTCAAATTCGATTTTTAGTTTATCGAGCGTGCCGTCAATTATATGCTGGCATATTTCCACAAAATCAGTTTTTAGAAGCGGCAGGATATTCATTGCCTCCGGGTCACCGAAACGCGCGTTATATTCCAAAAGTTTCACGCCGTCTTTTGTCGCGATAAAACCGCCATACATCACTCCTTTGTAGGGACTGCCTGTTTCTTTTAAAAGCGCTGCCGCCATCTGGCGGGTTATTTCCAGTCCTTGTTCTACGTCTGACGGTTGCAAAAAAGGCAGCGAATGATCCGGCATTGAATAAGAACCCATGCCGCCGGTGTTGGGTCCTTTGTCACCGTCAAATCTTCTTTTGTGATCCTGAACGAGGGGCGTACCAACGACAGTTACACCGTCACACAGGCACTGCAGTGAAAATTCTTCTCCGTCAAATTTCTCTTCGACAATTACCGACGCGCTATCTTTGAGAATCCGCGCGCACAGCTCAACAGCTTCTTGCCTCGTCGAAAAATGATCGCCCTGCACGAGCACGCCTTTGCCGCCGGTCAGGCCATCTGGCTTGAGAACAATGCCTTCCAGTTCACTCAAAAATTTTTCTACACCATCCATGACTTCAAATACTTTATATTTAGGATTACCCAATATATTGTATTTATTAACTAAATTACGGGTGAAAGATTTGGATGTTTCCAGCCTTGCCAGGCTTTTTGTGGGGCCGACCGACGAGATGCCGCTTTTCGCCAGCTTGTCTACCACGCCGTTATTGAGCGGGTCTTCTGGGCCAACAACCGCAAAATCAATTTTGTTCTCCTTGGCAAAGCCGGCAATCGCGTCAAGATCAGAATAACTGCCGATTTTAATTTTTTCTGAAAGAGAAGCAATTCCCGGATTATTTGCTTTCATAAAAGAAAACAGGCGCGGGTTCTGCCGGGAGCGGGTAATTGCTTCGGCAATGGCGTGCTCGCGCGCGCCGTTTCCTACCAAGAGGATGTTGGACATGGGCGAAATCTCCTGACGCAAATTATATTATTTAAATACTTCTTTTAATAGCTCAGTGACCCTGGCGCTCGGATTAGTGCGTATTTTGGTTTCTTCTTTGCCGAGCGTGTAAAACAAGCCGTCCAATGCCTTGGAAGCCACGTAATTATTCACGTCCAGATTCAGCACTTTGCCGATCAGCGGTAAAGCCTGTAATTTGGTATTAATGGCATCATACTGTTGGGTCACGTTAAATTCGTTCATGGCTTGGCGCACTGCCGGCTGAAAAAGTTCGAGAAGTTTATTATATGTTTTATTCTTGAGATAATCGGTTGCCGCCGTGTTGCCGCCGCGCAGAATCCTGTTGGCGTCGTCAAAAGACATTTCCGTGATTGCCGCGGAAAAAATGTCCGCGGCCAGAGGAGCGGCTTTTTCCGCCGCCCGGTTCATGCTGAGTGTGAATTCGTCCAGTTGCGGTCCGAAGCCAATTCCCCGTAAAACTTTTTCCGTTTTTCTGACTTCTTCCGGCAAAAGAATCTTCACGGCTTGATTGGCAAAGTAACCATCAGTCCTGGCCAGATAGGTTATGGAATTTTTAATGCCGACACTGAGCGCTTCCTTCAACCCCAAGTCAATTTTGCTTTCGGCGGGCCGGGCTGTGTTTATCGTGTTCAGCGTCTCTTTCACAACATCCCACAAAGAAGCATAACTGTAATTGCATAATATTAACATAAAGAAAAAACCGAAAATCAATTTTTTTTTCATTATTTGTCCTCCCCGTGATTGTTTTGGTCGGAAAACCCTTTCGAATGTTTACATTGTGCCTTACGCCAAAGGCTTTGGGCTAGAAGTATAAAAAGGAAGATCGGGGCTGTCAACCAAATAAATGTGTAATTTGACGCCTAAATTATTAAAGACAGAGTTTATTTTTTTACTTCAATCTGATAGATTGTAACTCGTAAATACTCAGCGGATGATATTCAATATCAGGAGACACGGCTTAGGGGGTCAAAAAGATACTTAAAGGAATGTTATGATTTTGCGAATAAAGATAAAAAAGAATAATTGGCTTTATGTTGTAGTTATGCTTTTCGTGCTGGCCGGCTGCGCTTTTGCCTTCGGTACGGCAGAAAGCGGAGCGCGCGCGATTCATTACTCGCAGGCGGACGTGAATATGCTGATAGCAGCTGTTTTGCTGGCGCTCATCTTTTCATTTTTGTGTTCCATCGCGGAAGCAGTATTATTGAGCATCACGCCTTCTTATATAGAAGAATTACGTCAAAGACATCCCAAAAAAGCTGATATCCTCAAAAGGCTCCGGCAGGATAATGTGGATCGATCGTTAGCGGCGATACTGACTTTAAATACCATAGCCAATACTGTAGGCGCGACTCTAGCCGGTGCTCAGGCATCGATTGTTTTCGGAAGCAAGGCCATTGGTTATTTCTCGGCGGCGATGACCTTAATGATTCTCTACTTATCGGAAATCATTCCTAAAACAATCGGCGCGGTCTACTGGCGGCAACTGGCCGGGCTGACATCAGGCTATATCAGAATTTTAATCGCTGTTCTATTTCCCCTGATCAGGCTATCCGAAGGATTGACGCGCTTGATCGCGCGGGGGAAAAATTTGCATGTTTTCAGCCGCGCCGAGTTTATTGCCATGGCCAACATCGGAGAACAAACAGGAGAAATAGAGGAACATGAATCCAGAATTATCAGGAATTTATTTAAGTTCGGTTCTTTGAAAACTAAAGACATCATGACGCCGCGCTCGGTTATTTCAGCTCTTCCCCAGGATTTAACCATTACTCAAGCCGCGGAAAGGGCGATACATTCATCATTTTCCCGTCTGCCGATATACGGCAAAGACCTGGATGAAATAACGGGATTTGTACTGAAAGATGACATTGTCGTGCGCAACGTGGAAGGGCAGGGCGATGCGCCTCTCGAAACACTCAAGCGGAAAATATTCTGTGTGGAAGAAAATGTTTCCTTATCTGATTTGCTGGAGTTTTTTCTCGATAATCGCCAGCATATAGCGCTGGTGGTAGACGCATACGGCGCCGCGCGCGGTCTGGTTACGCTGGAGGATGTCGTGGAAACCCTGCTGGGCATGGAAATAATCGATGAAATGGATAAAGTAGCGGATATGCGCGTTCTGGCCCGCCAGCAATGGGAAAAACGCGCTAAAACACTGGGGATAGAAATTGAAACGGCCCAAGAATTTAAAGAAGAAAAAGAAATGGCAGCCGATAAAAACGGCTCCGTAGGCTGAAAAAAATTGAATAATAATTTTATGGTAGGAACAAAAGAGAAACAAAACAAATTCTGCGCTATAATTCTTGCCGCCGGCAAAGGCACGCGCATGAAATCCGATTTGCCCAAAGTTCTGCACGAGATCGGCGGCAAGCCGCTTTTGCAGTATGTGTTGGACGCGACGGAAAGCGCGGGTGCGGAAAAAATCTTCGTGGTTATCGGTCACCAGGCGCAAAAGGTTAGCGCCTGCTTTCCGGAAGGCAGATGTGTTTTTGTTTTGCAGGAACAGCAGCTCGGGACAGGGCATGCGGTTTTGCAGGCAAGAAATGAACTTGCCCATTATGACGGCCTGACGGTAATTCTCTGCGGCGATGTGCCTCTTCTAAGGCCGCATACCATAAAAAAAATGATTGATGAACATCTGGCGACGGATGCAACTTTAACAGTTTTAACGGCTATCGTGCCGGATCCCTTTGGCTACGGACGAATAATTAAAGATGGGCAAGGCACTATCATTAAAATAACGGAGCAGGCGGACGCAAAAGAGTCGGAAAAAATAATTAATGAAATTAATACCGGAATTTATTGCGCGCAAACGCCTTTTTTGCTGGAAGCCCTGGAAAAAATTGAAAACAACAACAGCAAAAAGGAATATTATCTTACCGATATTGTGGCCATCGCCCGCAGTCAGAATTTTAAGGTGCAGGCCTGCCTTACAGATAATTACATGGAAGTGATGGGAATCAACACGCCTGAAGAAATGGCCAACGCTGCACGATATCTTAAAAATTAAAAAATCTGGTTTAAATTAGTGACCAAAATCATCACGTTAATCAAAGGTAAGGCAGTGCTGGCGCCGCTGGCGGGAATTTCCAATTTGGCCTTTCGTATAGTAGCAAGGTCTTTTGGCTGTCCTCTCGCTTTCACGGAAATGATTAGCGCCAATGGCCTTGTCCGTGATTCGCGGCGTACACTTGATTATCTGAAAAGTTCTGGTGATGATAAACCTCTGGGTGTGCAAATTTTCGGGGCAAATCCGGCGACGATGGCTCAAGCGGCAAAAATTGTCGCTGAATCCGGCGGAGATCTTATTGACATCAATATGGGCTGTCCTGTCAGAAAAGTTGTTAAGACAGGTTCCGGCGCGGTTTTAATGAAAGACCCGGTTTTGGCGGGACACATAATTGAGAGTGTTGTCAAAGCTACTAATCTTCCCGTCACGGTAAAAATTCGTTCCGGTTGGAGCAGTAACTCGATTAATGCGCAGGAATTGTCACGTATCGCACAAATGGCTGGCGCGGCAGCGATAATAATTCATCCCCGAACAGCCGATCAGGGATTTTCCGGCAAAGCAAACTGGCAGATAATAGCTCAGGTAAAAAACGCCGTAAAAATTCCGGTGATTGGCAACGGTGATATATTGCAGCCATCAGACGCGGTAAAAATGATGACTGCTACCGGCTGTGATGCCGTGATGGTCGGCAGAGGCGCTTTGGGAAATCCATGGATTTTCAGGGGAATAAATGAGCGGCCTGCTTATGGAGATGATAAATATTTGCCTGATCTTGATGAAAGATTAAAAATCATCAATATCCATTGGGAAAATGAAGCGGAATTGGTCGGCAGAAAATTAGCCACAAAGACTTTCCGTAAGCATCTTCTCTGGTACACCAGAGGGCTGAAAAATTCAGCACAATTTAGAAAAACGGCCGGGTCGTGCAGAGACGCTGACAGTATTTTTTACGAATTAGATAGATATTTCAACTTTTTGCGCAACTCATCTTCCGGAGAAACTGAATATAAATAAAACCTTGACTTTAATCTTACAAGTTGGCATAAAATAAGTGCAATTGGCGCAGACAATTGCTGTAATTTTTAGTCCTTTTTCATATCAAGAAGGGTAAAAAATAGCAGTGGAATTGCAGAAATTTAGCCAGTTAGAAGAAAAAATTAAAAAAATTGTAAGTGAAAAAGTTTCTCTAAAAAAACAAATTCAGATATTGGAGGAAGCATTAAGAAATAAAGAAGCGGAATTAGTGGGGTTAAAAAACAAACTAAAGACGTTAGATGAGGAAAGAAACAGCGTACGCGCGAGGGTAGATTCACTGCTTGAATTACTTGCAGATATAGAATTAGCAAAATAAGCTTCCAGGGCGTGTGTTTTGAAAAAAAGTTATAACATTAGGATATTAGGGCAGGAGCTTTCAGTTTTAAGCGATGCGGAAGAAGAACAAGTGGCCAACGTTGTTCAATTTGTCAATGATAAAATTGAAGAGGTTTTACAGTCCAAAAGCGGTCTCAAAACCTTAAACGTTGCCATCCTGGCAGCTTTAAACATTTCAGAGGAATTATTGAAATTAAAGGGAGTTAAAAAAGAGCTCTGTGAGCAACTGGAAAGCAGAGCCGATAAACTAATTCAACTGATTGACAATGCGAATTAATCAATTCGCCCCTGCGATGTACGTGATTAACATTTGTTTTGAGCCAACACTTTGAACCTGGGGCCTATTCCTTGTTTGCGGTGAGCAGGTCAGCCTTTTATTCGCTGGTCGGAAGGCAGAAAGCCTAAAGCAATCAACACCGGGCGCCCACTTTGTATAAAGGTTCAAAAAGGTGATTAACACGGCATAGGCGGGGGTTTTTTTATGCTCTCTCCTTAAGTCCAAAGATAAAATTCTTATTTCCTCGTCATAAAACGACCCCGAAAAAACAATACTTCCACAGTGCTTTACCGAACTGAAGTTACGGTGGAACAATTTTTAGATAACTCTGCCGGAAAATGTTCAAATGGAAACACTAAGAATGCTTTCTGGTATAAATTAACGATGATAGTTTTTTCCCGGCAGGGCAGGAGGAGGTAAATATATGTTGCATGTAAGTTTGTATGTGCTGGTGATATTGGCTGTACTGGTAGCCGGTATAATTATCGGATATGTTCTGAAAAACATAATTTCCGCAAAAAAGATGAAGGCTTCAGATAGCCTGGCGGCGAGGATTGTCGAAGAAGCGAAAAAGGAAGCGGAAACCATAAAAAAAGAAGCGATTATCCAGGCCAAGGAAAATCTCCTGAAAATAAAAGGAGATTTTGACAAAGAAACAAAAGACAGAAGGAGCGATCTCGATGCTCTGGAAAAGCGCATCCGCTCTAAGGAAGAAAACCTGGATAAAAGGCTGGATTCCTTAACCCAAAAAGAAAGCAATATCGAAGAGCGGGAAAAGTCGCTGGCCAAAAAGGAAGCAGCGTTGGAGGAAAAGCATCAGCGCCTGGATAAGGTTATGGAAGAGCAGAAACAAAAGCTGGAAATCATCGCCGGGATATCATCGGAGGAAGCCAAAAAAATGCTTATCCAGTCCATGGAATCGGACGCTAAGCGCGATGCCGCTTTAATGATCAGAAAGATAGAAGATGAGGCGAAGCTTACCGCGGACAGAAAATCGCGGGAGATTATCGCCTATGCTATTCAGAGATACGCGGGAGATTTTGTTGTGGAAAATACGGTCTCCGCGGTAAATCTGCCGAGTGAAGAAATGAAAGGTCGCATCATCGGACGCGAAGGCCGCAATATCCGCGCCATCGAAGCGGCGACGGGAATTGATCTTATCGTTGATGATACGCCGGAAGCCGTGGTTCTTTCCAGTTTTGACCCTGTGCGTCGCGAGATCGCGCGCATTTCGCTGGAGCGCCTTATTCAGGATGGGCGTATCCATCCGGGGCGTATTGAGGATATCGTCAAGAAAGTGGAAAAGGAAGTCGATCAGATTATCCGGGAAACCGGCGAAAAAGCATCTTTTGATGTCGGCGTACATGACATTCATCCGGAAATAATCAAGATGCTGGGCAGTCTTAAATATCGCACCAGTTTTTCGCAAAACGTTCTGCAACATTCCGTAGACGTGGCTTACCTGACGGGAATGATGGCGGCGGAACTGAAAATGAATATCAAGGAGGCCAAAAGAGCGGGACTGCTGCATGATATCGGCAAAGCGGTGGACCATAAAATTGAAGGAACGCATGCCGCCATCGGCGCGGATTTTGCGAAAAAATACGGCGAAAATCCCCGGATCATTCAGGCGATTGCCACGCATCATGATGATGGCCGCAACAACACTCTCTTGGGTGTTTTAGTGCAGGCGGCCGATTCATTGTCCGCGGCCAGACCGGGAGCGCGTCGTGAAATGCTCGAAACTTACGTGAAAAGGCTGGAAGAGCTCGAAAAGATTGCTCATTCTTTTGACGGCGTGGATAGATGTTTTGCCATTCAGGCGGGGCGGGAAATCAGGATTCTTGTGGAAAATGATAAACTGTCGGATAATGACGCGGCTATGCTGTGCAAAGATGTTATTAAAAAAATTGAATCGGAGCTTACCTATCCCGGTCAGATTAGGGTTACGGTTATTCGGGAAACGCGCATTTCCGATTACGCAAGGTGACATGCGCTGCGTGCGATAGTAGGGTGAACAATGAAAATACTTTTTATCGGTGACATCGTCGGGAAACCGGGTCGCAGGGCGGTGGCGGAATTAGTGCCTTCAATGATCAGGGAGAAGGAGATTGATTTTGTTATCGCGAATTGTGAAAATGCCGCAGCCGGATTCGGCGTGACCAGGGAGATTGTGGAAGAACTATATGCCAGCCGAATAGATGTTCTCACTTCGGGCAATCATATTTGGAATAAGAAAGAAGCATTGGAATTCATTGGTGAGTATGAAACACTGTTACGGCCGGCTAATTATCCGGCAAAAGCTCCGGGATTTGGAGCGGTCATTGTTCCTTGTGCCAAAGGCGAGTATATTGGCGTGCTGAATCTGGCCGGAAGAATTTTTATGCAGCCCAGTGATTGTCCCTTCGAGAAGGCAAAAAGTAAAATTGCCGAATTGAAAACCAAAGCGAAAGTCATAATTGTCGATTTTCACGCGGAGGCAACATCGGAAAAAAGAGCTTTAGGTTGGTATTTGGATGGAGATGTGTCTGCGGTTTTGGGCACGCACACGCATGTGCAAACAGCTGATAATGAGATTCTGCCCGGAGGAACTGCTTATATCAGCGACGCGGGAATGACCGGTCCTTTTGATTCGGTCATTGGGGTGAAGAAAGACACAATCATCGAGAGGTTTTTGAACCATATTCCAAACAAGTTCGATGTTGCCAAAGGTGATATTCGCCTGCAGGGAGTAATGCTGGATGTTGATGAGCGAAGCGGCAAAGCTAAACACATCGAAAGAATCAGTATAAAGTTGGATGAACGAACTGAAGGTATGTAGCATGAGAAACGCTTACGATGTTTTGAAAGAAAGAGGTTTTATCGAGCAGGTTACGGATGAATCACTGATTTTGGAAATTTTCAAAAAAGGGCCGGTTACTTGCTACATTGGCTTTGATCCGACGGCGGCGAGTCTGCACATAGGCAGTCTCGTGCCGATTATGGCTCTGGCGCATATGCAGAAAACCGGCAACCGTCCCATCGCGCTGGTGGGCGGCGGCACGGGTTTGATTGGCGATCCCAGCGGTAAAACTGAGATGCGTCAGGTTTTAAATTTAGAGCAGATCAAGATAAACGCGGCGGCGATTGAAAAACAACTGTCCCGTTACCTGGATTTTTCCGGAAAAAACAGCGCGCTGCTGCTCAATAACGCTGATTGGCTGACAAATATCAATTATATAGAATTTTTGCGCGATATCGGGCGCCATTTCAGCGTTAACCGCATGCTGGCGGCGGAAAGTTATAAAATCCGTCTGGAAAAGGGGCTTAATTTTATCGAGTTCAATTATATGGTTTTGCAGGCATATGATTATCTCCATTTATTTAAGAATTACGGCTGTGAATTACAGATGGGAGGAAACGACCAGTGGGGAAATATGCTGGCCGGCACGGAATTGATTCGCAAAGTAACGGGCAAGGATGCGCACGCCCTGACCTTTCCGTTGATTACAACTTCACTTGGTCATAAAATGGGTAAAACGGAAAAGGGCACCATCTGGCTGGAAGCGAGCCTCACCAAGCCCTATGAATATTACCAGTACTGGGTTAATTGCGATGATGCCGATGTGGGAAGGTTTCTTAAACTGTTTACCTTTCTGCCGCTGGAGGAAATTTCTGCCGTCCAAAAACTGTCTGATGAAAAACTCAATATGGCTAAAGCTGTTCTGGCCTATGAAGCTACAAAAATAACGCACGGGCCTGAAGCGGCGCAGGCTGCCTGGCGCGCATCCATGGAAGCGTTTCATTCCAAACCGGTGGAAAAAAGCCTGTTTCCGTCTAGTGATATACCCCGTGAGGCGGCCCAGGTTGATACATCCGCCATTCCGCGTTATTGCGTTACAAGAAAAAATGTGGAAGATGGTTTGCAGGTAGCGACGGTATGTTCATCCTCCGGTTTGACACAGTCAATGTCTGAAGCCAAAAGGCTGATCGCACAGGGAGGCATATATATAAATGACCGGCAGGTGAAATCAGCGGATGAGAAAATTGCAGCAGGTGATTTTGGTCAGGAAAAAGAAATTCGTTTACGCAAAGGTAAAAAGAAATATCTGATTGTGGAAATAAAAAAATAGCTTTTTGCTGATTCTAGTTTGTGGGTCAGGGTTGTCTTTTGTTGCGGCAAAAAACATCAGAAATTTAATAAAATATTTAATATTTTTCTTGACATAATAATAAAGAGATAGTAAATTAGTTTACAAGGTTCGTCAGCAGAATGCCTGAATTAAGGCAAGTTGAATTTTCATGTTTCACCGATAGAATAATTCGTGATTTCCGGATTTTTCTCATTGTAACTGGCTGAACATAAAAAGTTATTTTAAAATTAAATATAGTGCTTGACAAACAAATCAGATTGATTTATTTGTCTTCGCTCGTTTTAAAAAGGCTCTTTGGAAATTGAATAGTGGGAAAATGAATTTGTGGGTCCTATTATTTTTTTGTCACGCGAAACAACGGAAGAGCAATCTTCCTGAGAAGGATTAAAACTGGAGAGTTTGATCCTGGCTCAGAACTAACGCTAGCGGCGTGCCTAACACATGCAAGTCGTACGAGAAAGTTGGCTTCGGCCGATGAGTAAAGTGGCGCACGGGTGAGTAACGCGTGGATAATCTACCCTTTAGTCGGGAATAACCCACCGAAAGGTGAGCTAATACCGGATAACGCTGCATAACTACTGTTGTGTAGCCAAAGAAGGCCTCTGCTTGCAAGCTTTTGCTGAAGGATGAGTCCGCGTACCATTAGCTAGTTGGTAGGGTAATGGCCTACCAAGGCGACGATGGTTAGCTGGTCTGAGAGGATGATCAGCCACACTGGAACTGAGACACGGTCCAGACTCCTACGGGAGGCAGCAGTGAGGAATATTGCGCAATGGGGGCAACCCTGACGCAGCAACGCCGCGTGAGTGAGGAAGGTTTTCGGACCGTAAAGCTCTGTCGAGCGGGAAGAAATGCATCATGGCTAATATCCATGATACTTGACGGTACCGCTAGAGGAAGCACCGGCTAACTCCGTGCCAGCAGCCGCGGTAATACGGGGGGTGCAAGCGTTGTTCGGAATCATTGGGCGTAAAGAGCGTGTAGGCGGTTGGACAAGTCAGATGTGAAAGCCCTGGGCTCAACCCAGGAAGTGCATTTGAAACTGTTCAGCTAGAGTAAGGGAGAGGAAAGTGGAATTCCTGGTGTAGAGGTGAAATTCGTAGATATCAGGAGGAACACCGGTGGCGAAGGCGACTTTCTGGCCCTATACTGACGCTGAGACGCGAGAGCGTGGGTAGCAAACAGGATTAGATACCCTG
>DLNC01000033.1:0-176 GCA_002478265.1 Syntrophaceae bacterium UBA7520
CATGTCCGAAGTTTGCGGAGAAAATATACTGCAGTTTAAACTTCCGATTAGCATTAGGTCATTTCTAAAAAATCATCGCTGGCTCGTAATAATTACTATCAACTTCACCGGCACGGTCCTTTTTCAAAGCAATCGGAAGATATTCCATAATATCCCGCGCGGTGATGCCGTCCATT
>DLNC01000033.1:429-22147 GCA_002478265.1 Syntrophaceae bacterium UBA7520
GCCGTCCATTCCTTTTTTATCGGCGGCTAAGTCACCTGCCAGGCCGTGCAGGAACACGCCTTTGCGCGTTGCTTCGTGCGGCTTCAATCCCAGGCCATACATCGCCGCGATACATCCGGTAAGCACATCGCCGGAACCNNGAAAAACAACTAGCAAAAGCTGCCTAAAAAACGTTGCCGATGAAAGACTGACTGTCCGGCAAGTGGTTGACTTTTACATCTTACAAAATCACCGGCGGCGCATAATAATTGCTATCAACGTCACCCTCTCGGTCTTTTTTTAAAGCAAGAGGAAGAAATTCCATGATATCTTTTGCCGTGATACCGTCCATTCCTTTTTTATCTACCGCCAAATCACCGGCTAAACCATGCAGAAATACACCTTTGCGTGTTGCCCCGTTTGGCTTTAATCCCAGGCCATACATGGCCGCGATACAGCCGGTAAGCACATCGCCGGAACCGGCAGTAGCCATGCCCGCGTTGCCGGTCAAATTCACAAAGACATTGCCATCAGGATAGCCAATCAACGAATGCGCGCCTTTTAAGACAATAATGCTGTTGAGGTTTCTTGTCGCCTCCTGCAATACCACAATTTTATTTTTATCGATTTCCGCCAAAGATTTGCCGGTAAGCCGCGCCATTTCTCCCAGATGCGGCGTGAGAATCGTGGGGGCTTTTCTTTTCTGCAAAATGCCAATATCTTCCGCAATCGCGGTAAGTCCATCGCCGTCGATGAGCAATGGCTTTTTTATTTCCGCCGCCAATTCCCTGACCAGTTGTGTTGTTTCCTCATCGAGCGAAAGCCCCGGGCCGATCACCACCATGTCCACCTTTGCCGCGGCGGCAAGCAAATTATTTTTATTGCTAAGGGCAATGCTTTTGGCGGCTGTTTCTTCCTGCGGCAGGTAAACAATTTCGCGGCCTTTCACCGCGAGCTTACTGATCATGGATTTCGGAGCGGCAAGCCTGGCATATCCGCCGCCGGATTTCATAAAGGACATCGCCGCAAAATAAGGCGCGCCGTAATAGCTGGCGGCGCCGGCGATAAACAAAACATCGCCTACCGAACCCTTGTGTGCCTGAACCGAACGCCTGGGCAAAGGCACATGATCGTTGGTCGCAATTTTTAAAGAAGCGCTTTGCGTTAAAGAAGGCGGAAAAGAGATGTGCGCGACAAAAAGAGCGCCGCATTGTTCATGTCCCGGATAAAGCATGTTGCCAATTTTGGGCAAGCCAAACGTTACGGTATAATCAGCTTTTACCGCTGCGCCCAAAATCTCACCCGTATCACCGTTGACGCCGGAAGGAATATCCAAAGACAAAACTTTCTTTTTGCTTTTATTTATGAGGGAAATTACTTCCGCGGCCAATCCCGTAACCGGACGGTCGAGCCCCGTGCCGAATATCGCGTCAATAATCAAATCACAGTGCGCTACGTCTTTTTTTGCCTGGGCCGCGCTCTGCAGCGCACAAATTTCCACAGGCAGTTTTTCTAATATAGCCATGTTGGTTCGCGCGGCGCCCTTGAATTTTTCTTTATCTCCGAGCAGAAAGACTTTCACCAAACCACCGCAGGAATGAATAAGCCTTGCCACGGCCAGGCCGTCGCCGCCGTTATTACCCATACCGCAGAAGATAACAAATTTCCTGCCGTCAATGCCGACTTTATGCTGCATTAAAGCGACCGAGGCCAAAGCGGCATTTTCCATGAGAATTTCCTCGGCGATGACCAGATTCTCGATGCAGTAGCGATCCATGAACCGCATTTCTTCCACGCTGGCTATTTTCATGTCCCTCTCCCTTAATATTTTGCGCGCTGTGCCGATTTGTAGTAATATTACATTCACTCAAGGTATTTTCCAATAACAATTTTCAAAGGATTTTTATGGACAAATTGAGCGAAGCCATCAAAAAACGGGTGTCGTGCCGCACATATTCCGACAAGCCGATTGAAGAAAACATCCGGCGGCAGCTTGAAGCAATAGTAAAGGCGGCGCATGAAGGGCCTTTCGGCAACAGGCCGAAGTTTAAGCTGCTGAGCATGGAAACTGTCACACCAGCCCAGTGGAAAAAAATGGGGACTTACGGCGTCATCAAAGGCGCGCGAATTTTTCTGGCCGGCATTATTCGTCCCGGTCATATGGCCATGACGGATTACGGCTACTGCAAGGAAAAAATCATTTTACAAGCGACATTGCTGGGACTGGGAACCTGCTGGCTGGGCGGCACATTCCAGTCCGATTTTTTTGCCCAGGCCGCCGGATTGCAACCAGGCGCACTGATGCCTACCGTAACACCGCTGGGGTATCCCGCCTCGCAAAAATCGCTGACGGAAAAACTCATGCGGCGTTTTGCCGGTTCCGACCAGCGAAAACCATGGAAAGATATTTTCTTTGCCGATGATTTTTCCCGGCCCCTGCCCGAAAATGCCGCTGGCAGATACCGCGCGGCGCTGGAAAATCTGCGCCTGGCGCCTTCCGCTTCCAACAAACAGCCGTGGCGGGTTTTATACAACGCGGAAAAGAAGGTCTTTCACTTTTTCCTTGAACGATCGCAACAATACAAAATGATGGGCATAGCGCATCTGCAGGATATCGATCTGGGCATTGCCATGAGCCATTTTGAAATCACGGCGCGGGAGATGGGGCTTAAAGGCAGTTGGTCGATAAAAAAAGACATGCCGCAGGAAAAAATGAGGGAATACATGGTTAGCTGGCAAGAGGCAGAAAAAAATTAGAGCTAATTCACCCGCAGAACTTTGGCGCCCTTGATCTTTCCCTCTTTCAGCTCCGCAAGCGCGCGGTTGGCTTCCTCCAAAGGGTATTCTTCAATCTGCGGAATTATCGGGATTTTGGCGGCAAGGTTTAAGAATTCTTCGATATCCAGGCGCGTCACGTTGGCGACGCTTTTAATTTCCTTTTCCTGCCAGAGATGCCGGGCGTAATCGATTTCTAGCAGATATTCTTTATCCGCATCTTCCTTGCGGATGGCGTTAATAACCAGACGTCCGCCCGGCGCGAGATTTTTGAGCGCCTCCACCACCGGTTTCCAGACCGGCGTGGTATCGATTATCGTCTGAATTTTTCCCGGCGGTTCATTGGTCGTGTCTCCCGCCCAGGTCGCGCCCAGATCTAACGCGAAATTGCGCTCGCGCGCGGCACGGGCAAAAACAAATATTTCGCTTTGCGGATAAAGATACCGGGATAATTTCAAGACCATATGAGCGGAAGCGCCAAAACCCGTTAATCCCAGGCTTTGGCCGTCGGCAAGATTGGCCAGACGAAGCGAGCGGTAACCGATCGCGCCAGCACATAAAAGAGGCGCGGCCTGAGAATCACTGAATATTTCCGGGATGAAAAAAGCAAAATTCTGGTGGATTTTTATATATTCCGCGTAGCCGCCCTGCGCGTCACGACCGGTCGCCTGAAAATCCGCGCAGAGATTTTCGCCGCCGGCCAGGCACTGCGGGCATTTTCCGCAGGCCCAATAGATCCAGCCGATACCTACGCGTTCATTTATTTTGAATTTATTTGCCCGCGCTCCGCAGTCGATCACCCTACCGACAATCTGATGCCCTAAAATCGCGGGAAAGCGCGGCGGAGGAGCTCTGCCTTCGATTTCATCAAGCTCCGTGTGGCAGACACCGCAGGTGGAAACCTTGACAAGAATTTCTTCATCAGCGATGGAAGGAACAGGCATATCAGCAAACTTAAGCGGCTGCCTGTTTTCCCTGAGGTTTGTTATTCCCTCCAGAATAAGGGCTTTCATCTATGGCCAAACCTAAAAAAGATTTCTCTTTAACCTTTAAAAGCCGCGGGCATTTCCAGGGGCACGTCAACAGCGCTGATGTATTTTTTTACCACATCCTGTTTTCCCGCGATTTTCAGTTTATCGAACAAAAAAGAAAACTGCTTTTCGAGCTCCGCGCCCAGCTTATCGCGGGTTTTCGCGGGAAGATGCCAAAGTTCCAGCTTAAACGGCCCGAAACCTTTTTTGCGCGTTTTATAGATAAACTGCTCTTCCGTGTCTTTTTCTTTCCATTCGTCCTTAAAATTGGTTTTGAGGTATTGATACATCTTTTCCCGCAACTCACCGGGAAGATTTGCGCTGTCGTAAATGATGTTTTGAAAACCGGTGGCCAGGTGTATTTCCGCGGTGCCCACCGCCGGAAATTTATCAAAAGCTTCATCGGGCAGCGTGGAGGCCCCATGCTGCACGGCTCCGGCTAGGCCATATTTATCGCGTGCGACTGCGGAGAGTTTCTCCAGCACGTCAAAATCAATTTTTACCTGGGCCACGGTTCCGTCCGCCAGCGGCACGCCGCCGTGCGTTGTGCCCGTCTGCACGCTTATTTTACTGATGCCGGTCAGAGAAGGTCCCCGTTTTTTCAGCTCTTCGAGGTAGCCTTCCATAAACGCTTCCAGCTCCTCGACCGTGCTGTTTTTACCGCCGACTTCGCCAATCTCGCCGCCTACGGAAATAGTAATCCCTTCCGGTTCCAGATCACGGATCATCGTGGTCAGTTCCGCAGCCAGCGTGTAATTGGTCTTTTGCTGTTCTTTTACCGTGGGGCAGGATAAATCAACCAGCGTGGAGGTATCAATATCAATATTAAAAAACCCGGCATCAATGGCTTCCCAGATTAAATTTTTCACCGTCTGCGTTTCTTTGGCGGCGTCCGCGGCGTATTTCTTCGCGCTAATCTGAAAATGATCGCCCTGCAGAAACACCGGCCCCTGGTAACCGGTTTTTATCGCCGCGGCTTTTATGGCGCAAGTGTATTCCGCAGGGCGCTGCATCGTGTAATCGATTTCCGAACGGGCAATCTCAAAGATAACCGGGCCTGCCTTTGCTTTCATCGCGGCGCGGAAAATGGCCTGGGCCGTGTCATAGGTGATCATCCGGATATTAATCGCCGGCACGGTGAATCCCGCCACTTCTTTGCGCCCCATCGCCTCGTAAAGCGGCTGAATCGATGCGGAATAAATCCCCAGCGCGCGCGCCGCGCGGCGGATAATCCAGCAGGCCGCATCCTGCGCGGCTTTGTCCGCGCTGAACACCTTGGTGTAAATCAGATCATCGATCAGCTTATTGCGGAATTTCGCTTCATCCATAATCGTTATATCCTGTCCGTCCACCTTTATGATCTTTGCGCTTTTTTCCTTCAGCTTGTCTTTATTCTCGAAAATCATACCTTCTCCTTTACGGGGGAATTTGTATTTAAATTAATTGCGCCTCTTCGTGAAAAAACAATATTAATATCAGCCAATGATTTTTTCTATCGCCTTAATCTTCGCCTCCAGATTAATCAGGTAAGCCTCTTCGGGTTGTTTGTCGCCCTTTATCGGATCATATTCCTCCTGCTTAATGATTGACGCTATTTTTTTATAATCATTTCCGTGCAGCTTCAACAAATCTTCTATTTTCCGGCGAAAACCGAGCGTCTGTTCAATCGCCCGCGGGATAAACGCCTTTGCGTCCTGCTGCGTGTAATACCAGCCGTGCGCCAGTACCAGAATTTCTACGTCATAGGCCGCGAGTTTTTTAAGTGATTCCAGATACACATGATAGTCCGTCAAAAACTCGCTAAAAATATGTTCGCCCAGACCCGGCACGCCGACAGATTCCGAAGGAATCAGCACTTTATACTCCGGAATATAAAAACTGAGCATATCCCGCGTGTGGCCGGGAGTTTTTATTATCTTAACATGGAGATCACGCGCCACCTCCACTATTTCGCTGTCTTCCAGCACCCGATCAACGGAAAAAGGCTCAAAATACACCTTGCCGTCCGGCGCGACCGTGTTGAGCCTTTTAATCAGCTTGACGGCGGTGGGTTTTTTAATTATTTCGGCCGCCTCCCGCGAAGCCGCAATCACAAGTCTAGGCATCGCTCTTTTGAGAAATCCCGCCGCGCCGCAGTGATCAAAGTGGACATGGCTTAAAAAAAGGCTCTCGGGCCTTCTTTCCCCCATCAGCTTTATTATTTCCTGCCGGTAATGCTCGCCAAAAACATAGATACCCGCGTCGAACATTACCGGATGTTCACCTTCGAGCAAAAATGTCGGGACGGGCTGCGGTCCCAGGCAGTAAAAATTACCCGTGACCCTACCCGGCTTACTTGCACATTTCATAATTAATAATCAGCATCAACAAAGCGCAACTGCCATTTGAAAAATCGCGCAGGTACAATATTCTGAAATCATCAAGCCAAAAACTCTTTTGCCAACTCCACTTCCGCACGGCTGCCGATATAAATTGGTGAACATTTATTGATATTTTCCACTTCTAAAGAAAGAATGTCCTCCTTTCCGTCTGTGGCCAGGCCTCCGGCCTGCTCCATGATAAAGGCCATCGGCTGCAGTTCGAATAAAAGCCGCAATTTCCCGCGCGGCGCTTTTTGGAGCGCGGGATAGGTGAAAATCCCGCCTCTTTTTATCAGCACCTGGTTGATATCGGGAACGAAACCGCCGCTGTAGCGCAGCTTGTAACCTTCTTTCTCCAGATGCTCAACGAATTTCTGATGCGCGGGTATCCACTCGCAGCGCAGGCCGCCGGGGGAAATAATGGATCCTTTTTCCTTCATTTGTATATTTTCCTGCGCCAGCACATATTCGCCTTCGCGGTTCAAGACAAATTCGTGCGCTCCCTTTCCCGCGGAATAAATCATCGTGATGAGCGGGCCGTAGGTTATGTAAAGAGCCGCGGCCATCGAGTCCTTGCCCCGGCCCAGAATGGAATCCTTATGGATGCCGATAATCGTGCCGATGGCGAGATTGGTATCCACCAAAGACGAGCCGTCCAGCGGGTCGGCGGTAACGATGTATTTTTCCCTGCCGGAGCCGATTTTGACGATTTCCCTGAGCTCCTCGGAGGCGTATTCGCGCACAAAGCCGGAATATTGAAGCTGATTTTTCATGATGTCATCGGAAGCTTGATCAAGCGAAAGCTGATCTTCGCCGTAGATGTTTTTGGAGCCAGCCAATTTGCGGTTGGCCTCGTGAATTTTCGCGGAAATATATTTTCCAACCACGGCAATCTGCCAGATCAGGCGCCGCAGCTCTTCTTCCACCCCGGCCATCCACATGTGCCGCCTTAAATCAATGATATTTTTCGTGTAGTCGTTGATTCCTTCTCCCATAGATGCCTCCGCAATTGATTTAATGACGCCTGATTTTTACCGCTACAACCGGATGTATTTTCTGGCCTTATTCTTACGGCCTTATTGATTAACATTCTTTGCGATTTCATGCAAATATTAAGACCATTTTTGCGGCAAACACCTCCTTTCTTTTTAATAAACGATTGATTTTTATATCAAAATATTTAGCGGCCGTATTTTTCCGCTTCAAAACGTCGGCCTGATTATTATATAATCGAGAAAGACTCTTTTGACGTTGACATCGTGACCTCGTTGCGCTAGTAGAGATTCTTCTTTGCGCCCCAGGCGCCGTTTTCCCAATTTGCAAAAATTTATTTAGTCGGGAGGTTATGATGAGTTTCGCAAAATCATACAAGATTGCCGTTATTCCTGGAGACGGAACAGGCCCCGAAGTTATCGCCGAAGGATTAAAAGTTGTTAAAGCCGTCGCAGAGGCAGAATCTTTGAAATACGATTTAATCCACTACGACCTGGGCGGCGAACGCTATAAAAAAACCGGCGAAATTCTGCCGGACTCCGTTCTGGAAGAGCTCAAAAAGTTCCACGCTATTTATCTGGGCGCGATCGGCCATCCCGACGTTAAGCCGGGAATTCTGGAAAAAGGGCTGCTGTTGCGCCTGCGTTTCGAGCTTGATCAATATATCAATCTACGCCCCGTAAAACTTTATCCTAACGTCCCCTGCCCGCTCAAAGATAAGGGGCCAAAAGACATCGATTTTGTCGTTGTGCGGGAAAACACAGAAGGGTTGTATACCGGCGCGGGCGGCGTTCTTAAAAAAGGCACGCCCGATGAAGTAGCAACGCAGGAATCCATCAACACCAGAAAAGGAGTGGAGCGCTGCCTGCGCTACGCCTTCAAATACGCGCAGAAACGCGACAAGGCAAAAAAACTCACGCTGTGCGGCAAGACTAATGTTCTGACCTACGGCTTTGATCTCTGGGAAAGAACATTTTATGAAGTAGCCAAGGATTATCCGGATATCAAAACGGATTACGCGCATGTGGACGCCACCTGCATGTGGATGGTGAAAAATCCGGAATGGTTTGATGTTATTGTCACGGACAACATGTTCGGCGATATTATCACCGATCTGGGAGCGATGATTCAGGGCGGTATGGGCATTGCAGCGGGAGGCAATATAAACCCCGAAGGCGTTTCCATGTTCGAGCCGATTGGCGGCTCCGCCCCCAAATACACAGGGCAAAACGTGATTAATCCGCTGGCCGCCATCTGCGCGGGCGGCATGATGCTGGAAACGCTCGGAGAGGACAAGGCCGGCAAAAGAGTGGAGACGGCGGTCATCAAACTTCTGGAAAGCGGCAAGCTCAAAAGCCTCGATGCCGGTAAAATGGGCATGACAACCAGCGAGATTGGCGACTGGCTGGCGAAAAATATTTAATCCGCCTGGTATTTCTGCAGTTTGGCGCGCAGTGTTTTACGGGTAATGCCCAGGCGGCGCGCCGCTTCGCTTTTATTGCCCCCGCAAGCGACAAGCGCGTCCAGGATGCTTTTTTTCTCCACGTCCTCAAGCGACATATTTTGCGTCTGCTTTTCCGCATCCGCGGCAAAGGCAGACGCTTTTTCTTCCATAATCAAAGCAATTTCCTCGGCATCCAGAATTTCCGCCCGAGATAAAACGACCGCTCTTTCCACGGCGTTCATCAGCTCGCGGATATTGCCCGGCCAAGGATAAGCCAAAATCTTTTCCAGCGCCCGTGGCGTGAATCCTTTGATTTTTTTATTGTTGCGGTTAGCGAAAAGTGCGAGAAAATGCTGCGCCAGCATGGGAATGTCTTCTTTTCTTTCCCTTAGCGGCGGCACACGCAAAGAAACAACATTGAGCCGGTAGAACAAATCTTCGCGGAAATTTCCTTTCTGGATTTCTTCTTTCAAGTCTTTGTTGGAAGCGGCAATCACGCGCACATCGACCTTAACCACTTCCGCGCCGCCCACGCGGGTAACTTCTCTTTCCTGCAAAACGCGCAGAAGCTTCACCTGCATCGCTTTGGACATTTCGCTGACTTCATCCAAAAACAAACTGCCGCCGTGCGCCTGGACAAATTTTCCTTCGCGCCGCCGCTCCGCGCCGGTAAACGCGCCTTTCTCATGGCCGAAAAGTTCCGATTCCAGCAGAGTTTCCGTCAGCGCCGCGCAGTTAATTTTTACAAACGGCGCTTCCCGGCGGGCGCTGTTGAAATGAACGGCATTGGCGATCATTTCCTTGCCTGTGCCCGATTCCCCGGTAATCAGCACCGTCGCTTCGGTAGGCGCGACCTGCGCGATTGTGTCCAGCAATTTTACTATTGCCGCGCTCTGCCCGATGAGATTCTGCCGGTCAAAACGCTCGCCCAGCCTGCTTTTCAGATATTCGTTTTCTTTCTTGAGCCGGTTGTGTTCGGTAGCACGCTCGATCGTTATTTTAAGTTCGTCAAAATTAAGCGGTTTGCTCAGATAATCATAAGCTCCTTTTTTCAGGGCGCTGACCGCCGTTTCCACCGACGCATAAGCCGTCATGATGATTACCGGAATATCCTGATTTATGTTTTTGATTTGTTCCAATGCTTCAATGCCGGAAACATTGAGCATGCGGATATCCATCAAAATCAGGTCAAGCGATTTTTGTTTAACCATTTCTATGGCAACGGATCCGTCGTCCGCGTCGGATACTTTATAACCCCACCCGCCCAGTAATTTTTTGAGCATCGTCCGGTGTGCGGCATCATCATCAACAACCAGCACGGTCAGATCATTTTTCATTTCTGCCCCTCTTCTTCATTTGTTCGGCGCGGAAAATAAAGGGCTACTTTTGTTCCCTTTCCCGCGGCGCTTTCCACCAAAATCCTGCCGCCGTGCGCCTCCATTATTTTTTGCACCACCGCCAGGCCAAGCCCCGTGCCCGCCGGCTTGGAGGTAAAATATGGATCATAAATGCGCGGCAGGTCCGCCTCCTCAATGCCCGCGCCTTCATCGGCAATCGTCAAACGGATATTTTCTTCTTCCCGCGCCCAGCCAATATCAAGTGTGCCGCCTTCTTTCATTGCCGCTATGGCATTGAGAAAAATATTGAGCAGCACCTGTTTTACTTTGTCCGGATCAACCTCCGCAAAAAGTTCATTATTTTTAGGGACAATGCTTATTTTAACGTTGTTTTTCTGCGCCGCGGCTTTGATCAACTCGAGCGCGTGATCAACAAGATCGGAAACAAGCGTTTTTTTCTTCTTCAGCTCCAGCGGACGGGCAAATTCAATCAACTGGGTGATGACACGGTTGAGTCTTTCCACCTCGGACACGATGATATCCGCCGTCTTCTTGTCTTCGCTGTCGGCTTGTAACCTCTCTTTTAAATAAACAGCAAATCCCTTGATGGAACTGAGCGGGTTTCTGATTTCGTGCGCCACGCCGGCGGCCAGCGATGATATCGATTTAAGATGCCGGCTTTTCGCCACCTCTTTTTCCAGTTCGCGGAGCTGCGTAACATCGCGCAAAAGCAGCATTTTCCCGGAAAAAGATTCATCCTCGGCAAGGCCTGCAACCAATGCCTCCCATTTCTGCATTTCGCCCCGCGGCGTAACTATCTCCACTTCACGTTCCTGAAGAGAGCTGGGCGCGGGCAATTCGACCAGTAAGTTTCTCAACGGCGCGGGTAAAACCGCCATGTCTTTTCCTGCCGCCAGACCGGGAGAAAAGTCTTTTAATATTTCCCGCGCCTTTTCATTGTAGCTGATTATTTTCCCCGCATTGTCAAAAGCCACCAGCCCGATAGGCATATTCTTCACCAAAGTATCGGAAAACGCCTGCGTGCGCCAAAGTGCGCTGCGCGTCAGACGGTAGGCCTGAACAAGGAAAAGAGAGATAATCGCCGATGATCCAATAACCAAAAGAACCAACGCCATAATAACGGTGTTGCGTTTATCACTGGCAGCGGCCTTTTCAATTTTATCCATGTTAAAGCCGACGTAAATCACCAGATTATCCTGTTGCTTTATTGATCTTTCCTTACCTTCCGCGTAAAGAGGGAACAGGCCGCGGTAAACTTCAAAAGTGTCGGCGCCTTCCGGGTTGGCGCTCTGGCGCCATCGGATTTCCCTGCTTTGCGCGATTTGCGCAATATCCATATCCAGGCCGTATTTCTGCCCAATCATCGAAGGGTCGCTATCGGCGATTATTTTGCCCTGCGCATCGGTTATAATCAGATAATCTATGTCTGGTTGCTGCGCCGTCGCGATAAGCAGTTTTTGCATATTGAAGATACGGATTTTTCCATCAATCGCATAAGCCAGCCCCGCCTCAAAAGACTTGATCAGCGTCTCGCCTTTTTCCACAAAAACCTCCACAGCCTTTGCTTTCTGGCGCTCAAACTGTGCCATGGCCATCATTGCGGCGATCATCGCCAGAACGGCTACGGCGCTAATCGCCATCCACAAAGAAATATCGAAACGAAGCTTTTTTTTGCGACCAACCATAATCTAAATATTCAAAAACACCGCGGATAAATAATAACCATGCGGCTATTTTAGTTGGATAGATATTATCCATAAGCTTACAATTTATTCAACTTTTATTTCGGTGCCGATAAAAATAATAATGTAATTACAGAAACTTAGGAAACGACGGCAGTAATGGCACAGCGATTGCTCTTAATCAGCTTCGAGAACAAAAAATACTTCATAAGGAGATAAAATATGAAAAAATTTACACTAGCATTAGCGGCTTTAGGGTTGGGTCTGCTTTTAGCGCTCCCTTCTTTTGCATTCGGCCCGCGCGAAGGAAGAGGCCCCGGCGGAGCATATGGAAATCCTGATTCCCCAATGATGGGCTATGGTTGCGCCAGAGGTCTGGACAGACTTAATCTTACCGATGAACAAAAAACCAGAATTGAAGCTCTGGAGCTGGCGCATCAGAAAGAAGTCCGGCCGATCAGAGAAAAGATGTTCGATAAATCCGTGGAACTGCGCCGGCTTTGGCTGGAGGCTGATCCGGACAGAAACAAAATCAATGCCAAACAAAAAGAAGTAAGAATTTTGCGTGATCAGTTGGAAGATAAAAGAACAGCGTTTCGTCTGGAAGTCAACAAGGTGCTGACTGCCGAACAGAAGGAAAAGCTGGCCGCTTATGGTTGGGGCAGAAAAGCCGGCTTTGGCCCGCGCGGCGGTACGAGAGGTCCCGGAGGAGGTTTTGGTCCGGGAATGTGTTACTAATCAAAAACCCTTCTGAGTAGCTTAACCTCCTTTCCGAAAACGGGAGAGCTTTTGCTCTCCCGTTTTTTTTACATCCGAACAAAAATAGGTTATAATCTCATATAATGAAAACATTTCCTCCCGGAAAAGATGCGACCGTCAAAAATTACCACCGCGTTTACTTGTTCGGCTTGCTCCTTTCTCTTTTCGCGGCATTATTAATAATGCCCGCGACTACTCGCGCCGCGACAGATATGGAATTGCCGCAATCCTCATACGGCAGGGAGAACCAGGCCTTCAAAATACTGGTCGTTTATGCCACGCGTGCCGGATCCACCATTGAAGTTGCCCAAGCTATAGGCAAAAAACTGGCCGCAGGCGGAGCCCTAGTTGATGTGAAACCAGTGAAAAAAGCTGTGAACGTGAAAGATTATCAGGCCGTTGTCCTGGGCAGCGCTATACGGCGCGGCGCGGTATTGCCGGAGATTATGGATTTTGTCAAAACCAACAAAGAAGATTTAAAAGATATTCCCGTGGCCTGCTTTATTGTCTGCATGATTTTGCGAGAAGATAACGAACAAAACCGCGCGAAAGCCGCGTCATATATCAAACCGCTGCAGGATGAACTGTCTTTCGTGGATGTGGGACTTTTTACGGGTAAGCTGGATTACGCGAAAATTAATTTTATCGATGCTTTTATCATTAAATATTTTATCGGCACGCCGGAAGGCGATCTGCGCGACTGGCGGAAAATCAACGATTGGGCGGAAAATCTCGGCGCCGAGCTAAAAAACAAATAAAAATTGCTAATCCTTTATTTTATTTTGCAGTTCGTTTAACTTATTGAGCGCTTCCAGCGGCGACAATGAGGAAATATCGATATTCCTCAACTCCGCTACAACTTCGTCTTCTTTTTCGGCGAACAGACTCAACTGCGGACTGATCATTTTCCCGCTCGCCGCGCCGCGGGCAATGCGGGGCATGCCGATTTCGTCAAACTCGCCTTTCTCCAGATTACGCAGGATCTCCTTGGCGCGCCCGATAACTTCCTGCGGCACGCCGGCAATGCGCGCCACTTCGATCCCGTAACTGCGGCTCGTGCCGCCTTCCATAATCTTGCGCAGAAAAATAATTTTATCCCCCCACTCCTTCACGGCTATGTTGTAATTTTTCGCGCCGGGTTTTGTCGCGGTCAGATCCGTCAACTGATGGTAATGCGTGGCAAAAAGTGAGCGCGCGCCCGTTTGACGTAAATCATGGATATATTCGGCCACCGCCCAGGCGATGCTCAAGCCGTCAAACGTTGAAGTTCCCCTGCCCACTTCATCGATGATTACTAGCGAGCGCGATGTGGCGTTTTTGAGAATCTGCGCGGTTTCCGTCATCTCCACCATAAATGTGCTCTGACCTTTGACCAGACTGTCGGAAGCGCCGATGCGCGTGAAGATTTTATCCGCCACGCCGATTTTCGCGCGCGCCGCCGGCACAAAAGAGCCCATCTGCGCCATCAGCACAATCAGCGCGACCTGACGGATGTAGGTGGACTTACCGGCCATGTTCGGCCCCGTGATGATCAGCAGCTTGTTTTCCTGCAAGTCCAGAAGCGTGTCGTTGGGCACAAAGCCTTCTTTTTTGAGCGCGGCTTCGACCACCGGATGGCGGCCGTCCTTGATTTCAATCACATCGTCATCGCTGATTTCCGGACAGACATAGCGGTATTTCTGGGCCACCTCGGCCAGCGCCCCAAGCGCATCGAGTTGGGCCAGCACCAATGAATTTTTCTGGATATCGCTGATATAGCCGCCGATTTCATTGCGCAGCGCGACAAACAGCTCCTGTTCGCGCTGATTTATTTTTTCCTCGGCATTGAGCACCGTCTGCTCAAATTCTTTCAGTTCCTGGTTGATGTAGCGCTCGGCGTTGACCAAGGTCTGTTTTCGTGTGTAGGAATCAGGAACCAGGTGCGTGTTGGCTTTGGTAACTTCAATATAGTAACCAAATACATTATTAAAGCCGACCTTTAATGTGTTGATGCCGGTTTTCTGCCGCTCGGTGTTTTCCAGCGCGGCAATCCATTTTTTGCCGTCGCGGCTTATCAACCTGAGCTTGTCGAGTTCTTCATCATAACCGGCGGCGATAAAACCTCCCTCCATCGTGCGCGGCGGAGGATTTTCCGCGATTGCCCGCCCGATTAAATCCACTACTGTCGGCATTTCTTTAAGTCCGGCTCGCAGCTCCTTAAGCAGAGGCGCGGTAAAATCATCCAGCATTCTTTTTATTTCCGGAATGTTTTCCAAAGAAGTTTTAAGAGCAATCAAATCACGTGGCGTGGCCAGCTTCAGCGCCACCCGGCCGGCCAGCCGCTCCAGATCGTAAATTTTCGTAAGCGTTTTGCGCAGGCTTACATGCGCCATGTAATTTTCTTTAATCTCGGCCACCGCGCCGAGGCGCCGGCGGATTTTCTGCGCGTCGGCAAGCGGATAGTTGAGCCACCAACGCAGGCGGCGCGCACCCATGGGCGTGAGCGTTTCATTGAGCAGGGAAAAAAGCGCGCCCGCCCTGGCATTATCCTGAAGTGTGACAAACAACTCCAGATTGCGCCGGGCGGTATCATCGAGCACAAGATATTCCTGTGGGCTATACCACCTGATGCTCGTTATGTGCCCGGGACGGATTTTCTGTGTTTCCTGCACATAGCGTAGAATCGCCGCGGCGGCCGTTGCCGCCGTCTGCTTTTCTCTGATGCCCGCTTCATCAAGGGCCGCGGCCGTAAAATTTTCCTCCATAATCGACACGGCAGCTTGCGGCGCGAAGTAATCATCCGGCAAATGATTAACTATGCCGGCGGGCATTTGTCCCTTGAGCGCTTCCACCAGAAGTTTGTCGGCAAAAGACACCGGCAGGATCATTTCCTTGAATTCAAGACCCGTGCAGGCCAAAAGCAACGCGTCGCTCTCGGAAAATTCGCTTATCTGAAATTCACCTGTGGAAATATCCAGAAAAGCCAGGCCGTAGTTGTTTTTATCGGCAAAAACGCTGGCCAGATAATTGTTTTCCGACGCGGCCAGGTTTTCCTCATTGACAACAAGACCGGGGGTAATCACCCTGATGACTTCTCTTTTGACAATGCCTTTGGCGAGCTTCGGATCCTCCACCTGCTCGCAGATAGCCACCTTAAACCCTTTTTCTACCAGCCTGGCAATATAGCCGGCGGCGGCGTGATACGGAAAACCGCATAGCGGCACGCTGTCTTCTTTTCCTTTGTTGCGCGAGGTCAGGGTGATTTCCAGAACGGGAGCAACTGTCTGGGCGTCTTCAAAAAACAGCTCATAAAAATCTCCCATGCGGTAAAGCAGGATGCAGTCGGGATATTTTTGCTTGATTTCCACATACTGCTTCATCGCCGGAGTGAGATTCAGCTCTACGGCTGGCGCCATTTGCCGTCATCTCCTTTTTCCATGTCAATATAACCCGGATCAGGCGCTTTTTTTGTCTTGTGTCGAACGACAAATTGATTCGCCAGCCAGCTGACGATACTGATAATAAGCGCGCCCAAAAAAGCGGCCAGAAAACCCTTAACTTCAAAGCCGCTAATCATATAGGCGACAAGCTGCAGCAGGAAGGCGTTGAGAAAAAAAGTGAAAATCCCCAGCGTTAGAATATTCAGAGGCAGGGTAAGAATAATCAGCACCGGCTTGATGAATGTATTGATCAAACCCAGAATGGCCGCGGCAAAAATCGCCCTCCAAACAGATTCCACTGTGATGCCGGGCACCAGCCAGGAGGCCAGCAATATCGCCACCGTGATAATTAGCCAGCGCGTGATAATGAACATTTTCGCTCCTTAAAATCACCTTTTCGTCGCCTGCTAATAATCGACGGTAACCATGTCTTTTGATTGGAAAAACACCCAGGCAACGCTGAAACCGCCCATAAGAGATGTTTCCCTTTTCACCAGCGGGCTGTCTTCGATCACCGCGCCCTGCAGAAAATCGGCGCTGACAAAAGCGTTCAATCTCAACCGTTTATATGCCTTGCTCAGTCCCACGGTAAGAGTGGTGCCGCTGTAACCGCCTTTGGCGTTATAGGCAGGCCGCCAGGGCGTGGCATAAGCCGGTTTCACGCTGTAAAAATAATCGTGATAACCGTTATCGGCAAAAATGGGGCCGACGGAAATTCCCAGATTTAACCCCGTGCCGGGAATGAAATCGCCTTTTTCCACATTGAGCCGCGGGCTGATTATCCATCCTTCGTAAGTGACGGATTCAAAATCCGTGGAAAACACGGCGCGCACGGGCAAATTGACTTTGAGCGCAAATTTTTTTTCACGGCTTTTCCAGACGGTTATATCCAGGGCCGGCCCGATCTCAAAGGTCGGATCGAGATCCTCCATGCCGGCGCGCGCGTCATTCTTGTCGCTGTCTACTGGAACAGAACCGAAGAAACTGACATCCAGCAAAACGCGGTCGGTTTTAAAGATCTTGCCGGAAATCGTCTGGCGATCCACCTTAATAATATCGCCGCGATAAACAAAGTAAGGATACGGCAACGCATAAACCCGGCCTTCGTTAGAGCCGCGGTAATCAGGAATATAAATTGCGCCCACGCCGAGACCTAATTCCCAAACCGGCTTTTGTTCCTGCGCCAGGATTGCCGCAGGAAGGAAAAAGAACCAAACCGCAAAAACAACCATGATCATCCGACAAAGCTTCATACGCTCACCTCACAGGTCAAACGCCCGTTAAAATTACGCTCTTGCCTATTTATCAAAAGCGACAAACTGCTCTTTTTTAGCGCCGCACACCGGGCATTCATCCGGCAGGACGCCGTCGGCGACATAGCCGCAGACTTTGCAGACATAGTAATCCGTTTCGCGCTCTTCCATAAAATGCGACATGGCCTGCTTGTAGAGTTTGGCGTGGGTTTCCTCCACATCCCTGCTTTGGCTGAACTGCAAAAGCGCTTCTTTATCGCCTGCCGCTTCCGCCAGTTTTACAAACTGGTCATAGGCCACTTCCGCCACCTGTTTTTCCGATTCAAAACTGGCCGCCAGGTTTTCTTCCGTGCTTTTGATTTCCCTGAGCACGCGCAGAGCGCGCGCGCCGTGAATCTCTTCCGAAAAAGCGATGACGTTAAAAAGTTTGGCCATCTGTTTATACCCTTCGGTCTCGGCCTTCTGCGCGTACACTCGCAGGCGCAGGGCGGCTTTCGCTTCGCCCACATATGCCATATTCAGGGCATTACGAATTTTTTCGTCCATGCGTATCTCCTTATAGAGGTCGTTTACCGGATCCGTGTCGTTTATTTATTCCGGTATTTATTCAGGCGAGAATTCGTCTTTAGACGCGCCGCAAACAGGACATGCCCAATCATCGGGCAAATCCTCAAAAGCCGTGCCTTTTGGTATTCCTCCATCCGCATCTCCCTTATCCGGGTCATAAACATAACCGCATATCCCGCAAACATACTTTTTCATTTCATCCTCCTGATGTTTTATTTCAACTGGAAGTCAGTTTCTTTTTCAATTCAGCCGCTATCGTCTTTCCCAATTCCTGGCACATTTGCAACGCGCCTTTGTTCGGCGCGTTTCTGATGGAAAGGGCGGGCGCCGCTATCTCCACCTTCATTTCCTTTAATATCGCCTCAAGATCGCGCACCCCTTCTCCACTCCAGCCAAAAGAGCCAAATGCCGCGCCGATCAGATTACCCGGTTTCAGACCTTTCAGGTATGTCATGGTATCGGCCATCTGCGGCAGCAGATTATTATTGAGCGTGGAAGTGCCGACAACCAAAGCGCCTGCTTCCAAAACCTCGTATGCCGCCTGACTGCGATGAAACTTATTCATCGAAAGAAGGCTGGTTCTCACGCCGGCTTCAGCCAGCGCTTCACTGATGGCGCGGGCCATCTTTTCGGTGGAATGCCACATTGTCGCGTAAAGCACAACGGCTTTATTGACGGGCCTTTGCGTCGCCCATTTTTTATAAAGCTCGATAATCCATCCCAGATTTTTGCGCCAGATCGGGCCGTGGTCCGGAGCGATTATTTTTATCTTCCAGCCCGTAGTGGCCACTTTTTCCAACGTTTTCAGCACAATTGCGGAATAAGGCAAAACAATATTGGCGTAATAGGTTGCCGCTTCATACTCCAACTTGTGCTGCGGCAGTTCGTCATCAAAGCGCTCCATGGTCGCCAGATGCATGCCAAAGGCGTCCTGAGAAAACAAAAGCTCCTCTTCGGCCAGATAGGTAAACATGGAATCCGGCCAGTGAATCATGCGCGTTTCCATGAAGGTCAGATTCATGTTGCCCAAACTCAGAGTTTCCCCGTCTTTGACCGCGATGATTTCATGCTGGTCGTGATAAAGTTCCTTGAGCGTTTTCACGCCGATTGCCGAAGCGAACACCTTAGTCGGCTTGATGAGATCGATCGCCTCGGCAAGGCAACCTGAATGATCCATTTCCGCGTGGTTGGAGATAATGTATTTTATTTTGGCCGGATCGATTACTGATCTGATGCGGGAGAGCATTTCGTCTTTAAACGGCGCTTTAACGGTATCGATCAGGGTGACATCATCGGCCATGATCAGATAGGCGTTATAGGTGCTGCCTTCAGGCGTCGTGTAGCCGTGAAAATCGCGGATGCCCCAGTCAATGGCGCCGACCCAGTAAACATTGTTTGTTATTTTTACCGCGGAATAAATATTTTGCATTGCTTCACCTCAAAACTAACTTTTTCATTTAATGTATTCGCTGATTTACTTGCTTCACCGGGCAGTTTAAACCATTTTCGCGCCCGCGTCAAAAGCCGCAAGATTTGCGCCGCGTTTATCCGCCGCGACACTCCTGTTTATTTCTTTTTCAAAAGCGCGCCGGTCAATCGGCAGTAAACCAGTTTTCGCCAGCGCGCCGATCATCACGATATTACTTAAAACAGGATTGCCCATTTCCATCGCGATGGATGTGGCGTCAATCATCCAGCTTTTTGCAGCAAGCTTGGCGAAAATATTTTTTATTTTTTGCTCTTCAGGATAATCGTAATCACCGGTGATAACGCCGAGGGGATAAACCACGCGGTTGTTGGACAAAACAGCGACCTCGGGGTTGCCCCAGCGCGACATCACGCGCAAAGCTTCGGAAGGTTCCAGCGCCACAATAATATCCGCCTGCCCCAGCGGTATCTGCGGGCTCCAGACAGTTTTTGGGGAAACACGCAGATGGCTCATCACCGAGCCGCCGCGCTGCGACATGCCGAATGTTTCTCCGATGGTCACGCAAAAACCCTTTTCCACCAGCATGCCCGCCAGCACGCGCGACGCCATGACATTGCCCTGCCCGCCGACGCCGGTGATGACAATATTTGTAGGGTCCTTGGCTAAAAGTTTTTTCAACTTGCGGCCACCTCCGCTTTTATAATCGCGCTTTGCGGACAAATCGCGGCGCAAAAGCCGCATCCGGCACAGATCACTTCATCCACCACGGCTTTCCTTTTTATCTTATCCCACGTAAGCGCCGGACAGCGGAAAATCCTCGTGCACAAGCGGTTGCACCCACAGGCATCGCCCAGACACAACTCCTCGCTGACTTTGACATCAAATTGCCTTTTGCCTTTTTTCTCGGGGCTGAGCGCACAGATCTGTTTCAGAATCAGAACCTTGAGAGTTCCCTTTTCCGCCATAAACGCGTTGAGTTTCTTTGTTGTAGCCTCCAGGTCGAAAGGATCGCTTACTTCAACTTTTGCTCCGATAGCTTCGCAGATTTTGCCGATATCCACAGCGGGCACCTCTTCGCCTGTGGCGCTTAGCGTCAAGCCCGGATGCGGCTGAAAACCGGTCATCGCCGTGCCCGCGTTGTCGAGCACCACAAAAGTGATATCCGCCTGATGATGCCGCGCATTAATCAATGCGGGAATCACCGCGTGATAGAAAGTGGAATCTCCGCAGACAGAAAGCACGGGCTTATCAAAACCAAACATTCCCAGCTTGGCGAAACCACTGGCCAACCCCGTGCCTGAACCCATCGAATGCAACGTGCGCACGGTATAAAAACCAATCGCGGGGTTGAGCGACGCCATCGCGTAGCAGCCGATATCGCCGCAGACAAACCCCTCGCGGCCGTCGAGCTTGAGCGCCGCATTGATGTTCCAGAAAGAAGCGCGATGCGGACAGCCGGGGCAGAAAGTCTGCTCGCGTGGCGGAATCATCGCCGCCACTTTCTGAAGTTCCTGCGCGTAAGAGACAGGCAATGTTTTATATTTCACCTTCATGATTCCGGCCAGCGCCTGCGCCACTATGTCAGGGTTGAGTTCGCCCACAGAGGGAAACGTGCCATCGATTTTTCCGTAAAAATTTTTTACGCCGATTTCTTTGGGATAGCTTGCCGCCAGCACCTTGATGTTTTCTTCCATAAACGGCAGCACTTCTTCCACCAGCATGACTTTATTGGTCAGGCGCAGATATTTTTTCAGAAGTTTTGTAGGCAACGGCCAGGTGCAGCCGAGCTTCAGTATGCCCACGCGATTTTGCAGATTCAACATACTCACCGCCTCCTTGCTGTAGAGAAAACAGGCGCTGCTGGTAATCATTAATAGCTGCGGGTTTGAGGGCCCGATGTATTTATTGAAAGGACTTTTTTCAAAAAGCTCTTTGGCTGTTTTCAGTTTTTCCTGCTGGAGCTTATGCTTTACGCCCACCGGTGTGCTGATTACCGGCCCGGTAAGCGGATCCGCGGGCGGTCCGTCATAAACAAAACGCGCCTGGGGAATCTTGGTGGGGAGTTTTCCGCAGATGACGTTGCCGCTCGCGTGCGACATACGCGTAACCGAGCGCAGCATCACAATGTTATGAATTTTTTCGGAGAGCTCAAACGCCCATTTGGTCAAGTCCTTGGCTTCCTGAAAATCGGCCGGTTCCAGAAGTGGCATCTCCAGCATCCGGGCGAAATAGCGCGATTCGCCCTCGTTGACACTCGATAGAGCGCCCGGGTCCTCACAGCTCACCAGCACAATACCGCCGCGTGTGCCCGACGCCGTCAGATGCAGCAGAAAATCGGAGGCCACGTTGACGCCGTTTTGTTTCATCGCGCACAGGGAACGCAACCCGGCAAAGGAAGCGGCGGCGGCCACTTCCACCGCCACTTTTTCATTGGCGGACCACTCCACATAAAGATTTCTCTCTTTAGCCACGGAGGCGAGGTTTTCGATCACTTCCGACGAAGGCGTTCCCGGATAAGCGGCGGCGACATTCACCCCCGCCTCCAGCGCGCCGCGCGCGATGGCTTCGTTGCCCATAAATAAAACTTCTTTATTGGCCGCTGACAATAATTTGCTCATAATAAATACACTTTCCAGAATACATACCTATGTCATCTATGAAAAAATATT
>DLNC01000035.1:0-74742 GCA_002478265.1 Syntrophaceae bacterium UBA7520
TTAACTTTCTTGCCCATTTTGATGTCCTCCTCTTTCTTAATTTAACAAGAAGGCATCTCTCTATGCAACTGGTTTACTTCCTGGGGCCCAGCACCAACCATCATAAAAAAATAATTGAATATTTACTTGTTTTGATATTTGCCTTTATGTTCCTTATGTCAACTACATGGATTTATGATATGACTATTTTTTGGGTATTGCTTGGCTTGATAATTAAATTTACAGAATATGCGCAAAAGACTGCTGTCGCTATTAAATAGTATTGCAATTAATCACTTCGCCGAAATAATAAAATGAAAATCATTTTTTTTATAGAAAGCTTACGTGCCGGTGGCAAAGAGCGCCGGATGATAGAATTGTTACATTATTTGAAAAATAACACAGATTATAAAATGTATGTCGTTTCTACAGAAGAAGAAGTTCACTATAAATATTTTTATGATTTAAAAATCCCTATCACTATTCTTAAGCGAAAATGGGTAAAGAAAGATCCTTCCATGTTTGTACGCTTTTACAAAATCGCAAGAGAAATTAACCCGGACATTATTCATACATGGGGAACGATGACAACATTTTACGCCGTACCTTCAAAAATACTTTTGCGAAAACCTCTATTGGCAAATCTAGTCTCTGACTCAAAAAAATATTTCCAGTACTGGTCTCTATCAAATTTATTTTTTATGATATCTTGTTTCTTTGCCAATTATATAATCGGCAACTCAAATGCAGGATTGCTTGCTTATGGAATAAACAAAAAGAGACAATGCCTTATTTACAATGGCGTTCGCCTAGAAAGATTTGATGTCACCGCAGATAAAGATGAAATCAGGAATATTATTGGAGTAAAAACTAGGTTTATGGTCATAATGGTTGCTTCAATGACAAAATATAAGGACCATGATTTATTGTTAGATGTAGCAAAGCATACTTATGAAACAAATAAAGAAATTACTTTTGTTGTTGTTGGTGATGGCGAAGAGTATCATCGTATTCAGAAACGCTGTAACGAAGAAGATATAAAGAACACAATACTTCTCGGGAAAAGAGATAATACGGAAAATTTAATTTACGCTGCTGATATTGGAATATTATGTACATATGGCGAAGGAATATCTAACGTAATTATTGAATATATGGCGTTAGGAAAGCCGGTAATAACAACGGATCAGATTGGCGGGAGTAGAGAATTAATTGAAGAAGGGAAAAGCGGATATATTGTGGAAAGCAATGCCGAAAAAATAACGTTCCTGATATTGAAGATATTTGCAGATGAAAATAGGAGAATAGATTTGGGTAAGAGAGGTGCAGAAATTATAAGGTCAAAGTTTGATATAAGAAGAATGGGGCAGGAATATTGTAATCTATATAAGCATTGCTGGCATTCCGGAAAAGTTAATTGAAAATATTTAAAACCAACAATTTACATATGGCCTCTGTGGCGCGAAGGCTTTTTTATTTCAACGTAATAAATTGCATACATGCTATCGGTTTACGAGTATCAGGCCTAAAAATAGTTTTAATATTTTGGTGTTCAGGAGAATTAAATGAAAAATATTCTAGTAACAGGTGGCTCGGGTTACATTGGCAGTCATGCGGTGCGACAGCTTGCTGAAAAAAGTTATATACCATTAATTTACGATAATCTTTCGACCGGATACAAACAATTTGTAGGGGACTTTGAATTTATACAAGGCGATATTGGCGACTACGATAAGCTGATATCCGTTTTCAAGAAACATAAAATAGAGTGCGTGATGAACTTTGCCTCTTTTATTGCCGTAGGTGAATCTGTTAAATTACCGCTTAAATACTATAAGAATAATTTGGCAGATACCATAGGGCTTTTTCAGGCGATGGTTGATAGCGGGATTAAAAAATTTATCTTTTCTTCTTCAGCCGCTGTTTATGGATTGCCGGAAATAACGCCGATTACTGAAAACAGCCCCCTAAACCCAATCAACCCCTATGGAAGAACTAAGCTGTATATTGAAGAAATTTTGAAAGATCTTGATATTTCCGATGGCATTAAATCTATCAGCCTGCGGTATTTCAACGCCGCCGGAGCGTCATCATCGGGCAATATTGGTGAAAATCACATTCCGGAGACTCATTTAATTCCTTTGATTATGCGGGCTATCAAGGATGATAGTTATACTCTTAATGTATTTGGGACTGATTACCCAACAAAAGACGGTACCTGTATCCGTGACTATATACACGTAGATGATCTCGCTTCAGCCCACGTGCTTGCCCTGGAATATCTCCTATCACAGAGAAAATCCGATGTGTTTAACTTGGGAAACGGCACGGGTTTTTCGGTAAATGAGGTTATTCAATATACGGAAAAAATAGCAGGCAAAAAATGCAAGCTTAAATACAGTGAACGTAGAGAAGGGGATGCGGCTGTTCTTGTGGCTTCTTCTGATAAAGCAAAGGATGTTTTGGGCTGGACAAGCAAATTTAATCAGCTTGAAAACATCATCGCGACAGCATGGCAATGGGAATCAAGCGGGAAAAGAAGTGGATATTAATATTATCTGTTGTGTTTACTGTTATTGTTGCTTTTTGAAGGCAAGATAATAGAAAATGAAAATCCTGCAAATTAATAATTTCCATTATCGTCGTGGCGGATCGGAATCTGTTTATTTTAATACTGCTGAGTTACTTAAGAGAAAAGGCCATGAGGTAATTTTCTTTTCAAGTAATATGCCGGAAAATCTGCCATGTGAACAGAGCAAATATTTTATTACCAATATCAATAATGTGTCGCGTTGGAAAGGCGTGCAGAATTATTTTTATAACCGCGAGGCAAAAGAAAAACTAAAAAAATTGATTGAGGCGGAAAAACCGGACATCGCGCATGCTCATCTTTTTTGGGGCAATATTTCACCCTCCATTTTTTCTGTTTTAAAAAAACACAAAATCCCTTTAGTGCACACAGCACACGATTATCGAATGGTTTGTCCAGCTTATACTTTTACCGATATAAGCGGCAATGTGTGCGAAAAATGTCAAGGTAAGCGTTTTTATTGGTGTGCCGTCAAAAGATGCTCAAAAGGCAATATTTTAGAAAGCCTGATTATGGCTGTGGAAATGTATTTCAGAAATGTTTACTTCTCACCTGTTAAAAATCTGGATGGTGTGATTTATGTCAGCAACTTCGCAAAACAAAAACACCTGCAATATAATCCCGGCTTTTCTAAAGTACCTGATATAGTATTGTATAACTTTGTGGAGCAATCAAACCGTCATTATTTGGCACAGAATGAAAGGAAATATTTTTTGTACTTTGGCAGGTTGTCACACGAAAAAGGGCTACATAACCTTATTGAGGCATTCCGTCGCATGCCGGATTTACCGCTAAAAATTGTAGGCACCGGACCGGAAGAACAAGAGCTGAATGATTATGTCAGCAGCAATCAAATTAGAAATATAGAGTTTCTGGGATTTAAAACAAGTAATCTTTTAAAAAAAATAGTTTCGGAGGCGGAGTTTGTGATTGTGCCCTCGGAATGGTATGAAAATAATCCGATGACGGTCATCGAGGCCTATTCCATGGGTGTGCCAGTGATAGGCGCAAAAATCGGCGGCATTCCGGAAATTCTGCCGGATGGGAAAACAGGTTTTTTGTTTACTCCAAAGGATGTGGAAGATTTAAAAAATGTTGTTGCGCTAGCCAGTAAATTAAATGAGCATGAGTATAAGTCGATGAGTGATAACGCCCTGCAATTTGCGGCGGATAATTTTGATGAGAGCTCGTATTATCAAAAGCTGATTGATTTTTACGAAAAAGTTATATCTTTCAAGAAAAAATTAAACTGAGTAAATAATTCTGCTATGGACGCTTCAATCATTGTCACCTACCGCTGCCCGATGAAATGCCAGATGTGCAATATCTGGCAGAACCCCACGGAGAAAAGTCGAGAATTCAAACCGGAGCTTTTGAAAAAGCTTCCCCGTATGGACGCGGTTAATGTAACCGGCGGCGAACCGCTTATCCGAGAAGATTTATCTGAGATTATTCGTATTCTTTTTACAAAGACAAACCGCGTTGTCATTTCCACCAGTGGTTGGTTTGAAGAGCGTATATTCGCGCTGGCTAAAGAATTTCCGAAACTGGGTTTTCGGGTGAGCATTGAGGGACTTTCGCAAAAGAACGACGAGCTTCGTGGTCAACTTGGAGGTTTTGACCGTGGTTTGAGGGTCTTACTAGGTTTAAAAAAGATGGGTATGAAAGACATCGGTTTCGGTATTACTGTCTCGAACAATAACTCCGAAGATATGCTATGGCTTTATGAACTGGGCAAGAATCTAAACCTTGAGTTTGCCACAGCGGCTTTTCATAATTCTTTTTATTTTCATAAATATGACAATCGCATAACGAATATTGAAGAAGTCTGTGGCAATTTTGAAGACTTAATCAACAGGTTGCTGGAAGAGAAACATCCGAAATCGTGGTTCCGCGCCTTCTTTAATTTAGGGTTGATTAACTATATCCGGGGTGGCCGCAGATTGCTGCCATGCGAAGCGGCAACGGAGAATTATTTCATTGATCCGTACGGCGAAGTCCTGCCCTGCAACGGCATGGAAGAAAAATACTGGTTCGAAAGTATGGGCAATTTGAATGATGTCAGCGACTTTATGGAAATATGGAACAGCGAAAAAGCAAAAGCGGTAAGGGAAAAGGTTGCCCATTGCCCGAAAAGCTGTTGGATGATCGGCACTGCCTCGCCGGTAATGAAAAAATACATCCGCCATATTATGCCTTGGGTCGTAAAAAGCAAATTGAAATCTGTTCGAGGTTTCGGCGTGGATACGCAATGCATCCCCTTTTTCCATGTCGGCAATAACGATAAGCAGGGAATTAGAAAGAAATAATTTATGAAAATCATCTTCATAGGCGGTGGGGCATGAAGATTGTATATTCAGGTGCATTAAATGAAAAAAATATTAGTAACAGGTGGAGCGGGCTACATCGGTAGTCACACGGTAAGGCAGCTTGCTGCTAAAAATTACGTACCGGTAATTTACGATAATTTATCAACAGGATATAAGGAATTTGTAGGGGATTTTGAATTCATTGAAGGCGATATCGGAGATTACGATAAGTTGATAGCCGTTTTCAAGAAACAAGAAATAGAGTGCGTAATAAATTTTGCCTCCTTTATTGCGGTCGGTGAATCGGTTAAATTGCCGCTTAAATACTATAAAAATAATTTAGCAGATACCATGGAGCTTTTTCGGGCGATGGTTGATAGCGGGATTAAATATTTTATCTTTTCGTCTTCAGCAGCCGTTTATGGAATGCCGGAAATAACGCCGATTACTGAAAATAGCCCCTTAAACCCAATCAACCCTTATGGAAGAAGCAAGCTCTATATTGAAGAAATTTTAAAAGACCTGGATATTTCCGATGGCATTAAATCTATCAGCCTGCGGTATTTCAACGCCGCAGGAGCGTCTGCATCTGGCGATATCGGTGAAAATCACATTCCCGAAACCCATTTAATTCCTCTAATTATGCGGGCTATTTTAGATGATAGCTATACGCTCAACGTATTCGGGACTGATTACCCGACAAAAGACGGGACATGTATCCGCGACTATATACATGTAGATGATCTCGCTTCAGCCCATGTGCTTGCTCTGGAATACTTATTATCACAAAAGAAATCAGATGTATTTAACTTGGGAAACGGAACGGGTTTTTCAGTAAATGAGGTTATTCAATGTACGGAAAAAATAGCGGGTAAAAAATGCAAGATTAAATACGGTGAACGCAGAGAAGGAGACGCGGCTGTTCTGGTGGCGTCTTCAGGTAAAGCAAAGGATGTTCTGAAATGGACAAGCAACTATAATCAGCTTGAAAACATCATCGCGACAGCATGGCAATGGGAATCAAGCGGAAAAAGAAAGGGCTATTAATGTCCATGATAATCAGCGATATTGTTTACTTACGTGGCATGGGCGTAAGGCCGCAATGTATTCCTTTTTATAATGTCGGCAATAACGAAAAACAGGGAATCAGAAAAAAATAATCATGAAAATTATCTTCATCGGCGGCAGAGACATTCATTCAATAGGCGGCATAGAAAACTATATGTATAATCTTGCGACATGCCTAAAAAATAAAGGACATGAACCCGTTGTTTTTTGTGAAAGCGATAGAAATGAAGTTGAATATGTGAACGGCGTTAAGGTGGTGCACAATAAATCCATTGGTGGCAGATATTTGTGCAAAATACTTTTAGGGCACAAGGCGACGGCTTATGCCGTTTTAAAGGAACGGGACGCACAGATATACCACTATAACGGCTGGGCCCCTTTGCTTGCCTCCTGGCTTGCCGCTGTTTGCGGGAAAACGATTATTTATCAGAGTCATGGTTTGGAATGGAAGAGAACAAAGTATACTTCGTTGCAGCAGCAAATAATGAAGTTCATGGAATGGCTGACTGTAAAGATGATGAAAAACATCACTGCCGTCAGTCAGGAACAGACCGATTTTTTTCTGACACAATACGGCAAGAAATGTGTGACAATTCCCACCGCGGTTAACCTGCCCGCCGAAAATTATGAAAGCGATGTCCTGAAAAAATATAAGTTGGAAGATGAAGGTTATTATTTGTTTTTAGGACGGCTTGTGCAGGATAAGAATCCCGACTATCTGATAAAGGCGTTCAATAAAAGCGGCATTAAAGAGAAAAAGCTGGTGATTGCCGGCAGCAACGATGCCGATTTGCAATATGTTGAATACCTGCACAAATTGGGCGCTGAAAATCCTAATGTGATATTTACCGGAGCTGTTTACGGCAACGATAAGGAAAAGCTGCTAAGCAACTGCTTTGCGTTTTGTCTACCTTCTACCCTGGAAGGTCTGCCTATTACGTTGCTGGAGGCCATGAGTCACAAAAGAATTTGTCTGGCTTCGGATATTCCCGCCAACAAAGAAGCGTTAGGCGACAGCGGTGTGTGGGTTAAATATGAGGATGTTGACGATCTTTGCGATAAGCTTCTTTACATCTTAAAAAACCACAAGGATTTAGAATTTCAAAAAGAAAGCAATTACCGCCGCGTTGTGGAAAATTTTACATGGGATAGAGTTTCAGATTTGTATATCCGATACATGAAACACCTTGCCGATGTCTGAAAAGAAAATCGAAAATCAGAAGAAGTCATTCGAAATTAGGGATTATAAGCCCGGCGATGAAGCGGCAATTTGCGCCTTGTTTGAAAAGGTTTTCGGTAAGCCGATGGGCAAAACGGAAAGTCTTCGCCACTGGCGGTGGGAATTTCTGGAGAATCCTGCTGGCGGACTGTTTGTTAAGTTGGCATGGGATAAGCAAAGAATTGTCGGGCAATATACTGCAAGTCCTTTGCGTGTATATGCGGATGGGAAAGAAATCTTCGCGGCGCTTTCACATGATACGATGACAGATCCGGAATATGGCGGCTTGGGCATTTTTCGCAATACAGCTGAAGCGCTATACGCTGAGCAAGAGAAAGCAGGCCATGGTTTTATATATGGTTTTCCTAACAGTAATTCTATTCATGGATTTGAGAAATATCTCAATTGGCGGCGCATAATGTCTGCGCCCGTGCACGTTAGGCCTGTGAATTTCACAAAGTATTTTTTTAAAAAATTAGCTAAAAAAGTAAAAGATGATCAATCAAACAAGAAAAGCATTAACACAGGCCTGGAGAAAACCTTCTCAGAAATGAAATCAGGCGAGTATAAACTTAGTGTCGTAACAGAATTTAATGACTGGGCTGATGATTTGTGGATGCGTTGCCAAAATCAGCATTCTTTATGGGTAGCCCGTGATAAAACTTATCTCAATTGGCGTTATGTCGAACGTCCGGAAAGCAAATATGTAATTATAACCATTTGGTTTGAAAAAACGGCAGTTGGATATGCGGTAATCGATTTGGTCGATAAAGAATTTGGTTCTACTTTGTTTGTTTTGGATTACATGGTTGATCTTAATTTTAAGAAGGCGGGAGATACACTTATCAGGTATATTGTTGAAATTGCTAGTAACAGCGGCGCTTTTTTTGCCAGCGCTCTTTTGCCGCCCGGCTCAAAGTATCGTAGTTTGTTCAGACGACATTTTTTTATACCGCTGCATGAAAAGCTATTTCCTCAACATCTATATTTCGGCGCGCGGTGTTTTGACCCTTCTATTGAACATTTAGTTAATAATCCTAAAGCATGGTCAATCAGTTGGGGGGATAATGACGTCCTCTAATAAAACTGTAGGTATCTTAACCGTTGATGTTGAAGAATGGTTTCATATCCTTGATGATCCAGCAGTGCCTAAATTTGCCGACTGGGATGGTTTGGAAGCGCGTCTGCCGCGCAACATGGAGCGGATTTTTGCCATTCTAGATGAGCAAAAGGTAAAGGCAACGATGTTCTGGTTGGGCTGGGCGGCGCAAAAAAATCCTGATCTTGTGCGCCAATGTGCGAAAGCAGGGCATGAAATTGCCAGCCACGGTTTTAGGCATGTTTTAGCTTATGAAGAAGGGCGAGAAAAATTTAAAGATGATATCCGCCATGGTAAAAAGGTTATTGAAGATATCATCGGGCAGGAAGTTATCGGTTTCCGTGCGGCGGGCTTTGGAACTACATCCGATACGCCCTGGTTTTTTGATGAAATCCGCGCCGCCGGTTATTTGTATGACTCTAGCGTTTTTCCGGCGAAACGTGGGCATGGCGGGATAGTTGATTTTAAACTAGAGCCGCATGAGATTAAAACTTCCCACGGTGTTCTTTTGGAAATTCCACAGTCAGTTATTGAAATCTGTGGCAAAAGAGTAAGCTTTTTCGGCGGCGGATATTTACGGATTTCACCAATTCCTTTAATCAAATGGGGTATCAGCAAACTGCAAAAAGAAGGACGGCCCGCAGTTATTTATATTCATCCGCGTGAGGTTGACCCGGCGCATCCGCGCCTGCCGCTCAAAATACATCGGCGCTTCAAATCTTATGTGAATCTACGCTCGACCTTTCCCAAGTTGCGGTGGCTCTGTGAGAATTACAAATTTGGATTGATGAGGGATTATGTAAAAAAATAGGGTTAAGTAATTAAGTTTTAAGATTTAAGGGAAGAAAAAACGTGAATGGTGAACGGTGAAGAGTGAATGGTGAAGAATACAAGAGGCGTTAGAAGATTAGAAGGTTAGAAGATTAGATGCTTTAGAGGGTTAGCGGGTTGGAAGGTTGGAAGGTTGGAAGGTTTTGGAAGATTGGCAGAGTCAGAACGAACAGTAAAAATAATATTCTCAATATATGTTGGTCTCATAATTCTTTTATCCGTAGCATACACAGGTAATAATTTAGAATTACATAATATATTTATTCTCTATTTCCGAGCCGATCATTTAATTCATGTGGCCTTGTTTTTACCCTGGGCTTTTTTCGGCGTTAAATTGAACAAGAATTTACTCCTATGGTTTTGCTTGGGAATCCTTTTTGCTGCCGGAACGGAGGGCCTGCAGTATCTGCTGCCTTATCGCTCTTTTAACATCAGCGATATGATAGCAAATATGATTGGCGTCGTGTTGGGATTTGGAATAGGGAATTGGCTGACGCCAGTGAAGGGTGAAGGGGCTTAGCACCTTAGATGCTTTAGAAGCGTTGGAGGAGTTAGAGGATTAGTAGATTAGAAGCGTTAGAGGATTGGAAGGTTTAGATAAAAGTGAATAGTGAAATGTGAAGAGTGAAGAGTGAAATGTGAAGAAGGTTGGAAGGTTTAGATAAAAGTGAATAGTGAAATGTGAAGAGTGAAGAGTGAAATGTGAAGAAGGTTAGAAGGTTGGAAGGTTAGAAGCGTTGGAGGTACCGCTGTCATTGCGAGAAAAAACCGAAGCCGCGAGCATAGCGTGGCGGGAAGTGACGAAGCAATCTCTTGCATACGGGATCTCCACGGGCTGCGCCCTCGCGATGACAAACCGCGTTGGAGGCGTTGGAGGAGTTAGAAGTTTAGAGTGTCACAATAAGCGGATATATACTTTTGCCTAACAATTGTATGATTATCAATGAATTGTTAGGCATTTTTTTTGTTGATATATTGCCTAACAATATTTATAATGTGCCAACATTGTTAGGCAAGGATTCGGTATGGGTATCATAAAAGGCATATTGGAAGAAGAACTTAAACGGCTGGAAGAGCTCTCTGTTTTCTACAAAGATAAACTATCGGGATGTCCCCGCGGGTCAGTATCGGTCAAAGATAGGGGCGGAAAGCGGTATATCTATCTAGCGCGTCGCGAAGGTAAAAAAGTGGTTTTTGACTATGTTGGCAAAGATGTTCCAAAGGTTCGCAACGACCTTAATGAACGTCTGAGTCAAGGAAAGGAATATAATTTAAAATTGCGCCAGGTTAAGGAAAATATTCAGGAAATAAAAAGGTCTCTCCGTGGAAAAAGAACATAATTTGTTTTTAAAAATATTGATTCGGCTAAATAAGGAAGATGTTTTGCGGAGTGTTATTCTCATAGGCGGCTGGTGTCCTCTTGTTTATAGGCAAAACTTTGGCAATCCGCTGGAGATTTCCTTTCAGCGCACGGCCGATTTGGATTTTTTGGTCCCCAATCCTCCACGTATAAATAAAGATGTTGATCTTCCCCTGATTTTTGACGAGCTGGGATTTGACAGAAAAGTATCACTGCTTGGCGGCTACGAGAAGTATGTTCATCCCGATCTGGAAGTTGAATTTCTTACGCCGAAGGAGTTTGCACAAAAAGAAGAAACTATGTCACCCGAAAACTCTAATTCCCAATGGCACTATAACTGGGGGTAGCTCCCAAGATTTAAGAGTTAAGTAGTTAAGATTTAAGTGCCTTAAGAAATCGTGAAGAGTGAAGCGAAAAGAGCAGTAATTAAGTTTTAAGTAATTAAGCAACAAAAATAGAAGGTTAGAGAGCTAAAATTTGCTAAAAAAGACATCAATTCCTTAAAATATGCTAATTATAGGGAGTTTATTTCTTTGTAATTGACATATAATAGTTTTTTTGATACCTATTAATCATGATTTTACCGAGAATTTACGATAATCTTGATTCGTTTTTAAAACCCAACAAGGTCTTGGTTATTTATGGCGCGCGCCAGACAGGCAAAACTACGCTTCTGAAGAAGTTTTTGTCTGAAAATGAAAGAAAATATAAATATAAGTTGGATTCAGGTGATGATGTCAATACCCAGATTGTCCTCGGCTCATCTGACTTCAAAAAAATAACCACTTATGCTGAAGGGTATGATTTGGTCGCCATAGATGAAGCACAAAGAATTGCAAATGTCGGGATGGGGCTGAAAATCCTGGTTGACCAGGTGCCGGATTTAAAAGTCTTGGTTACGGGATCATCATCTTTTGAATTAGCGGGTCAGGTGGGGGAGCCGCTCACGGGAAGAAAAATCACGCTTACGCTTTTTCCTCTTTCCCAGCTCGAGCTGGGAAAACTCTACAATGACTATGACTTGAATAAACGTCTTGATGAATATTTAATATTTGGCAGCTATCCTGAAGTCCTGACTGCAGCAACGGTCCATGATAAGAAAAAGGTTCTGGAAGAGTTGGCCGGATCTTACCTTCTGAAAGATATCCTGGAGTTGGAAAAAGTTAAAAGTTCTAAGGTGCTTTTAGATCTTTTACGCCTGTTGGCTTTTCAGGTGGGCAGTGAAGTTTCTCTTTCGGAACTGGGCAGGCAGCTTGGCATTGACAACAAAACGGTAGCCCGATATCTGGATTTATTTGAAAAATCTTTTGTTATTTTTAACATAAGAGGATTTAGCCGTAATCGTCGTAAAGAAATTACATCTAAAAGCAAATATTATTTTCTTGATAATGGAATACGCAATGCTGTTATTGCCAATTTCAATCCTTTGGAAATTCGGGATGACATTGGAAAACTCTGGGAAAATTTTCTAGTTACAGAGCGTCTAAAAAAACAATCATACGCTCAGATTTACTCCAATAACTACTTCTGGCGCACTTGGGATCAAAAAGAGATTGATTGGGTAGAAGAACGTGACGGCAAATTATTTGGCTATGAGTTTGCATGGAAAAGTAAATCGCGAAAATCATCCAAGGCCTGGAAAGAAAATTATCCTGACGCTTTATTTGAAATCATCGACAACCAAAATTATCTTCAATTTGTAAAATGACGAGAATTCCCATCTCTGGCGCTGCGCGCCATGCGGCAGCCCCGAGCACACCCAGGCATGCGAGACTGTGTCGCAATGTCTTTGCGCGCGAAGGTAATGAGCGAAGCCTTGTCCCGAGCAAAGCGAGGGAACTTTTGAGATCGCCACGGGCTACGCCCTCGCGAGGACAAACAGCGTTGGAGGCGCGAGACGGCTGAACGTTATGAAAAGTTACTTTGATATGTCTAATTTTCATGATAATATCCCCACCTAAACATAGGTCTTCTTTCGTATGGTTAAGCAGCGCGGAAAACGGAGAAAACAGGCAGTATGAGCAAGAAAAATTACCCGCCCGATACAAATCAAAGTAAAACGGAGCATTACAAAGAAATCTTCGAAAAAATAAGCGCCGACAAAAATAAAGTTTCTCAAATATTCTTAAAAGGCACAATCCCTGTGGCCATCACTACGCTTGCTGAAGGCATCTTTATTCAGGCAAGCGATACTTTTGCGCGGATGATAGGTCTTACCCGTGAAGAAATCATCGGCCGTTCGTCAATAGAGATCGGATTAATTACGCCGGAAGTAAGAGATTTGTTTATCCAACATATTAACGAACATGGGAGTATCAACAATTTTGAAATGAACTTCCGGATGAAAAACGGTAACTCCCGATATTATTTATTGGGCGCCTTTAAAATTGAAATGGAGAACGAAGCATACCTGCTGATAGATATGGCAGATATTACAGGGCTTAAACAGGTTCAGGATGAGCTGAAAAAAAGCCAGCAAAAGTACCGCTCCTTGTTTAATAATGTGCCGATCGGGATTTATCAGGTAACACCGGAAGGTCGCATTATAACGGTTAATAAAACCGCCGCCCGCGTACTTGGATACGAATCTCCCCAAGATATACTTGATACGGTTAAAGATATAACACATCAAATCTATACAAGCCCCGAAAGCCGGCAGAAAGCCCTGGCGTTGTTAAAAAAAAACGGATTCATTGAAGATTACCGGCTGCAAGTTCGTCAGAAAAACGGAAATGTTATCTGGGTTGAGGCCGGCGTCTATATTGTTCGTGATGATAATGGCGAGGTTTTATACCATGAAGGCACAATCAAAGATATAACAGAACTCGTGCGCGCGGAGGAGGAGCTTAAAAAAAGCAAAGATAAATATTTCAATATTTACAATAACACGGCGGTAGGAATTTATCAGGTAAACCCCGAGGGAAAATTCATAAGCGCAAATCTTACCGCCGCCCGCCAGCTAGGTTATGAAACTCCCGAAGAGCTGATAATGGATATCGACGATATCGAAACGCAGATCTACGTGAGCCCCGCGGACCGCGAAGAAGTGATTGCACGCCTCAAAAAAGACGGTTTTGTCGATAATATGGAAGTGCAATTTCGCCGCAAAGACGGAAATGTCGTCTGGCATTTAATCAGCGCGCATGTTGTGAAGGATGAACAAGGCAAGATTCTGTATCATGAAGGCACATGCAAAGATATTACCGAACTTAAAAAAATGCAGGAGCAGTTAAGGTCTTCGGAGAGCCGGTATCGACAGTTGTATGAAAGCATGATGGATGGCTTTGTCAGCGGTGATTTCCGCGGCTACGGGATAGATGCCAACGATGCTTTTCTCAGGATGCTGGGCTATGCACGCGAAGAACTACCCCAGCTTAACTATAAAAAAATAACTCCGGAAAAATGGCATGCCCTTGAGGATAAAATCATCAAGGAACAGATACTGGAAAGAGGATACTCGGATATTTTTGAAAAGGAATATATCTGCAAAGACGGCAGAATCATTCCGGTGGAACTGCGCACCACCCTGCTCAAGAATGATAAAGGTGATCCCGTTGGTTTCTGGGCGATAGTGCGTGACATAAGCGAGCGCAAAAAAGCGGAGAAAAAATTGAAGGGGTCGGAGGAAAAGTACCGGCAACTTCATGAAAGCATGATAGACGGCTTTGCCCAGGTTAACATGGAAGGTTACTTTATCGACTGCAATGAAGCCTTGCAGGAGATGACCGGCTATACCAGAGAAGAATTGCTGAAGCTCAAATACTCCGAATTAACCCCGGAAAGGTGGCACGCCCTGGAGGATTATCTGGTAAAAAATCAGCTGTTCAGCAGAGGATACACGGAAACTTACGAAAAAGAATACATACGCAAAGACGGCACGGTTTTCCCCATAGAGCTGCGTTCCGTCCTGATCACTAATGAGGAAGGAAAACCCGTAAGTATTTGGGCAATTATCCACGATATCACCGAGCGCAAGCGATCTCAAGAAGATCTGGCAAGGTCGGAGGAAAAGTACCGGCAACTCCACCAGAGTATGATGGATGGCTTTTCCAATATTGATATGAAAGGCCGTTACGTCGAATTTAACGACAGCTTCCTTGATATGCTGGGTTATTCCCCGGAAGAGCTTCGGCAAGTAGAATTCCGTAAAATAACGCCGGAGAAATGGCATAAGTTTGAGGACACAGTAATAAGAGAACAGTTGTTCGGCAGGGGCTACTCGGACGTTTATGAAAAAGAATACATCCGCAAAGACGGCACGGTATTTCCGGTGGAGTTGCGCGCCGTTCTGCTCAGGGATAAGCAAGGTAAACCCGTAAGCATCTGGGCTATCATCCGGGATATCACCGAGCGCAAGCGCGAAGCAGAGAGACGGGCAAGGTCAGAAGAGACATATCGCCTGATCGCGGAAAATGTAACAGATGTTATCGCTTTGCTGGACAAAAACGGCGTCATTAAGTATGTCTCAAATTCACGGGAAATCCTGGGATATGAACCGGAGGAATTAAAGGGCATCAATAGTATAGATTTGGCCCATCCGGAAGATGCAAATCTGGTAACAGATCTTTTTCGTGAATACACGCGGAAAAGATGGCGTGAAATTACCTACGAAGCAAGGGTGCGTCACAAGGAAGACCGCTATGTGCCTTTGGAAATAAGAGTAAGATTGTTAACTGATGAAGATGGAAATATTATCGGCAATGTTCTTGGGGGACGCGTTATCAGCAGACGCAGACAAGTCAATGATGATGAGCTTCTTTCCACGAACCCCCTTTTGAAGGACCGACGCCTGACAGACCGTGAAAAAGAAATATTGAAATGGATTATGAATGGGAAGAGCACCTGGGATATCGCCAGAATTCTGAACATAAGTGAAAGCACTGTGAAATTCCACGTTGATCATATAATGAAGAAATTCAATGCCGTTAACCGGGCGCATGCCGTTGCCATTTACCTGCAGAAACAGCAAATCGGCATTCTGTGAAGCCACTTTTATATATCTAATATTATTAAAAAAATAACCACCTATACTTTCGGCCAGTTGTTATTTTCCTGGCTAAAGGTTAAAAAATCTTCGCTTTTAAAACTGCAAGCCATTAACGCTTCCAGTGAAAATGGAGATTAGATTTCTTGCTGAAGATTTTCATTGCCTTACTGATCGCTTTTACCTCGTCATTACTTATCACGCCGCTTGTCGGTTGGGTCGGAATTAAACTGGGCGCGGTTGATAAGCCCGGGCAGCGCAAAATCCATACTGAACCCGTTCCCAGAATCGGCGGCCTGGCGATCGTGATATCCCTGTTTTTGTCCGTCGGCATTTGTAAATTTCTGCTGGGCGACATATACAATGTCTTAAGCTGGACGCCACAAAGAACTTTTTATCTCGCCGGCGGCCTGTTTATATTCGCGGTAGGTTTATTTGACGATTTCCGACGATTGGGACACAAAGTTAAATTTCTGGCGCAGATATTGGCCGCTTCCCTGGCTTTTTACGGCGGGGTGAGAATCGAAAGCATCCTGGGCTTCAGCGTGGCGGGAGTTTACTTTGGCCTATTGAGCTGGGCAATTACGGTATTCTGGTTTCTTCTGTTCATTAACGCCATCAATCTGATTGACGGCCTCGACGGGCTGGCCGCGGGCATTACTTTTTTTGCCATGTCTGTAATGGCTTCGATAAGCATTGTTCAGGGCGATTATCTGATGGGATTGAAGTTTGCCATTCTCAGCGGCATCCTCTTGGGATTTTTATATTATAATTTCAATCCGGCTAGTATTTTTCTGGGTGATGGGGGAAGTTATTTCATCGGCTATGTAATCGCCACCTTTTCCATAATCGCCGCGGTTAAAACAACGCTGGGCACCGCTTTTCTCATTCCGCTGGTCGTGCTTGGCGTGCCTATGTTTGACACGATTTTCGCTCCCATCCGCCGTTTTTTTTCCGGCAAAGCCATTTTCCGCGCGGACAGCGAGCATATTCATCACAAACTATTTCAAAAAGGATTAAGTTATCAACGTGTAGTTTTAATATTATACGCCGTTACCTGCGTGCTCTGTGCCGTGGCGATTATTATGATTCATTTACGAAATGGATGGATCGCGCTCTTTCTGTCGCTTCTTTTGGTTTTGGCGCTATTTGCCGTGAAGAAGCTGGGGTATTTTGAAAAGTTTTTCTTTGACCGACTATACGTCTGGTTAAGAGATTTAACCGAGGCAACAAGGCACTCTACTTACAGCGGCAATTTTCTTGATTTACAGTCAAAAATAAAAAGTTCAGAAAATATGGATTCTCTGTGGGCTAATCTCTGCCGGGCCTTTGAGTTTATGGAATTTGATGGCGGTGAATTGCGCGTGACGGAAAAGGCGGACTCAGAAACAAAAGGAGAAAATACGCCGGGAACGGAACAAATGTTCGCCTGGCGGAGAAAAAACGCCACCGACAGCGGGATGCTGCGGATAGAAATGCTTGTCGGCGCCGGAAATCCTGTTAAAGCCGCGCTTGTCCTCTTCAGGAATAACTCTCTGAAAAATGTGCGTCCTTTTACGCTGCGTCGCCTGGATTGCCTGCAGCGGTGCATGAAAGAGGCGCTCGAAAGAATTTATTCCAGCTAGAAATAAGAATTAATATTTCACTAGTTAAGTTTTAAGATTTCGGTTAAGCGCATCTGAGAGCTGTGGATGGTGAAAAGCAGAAAAGTTTTCAGTGTTAAGATTTAAGAGTTAAGCACAAAAGTGAGAAGTTTAGAAGATTAGAAGCGTTAGAAGCTTTGGAAGGTTAGAGGTTTGGAGAAAAAATAGTAATTAAGTTTTAAGTAATAAAGTGACAGTTTAAAATATTTAAAACAATTTGAAAACGCCTAACATCATCTAAACAATCAGAAAATATTTTTATAGAGCATTTATTTTGAGAAGATTTCTGCTAATATTACTGATCATCGTTATGCTAAAGGTTCAAGCCGCTCTCTGCGCTGACAGCCCCTTTACCTATCCCGCCAACTGGGGAGGGACAGGTTTGATGGAAACGCCCACGGCGCGCGTGCTGGAAGAAGGCAGGTACCGCGTCGGTGTAAGCCAGGTATCGCCTTATCGCTATTATTATATGACCGTGAGCCCCTTTAAAGGGCTGGAAATAGACGGACGGGTAACGGAAATTTTTGACACAAAATCATCGAGCCCCACCTGGAAAGACTACGGCAACTATAAAGACAAGGCCATTGATATAAAATACCAGTTTCTGCCCGAAGGCAAGTATACGCCGGCTCTGGCTTTCGGCATAATGGATCCGCACGGCACGAGAATCTATACCGGTCAATATATAGTGGCAAGCAAACAGATTTATCCTTTCGATTTTACCATCGGAATCGGCAACGGCCGTTTCGGTAGAAAGCCGATTGCTAGCGATAAGGAATTCGGAATTGAAATATTGGAAGACACGGCGGGATGGCTCTCGGACGCGCAAATTTTCGGCGGTATTCAGTTTACTCCTCACCCGAAAGTGGCTTTCATGGTGGAATATAATCCGATTCGCTATGAGAAGCAGACAACAGACCCGGCGCAGGCGAAGCATTTTTCCGGCCCTGTCGCTTCCAAAATCAATTACGGCGTGCGCATCATGCCTTTCGACTGGACGGAAATAGACATCAGCTACCAACGCGGCGAACAAATAGGCGTGAATGTTTCTCTGGCGTTTACCCTGGGCAGGCCGCTTTTGCCCATCTTTGACCCGCCCTACATTGAAAAGAAAGAGTTGATGGACAGCCCACTCGCGCAAAGAATAAGCCGCGGGCTTTATAAATCAGGATTTTATGATATCGGCGTTACAACGGCAGGCTCTACCATCTGGGTTGTCGCGGCCAACGACCGCTATTTTTACACGCCCCGCGCCCTGGCAGCTATGCTCGGTGTTTTAAATAAAATGCTGCCGGAAAATATCGATAAAGTGTGTATTATTTTAACGGAACGAGGCATCCCGGTAGTCGAATTTACCACCCGCAGGGAAGATATCCGTTATTATCATGATGAGGTTTTCACCGCCGGGGAGTTTCTCTACCTGGCGGAAATCGCGACCGGTGTTTATGAGGTTCCGGAGGCAAAGCTAAATTACAAAAAATATTTATTTTACGGTTTAAAGCCGGAAATAAACGCGCTGGTTAATGACCCATCTGGATTTCTTAAATTCCGCGCCGGCGCATCGGGCTGGGTTGGCGTAAATCCCTGGCGCGGGGCGTCTTTGGTGGCGGGAGTAGCGGCGTACCCGCTCAATGATGTTTCTTCATCAAATACGCCGCTTTCCATTCCGGTGCGCTCTGATTTTGTGGATTACATGGATAATAATCTGCTTCTTAGCATGCTGATGTTCGAGCAGATAGCGAAATTCAAACACGAAATTTACGCAAAAGTGGCCGCGGGATTACTGGAGGTGCAATACGCTGGAATCGACGGAGAAATAGCAGTGCCTTTATTCGATGGCCGCTTTTTTGCCGGTGTTGGCGGTTCTTTTGTTAAAAAAAGGGATCCTTCAAATCCGCTGGCTTTGAATAACAGTGACTGGAGTGATAATTACACGACCGCTTTTGTCAACACGCGGCTCAACATTCCGGAACTGGAAGTGTATGTGGATGTAAAAGCAGGGCGGTTTTTAGCCGGCGATCACGGCGCGCGGGTAACGGTTTCCAAGAATTTCAATGGCGTTGTGCTTTCCGCCTGGTACAGTTTTACCGACACTTCGGTATTCAGTGACCCGTATAACAGGGGTTATCATGACAAGGGTATAGCTGTTTCAATTCCGCTGCGCCTGTTTTTGGGGCGGGATTCGCGTGTCGTCCATGATTTTTCCGTTTCTCCGTGGACCAGAGACGTGGCGCAGGATATCTACCACCGGACGTCTTTGTTTGATTTTATCGGCCGCAACGCCAAAATTTATATCGATAAAGATAAGGAAGAATTTCAATAAGAAAAAGCAAAAGTCAGTGTGTTAAAATGAGGTGAGCGAAAAAAACTATTTTACGTGCGAAAGCTGTACCAGGTTGGAATAGTTAAGAAATAAGCAACGGAGAGTGGAAAAAAGTATTTTATAATGACGAGTCTTTTTATTGACAAAAACAGGAAAATCAGGGTATTGTAGACAACAATATGAATAACTGAATAAATTAACCTGTTTTAAAAATTTCAGGGAGGAAAAAGAAAATGTTGAAAAAAATTATCGCTCTAGTAGTTGTTGTTCTTTTCATCGGCGCTATAACGCCCGTGGTTTCTTTCAGCCAGGGCGGGTCAACTTCCGGCGCGGCGGCAGCGGGAGCTTCCTCCGGTGAAAGCGCGTCAGGCGGCATCAGCAAAGGAACGGTTGTTGTCGGAGCCGTTGTTCTGGCCGCGCTTCTTGCGGGCGGCATCATCGCCCTGGCCGGTGGCGGTGGTGGCGGCGGGTCTTCCACTCCCCCTGTCCATCATTAATTGTTTGCGTCGCTAAAAATTTTAAAGGCGAAAGTTTGCTTTCCAAGGTTCAAGCTTTCGCCTTTTCTCGTTAAATGATTATTTAAATGAAAAGAATCATCGTAAATATTCTGGTTATTTTCATATTTGTCGCTGTAGCATTGACGGCTTTCGCCGGGCAAGCGGAAGATGAGGCAGATAAAATACTTTTCGCGGCGGAGAATGTTTTTCTGCAAATGAAAAATAAGGATTACCGGGCTATCTGGGATGGGCTCAGCACAAAAACTAAAAATATTATTGTCAGTGATGTTTATAAAGCTTCAAAAAAAATGAATATAGCCGCAAACAAAGACGAACTGGAGAAGGATTTTGGTTTGGGCGGACCCAATGCCAAAGCATACTGGGATAGTTATTTGCAATATTTTGACCCGGTTCTGGTATTGGAAAAATGTAAATGGGGGATGGGTAAAATTAAAAAAGATACGGCGGAAATATACGTTTTAAGTAAAGACGCCGAACGACCCGCTTTATTGAAAATGTACAAAGAAAATAATCTCTGGAAGCTGGGATTGGAAGAAAGCTTCGGCGCCAGAAAGTTAAATCCGTTTTAAAAATAGTTTTCTAGCCTGGTTTAATTTTTTGCCGCTTCTGACCAATTTATCGCATCATTTGATGTCAATATTGTGCCATCGGTGCCCACAACAATAAATTTACCACGTCCATAAGCGGCTGCCGCTAGCCGGCTGTTCCTACCCGATTCGACAACATTCCATGATGTTAAGTCCCGGGATATCATTATTGTTCCGTCATCACCCGCAGCCACATAAGTGCCATTGCCATAGGTAATGGTCAGGAGATGCTCCATTGTGGCGGAATAACGGTCAAACCATGTCAGCCATTCCCCGAATCCTATGGCGGATGTCATGATTCTTCCTCTTGTGCCGACCGCAATGAATAAATCATTCGCATAAATCAGGCAGGAAAGATTATTCGCGTATTTCATTAATTGGCTTTCCCAGGTGAGAGCGTCATATGATTTGAATATTTGCCCCGTGTTGCTGATGGCGAGAAAATACCCTGAACCCGGATGGTATTTGCTGTTTTTGTATCCGTAGGTGATGTTTTTCACGATTTGCCCCGGGCATAAAACCGCGTTCTTTGTCCATGTCACGCCATCCGGGGATGTTATGACTACGCCGTCTTCTCCGACGGCAATAAAAATATTTTTCGCGAATATAACCGCCCAAAGGTCTAAAACAACGCCGGATGAAACCGTATTCCAATTCAAGCCATCCCGGGAACCGGTAACAATCGTTCCCTTCGCGCCGACAGCGACAAATTTATCACGGCCAAACACCAGAGAATGAAGAGGTATATTTGTTCCAGAGTTTCTCAGCGTCCACGTATTTCCGTCCAAAGATGTGTATATCAAGCCATCGCCGAACGTAATAGCGTAAACAGGCCAGGGACCTTCGCCTTTTTTTTGGGATTGCTGAGCATCAGCGATGGCGCAAAATACAAAAGTGAAAAAAAATAGTAAAACCGCGGAAAACGCTAGGGTCTTTTTCATTTTTCCTTCTCCTTTGTTTTAAAAAATTATTGTTTGGCGATGATATCATGCCGTAATTATTAGCATAATATTATAAGAAAGAAAACAGATAAATGAGCGAAAAACCTATGTGTGATTTAATCAGGCGTCTTTAGTTGTTGCCGTGAGATACCGGGGGGCTACTTTTTCTCCAGATTGGTGGCGCGCACGCCAATAAGTCGCACGCGTTTTTTGAGCTCCACGCGCCGGAGGCAGGCAAAGGCGGCTTTGCGTATTTCTTCCTCGGAATCCGTGTGCCCGGCCATGGTCTTTGCCCTGGTGAGCGTCTGAAAATCGCTGAAGCGGATTTTTATTGTGACGGTTCTCGCCCTGTATTCGTCGTCTTGCAAATCCGCGACCACTTCTTTGGTCAGTTCCGCCAGTGTCCGCGCGATTACCTGCCAGTTTCTGACGTCCTCCTGAAAAGTTGTTTCACGGCTGACGGATTTTGGTTCCCAGTGGGTGATGACCTCGCTTTCGTCAATGCCGCGGGAAGCTTCGTAAAGGTACTGGCCGTAGGATTCGCCGAAATGTTCAATAAGAATCTCCAGCGGTAGGTCCGCCAGCTGCCCGATGGTTTCAACGCCCATACTTTTTAAATGACTTTCCGTTTTCGGCCCGATGCCGTAGAGCTTGCGTATGGGCAGGGGCCATAATTTTTCCGCGATGTCGTTTTCCTCGATAATGGTCAGACCGTCCGGCTTCTGCATGTCCGAGGCGATTTTGGCCAGAAGCTTATTGCCGGCAACACCAATGGAACAGGTGAGCCCTGTTTTTTCTTTTATTCCGGCTTTGATTTGCGCCGCGATAATTTCCGTGTTTTGGGAAAGAGCAGATATATCCAAAAATGCTTCATCAATGCCCGCGTTCTCCATCAGCGGCGTCACGTTAAGCAGGATGGATTTGAATTCCTGTGATGCGGCCGCGTACGCTTCATAATCAACCGGCAGAAAAACGGCGCTGGGGCAGAGCTTGAAAGCCGTGCGCAGCGGCATGGCGGAGTGGATGCCGTATTTTCTCGCTTCATAATTCGCGGTGGAAACTACGCCTCTCTGCGAGGGATTGCCGCGGCCTCCGATAACCACCGGTTTGCCGCAAAGCGAGGGGTCTCTTTTTTCTTCCACGGCGGCAAAGAAAGCGTCCATGTCGATGTGCATGATTCTTCTGGTCATATATTGTTCAGATTATCATTTTTGCGTCTGTTTTAGTAGCGCCCGCGTGTTTCAAAACAGCCGCGTCCTTAATTGCCTTGACATGTTATATCGTTTTTCATATACAAAACGCGTCTCTTTTGGCAAGAACCACAATTTATACAGCTTCCTGAGTGCCGAGCATGAACAACCTTTTCCTCAGTTTCTTCATGGCGCTTCTCTTGTCCGCGGGTGTGGTCGGTCTGCTTCGGCTGCTGCGCCTCGAGTTTTATCCCACAAATATTTTTCCCCTTGTTCCGGTTTTTTACGCTCTTGTTTACGAAATACTCGAGAGGCGCAGACTGGAAAAAAGCAAACCGCGAAAAAGCGAAAAAATTGTCAGCAAGCCGCGCATCACCAGGATGTTTGAATACATAACCATCAGCAGAATCCTTGCCGCCGTCGCCCTGAGTTTTATCATCAAGCTCGCTTTTGAGCTAATTTTTCTGATTCTTTACATCCAGTCCGCCGGTGTGAGTTTTTATGAAATTTATGGTGTGATAAATATTGATACGATCAGTAAATTCATCCGGGGCGATCATCCGTGGCTTACCGGATCATCCGGCTTTTACAATTTATCCCTTCTTGCTTTTATCACCAGTCTGGGCACCGGCCTCTGGATCGGTTATACCTCCCGGGGCAGGGCTATTGTCGAAGGAGTTTTTGTGGGCGCGGCCTTTACTTTGATCACCGCCATCACCAATATGCTGGTGCTTTACCGGGAAATTGAAGAAGTGGCCAATCAAATGGCCGAAACAATGGGTTCCGGCGTACGCATCGGATTGGCCGCTGTTTTGGCCATGCAGGTGCTGCTTTTCGGCTTCTGGTCGGGTGTCGCCTATAGGGCGAAAATGAAACGCAAAAAAATGGCCGCCGCGAAGACCCCCGTGAAAAAAACGCAAAAAAGAGCGCGAATTTCCGTAAAAAAGAAAAATCTGCCAAAGAAGTAAAAAAAGCCCATCGCGAGGTCATATTATTTTTACATGCTTTTGGTTGACGAATTGGGCTAAATATGTAAAATTCCACGTCTATATTTTGCAATTGAGGGAATGCTTATCATGTTGCCGGAAAACGGTTGCCAGACTGACGAAAGCACAGAGAAAAAGAGCATCGGTCGGAAATTGACCGAGCCTTTTGCCAATATCGGCAAGGCCGTACTCGACTGGATTGATACAATGGGGGCGGCCACAATATTTCTTTTTGCCGCGCTATGGAAAACATTTCGTGCCCGGCAGCTTCCCAAGGTGGTCAACCAGCTTTATTACATCGGCGCGAGATCCAGCGGCATCATCATACTGATAAGTCTATTTACCGGCATGGTTTTGGGCCTGCAGTCTTATTACGCGCTGGCCAAATTTGGCGCGCAAAGCGCGGTGGGCACGCTGGTTTCGTTGTCCCTGATCAGAGAGCTGGGACCGGTGTTATCCGCCATTATGATTACCGCCCGGGCCGGCTCGGCCATCACGGCGGAAATAGGCATCCAACGTATTTCCGAACAGATTGACGCGCTGCGCACGATGCGCATTGATCCTTTAAGGCATGTAATCAGTCCCAGAGTCAGCGCGGCCATTATCAGCTTTCCGATCTTGACCACTTTTTTCAATCTTATCGGGATCATGGGCGGCTATGTTTCCAGCGTCATACTGCTGGGGCTAAATCCCGGTGTTTATTTCAACAGCATCCGGGCAAACGTGGATATTAATGATATTACCGACGGTTTGGTTAAGTCCATTGTTTTCGCGGTTATCGTGGCGACGGTTTGCTGCTACCAGGGTTATTTCGCGCATCTGCGCAAGGACAGCCATGGCGCCAAAGCCGTAGGCATGGCCACAACTTCGGCTGTCGTGATTTCCTGCGTGCTGATTCTGGTATCAGATTATGTGGTAACCTCATTTTTGATATAGAGTAAATTATGACCACACCTTTGATTGAATTTCGCAATGTTACCAAATGCTTCGGCGGCCGCAACGTTCTGGACGGCATTGACTTAAAAATTTATGAAGGCGAGGTAACGACCATCATCGGGCTGAGCGGCGCGGGCAAAAGCGTCTTGCTCAAGCATATTATCGGGTTGTTCGTGCCGGACAGCGGGACGATTCTTTTTCGCGGCAAACCAGTTACGCAGATGACCAAGGAGGAAATAAATCAGGCCTTGTCGCAGATGAGCTACATGTTTCAGGGCAACGCGCTTTTTGATTCACTGACCGTTTACGAAAATATCGCCTTGCCGCTGCGCGAAACAACCAATCTGAAGAAGGAAGAAATCCACCGGCGCGTGATGGCCCGGATTGAGCAAACAGAACTCACGGAAGCTGCCGACAAGTTCCCGTCGGAGCTATCCGGCGGCATGCAAAAAAGGGCGGCGCTGGCGCGCGCGCTGGTCACCGATCCCAAGATAGTTCTTTTTGACGAGCCGACTACCGGGCAGGATCCGGTGCGCAAAAACGCGATTTTAAGCATGATTGCCCAGTATCAGAGGAAATTTGATTTCACCGCCATACTGGTTAGCCATGAGATTCCCGATGTCTATTTTATTTCCAATCGGGTGCTTGCTCTTTACCAGGGCAAGATTGTTTTTCAGGGGACGCCGGAGGAACTGGAAGAGTTTGACCATCCCTTCAATGATGAAGTTATCAGTTCCCTGGAGGCGCTGCAGAAGGAGCTTACCGGACTTTATTCGCGCCGGCAGTTCAAGGTTCTCAACAGCGCCCAAATGCAGCGCAAAAAGACTGGCGAGCCGTTCTCGGTTGTTGTTTTTAATCTTGTCGATGTGGACCATCTTATGGTTAATTTAGGTCCGGATGTGGTGCACGAAGCCATCCGGCGCATGTGCATGTATATCGACAAGCATTTCGGCATTATCGGAGGTTTTTCCACCCGCTTTAACACCAGCGAGATTGTCACCGTGCTGCCGCATTCCAATCTCGAGGAAGCGTTGAGCGTTCTAGATGATTTTGCCAGGGATTTTCGCGGTCAGGGCATAAAGGACGTGTGGAATTGGGCGGGCGTGCGACGCTTGGTGGCGATTTCCGGACCGATCACATTTACTATTGTTGCCGGCGTTGCCGAAGGAATACCCATAAATAAAATAGAAACTATTATAAACGCGGCCAGGGGCGACCAGCGCGAAATTTGGTCCGCCACTATGAACAGCTAGGGAGAGTAGGTATGAAAAAGTACAAAATAGAAACCATCGTGGGAATCTTTGTGGTTATCGGATTGATCTCCATCGGATACATGACCGTGCGGCTGGGTAATGTTTCTTTCTTCGGGGATAATACTTACAAATTGACGGCGCGGTTCAACTCGGTAACCGGCCTGAGGATAGGCCACCAGGTGGACATATTCGGCATCCAGGTGGGACGGATTTCTCGCATCGAAATGGATCAGGAATCGCAAAGGGCAGTGGTAGAAATGAGAATAAAAAGAGGCATAAAAATTTATGATGACGCCATTGCCTCCATTAAAACGGAAGGTTTGCTGGGCGACAGTTACCTGAGCATAGACCCGGGAGGCGCGGGCGATCTGCTGGAAGACGGTGGGGTCATCACTGAAACCCAGTCGCCGGTGGACATCATCGAGCTCATCAGCAAATACGCCTTTGGTGACGTGAAAAAATAGACGAAAGAAAAAGGGGAGGATTTGCAGATGCAAAAAAAATGGACGGGATTTTTTAGCGTATTAATGCTTTTTGTTTTTATCGTTCCGGTTTATGCCGCCGCGCCGCTTGCCGTGGTGGAGACCAATGTCAATAAAGTGCTTGACGTTCTGCGCGACCCCAAGCTCAAAGCGCCTGCAGCCAAGGATGCCAAGACACAAAGACTGCGCGTTATCTATAAGGGAATGTTCAACGAGGTGGAATTTTCCCGCCGCACGCTGGGCCGAAACTGGAATCAGTTCACGCCCGCGCAGCGCGCCGAGTTTATCGAGCTTTTTGAACAGGTGCTGGAAAAGGCCTATCTGGATAAAATCCTTTCCTATACCAACGAAAAAATCGAGTACACGAGGGAAATCCTTCATTCCGACAAACAGGCCGAAGTGCAGACAAAAGTTGTGACCTCCTCGCAGGAGATACCGATTTTCTACCGGCTGATTTTTGCCGACGGCAGCTGGAGGGTGTATGATGTGGTTGTGGAAAACGTCAGCCTGGTGCAGAACTACCGCACACAGTTCAACGATATTCTGGCAAAAAATAATCCCGAGCATTTGCTGCAGATTTTGCGCAAGAGGGTAAAGGAACAATAAGCGGTTTATGGGCAGGCGGGATTTATGAATATTTCCGGACGCTTATCTTTGGCTAAATATTTGGCAGTTGCGGTGATGATGACGATATTCTTTGTCGCGGTCGGCGTGCATGCGTCCCCACCTGCCGCCGAGTCTTCTGAGCTGAAAATTGTTTTGGTTTCTTCGGAGGCGGCTAAAGCTGACGCCGGTAAAAAATCCGTGTTGGATGAAGATTATGTCGAGGATGACGAATATTACGATGATGAGGCGGCCCAAAAAGCAAAAATCGCCGATCCGATCGAGCCTTTCAACCGGGTCATGTATCATTTCAACGACAAGCTCTATTTCTGGGTGCTCAAGCCCGCCGCTCAGGGATATAAGTTTGTTGTTCCCGAAGTGGGGCGCGTCAGTGTCAGAAATTTCTTCTCCAATCTCAGAACGCCCACGCGCTTTGTAAGCTGTCTGCTGCAGGCGGATTTCAACGGCGCAGCCACGGAAGCGGGGCGCTTCGCCATAAACACTATCTGGGGGATCGGCGGGCTGCTTGACCCTTCCTCCGGCCAGGAGCTCAACCTGAAAAAACAGGATACGGACCTGGGGCAGACATTGGGTTTTTACGGCGTGGGACACGGATTTTATATTGTCTGGCCGATTTTCGGGCCGTCCAGCCCGCGTGATTCGGCGGATATCGTCGGCGATTATTTTTTGTATCCAGTTTCCTATCTCGATCCTTTTTATGTGCCGTGGTGCGTGCGCGCTTATGAAGAAGTCAACAGTACTTCTTTGCGTATCGGTGATTATGAATCGCTGAAAGATGCGGCGATTGATCCTTATATCGCGATACGCGACGCCTACGCTCAATATCGCGCCAATAAAGTAAAGCAAAGAAAAATGAAATTTGAATCATTTTGGGGCGGACAGACTAAAAAGGAAAACGTGGAGAAACAGGATTAAATAAGGAGGAATTTCTACGAAAAAGCACCTGATTATTTTCATCGCTATTTGGTTTTTTCTGTTGGCTGTTTCTGCCGCAACAGTTTTTGCCGGTGGATTGTTCGGCGCTCCGGAACCAGACTCTCGCGCCGCGGGAGGCCTGCACACCGCCCTCGGTTATTGGTTAGGCGAACATAAATACGAAAATTCAACCGACTTGACAATGCGGCAAAACCAGATTTACTCCGAAGCCGGTTATGGCTTTAAAAAATACGGGGGTATTTACGCGCGTGTGGGCATATCGGATTTTATTATCGGAGACGCTTTTCTTTCCACGAGCGGCGTCACCTCTACGGATAAAAATGATTTCAAAGATAGGTGGAGTTTTTTCGGCACGCTGGGAGCGAAGGGATTTTATCCCGTAAACGATATTTTTGGCATGGGCGTCTTTATCCAGGGAACTTATTATTTTGAAAATTTTCATGACGATGTATCGGGAGTTGAAAACGGCTCGTCTTTTACGGCCGAGCTCAAGTTTAAAAACCTGTGGGATGTTTACGCCGGTATCGGTTTGCAAATTACTGCTCCTTTTGGTATAAAAATATACGCAGGCCCTTACGGATATTACTCCGAAGCAAGGGCTTATCCCCGGGCAAACATTACCGGTCTGCCTTTCGCGGCCGGCGCTGCTAAAATAAAGAGCAAAACCAGCTGGGGCGGATATGGGGGATTAATTTTTCCCCTGGTCAAGGGTTTTAAAATTAACGTGGAAGGGCAGTACGCGGAGAAGCTTTCCGCCGGAGCTGCCGTAATTTATACATATTAAAAATACAAATTAAGGGAAGGATATGCCGAATTTAGTGTTTATTTTGATGATTGCTGGCGGGGTTTTAAGTCTGATCTTTTTTATTTTCACATTCGTTGCCGTGAAGAATAGAAAAATCATCGGTTCAACAGTAAGCCTTTTAGCCGCGCTGCTTTTTCTGGCGCTGGCGGCGCTTGCGGGAACCATTACTGTGGCGACAAAGGGATATGTCGCCCTGACACATGAGGAAACCGCCGCTACCGTCACGACTACTCCAATGGGGGGAAAAGTATTTCTGGCAAATTTTGAATTTCCCGACGGCCGTAAAGCGTCTTTTCGCCTGGCGGGCGACGCGATATATGTTGACGCGCATATTCTCAAGTGGAAGCCGCTGGTAAATATCCTCGGTTTGCATACCACTTACGAATTGGATCGCGTGGCGGGCCGCTACATGGATATCGAGGAAGAAGTAAAAAACACGCGCACGGTATTTCTGCTTGCCGAAAAAAAACCGGTCAATATGTTCGATCTCAGAACGAGATTCGCCTTCCTGGAACCGTTTCTGGACGCCGAATACGGCTCTGCTGTTTTTGTCGAGTTGAAAAAACCGGCAAAATTTGAAGTTAAAGTTTCCACAACCGGGCTTTTGATACGGGAAATTGAATCCTGATTATTGAGAAATCCCACCGTTTTCGGTAGCGAAGTGCGCTTTGATAAAAAAATTTCTTTCAGAATATTTTTAGCGGCACTCGTTGTTCTTATTTTCGTTTCCTCTCTGTCCGCGCGGGAAAAGGAAGACGAAACACTTATCCTTGATGAGGTGCTCGTTGTCGCTTCGCCGATTATCGAGGGCAACAAAGTAATGCCTTCAGGCGGGCAGGTAACTGTAATCGATAAAAAGCAAATCGAAGATTTGAACGCGTGGGACCTGCCTTCCGCGCTGCGCCGGACACCGGGCCTTTCCATATCGCGTCATAATACAGTGGGTAGTTTCGGCGGCGCGGAAGGCGGCGCCGTGTATATCCGTGGCATGGGCAGTTCCCGACCGGGTGGAGAAATTCAGGTACTTATTGACGGTGTTCCCAAATTCGCCGGCGTCTGGTCCCATCCGCTGATGGATATGGTGAGCACGGATATCGCACAAAGCGTCGAGGTTTACAAAGGTGCGCAGCCGGTGCTTTTCGGCAATATGTCTTTCGGCGCGGTCAATATCATCACCAAACGAATGCGCGAGAAGGGGTTTAACTCGACTGTCACGGGTACAGGCGGTTCTTTCGGCACATTCCTGGAAGCGTTCGAACACGGCGGCAAAATAGAGGGGACGGATTATTATGTTCTGCAGAGTTATAAGCGCTCCCGCGGGCACAGAGATAACGCCGGAGGCGAGCTGCAAAATTACTTTGGCCGTGTAGGGCAAGAACTTGGCGGCAACTGGTCTGTCTTCTTCCTGGCGAACGTGTCAAAAAACCGCGCCGACGACCCCGGACCGGAAGGCAGGCCGCAGGAACGGCAGGGAACTTATAAGCTGGAAGATATCTTCACCGTCGCGGCTGTTTCGCACGACTATGCCGCCATAAAAGGCGACTGGAAATTATACTGGAATAAAGGCCAGGCGCGCTGGCTTGAACAGTTTGACCTCGTCAATTTGTTTTACTTCGATACCATCACCGATTTTGATAATTACGGGCTGCGGGTCAGGGAAACATTAACGCTTTGGAGCGGCTCGGCGCTGATTGCCGGGGCGGATTTTGATTTTACCTCAGGCAAAGTTTTTATTGACCGGCAGGCGCCGCGTCCCGATGTGGAATTTTCCCGTGTAACTTTCCGTATCATTTCTCCCTATCTTTGTTTGAGTCAAAAAATTGATCTCGACGGGGGATGGCAGATAGTGCCCTCCGGCGGCATTCGCTATTATGACCACAGTGATTTTGACGCCCAGTTCACGCCGCAGGCAGGTATCGTGTTGAAAAATTCCGCCACAGATTTACATTTCTTTTACAGTCGCGGTATAAATTATCCAGGTCTTTACGTTGTTGCCCAGTCTGAAATGTTCTGGGGAGGCGACTCCAGATGGAAGGACTTGAAGCCGGAAAAGGTTGACCATTTTGAGGCGGGAATCACCCGCTTCTTCGGGCCAAAACTTCGCGCAGATTTGACTTATTTCTACGACAAAGGCCGCAACCGCCTGATTATCATAACCAATCCGCCGCCGCCTCACTATGAAAATATCGCCCGTTTTGAAAGGCAGGGACTGGAAGCAACTCTTAATTTTAATCCAACAAGAGAATTTTCTTTTTTTGTGGGGGGGACATGGCTGGCGCGCAAATTACCGGATAATCTTCCTTACGCGCCCAGGTGGATGGCTTCCGCTGGTGTCAATTGGCAGTTGTTTGATTTTCTTAAGATAAGTCTTGATACTTTGTATCAGGACGATCAGTATGTGGCCAATAACCGCTTTTTGGATTACGGCGCGAATATCGTGAAAGTTGATGGTTTTTGGATTCTGAACGGCAAAATTAGCGCGGAGTTTAAATGGCGGGATAAGGTAGGCGGTGAAATATTTCTGGCCGGAGAAAATCTCACCGACGTTCGCTACGCTTATAAAAAGGACTATCCGATGCCGGGGATCAATGGTATGCTTGGCGTCAATCTGAAATTCTGATAATGCTTATTATTAATTTTTTATTTAAGGAGAAAAACAAAAATGACATTTAGGGAGCTTCTGCAAAAAAGAAGGTCGGTGCGCGACTATGAGCAAAAAGTCGTCGCAATAGATATCATCAATGAAATTCTGCAGGAGGCGACGCTGGCGCCTTCGGCCAGCAACAACCAGCCCTGCCGGTTTGTGGTGATTAACTGCCGGGAAACCATCAAAAGGCTCTCCGACGAAAGCAAGGCCAATCTGCTGAAAGATTTTGAACAGAAAAAAGCAAGTTTAAGCCCGGAATATGTTGAGTTGCTCAAAAACGATAAATTCAACGTGTTTTATAACGCGCCCTGCTTGATTTATATTGTCGGTTCCCAGGCGGTGCATTCACTGGAGATCGATTGTGCGCTTATGGCAAGCTATATCATGTTTGCCGCGGCATCCCGTGGCCTGGGCACCTGCTGGATAGGCTTGGGCGCGTATCTTCGCGATCCGAAATTAAAAGCGGAGTTGGGCATTCCGGAGGGCTGCCGTATTGTCGCGCCGCTGATTATCGGCTATCCCAAGGAAATTCCTGCTCCATCGCCGCGCAACGCGCCGAATGTTCTGAGGGTGATCAGTCAGGCGAAGAGCTGAAAACTAAAGAGTTGCGGCAAGCTTTTTCAGGAAGGCCGCGGCATCTTTGAGGCAGTGAACGCGGATGACGCGGCGGCCTTTTTCGGCAAGCGCCAGAAAGTCACCCCGCGCCTGCGCGTATTTCAGCGCGCCAAAACTCAAAGAAGAACGATCCGTGTTAAGATCTTCAGGAATAGCAACATCAACTCTATTTTCCCCCGTCATCTGTACAAACAGGCCGCGGTTGGCGCCGCCCTTGTGTAACTGTCCGGTGGAATGAAGATAGCGAGGGCCGTAACCATGCGTTACCGGCATTTTGTATTTCTTAAAGATTGCCGCGCGCAGGCGGGCAACCACCCTGTCAATTTCCGCAGACGGGCTTAAATAGTTCTGTAAACAGATATAATCGCCGGCTCTGCTTTGTTTAAAAAAATTATTGAACACGTCTTTTAAATTATTTCCTGATGTATCGCCGTAGATTTTGACATCATTTTCGCTGAAAACCGGCTTGCGCTCCTCGGCAATTTCGTTTTTCTCGTGCGCTTCAATTATTTTTCGCGTGTATATTTTTGTCGCCTCCACGTCCGGCTGGTCGAAGGGATTGACGCCTAAAAAATAAGCCGCGGCGGCGGTGGCCATCTCCCAGATGTACATCTGCGTTCCCAAATCGTATTCAGTTTTTATTTTAACGGTGACAACCGGATGCCCGGCGGCGCTCAAATCTTTTACGCGAGAAGAAATATCATTTTCATTTTGCAGGAAAACAAACACGCGGTCCTGCGCGTAGCAGGAAACATCGGCGTCGGGTTCAGCTAGAACAGGAATGATTCCTCTGCCGTTTTTGCCGGTGCTCTCCGCGATAAGCTGTTCGAGCCAGTCGCCGAAGGCTTCCCAGCGCGCAGGCAGATAAAGAGTCAGCTTGTCGCATCCCTGGTAAGCCAGCGCGCCCAGCGCCGCGCCCAGCATAACGGCAGTATGGTCAGCAGAGTTTGCTGCGGCCTGCGCGTTGTGCAGCAGTTTTTTCACGTCAATGCCGACGACTGCCGCGGGGATGATGCCGAAGAAGGAAAGGGCGCTGTAGCGTCCGCCGATGTCCGGATTGTTGAGAAATATATGAAAAGGCGAAATTTCCCCCGCCGTTTGGGCCAGGGGTGACCCTTCATCCGTGATAAAAATAAAATGATCACCGGCAGAAACGCCTTTTCTTTTTCGCGCCTCGCGGTAAAAAAAGTGAAAGAGGGAAGTTATTTCCAGCGTTGTTCCGGATTTGGAAGAAACAATGAATATCGCATGATCCCAACCTATTTTTTGCGAAACATTGCTTATTGCCGCGGGGTCTGTCGTGTCCAGCACAGTGAGCTGCGGATAACCTGGCGCCGCGCCGAAAACTCTGCTGAAAACTTCCGCGGCCAGGCTGGATCCCCCCATGCCCAGCAAAATAACATCTTTTATTTTTTTTCTCGCCAGAGGAGCGAGGGTATCCTGGATATAGTCAATTTTTTTTAGGGTTTGCCCGGGTGCATCAAGCCAGCCCAGACGATTGACAATTTCTTCGGGCGACACGCTCCAAAGCGTGTGGTCTTTGGCCCGGATACGCCGCGCCACTTCATTTTTTTTTGCTTTTTCCCAGGCGTTTTCGGCTAGCTTTTGATAATTTCCCAGGTGATAATTAATTGGGGCATCCTTCATTTTATTTCTTTTGGCTTTTAAGCAGTTCTTTGGCTTTGCCTATCACATTTTCCACGGTAAAGCCGAATTTTTCGAAAAGCACCGGACCCGGCGCCGAGGCGCCGAAACTTTTCATGCCGATAGTTTCTCCTTCAAGCCCTAAGTAATGCTCCCATCCCAATTTTATTCCCGCTTCGATGGCGATTCTTGCCATGACGCGAGGTGGCAGAACCTTTTCGCGGTAAATGCGCGGCTGGCGATCAAAGATTTCCCAGCTGGGCAGGGAAACCACGCGGATTTTTATTCCTTCCTGCGATAGTTTCTTTGCCGCGTCTAGAGCAAGCGACACTTCCGAGCCGGTGGCAATAAAAATTATTTCAGGTTCAGGTGAAGATTCCCAGAGAGTGTATCCCCCTTGATTTGTGCCGGAGGCGGGGGCGCACACAGAACGATCTAATATCGGCAGGTTCTGACGGCTGAATATCAGGGTAGTCGGGCCTGCGTTGTTAGTCAGTGCGATGCGCCAGGCCTCCAATGTTTCGTTGGCGTCCGCCGGGCGCAGCACGGTCATGTTCGGCACTTGGCGCAGATTCATGATTTGCTCCACCGGCTGATGAGTCGGGCCGTCTTCGCCCACGCCGATGCTGTCGTGCGTGAAAACAAAAATCACGCGCAGTCCCATGAGCGCGGCCAGGCGCATGGGTGGGCGCATGTAATCGGCAAACGTCAAAAACGTCGCCGTGTAGGGAATAAGGCCGCCATGGAGCGCCATACCCACGGAAACAGAACCCATCGCGTGCTCGCGCACGCCGAAATGGATGTTGCGCCCTTCGTAATTCCACGCCCCGCCCACCATACCGTGCAGTTCGTCTGGCGTAAAAGACGGGCTTTGAAAATCCCCCATTTTTTTAAGCCACGTGAAAGTGGATGGATTCAAATCAGCCGAGCCGCCGATAAGTTCCGGAACTTTCGCGGCGATGGACTGCATCACGGTTTCCGACGCTTTACGCGTCGCGACGCCCTTGGCGTCCGCGGGGAAGTCGTTGATTGCCGCATCCCAATCTTCGGGCAGAACGCCCCGCGTGACACGCTCCAACTCCGCGGCCAAGGCCGGATGTTTTTGCCGATAAACGGTCAGATTTTCCTGCCACATTTTTTCCTGTTTTTTGCCGCGCGCCAGTGCCTTACGAAAATATTTACGGACATCTTCGCGGATGTTAAAACTTTCGTTCGTATCCCAGCCCAGCGCCTCTTTTGTTTTTTGCAGCTCCTCGGCGCCCAAAGGCGAGCCGTGCGCGTCGCAGCTGCCCTGCTTGCAGGGAGCACCGTAACCGATCGTCGTGGAAACACAGATAAGCGATGGTTTTTCCGTTTCGCGTTGGGCTTTTTTAATTGCTTTGTCGATAGCCGCGACGTCGTTGCCGTCGGCGACTTTAATCACCTGCCAGCCGTAGGATTTGAAGCGCAATTCGATATTTTCCGTAAAAGACAGTCCCGCGGATCCCGCGAGCGTCACTTTGTTGTCATCGTAGAGAACGATTAATTTGCCCAGGCGCAGATGCCCGGCCAGCGCGCCGGCCTCACTGACAACTCCTTCCATCATATCGCCGTCGCTGGCCATCACGTACGTGAAATGATCAACGATTTTTTCACCACCTTTGTTGAACCGCGCCGCCAGGTGCGCCTCGGCAATCGCCATGCCCACGGCGTTGGCCAGCCCCTGCCCGAGAGGCCCCGTGGTTACCTCCACGCCGGGCGTGTGTTTGTATTCAGGGTGTCCGGGAGTGCGGCTGCCCCACTGGCGGAAATTTTTGATGTCGTCCAGCGTCAGATCATAACCGGTAAGGTGCAATAGCGCGTATAAAAGCATGGAGGCGTGTCCGGCGGAAAGAACAAAGCGGTCGCGGTCGGGCCAGCGAGGATTTTTTGGGTTATGTTTTAAATGCTTTGTCCAGAGGGTGAAAGCGGCGGCGGCGGCGCCCAGCGGCATGCCAGGGTGGCCGGATTTGGCCCTTTCAATCGCGTCCGCCGCCAAAAAGCGAATGGTATCAATGCATTTTTTTTCCAGTTCTTTTTTGTCGGGCATAAATTCTCCTCACGTATTTTTATGATAATGAATCATCAATCCAGCGCAAATAATCTTCAGTGCCCTGAACAACCGGCACGGCGATAATTTCCGGGGTTTCGTAGGAATGGAGTTTTTTAATCGCGGCTTCGACTTTTTTAAATAAGGACGCGCGGGTTTTGATGGCGCAGAGCCACTCTTGGGCGGTTTCGACGTTGCCCTTCCAGCGGTAGGTGCTTTCCATGGGACCGGAAATCTGCACGCAGGCGGCAAGTTTTTGCTCGACCAGATGTTGGGCGATTTTCTGCGCCTGCTCTTTGGTTTCGGTGGTTGTGGATATTTGAATGTATGACTTCATTTAGAACTCCGACTTGTCATTGCGAACGTAGTGAAGCAATCTCTTGTTTAGATGGCCACATCCCGACAAGTCGGGCTTCGCAATGACTTGCGTTAACTTATTTTTTTGTGCATTCATACATCATAATCGCCGCCGCCTGCGGCAGGCTCAGCGAATCCGCCTTGCCGCTGCCGGGAATACTCCACTGTTCGTCGGCTGCTTTTAAAAGTATATCGGGCAGACCGTGGCTTTCGTTTCCTAAAATCAGCGCCGCTCTTTTGCGCACCGCGTGCGGCGGCACACCACGGCGGATATGCGAACCAATGAGAAAAAAGCTTTTTTTGATTTCCGGCAATGCTGCGGATAAATCAATTTCCGGGACAATTGTCAAATGAAAAAGACTGCCCATGGAGGCGCGCACGGATTTGGGATTGGTGTAATCCGCCGAATTAACGCTTAAGATGATGGTGGAAAAACCGAACCAGTGCGCGCTGCGGGCAAGCGCTCCCAGATTGCGGGGGTTGTTGATTTCATGCAAAACCAGAACATTGCCGGCTGCGCGGGAAAGGGCTGCGGACAAAGAAGGCGGTTTTTTTATCCGCACCACGGCCATGATCCCTTCCGGTTCCCTGTCCTGACCGATTTTCTGCCACTGCAAACGCGAAAGCTGATAGACGGGAAACGTGCGTCCCGCCTCCGCGGGGAGTTTTTCCCAATATTTTACTTTCTCGGGCATGACAAGCAGCGCGAGGATTTCCCAATCACTGGTCAAGAGCTCTTCCACCACCTTGACACCTTCGGCCAGGAATATCCCCTCCTCTTGCCGCGCTTTGGCGTCATGGAGTTTGGCCCACTTTTTCAACTGCGCTTGCGATATACTTTGTCCGTCGAATTTCATAAGCAAATTTTATTATTCCTTCGTTACCGGTTGTTCTATGGGCTTGGGCCAAATCAACGAGGCAATGATGGAAAGAGCCAGCGCGGAGGCGATAACCGCCAGGGAAATATTAATGGGTATTTTGTAAAAATCGGAAATCAGCATTTTAACACCGACAAAGCTGAGCACCGCGACCAGACCGTATTGCAGATGATGAAAGATCCTCATAATGCCGGAAATGGCGAAAAAGAGCGATCTTAACCCCAGGATGGCAAAGACATTGGAGGTGTAGATAATGAAGGGGTCTTTGGTAATGGCAAGAATCGCGGGAATGGAATCCACAGCAAAAATGATATCGGTTGTTTCCAGCGCCAAAATTACGGCAAAAAGCGGCGTGGCAAAGCGCACGCCTCTCTTCACCACGAAAAAATGACCTTCCTGGTAATTGCGCGTCACCGGCATTATTTTGCGCAGCAATCTCACCAGGATATTTTTTCCGGGATGAATTTCCCGACCCTTGCCCATTGCCATCCGCACGGCGGTGTAGATCAGAAACGCGCCGAAGATGTAAATGATCCAGTGAAATCTGTTGATCAACGCCACGCCGGCCAGAATAAAGACAGCGCGCGTGATGAGCGCCAAAAGAATCCCCCAGAAAAGCGCTTTGTGCTCCAGCTTGTGCGGCACACGAAAATATCGAAAAATTAGCAGAAAGACAAAGAGATTGTCGACGCTCAGGGAGTATTCAATGATATAACCGGTAAAATATTCCATAGCCTTGTGGTGGCCGTAAAAATAATAAACACCGACGCCGAAAAGCAACGCGAGCGATACCCAGAAAGAAGTCCACAGCAGGGCTTCCTTAAAGCTGATGACGTGCGCCTTCCGGTTGAAGACACCCAGGTCCAGTGCGAGCATGGCCAGGATAAACAACGTGAACAGAATCCACCAGAGCGTCATGTAAGTTTCCTTTTTAGAAAATCAGATTTTTCGCCGCAGTTCCTGGGCGGTCATATGAATAATATCCCAGGCGCCGCTATAGGGAGGCGAATACGCCAAATCCAGCCAACCTGTATCTTCTATGGTCAGCCCGGCCCACAGGGCGACTGATAAAGCGTTGACGCGGCTGACGGCTCCGGTTTCACCCACCGCCTGCGCTCCCAAAAGCTTGCCCGATGCTTTATCGGCAATCAGTTTTAACCCCAGCTTTTTTTGTCCCATGTTTCTGGCAATCGCATTGCCCCATACCAGATTACTCACCGGCTCGAACCCCGCGGTTTTCGCCTCCTTTTCGTCAATGCCGGTGGCGGCGCACTCCAGGCCGAAAAGACGGAAAGATTGCGCGCCGACAATGCCCTCGAACCTTACCTGTTTGCCGCCTATATTGAAGCCGGCAACGCGCCCCTGCTTGTTGGCGATATCGCCCAGCGGTATATTCACCCAGCGCCGGGTGACACGATGAAATGACTCACAGCAGTCACCCGCGGCGTAGATGTTTTCTTTTGATGTCTGCTGAAAGCGGTTCACAGCTATGGCGCCGGAAGGACCGATTTTCAAACCCAAAGATTCCGCCAGGTCAACATTGGGCTTGACACCGACCGCGGCAATGATCATATCGGCTTCCCAGTCGCCCTGATTTGTCACGGCGGTGAGGAGTGCTTTTCCCGCCGCGCTGATTGTCTTGGTTTGTGCCTCGGCGACAAATTCCACGCCGTGGCTTTGGAGCTCTTCGAGCATCAGTTGGGAGAGCTCCGGGTCCCAGCGGTTGGCGGGCAATGCGCCTCTGTGAAAAATGGTCGTTTTGACGCCTGCCGTGTGCAGCGCTTCGCTCATTTCCATAGCGATAAAACCGGCGCCGATGATGATAACCTTGCGGCAATTGTTTTGGCGCAGATACGCTTTGATGTGTATCGCGTCTTCCAGGTTTTTTAGCGAAAAAACCCCGGGGCTTTCTATTCCAGGAATATCGGGCTTAAGCGGCCGGGTGCCGGTGGCGAGCATCAGTATATCAAAAGGCATTTTTTCTCCGCCGGCAAGCTCCACATAACTTTTTTCATAATCGACCGCGCGCGCCTCTGTCTGGAGGAGCACTTCTATGCCTCCTTCGCGGAATTTTTCCGGGGTTCTCGCGATTAATGCTTTTTCATCTTTGATTACATCACCGATGTAATACGGCGTCGGTCAGGCTGAATAGGAAACGAACGCGCCTTTTTCCAGGATGCTAACTTTTAAAGACGGGTCGCCGCGTCTGGCCTCGGCGGCGGCAGAAGGGCCTGCCGCACCGCCGCCGATAATAACTAATTTTTTCGACATTGACTAACCTCATTTTTTCGTTGCCGCTTTTTTGCGCCACATTAGAAGACCGCAGCCGGCCAACATCATTAAAAGGCATAAAAACTGCCCGATACTTATCGGCCCGACCATATAATCGGGTTCACGGAAAAACTCGATCATGAAGCGGAAAAAGCCATAACCGAAAATATATAATCCCAAAAGCGCGCCGTCAAAAGGCGACTTTTTTCTGATTATCCACAAAATTGCGAACAAAAAGATTCCTTCGAAGAAAGCTTCGTAGAGCTGCGAAGGGTGGCGCAGGCTGCCCGTGGCATCAAGAGGGAAATACATTCCCCAAGGCACGGTGGTGACGCGGCCAAAGAGCTCGCCGTTGATGAAATTGCCGATACGGCCGAAAGTGTAGCCCAGAGGTATCGCCGGTGAGATCAGATCCGCGAATTTCCAGAAGTCGAACTTGCGCTTGCGGCAAAACAAAACCGACATGATAATCACGCCGATAACGCCGCCGTGGTAAGACATGCCGCTGATTCCCGTAAATCTGATGCCGTCGGAAAAAGTAAAAGGCAGAAATATTTCCAGCGGGTGATAAAGGTAATAATCCAGATTGTAAAAGAGCACATCACCGAGCCTCGCGCCCAAAAGGACGCCGACCATGGCCCAGACCAGATAATCCTGAATATCTTCGCTTGTGTATTTAAAATTTTCGTTTTTAATTCGGTAAGTGACGAGAAAATAAACAATGACAAAAGCGACTATATACATCAAGCTGTAATAACGCAGCTGAAAAGAGCCGATGCTGAAGAGGTATGGTGTTATGTGCGCGGGCAGGTTCTGCCAGAAGCTCATGAAAGTTTCCATAATTGTCAGTCCCTTTCTTCATTGCGAGCGCGGCTAAGCAATCTTAAATGTTTTAGTTTTGCTTACCGGAGCGCGTTGGTTGTTTTTCTCCGCTGGGATAAAGTTGAAATGCGTTTATGCCGTCAATATAGCATATTAATAGCTTTCGCCTTTGAGCGCCGCGATGTAGAGTTCCGCGCTGTATATCGTGTTGGCGCCGTCGCCCGCGGCGGTGACGACCTGCCTAAACTGCTTGGCGCGGCAATCGCCCGCGGCAAAGATGCCGGCGGCGGAAGTATGCATGTTGTCATCGGTAATAATATAGCCGGCACTGTCCAGCTTCAGCACATTCCGGAAAATCTCTGTCTGTGGGAGGCGGCCGACAAAAATAAAAACACCTTCGGCGGATAATTCGCTGATTTTTCCCGATTCCACATCTTTTAATTTCACCGCGGTAACCAGCTCTTTGCCGACAATTTCCGCCAGATTTGCTTTCCAGACGTATTCAATTTTTTTCTGCGCGGCAGCGCGTTTTTGCAGAATGTCCGCCGCGCGGAGGCGGTCGCGCCGGTGCACCACGGTTACTTTTCTGGCAAAATGCGTCAGAAAAAGAGCTTCCTGAATGGCCGTGTCGCCGCCGCCCACCACCACAACATCTTTGTCGCGGTAAAAAGGCCCGTCGCAGGTCGCGCAATAAGAAACCCCGCGGCCGGCGAATTCCTCCTCGCCGGGGACGCCGAGCTTGCGCCACTGGGCGCCCGTGGCGGCGATAATACTCAAGGCGCGCACGGTTTTATCTCCCGCGCTGATTTCCCAAATGACCGCGTCAGGATCATTTTTTTTGATGGAGCTGACATCGGCGGCCAGAGTTTCCAGGCCAAACTTTACCGCCTGGTTTTTAAAAAGCTGCATCAGGTCGAAACCGTTGATGCCTTCGGGAATACCGGGGTAGTTTTCAATCATATCGGTGATGGTAATCTGGCTGACGGTGGAGGCGCCCTCCACGAGCAGAGCTTTCAGCCCCGCGCGCGCGGCGTAAATTCCCGCCGTGTATCCGGCCGGCCCCCCGCCGATAATAATCACATCATAATCGTATATGGGCAATTTTGCTTTACTCATTAAAAATATTCCCTCGCTTTTTTGTGATATTAATCAGGATAGCGCCGATTTGTAAAGATTAAATTGATTGTTTAAATGTTCAAAATTATTTACTTATTTGCCGGGGGTGGTGAAAGTATTTCTGGTAAAGACACGTCTTCAGCTTTCCTGATTTTGCGCCCTTGTTTTAGGCTTGTAATCAGCAATGATTTCCGGATTGAGACAATGTTTTTTGCTATCTTCCTGTCGCACGTCGTAAAAGATTGCCGCGACAAAAATTTTATCCAGCGCAATGGTCATTCTTTTGAATTCGGCTCTCAGGGCTTTGGGCACCGGTTCCCCCGCGACATTCTTTACCCGTAAGGGATTGACGGGGCTTTGCCCCATGCGCATTTCGTAATGCAGATGCGGCCCGGTGGCCAGGCCCGTAGCTCCCACGTAACCTACCAGATCGCCCTGTTTCACTTTTTTCCCCCGGTGGATACCCTTGGCCAGTCGGGATAAATGGCCGTAATAAGTCTGATAGCCGTTGCGGTGCGAGATGATGACCAGATTGCCATAGTCGCCTTTATAGCCGGCAAAGGTCACCGTCCCGTCGGCCGTCGCGCTGACGGGCGTACCTGCCGGGGCGACATAATCGATGCCGTGATGAGGGCGGTATATTCTCAGGACGGGATGCAGGCGGTTTTTGGAGTAAAACGAGCTGATCCTGCGGAAACTCAAGGGCGCTTTTAAAAAAGCCTTGCGCAAAGAGTTGCCCATCGCGTCAAAATAATTAGCCTTGCCGTCATGCTCGAAAAGATAAGCGGTGTAATTCTGGCCGTTGTTGATAAATTCCACCGCGAAAATTCTGCCGTATTTTTTGAACTCGCCTTCCAGATACAATCCTTCGGCGATGATGCGAAAAGTATCGCCCCTGCGCAAATCGGTGTTGAAATCAATATCCCAGGCCAGAATGTCCGCTACCTGCAGCGCCAGAAGGTAATCTTCTCTGCCCGCGCCCACCGCGGAAATCAAATTATCTTCGATGGCGCCGCGGATCGTGATGATGCGCCGCTCGTACGGAATATCGTATTTGTGCGCCTGGAAAGCGTTGTTAATCCGCTCGATTTTCAGAATTGTATCATCGTCTATGCCGTAGGTGAAAGAATTGATGGAGTTTTGTTCATCCAGCACGAAACTGTATGCCTTGCCGGGGCGCAATTCCCTTAGGGGATGGATGCTGGCCGCGGCGTTTTTCATGGCGAATAATTCTTCAGTGCGCAGGCCGTGCCGGACAAATATCGAAAAAAGCGTGTCTCCCTGTTCGATAGCGTTGCTGATTACTTTTGTTGCCGCGATTTGAGCGGGCGCGGGCGTTTTGCTTTTAAAAAGATTTATTATTGGCTGGTGCAAGGAAAATAAGGCGATTAAGACAACAAAGAGAGTCAATAGAAATAATTTTTTTCGCCTGGACATTCTTCGTCTGTTCAAACTTCTCCCCTTGTATCAGAAATAATAACATATATAAAATTACTTATTGCGCGTTTTCTGTCAAGAAAAAACGACATGCTTGCAATTTTTTCGCAATCTTGCTATCGAACTTGACTAAATAAACGCGGCGTTGGTCATATCATGAGCAGCCATTTACTCATCATTTTTATTATTGCGCTGTCGGTGATGGTGGTGGTGAGTTTTACGTATGTGATATGGCGCGTGCGCCGCGACGAACAGAAACTTATCAACATCATTCACAGCTCCCCCATACCCACGTTTGTGATATCCACCGACCATAAAGTGCTCTACTGGAATAAAGCCCTGCAGGTACTCAGCAACATCAGGCCGCGCGATATTGTGGGCACCGATCAGCAGTGGCGAATCTTTTATAAAGAGCCGCGCCCGTGCCTGGCGGATTTGATTCTGGATGGCAAAGTCGGGCAGATTCCCAATTTTTATTCCGGCCAGTGGGCAAAATCAAACCTGTTGGAAGAAGCTTATGAAGTGACGGAATTTTTTCCGGATTTGGGCGAGAAGGGAAAGTGGTTCCGCATTACCTCGGCGGCCATGCGTGATTCCCGCGGTAACGTTTTCGGCGCGGTGGAGACTCTGGAGGACATAACCGAACAGAAAATCGCGGAGGAGGAACTCCTGCACCGCAGCAAAGTAGAATCACTGGGGATGTTTGCTGACGGCGTGGCCAAGGATTTTGACAATCTCCTTACTGCTATTTTACGCAACGTGTTTTTGGCGAAAATATCCGCCGCCGACGAAGATAAAATCGTGGAAGGAGGCCTGGCTGTGGCGGAACGCGCCGGCCTTCAGGCAAAAGAGCTGGCGCACCGGTTGATTACTTTCGCCCAAGGCGGGTATCCCGTGCGCAAGCCGGAAGATTTAAGGCCCCTGCTGCAGGAAGCGGCAAAAAACGTGTTTGCCGATTCCCAGGTTAAATACAAAGTCACGATTGCCGATGATTTGTGGCCGGCGGAAATCGACGCCGTGCAAATCAGGCAGGTGATCGAAAACATGCTGATTAACGCCAGAGAGGCAGTTACCAACGGCGGTATGGTGGAGCTGATCGCGGAAAACATTCTGACCGGCACAAACATCAGGACGCTGGGGCAGGGCGACTATATCCGCATTATTATCAAGGATAACGGCGTGGGCATTCCCCGGGAAAATCTCTCGCGCATCTTCGATCCTTATTTTACCACAAAGGAAAAAAGGGGGCGGGGAGGCATCGGTTTGGGGCTGGCCATCTGCGACTCAATTATCAAAAACCACAACGGCCTGATTTCCGTGGAATCAACGGCCAACGCCGGAACAACATTTTTTATTTATCTGGCGGCCGCGCAAAAGAAAGCCGTGGCGTAGATCAACGCCTTTTTCCCCGTATGATCTGTTTTTAATCCTGATCTTTTTTTAGCGCGCAGAGTTTTTTCCGGTACTGCGCCTGCCGGGACTGGAATTCATGATATTGGGCCAGTTTGGCCAGGGCAAACACCGCCTGCGGCAGAGCGTTATAGGTGGGAACGCCCGCATCGCAAAGAATCCTTTGCAGCAGGACGCGTTTTTTCGTGTAGCGGGGGTGCGGGTTGTAGTGCCGCAGGACAACAGCAATCGGTTTCCCCCGGGCGTGTTTTCTGGCGGAGTGAGCGATGTAGTTGCCGATGTTTTCAATCTGCGCGCCGTTATCAAAGTTATAAAGCCATTCGATATGCAGGGAGAAAATAAACATATCGATATATCCGCGTGAGAGAATTTCCAGCGTTTTTCCCAGGGGCTCGAGTTCGGTAAAGAGCACGTGTGCGTCGATGGGATTGCGGATCATGTTGCCCGCTGGCGGTATGTATTCGCGCAGTTTCTGTGTCACTTCCTCAGGCAGGGAAACGAGATCCAGTCCCGCCAGAGCGCAGCTGTCCGCCGCCGCCACGCCGATGCCGCCGCCGGTGCCGATGACCGCCACGCGACGACCTTCGGACTTGCCGCAATTTATGAATGCCGCCGCGACATTGGCCATTTCTTCCAGTGAATTCACCCGCACCGCACCGCTTTGTTTGAAAACGGCGTTCCATATTTTTTCGCCGCCGGCCATGGAGCCGGTATGCGAAGAGACCGCGCGCGCGCCGGACTCGGTGAGTCCCGCCTTGAGCAGCAGTATCGGTTTTTTCCGGTTGATTCTGGTGATGAGCTCTAAAAGCTTCCGGCCGTTTTTGACGCCTTCCAGATACATGGCGATAATTTTTGTTTCCTCATCGTGGGAGAGATATTCCAGAAAATCTGTGCTGTCCATGGTGAGCGCGTTGCCATAGCTGATTACCTTGCTGAAATAAAGACCAAAATGCGTGCTGGCGTAATTGGTGAAATCCTGCGCGTGCCCGCCGCTTTGCGTGACAAAGGCAACCGGCCCGCTCTTTTCGGGAGGGGCAACCCAGGTGACGATGCGCGATTTGGGCACGTAAAAACCCATGCAGTTGGGCCCGATGACATTGAGCTTGCCTTCCGCGGCGATTTTTTCGATTTCAGCCTGCAGCCTGAGACCTTCTTCTTCACCTGTTTCTTTGAAGCCGGAAGAAAAGATGTGAACATTTTTGCTGCCGGAAGCGACGCAGTCCCTCAGCGCGTCAGGAACAAAAGGGGCGGGCACGGAAACAACAACCAAATCCACCGGTTTTTTTATGGCTACCAAAGAAGGATAGGCCTTGACGCCGTCAATTTCCTGGGCGTTAGGATTGATGGGATAGAGTTTTCCCGGGAAACCAAAATCCTTGATGCAGCCGAACATGCCGCGAAAACCCCGCGCGCGCGGGCGCATGGCGCCAATAACGGCGATGCTTTTGGCATGTGTCGCCTGATCCAGCGCGGCGTTGAGGTCTTTTATTTCTTGTGACGTTCTTTCGCGGAAGCGTTTTTTGGCGGCATCTTCATTGTTTTTATCCAGCACCACTAGCGCGTCCACGGCGGTGACACGGCCGTCAGGCGAAACCAGCAGCGGATTTATATCAACTTCTTTGACGTCCCAGCGCTCAGCGCCCAGTTTTGACAGGCCAAGCAATGTTTTTATTAACTGTTCTTTTTGCGCGGGTGCTTCGCCGCGGAATCCGCCCAAGAGTTTGCGCGCCAGAATTTCTTCAAGCATGAATTGCGCCTGGAGTTCGTCAAAAGGCGCGACGCGGAAAACCACATCCTGAAGAGCTTCGGTAAAAACGCCGCCCAGGCCGAACATTACCACCGGCCCGAACTGCTCATCCTGAAAAAGCCCCGCGACAAATTCGCGCCGTCCCTGCAACTGCGGCTGCAGTAAAAATCCTTCCAGATCCTCACCGGCTGATTTCTGAATTTCAAGGCAGGCGTTTTTGACGTCTTCCGCGGAGGATAAATTAAGCTTGACGAGACCTCGTTCGGTTTTATGCGTGAGTTTGGAGCCAAGGCCTTTAACAACGATCGGGAAACCAAATTTTCTTGCCGTCGCTGCCGCTTCTTCCGGCGTGCGTGCGATTGCTTCTTCCACCACCGGCACGCCGTAATTTTTGAGTAATTCTTTTGATTGGGCTTCAGTTAATGCTGTTGCTTGATCATCTACATCTTTAATAATTGTGCCTGCTGCTTCCATCTATTGCTTGTTTTACTCCGTCCCTGCCGCCTGAGTTCCCTAGGTATAAATACTTGAATATACTAGATGTTCAACGGGCGAGCCGTAATTGTTAATTTTTCTGACTACTGGTATACACAAAATAAGGCAGTGAAATCAAGAAGTATTCTTTTTGTCTTAAAGTCATGGAATGTTTTTTATAATGCCCGGCATGGACAAATGATGATATATAGAGAAACATCATCGATAAAAGAGAGCGACAAGGTAGGAATTATGAAAGGTTCGGCAAAAAAGTATCTGCGCGCGCAGGCGCATCATCTCAAACCGCTGGTGATTATCGGCGCCAAAGGCGTGACCGAAAGCCTTATCGCCTCGGTTGATCTGGCATTAAAAGATCACGAACTCATCAAAGTAAAATTCGGCGAATTTAAGGAAGCTAAAAAAGAAATTTCACAGGAAATCGCTAACGCCACAAAGAGCGAACTTGTCGGCCTCATCGGCAACATCGCCATCTTCTACCGCCAGCATCCGGAGCCGGAGAAAAGAAAAATCAGGTTTCCTGAAGGCTAAAAATCTTTACTTTCATAGCTTGCCGGAAGTATGCTGCTTTATCCTGATGCTGGAAATTCAGCAGCCGCACTTATTCTGGGATGAAAAGACTTTTTCCGGATACTTAAGCTTCGAGCAACGTGCACCCAAAATAATTGGTGGTCTGCAAAGGGATTCAAAGCATCAAGCCTACCCTAATGGTGGGGGTAGGCTTGACGTGATAAAAGAGCAAATTATTTTTTACCGAGAATTGCGTCTTTTGCCGCTTTGGCCACTTTAAATTTTACCACCTTCTTGGCGGGAATATTAATAGTTTCGCCGGTGGCGGGGTTTCTGCCTATTCGAGCTTTTCTCTGAACAAGCACGAGCTTGCCGATACCCGGAAGCGTGAATGAATTTTTGGCTTCCTTGCAAGCTATTTCGGCAACTATCTCCAGAACTTCTCCCGCCACTTTTTTTGTGATGCCTGCCTTGGTCGCCACCTTTTCTATCAACTGTGATTTTGTCATTGCTTTTGCCATATTGTTTTCTCTCTTAAAAGATTTATTTGCTATCTTAGTTGCATTAAGCGTCACTTACATCAGATAATTTAATTGATTGCAATAAGAAATTAAGGCTGATTTTCAATTTAGCTTTTTTACCTGCGCGTCAGCTGTCGGTATTTAATCCTATGTGGCTGGCTGGCAGCAGCGCCGAATCGCCTTTTGTAGTCTTCTTCATATTCGGAATAGTTGCCGTCGAAGAAAAGCACCTTGCTGTCGCCTTCAAAGGCCAGAATGTGCGTGCAGATTCTGTCCAGAAACCAGCGGTCGTGGCTGATGACGACGACGCAGCCGGCAAAGCTCTCCAGCGCGTCTTCCAGCGCGCGCAGCGTGTTGACGTCGAGATCATTGGTCGGTTCGTCCAGCAGCAGCACATTGCCGCCTTCCTTGAGCATGCGCGCTAGATGCACGCGGTTTCGTTCGCCGCCGGAAAGAACCCCCACTTTCTTTTGCTGATCCGTGCCGGAAAAATTAAAGCGCGCGACATAAGCGCGCGAATTTATTTGCCGGTTGCCGATGGGCACGATATCCAGGCCGTCGGAAATCACTTCCCAGATGGTTTTGTCGGCGGGTAGTGCGTCGCGGCTCTGGTCAACATAAGCGAGTTTTACCGTGTCGCCGATGCGGATTTCCCCCGCGTCCGGTTTTTCCTGCCCAATAATCATCCGGAATAAAGTGGTTTTGCCCGCACCGTTGGGGCCGATGACTCCCACGATCCCGCCGGGTGGCAGTTTAAACGTCATACCTTCCACCAGAAGTTTTTCGCCGTATGATTTGGAGACATCTTTGGCTTCGATTACCAGGTCGCCCAGGCGCGGTCCCGGCGCGATAAAGATTTCGCGCGTGGCGGATTCGCGCTCCAAATTCTCTCCCAAAAGCTGCTCGTAAGCGCTGATGCGCGCCTTGGATTTGGCATGCCTGCCCTTGGGCGACATGCGGATCCATTCCAGTTCCCTCTCCAGTGTTTTTATTCTTTCCGTTTCGGCTTTTTCTTCGTTTTTCAGGCGGTTTTGTTTTTGCTCCAGCCAGGAGGAATAATTTCCCTGCCAGGGAATGCCCTGGCCGCGGTCGAGCTCCAGAATCCAGCCCGCGACATTGTCCAGAAAATAGCGGTCGTGCGTGACGGCGATGATTGTTCCTTCATATTTCTGCAGGTGATGCTCCAGCCAGGCTACGGATTCGGCATCCAGATGGTTGGTCGGCTCATCCAGCAGCAGAATGCTGGGTTTCTGCAGCAAAAGGCGGCACAAGGCGACACGGCGTTTCTCGCCGCCGGAGAGAACATTCACGGGCGTGTCGCCCGGCGGGCAGCGCAGGGCGTCCATGGCCATATCCAGGCGCGCGTCGATATCCCAGGCATCCAGCGCGTCGAGTTTTTCCTGCACGGCGGCCTGCCGGTCGCAGAGCCTGGTCATTTCCTCATCGGACATCGGCTCGGAAAATTTTTCGTTGATGGCGTTATATTCGTTGACGAGGTCGACGATGGACTGTACGCCTTCCTCGACGATTTGTTTTACCGTTTTGGTCTCGTCAAGCTTCGGTTCCTGCTCTAGATAGCCTACGGTGTATCCGGGCGAGAGAATGGTCTTGCCCAGAAAATCCGTGTCCACGCCGGCCAAAATTTTTAAAAGAGAACTTTTACCGGAGCCGTTGAGGCCGATGACGCCGATCTTCGCGCCGTAAAAATACGAAAGGTAGATGTCCTTGAGCACCGGTTTTTTGTCGTAAACTTTGCTCACTCCAATCATGGAGTAAATTACTTTGTTGCCTTCATTGGCCATAAAATCTTTTTCTCCGAAAAATATTAAATGTAGGGGAAAATATTCTGAATGATAATGTTAAAGTTATCCTGAATGTCTTCCTTGCCCGTGACCATGCCCATGTGTCCCGGGAAGAGATATTCCAGATCAAGCTGGGAAAGAGTTATAATACTTTTTTTCAAGAGATTGCCGTTGCCACCGGGAAAGTCCGTACGCCCGACATTTTGTTGAAAAACAACATCGCCGCAAAAAAGCGCTTTTTGCCGCGGCCAGTAAAGGCCGATCGAGCCGGGGGAATGGCCGGGCGCCAGAATGATTTTGAAAATTTCCTCGCCCAGGGTGATATTGCCTTCTTCCAGGGGAAGGTTTATGTTCATCTGCGGCACGGTGATCCCGAAAAGACCGTAAAGTTCGGAGCCCACACCCCTGAGAAACTCCAGCTCTTTGGCATGCAAGGCGATTTTGACCGTTTCCGGATCAAAAAGCTCCGAACCCTGAAAGTGATCGGGGTGCGAATGGGTGTTAATGACATAGCGGATACTTTCTTTTTTGACACCGTCGGCAGCCATCTGTTTAAGCAGGTCGGGCAGGTAGCGGGTCAGTCCCGGGTCGATAAGCGCGTGGATTTCGCCGCCGATGTAAAAGCTGTTGCAGTTGTTGTCGAAATAGTTTGTCCATTCGTAAACATAAATATCGTCGGTCAGTTTCATTGTTCATCCTTTGGTTGAGATTTTGGCGGAACAAAAATCCACAAAAGTAGATATATCAGCAGTCCCGTGCCGTAAAAAAGAAAGAGCAGGGCGAAAATGAGCCGCCAGGTCCAGGAGGGAACCGGTGTGTGCTCACCCAGCCCGCCGCACACGCCGCCCAGCCAAAAATCCGTGCCCGATCTGGTAAATGTTTGCAGCCAGTTTTTTTCCGTCATTTTTTCACACCTTGATTGTTTGGCGGGAAAATTTTTGTCAAGGAAAGATCCGCGCTGCGATGGCTGATATTGATGATGATGCCTTTTTTGTCAATCAGAATGAATGTCGGCACGCCGACAATGTTGTAAAGATCGGCGACATCTTCGCTTTCGTCAAGCAGTGTCCGGTAGGGAAGTTTATTGGTCTGAACAAAACGCGCGACGCGCTTTGCCGACTCGCCGATGTTAATGTAGGCTATTTCCAGCCCCTGCGGGGTGTAGGTTGCGTAAATATCTTTCATGGACGGTATTTCCGTGCGGCAGGCGGGGCACCAGGTTGCGCCGAAAAAAAGCAAAACGGGCTTGCCTGCGGATTTGCTCAAACGGTAAGTTTTTCCCTCGAGATCTTTGAGGGAAAAATCCGGCGCCTTCAACAGTTCCTCCTTAAACGGAGCGTTGGGGATAAACTGGCCAAAGGAAAAAGCCGCCGTTCCGAAGAGCATGATGAAAGTGATTATGAAATACACGATAATTTTTTTTGTCATTTATATCCTCTTTTTAAATTTTAATAAGCCAAAGTTCCCGCGATAAACAGAAAGTATTCACCCGCGCCGATCAGAATGAAGCCGAAGATGTAATTAATCCTTTTCATCCATTCCCCCGATTTGGGCAGGGAGGCGATAAGCCCGGTGAACGTTCCGACGATAATCAGCAGCGTGCCCAGGCCTAAAGAAAAAACAAAAAGCAGCGCCACGCCTGTGAGCACATTGTTCTGCAGCGCGACATATCCCAAAATGACGCCGAGAATAGGCGCCGTGCAAGGGCCGATAACGAAACCGGAAGCGGCGCCGAGCAGGAAGCTGCCGATAAAGCCCTTCCTGATATTGCCTGTAGCATTCATGAGTTTTTGCGGCACCGGCAGGGAAATGTTAAAGACGCCGAGCATGGCCAGTCCCATGATGATAAAAAGGTTGGCCATCAGAAAATAAGTCAGTGGCGTGGTCTGCATCTGACCGAAAAGCTTGCCGGTTAGCGCCGCCGCCGCGCCTAGGGCGGCGTAGGTTACAGCCAGCCCCAAAACATAAAAGAGAGAAAGAACAAAACCGCGCAACTTTGATGACGCGGAGCGCGCTCCGATGTATCCCACGGTAACCGGAATCAGCGGATAAGTGCACGGCGTAAAGCTGACAACCACCCCGCCGATATAGGCGGCAAGAAACGCCAAGAACAGCGATCCCTGCAGGTACGCGTTAAAATTACTTAGCAAGTTTTCTATCATTTTGTTCTTTAGCTGCTGTCGCGAAGTTGACAGAGGATAAGAAAAATGTCGGTTGTCGTCAAGTTAAATCCTTATGTCTGCGGCGATAACGGATAGTTTTGCAATTAATTTATTGAAGATATAGGAATGGTGCCGAAGCCGGGATTTGAACCCGGACAGGCGTACGCCCACTAGACCCTGAACCTAGCGCGTCTACCAAATTCCGCCACTTCGGCACGCGAAAAGTGCACTATACCCAACAAGCCGTTCTTGTCAAGATAAAATGAGCTTGAAAATAATATACAAAATGCTATGTTACCGCGCTGATTATTAACGAAACGGCTCTGAAGCATGATTGTATTTGACAGTATAAAAAGCGTAACCGGCGATTTTTGCGGGGCGTTTGTCACCATCGGCAATTTTGACGGGGTGCATCTGAGCCACCAGTATATCTGTCGCAAGCTGGCCGGCGAGGCGAGTCAGGCAGGGGCAAAATCACTGGTAATCACTTTTGACCCGCATCCGAAGATGATTTTGCATCCGGATATCCGTCCTTTTTATATGATTACGACGCTTCAAGAAAGACTGAATCTTTTGGCTCAGTGCCTGATTGACGCGGCAGCGGTCATTCCTTTTACGCTGGATTATTCGCGCACTACGGCCGAACAGTTTGTCCGGCATGATCTGGTGGAAAAACTGGCCATTAAAAAAATCATTGTCGGGCACGATTATAAGTTCGGTCAAGGCAAAAGCGGCACCAGTGATTATCTGATGGCCGCGGGGCGCGAAATGGGTTTTGAGGTGGAGGTAATTGATGCTGTAAAAGTAGACGGGGAAATTGTCAGCAGCACCCTGATCCGTAATATGCTTCTTCAGGGAGAGGTAAAAAAAGCGGCTGCCCTGCTGGGAAGATGGTATAATATCGAAGGCACGGTGGAAAAAGGGCACGGACGAGGCGCGGGACTGGGTTACCCCACAGCTAATTTAAAAGCGCAGAAAGAGCTGCTGCCCGCCGCGGGAATTTACGCGGCATACGCCATTTGGCGCGACAAGCGTTATCAGGCCGCGGTGAGCATCGGCGCCAAACCGACGTTTGAAGACTATGTTCCCACTTTTGAGGCGTTTTTGATGGATTTTACAGGCGAACTGCGCGGAGAAAAAATAAATATTCTTTTTGTGGAGAAATTGCGGGATATTGTCAAGTTTGACAGTCCCGAAAAGTTGAAGAAGCAAATCGCCGCGGATGTGGAACAAACAAAGAAAATATTACAGGCATAAATAAAGTTAACGTGCTGAGCGCACGGATAGGGAGGTTATAATAAAATGTTGAAAATTGCTATTGTCGGCGCGACCGGGATAGTCGGACAGCAGGCGATCGTGAGCCTGATCGGGCATCCCTGGTTTAAAATAGAGAAGTTGGTAGCGTCCGAGCGTTCCGCAGGAAAAAAATATATTGACGCGCTGAAAGACCCCAATGGCTCTTCGCGCTGGTGGTGTACGGAGGAACTGCCGCCGGATATCGCCAATATGAGCGTGGAAGAAGCCGCGTCTTTTGACGCGACTTCCGTTGATATTATTTTTTCCACCATGGATGCGGGAGCGGCAAAAGAGCTTGAGCCCAAATACGCGAAAACAACCCCGGTAATCAGCACCGCTTCCGCTTTTCGCTATGAAGACGACACACCCATTCTGGTGGGCGGTGTCAATATGGATCACGCGCCGCTGCTGGCCGTGCAGCAAAAAAACCGCGGTTGGAAAGGCTTTGTTTCGCCCAAACCCAACTGCACGATCGCTGGGCTGGTTGTTTCGCTCAAACCTTTGCAGGATGCTTTTGGCGTGAAACAGGTGGTGATGGTATCCCAGCAGGCGATGTCCGGCGCGGGACGCACTCCGGGGCTTTCGGCGATGGATATGACCGAAAATATTGTCCCGTATATTCCCGGCGAGGAACCAAAGGTGGAAAGCGAACCGCAGAAAATTTTGGGCAAATTCACCGGCAAGACAATTCAAAACGCTGCTTTCGGCATCAGCGCCACTTGCACTCGGGTGCCGGTGCTGGATGGGCATATGGTTTGCGCCTTCGTGCAGACGGAAAAGAAATGTTCGCCGGAAGACGTGAAAAAAGCCATGGCCGAATACGGACGTGATTTTGCCGAATTGCACTTGCCCAGCTCGCCCGGGCATCTGATAGATGTGACGGATGACCCGTTTCGTCCGCAGCCCAGAATGGATCGAGAAAAAGGCGGCGGCATGACGGTAACCGTCGGCCGCATACGCAAAGATCCGGTTATCCAAAACGGCATCAAATACGTGTGTCTTGCCCACAATACCAAACTGGGCGCGGCCAAAGGCGCGCTGCAGACGGCGGAATATCTGGTAAAAAATTTCCTGAAGTTAGTTTAACATCGATTGTCGAGTATGGGCCGCGGCCTTAAAAAAGCCGCGGCCTGTTTTTATCCGTTAAAAGTCAATCTTTTGTCGAAAATTATTTTCACCAGCTTGCCTAATATGAGCGTATTAAAAAGGGACTTTTACGAAAGAGACACAAAAATAGTCGCGCGCGCTCTTTTAGGCAAGAGGCTGGTACGCAAAATCGGGCGTGTGACGATGGCCGGAATGATTTTGGAGACAGAGGCGTACTGCGGCCGGGAAGACAGCGCCTGCCACGCGCATCGTGGCCGGACGGCGCGCAACGCGGTGATGTTCGGAGCGGCTGGCCATGCCTACGTTTATTTTACCTACGGCATGCACTATATGCTGAATCTGGTCACGGAGGATGAGGGCAATCCCAGCGCGGTGCTTATCCGCGCTATCGCGCCAATTGATGGAATAGAGGAGATGAAGGCGCGACGGAAAATCCACGGGGCTAAGCTTGCCGATGGCCCAGCAAAGCTCTGTCAGGCGCTAGCCATAGATAAATCGCTGAATGGTTGGGATGTAACCAGAGGCGAAAAATTATGGGTGGAAGACTACAAAAGGATACGGGCGAAAGCGATTTTGGCCACTCCCCGCATCGGCATAAATTACGCGACGAAAGAGCACCGCGACGCGCTGTGGCGGTATTTAATCTTGCCGGGAAAAATTAAAGGATAAAAATGTTTTAAGACCAGCCGATAAAAAAGCGGCCAACGAAAAATATTGATTATGCCGTGGGCGCGGGAATAATTGCCGCAAAAATCAGGATTCGATTTCTTCCTTTTTGTGCAGCTCCAGAAAAAGTCTCCAACTGGCCAGAAACAGGGAGGCGATGACCGGCCCTAAAACAAAACCGGAGACTCCGAAAACAGCGAGCCCCCCGAGTGTGGAAAGAAAAATCAGCAGAGGGTGCATTTGCAGATTGTGCCCGACCAGAACGGGCCGCAGCAGGTTATCCACGCTGCTGATTACTAAAGCGCCGAAAGCAAGAATCGTTACGCCCTGCCATATGTGACCCTGGAAAAGCATGATGATGCCGGCAGGCGCCCAGATCAATGAACAGCCAACGAGTGGGACAACCGCCAGGCCAAACATCAAAACGCCCCAGATGAGTGCGTTGTCAATGCCGGTAATATAAAAAAGCAAGCCCCCTAGCAGGCCCTGAAGGCCGCCGATGACAAAGGTGATTTTCAGCGTGGCCTTGGCGGTGTTGAGAAAATGACTGATGAACGTGTCCATGTGGTACTTGCCCACCGGTATGTAATGGAGAATCGTGCTGATGAATCTGTCTCCGTCTCGTAAAAAGAAAAATAACGAATAAAACATCACCACGAACTGAATGACCAGAACAACGGTATTTTGCGTAAAGTCAGAGAGATTTTTAAAAATGAATTCGGAAACGGCTTTTAATATCTCCGCCGATTTGGCTGTAAAAAAGTCATGATTGATATCCAGACGTGCGAATAAGGGATGATTATTTAAATAATTTATTATTGAAGTAATATTGTCCAGCCACCTGCTTCTGTCGGAATCGACTGCCTTATAAATTTCTATAAACTCTTTAATCAACAGACTGATCAGTAATCCAACGGGCAGAATAAGGCAAATGATGATAACCACAAGCGTAATGCTGGCGGACAGGTTCGGGCTTCTTAGCTTCCCGAGCATTATTTTGTTTAGGGGAGAAAAAAATCCGGTGATCAAAACAGCCCAGAATAGGGCAAAGAAAAAAACCTGCAGGAGGTAGCCGAAAAAAATGGTGATTATGCCGAGCAGAATAAAGAAAATAACATTCTGAAACGTCGCAAACGGCTTTTCATTCATTGCATCCTGGTCTCTTTTCTGTTTTTTAATTTATTGTTTCTTATTACATTTTTAATTTGTTAATATCAAGAGGGGCTTTTCGTTGTGACAGCGCGCAAAAAATGATAACGCAAAAAAACGGCAAAGTCCGAAGACCGGCGGGCTATTGTTTTTTCCAACAGGCTGATTTCATGATATATTTTGTAGGGAAGGATAAAATATCATTGACAATTGAATGAATATGGCTAATTTACAAAAAATCAAAGACAGTATTTGCGCTGTTGATTAGGAGGAAACATAATGCTTACCGTGACGGATAAAGCGGCAGAAGTGATCAAAGACTTTCTTAAAGATAAGGACGGAGCACTGGCCATAAGAATAACCCTCTCCATTGGCTGATCCGGACCCGCTTTGGGAATGGCTCTGGATGAGCCAAAAGATGATGATCAGGTTTTTGAAGAAAAGGGAACAAGATATGTCATTGAAAAAGACATTTATGATCAGGCCAAGCCGATCAATGTTGATTTCATCGACTCGCCCAGGGGTTCCGGGTTCAAATTAACTTCAAATCTTGCGCAGCCCGCGGGCGGCGGCTGCGGTTCCTGCAGTTGTTGATCAAAAGGGGAGATTCTTCTCCCCTTTTTATTTTAAAAAGCGATGGAAAGCCGTAAAAAAATAGAACAGGCGGAAACCTATCTTAAAGAAAATAAATACAACCAGGCCATCGGGCTGCTGCGGGAAATCCATGAGGCCTGTCCTGAGGAAGAATCGGTTTTGCTGATGCTGGCCTGGGCGTATTACGACAGCGGTGACATAGAGCAAGCGCTTCATTGTTTTCATCATCTCTTTGAAATAGAGTTAAGAAGAAAAGTATTCACCGGATTTGCCTATGATGAGCTCGTGCGTATTTATAAGCAGGAAAAAAAGTACTATGATCTGGTGAAAATTTGCGAAAAGGCTGTCGCCGCTCAGAACGAAGACAAAGGCCTGCTGATCGAGTTGGGAAACGCTTACCTCCAGGCCGGCCGCGCCCGAGAGGCCTGCGCCGTCTATGAAAAAATTATCGAAACTGAAAAAGATGATGCCGCCCTTTATTGTTTGTGGGGCGAAGCGCTGTTTGCCGACGGGTTTTTCGCCGAAAGCGAAGGGGCCTTTGCCCAAGCCGGGAAAACCGATCCGGAACAAGAAGAGCATTTTTACTTTAAACTGGCGGTGTTATTTCAAAAGGCGCAAAAGCATCAAGACGCCATAAGGTTGGCGCAAAAATGCATCGCGCAAAAGCAGGACAATCCTCTTTATTACTGTTTTCTGGGGGACAGCTACATAGGGTTGCAGGAATTGGAAAAAGCTTTTGCGGCTTACGAAGAGGCCGCCGCCTGTGCCGACAGCAAGAGCAAGGCCTTTTATTATCATCGTTTGGGAACTTCCCTGCTGAAAGCTCGGTTCTTTGCGGAAGCAGCGCGATATTTTCAAATAGCGTTGGATTTTGAAGACAATCCGGCTTGCGTGAAAGGATTGATTTATGCCTATCAGGGTATGGGACGCGAGGACAAGGCGCAAGAAGTCATTCGTGCGCGGCAGAAATAAAGCTAATATTTACCATATTTACGGATGGTTTCCTTGAAAAGAAAATAGAAGTCTTTGCTGTCAGAGATTTCCTTTTTAAGGATGATTCCGGCTTCCGGAATCTCTTTTTTGTTAATGATTAAATCAACGCTTTTATTATAAGCGCGCATATTGTCCATCGTCGGATATGCTTCGCTGATTAAAACGACGAAAGTCTGCCGGCGCACCGGCATGATTTGCTCGGCGATGTAATTGAGCACGTAATTTACTTCCCAGACATCCGTGTCAAAATTTTCATCCACAATAATCACATTGAATATATGAAAGCGCATGTATCTGAGCGCTTCTTTGAAAGTTGTCGGCGCGACGACATCGTAATCCATTCTAATAAGATCTTTTATAAGCAATTCACAGATGTCTTTGTCTTGCACGCAGATCATAGCCGTGTCTTTATCCGGGCTGAGATACCCGAAAGGCCTGCCGGAATAATCCATTCCTCCGGCTGTTGTTTCGTCGCTCATTTTATTCCCCCTTGGATGTTTGAACGATACAATAATTAATCATATTTTCCACGGATCGCCTTTTTTGCCTTTGCCGTACTGGAGGTCCACTTCCAGTTTTTTCAAATCCGTCGTTTTTTCTCCGCGCGCGCTTTTAATCGCGTCAATACCGCGGCCGACATTGGATTTATTGGAAGCGTAGGCGCGGGCCGTTTCTTCCGTAATCAGTCCTTTTTCGTAAAGCTCGACAATGCAGTTGTCAAAGGTGATCATGCCGAAAGCCTTGCCCTGCTGGATGATATCATGGAAGGTTTTGCCCTCGGATTCTCCATGCAAAATAATGTCGCGCACACGCAGGCTGGTGCCCATGGCCTCAAAGGCCGCGATTCTTCCGCCGCCGACTTTCGGCATCAGGCGCTGACAGACAATCCAGCGCAGAGAATCGGCCAGGCGCGTGCGAATCTGGTTTTCTTCATCGATGGCGAACATACCTAAAATACGGTTGACTGTCTGACCGGCGTCGATTGTATGCAGCGTGCTTAAAACCAGATGCCCTGTTTCCGCCGCGGTCAGGGCTATTTCCACCGATTCGCGGTCGCGCATTTCGCCCACGAGTATTACTTTAGGCGCCTGGCGCAGAGCGGCGCGCAGGCCGTTGGCAAAGGTGTCGAAGTCCCTGCCCAGTTCCCGCTGATTGATGGTGGCTCTTTTCTGGGAATGCGTGTATTCCACCGGGTCTTCCAGAGTGATGATATGCACAGAGTTGTTTTCGTTTATTTCGTTTATGACGGCGGCAAGCGATGTTGTTTTTCCCATTCCGGTGGCGCCGGTGACCAGGACAATGCCGTTTTTTTCTGCCGCAATGCGGTAAAAAGCGTCCGGCAGACCCAACTCGGCGCAGGAAGGTATCTTTGATTCCAGTTTTCTCAGCACGATGGAATAATTACCCAGCTGTGAAAAAATATTTACGCGGAAGCGCGCCAGGCCGGGCAATTCATAGGACAAATCGCAGGAGCCTTCCCGTACCAGCGTTTCAATCAGGCGTTGGTCCTGATTCATTATATTCAGCGCGAATATCTCGGTTTGAAACGGAGTCAGTTTATCAAAAGGCGGCTCCATTTCCACCGGCACCAACTGGCCGGCCGCTTCCACCTGGAAAGGCTTGTCCACGGTAAGAACCAAATCGGAAATATTAACATTTGATTCAAGCATTCTGGTTAGAATGTAGTCTATTTCCGGTTTTCTCATAAGCTGGCCTCTTTATAATTTATGCTTCGGTAAAATCCGATGGCGCGTATTTTAAAAATTGCCGGAAACGTGATTTTTCGTTGCACTTTGTATACGCTTCGTCGGCGCTGATCCAGCCGCGGTTGTAGAGGTCCATAATGGAGTCATCCATTAATTGCATGCCATATTTTCTACCTGTCTGAATAGTGGATGGGATCTGAAAGGTTTTCGCTTCGCGGACTAAATTGCGCACGGCGGGAGTCGCGATTAATATTTCCAGCGCGACACAGCGTCCCTTAACGTCTATCCGTTTAAATAAGATCTGTGAAATGACGGCACGCAGACCATCGGCCAGCGTGGAGCGTATCTGCAGCTGTTCATGGGCGGGAAAGACTTCGATTATTCTGTCCACCGTCTTGGCCGCATTTGTTGTATGCACCGTGGCAAAAACAAGGTGGCCGGTGGAGGCGGCCTCCAGCGCCAGTGACATTGTTTCCAGATCGCGCATTTCGCCTACCAGAATAATATCCGGATCCTCGCGCAGCGCGCCGCGCAGAGCTGCGGCAAAACTTTTTGTGTGCACGCCGACTTCACGCTGGTTAATAATGCAGCCTTGTGTTTCATGAACAAACTCTATCGGGTCTTCAATGGTAATAACGTGATCTTTGCGCAGGCGGTTGGCTTCATCAATGATGGCGGCAAGGGTTGTCGATTTGCCGCAACCGGTGGGGCCGGTCACCAGCACCAATCCGCGCGGCAGCGTGGCCAATTTGGCCACCACCGAAGGAAGCCCCAGCTCGGCGCAGGTGGCAATTTTATTGGGAATTTCACGAAAAACAGCGCCCATCCCGTTTTTCTGCTGAAAGTAATTAGCGCGATAGCGCGCGAGTGTAGGAACTTCGTAGGCAAAGTCGATGTCGCCGGTTTCTTCAAATTCCTTAATTTTGTGTTCCGGCGTGATTTCATAAAGAAGAACCTTTAGTTCATCATTAGTTAATTTATTATATTTTATTCGCTCTATTTCGCCGCGGATTCTTATCGCCGGTTGTTGACCGGCAACCAAATGGAGGTCAGAACCGCCTTGATCGTGCATCAGGTGGAAGAAAGCGTCAATTTTTGCCATTTAATAGTTCTCCTCGGGGAATTAAGATCTGCTCTATCTTCAGCATAGTGTGAATAAAGCCGGTAAGTTAAAAATTAACCCGTCTACAGGCGCCGCCGTCTTTATTTGTAAATGCATGTGGAAGTATAAAGAAAAGCCGTTGTTTTTGTCAAGGCAAGAAAAAACCAATAATGTCTTGACACTGGCCTAAACAATAATATATGCTCGCCACCGTTTTTTTGGTAAGTCGCTTTAAGGTTGGGGATGTAGCTCAGCTGGGAGAGCGCGGCGTTCGCAACGCCGAGGCCAGGGGTTCGATCCCCCTCATCTCCACCATTTTTCCCGCATTAGGATGTAAAAATTTTCGCCAAACGCCATTTCTTACGCTTTTTCCAGCTTCCCTTATGATAGGCGTAGCTGGCTAGCAGCGGTAGAGCAGTGGTTGCTTCGGCGTAAACCATCTGCTCGCATGATGAATCGACCTTACCCCATGAATTAGCTTCCTTGAGCGTGGAGCTGGAACACGCGCCGTCGCGCACATCCGCCACCGTTATTTGGATGGCGTATTTGTGCATGGGGACTTCATTGCCCAGAATTTCCGCGCAGACGACGGTATCCTGAGCGAAGTTTTTCGGCACGCCGCCGCCGATCATCAACAGGCCGCTCGTGCCGGCTTTGATTTTTATCATCGTCAGTTCTCGAAAATCCTTTACTGAGTCAATGCTGATATGATTTTCTGGGCGCTCGTGCTGGTGCAGCACTAGACCGAAGCCGGCCGAACTGTCCGAAAAAGCCGGACAGAAAATCGGCACATCATTTTCAAAAGCGGCCTGCACCAGAGAAGATTTTTTCCTGGCGTTTTTTTTCAGATACTTGCCCATTTCCGCGATGAACTCCCGGGAGGAATAAACGCGGGGAGGCAAATCATCCGCGATTTTCTTAACGGTGCGGTCGCAGACCTGCAGTTGCTCTTCATCGATATATGTGTCGTAAATGCGGTCAATATATAGTTTGCGCAATAGTTTATCGTCGATAAACGGAGTTCCCTGATAATGCCTGAAGCCAAGCGCTTCAAAAAAGTCCATATCCACAATGGCCGCGCCGGTGGCGACGATCACGTCAACCATGTTGTTTTTTACCAGATCAACATAAACCTGCATGCAGCCGGCGGCGGAAGTAGAGCCGGCCAGAGTCAGCATGACCACGCAGTTTTTTTCTCTGAGCATGCTGTCGTAGATATCGGCGGCGTTGGCCAGATCGCGCGCGGAAAAAGACATTTTTTTCATAGCGCTGATGATATCCACGGCATCAATCGCTTTTATATCAATGTGCTGTACGGGTTTGTTGAGAAGTTCTTTCTTTTTCATTTTTTGTTTTTTTCTCCTTCTTTTCCTGGGGGTGATTATTAGAACATGGCGGACTAAAAGTCAATCACCAGTGATTTAATAAGGTGTTAAAATCAAACTTGTTTTAGCTGTAAATATTTGCTACTTCACAGCGCGAGGCCAAAGCGCGTGCAAGAAATACTAACAGTATCTCAACTCAACGATAACATTAAATATATCCTGGAGGAAACGTTTGGTTTTGTCTGGGTGGAGGGGGAAATTTCCAATTTGCGCCGGCCGCAGTCCGGGCATATTTATTTTACGCTGAAAGATGAGCAAAGCCAGGTCAGGGCCGTTTACTTCAGGCAGTTCGGACGTTACCGGCAGGGTCTTTCTTTTGAACTGGAGGAGGGGCTGCGTGTCGTTTGCCGGGTTAAGGTAAGCGTTTATCCGCCGCGGGGCGAATATCAGTTGATTGTAGAGTCTGCCGAGCCCAGAGGCATCGGCGCGCTGCAAAAATTATTTGAGCAGCTCAAGGCAAGGCTTGCCGCCGAGGGGTTGTTCGACGAGCAATACAAGAAATCCATTCCCTTTCTGCCGTCCGCAATTGGTGTAATCACTTCTCCGACGGGCGCTGTAATCAGAGATATATTGAACGTCACGCGAAGGAGATTTTCATCTGTTGACCTGATAATTGCGCCGGTGCGGGTACAGGGAACAGAAGCGGCCGGAGAAATTATACAGGCGTTGCGCAATCTGCACGCGGACGGGAGGGCGGACGTTATCATTATCGCCCGCGGCGGCGGTTCGCTGGAGGATTTTGCTCCGTTCAACGACGAAGCTGTGGCCAGGGAAATATTCCGTTCTTCCATACCGATAATTTCCGCCGTCGGTCACGAGACTGATTTTACCATCTGCGATTTTGTGGCTGATCTGCGCGCGCCCACGCCCTCTGCGGCCGCGGAGATGGCCGTGCCGGAGAGGAAAGATTTGCGGCAAAAATTGCGAAAACTTGATTCCCGAATGAAGGTGGCTCTGAGGCGTTATCTGGAGGAGAAAAATGGCGCTCTCGAAGACCTCAAGGCGAGGATTAAAGACCCGCGCCGATTACTGGCGGATTGGCAGATACACCTCGATGTTCTCAGAGACAGGCTCAAGGTATCCTTTGACCACCGTAAAAAGAATCTTTACAACGAGCTGGGCCGGTTAGAGTTGCGATTTCTTCACAGAAGTCCGCTTCGCCTCGTAGAACGGGAAAAAGAAAAAATTAATAACATCAACAAGGATTTACAGGGGCATTTCGGGCGACGCCTGTTTTTACTTAAAGAGAGGGTGCTGAAAAACACGACGCTTTTGGAGTCGCTGAATCCTTTGCAGGTTTTGCGACGTGGTTACAGCATCACCAGGCGCCTGACTGACAATATTATTGTCCGCAGGGCCGACGCGCTGCGTATCGGTGATGATATAAGCATACAACTGGCGCGCGGATGCATTGACGCTAAAGTGCAAAAAATATCGCAGGAGTAAAAAATGGCCAAGGAAAAATTTGAAGACGCTTTGCAGAAGCTGGAAGACATAGTAAAAAAAATGGAAGAAGGAGACATGACGCTGGAGGATTCCATGAAATCATTCGAAGAGGGAATTAAGCTTATCCGTTTTTGCTCCGCCAAGCTGGAAGAAACGCAAAGGCGCGTGGAAACGCTGATGGGTCAGGATGGATCGTTGCTGGTAAAAAATTTTCAGGAAGAAGAAAGTGATTGAAAAAGATCGGGAGTTTCTACAGGCTTATCTGCAGGACCGACGCAACCTGGTGGAAGAAGCGCTCCAAGAATATCTCGCCGGCCTGGCAGGCGAACGGGAAGATATTTACCGGGCAATCCATTACAGTGTTTTCGCCGGAGGCAAAAGGATACGGCCGATTTTATGTTTGGCGGCGGTTGACGCTTTGGGCGGAAATTTGGCCGTGGCGATGCCCGTGGCCTGCGCTTTGGAGTTTATCCATACTTATTCCCTGATTCATGATGATTTGCCGGCAATGGACGATGATGATTTACGACGCGGCAAGCCCACCAGCCACAAAGTTTTCGGCGAAGCTCTCGCTATCTTGGCGGGCGACGGACTTTTGACCGAGGCTTTTGTGCTTCTTTCCCGGGCGGAGAAAATCATGCTTCCCGCGCAGAAGCGACTTAACATTATACATGAAATAGCATATGCCGCGGGAGTTTCCGGAATGGTAGGCGGACAGGTTCTTGATATCCTCTGTGAAAAAATCGCTCCGGATGAAAATATTTTGAGCGAAATTCACCGGCGCAAAACAGGGGCTTTAATTGTTGCTTCCTTAAACGCCGCTTCCATAATTTGCGGCGCCACAAAAAGCAGGAAAAGCGCCCTGAGCGATTATGGCCTAAATGTCGGAATGGCCTTTCAAATTGCCGACGATATTCTCAATGTTACTGGGGATAGCCTGTTGTTGGGCAAGGAAACCGGAAGTGACGCTGCGCGCGGCAAGATGACCTATCCCTCTGTGCTCGGCATAGAAGAAGCCAAAAGAAAACTGCATCAGCATGTAGAGGAGGCGATTGGCAGCCTCGCCGATTTTGATGAACGCGCGCGTCCTTTACGGCTCATTGCCCGCTATATAGAAGAAAGGCAAAAGTAGATTATAAAATAAGGAAGGACATTTGTTTTGGTCAAACAGCCGGAAATAGTAGATTACAGCGTGCTGGAGAAAGTTAATTTTCCGCAAGATCTGAAGACGCTGACGATTGCGGAGCTCAACACGCTGGCGCAAGAAATCAGGGATTTGATTATTAACACGGTGGCCTCGCGCGGCGGACATCTGGCCTCTTCGCTGGGTGCGGTGGAGCTGGCGCTGGCGCTGCATTTTGTTTTTAACACACCGCAAGACAAAATTGTTTGGGATGTCGGGCACCAGGCCTACGCGCACAAGATTATCACCGGGCGCAAGGAAAGTTTTTCCTCTTTGCGCAAGCAGGGCGGCATCAGCGGTTTTCCGCGTCGGGAAGAAAGTATTTACGATGTTTTTAATGTGGGGCACAGCGGAACATCCATTTCCGCGGCGGCGGGTTTTGCGCAGGCCAAATGCTTGAAAGGAGAAAAAGATAAAATAATCGCCGTCATCGGCGATGGTTCCATGACTACCGGCTTGGCTTTTGAAGCGCTGAACTGGGCGGGCGACAGCAAAAAAGACATGATCATTGTTCTCAACGATAACGAAATGTCCATCTCGCCGAATGTCGGCGCCTTGTCTTCCTATCTGAACCGTATCATGACCGGGCATCGCGTGACAAAACTAAAAGCGGATGTTAAAGGATTCTTGAAAAGCATTCCCGGCATCGGGGAGCATATTGTGCGGCTTTCTCAGCAAGTAGAAGAGTCGCTCAAAACTTTCGTGGTGCCTGGCGCTCTTTTCGAAGAACTTGGTTTTACTTATGTGGGGCCGCTGGAAGGACATCGGCTGGATTACCTGATTAAAAATTTTGAAAATATCCGTGATATGGAAGGGCCGGTGCTGGCGCATGTGCTCACCAAAAAGGGGAAGGGATACAGATTTGCCGAGGAAAAACCCTTGGACTATCACGGCATTCCTCCTTTCGATGTCGATACCGGAGAACCCCTGTCTTCGGCAAGTGTGTTTCCCACTTATACGGAAATGTTCGGCAAAACCATCATTGAGCTGGCGCGCGCCGACCGGCGCATTGTCGCGATCACCGCGGCAATGTGCGAAGGCACAGGACTGGAGCAGTTTAAGCAGAACTTTCCGCAGCGTTTTTACGATGTGGGCATTGCCGAGCAACACGCGGTTACTTTTGCCGCGGGTTTGGCTGTGGAAGGTTTTATTCCCGTGGTGGCTATTTATTCTACTTTTTTGCAGCGCGCGTACGATCAAATTTTGCATGACGTCTGTCTGCAGAAACTGCCGGTTGTTTTCGCGGTGGACCGCGCGGGCATTGTCGGCGAGGACGGCGCGACGCACCAGGGGCTTTTTGATTACTCTTATTTGCGTTCTATTCCCCATATGATTGTCATGGCGCCCAAAGACGAAAATGAACTGCGCCACATGCTTAAAACCGCGGTGGAGTGCGGTAATCCAGTAGCGCTGCGTTATCCGCGCGGCAGGGGTGTGGGGGTAAAACTGGATCAGGAACTGAAAACGATTAAAATCGGCAGAGGCGAAGTGCTGCGCAAGGGCTCCATGCTGGCGGTTGTCGCCATCGGTTCGACCGTTTATCCGTCTCTCGCCGCGGCGCAAAAACTGGCCGCTCAGGGTATCAGCGTGGAGGTGATCAACGCCCGCTTTGTAAAACCACTCGACAGCGCGCTGCTTTTAAAAGCAGCTTTGTCTTTTAAAAAAATCATCATTGTTGAAGAAAACGTTCTACAAGGCGGATTTGGCAGCGCTGTTTTGGAATTCTTTGCCGAAAAAGGGGTGAAAGGCGCGCAGATAAAACGTCTCGGCATCCCCGATGAATTTGTGGAACACGCGACGCAGGCCCAATTGCGGCACAAGTACGGCCTTGACGAAGAGGGCATTGTGCGGGCGGTCAAGCAAATGATTAAGTAGCATTAAAACACGTTTTTATTTATTACCCTTGAAGGAACATGGGCGCGGACAAAATTCGTTTGGACAAATTGCTCGTCGAGCGTGGCGTCGCGCCCACGCGGGAAAAAGCGCGCGCGTTGATTTTGGCCAGGGCGATCAAGGTCAACGAAGATTATCCGGATAAGGCCGGCGCGCTTGTCGCCACCGACGCGCAACTGAAAATTATCGGCGAAGAGAATCCATATGTCAGCCGCGGCGGGCTCAAGCTCAGAGGAGCGCTCGAGGAGTTCAAGCTGGACGTTCGAAACCTTACTGTGCTCGATGTGGGCGCGTCAACCGGCGGTTTTACCGACTGTCTTCTACAGGCAGGCGCCCGCAAAGTTTATGCGCTCGATGTCGGTTACGGACAGTTGGCCTGGAAATTGCGCCAGGATGAACGTGTGGTTGTGATCGAGCGCGAGAATATCCGTTATTATGACGGCCGCCATTTGCAGGAGGCGCCGGAACTGGCCACCATCGATGTTTCTTTTATCTCCCTGAAAATTGTTTTGCCGCCGGTGGTAAAGTTACTTGACCGGGCAGGACGAATTTTAGCTTTAATTAAACCGCAGTTTGAAGCGGGAAAGAGTGAAGTCGGCAAAAAAGGACTGGTGAAAGATCCCGCCGTTCATGAGCGTGTCATCAGGGAAATAGCTGATTTCGGCAGCAGTTTGCAGATGGATGTTGAAGGAAGTTGCGCTTCAAGGCTTTTAGGGCCGGCGGGCAATAAGGAATTTTTTATTTTGCTGAGGAAAAAATAAATTAATGGAAATAAAGCTCGCCAAAAGCGCCGGTTTTTGCATGGGCGTGCGCCGCGCGGTGGATACGGCGCTGGAGATCACGCAAAGTGAAACCGGACGCAAAATATTTACCTATGGACCTCTGATTCATAATCCCCAGACGATAGAATTGTTCAAGAGCCGCGGCGTCCAGCCGGTAAATGATATGGAAGAAATCGAGGATAAAAAAAATGCCGTGCTTATTATCCGGGCGCATGGCATCGCTCCTGAAGAGCGAAAAAGAATCAAAGCCAGCGGCGTAAAAATAATTGACTGCACTTGCCCGAAAGTCGGTTATGTGCAGGCGATCATCAAAAAGCACAACGCTCTTGGTTACACGCTGATAATTGTCGGCGATAAGGAACATCCCGAAGTCAACGCTCTTTTGGGGTACGCCGGAGGGCGCGGCATCGCGCTCAATTCTTTGGAAGAAGTGGATAGATTGCCGGCATTGAAACGTGTTTGCGTCGTCGCCCAGACAACTCAAACCAGCGATGATTACGAGGCAATTGTCGAAAAAATCAGAAAAACTTATCCGGACGCCGTGGTGTTTAACACTATTTGTTCGTCCACGCAGGAGCGTCAGACGGAAGTTGTCTCACTGGCGCGAGCGATGGAGGCGGTGATTATCGTTGGCGGCAGAAACAGCGCCAATACCAAAAGACTGGCGGATCTGGCGGCGCGCACCGGAACACCCGCTTATCAGATCGAAACGGCGGCGGAACTGGAAAATGTTGACCTGCAGCCCTATGAACGCATTGGTGTTTCGGCGGGCGCTTCAACTCCCAATTGGATTATTGATCAAGTTATCGACAAAATAAGTTCCCGGCGTGCCGTAAAATACAAAGCGGCGGGAGCCTTGTTCAGTCTTTGGGTGGCGGCGATTAAAACGGATGTTTATTCTGCTTTCGGCGCGGCCTGTCTTTGCGCCGCCGCCGCGATTTTACAAGGCCTGCCGGTAAAAACGCTGGATATGGCTATCGCGGCTTTCTTCGTCTACGGCATGCATGTGATCAACAGATTAATCGGCGTTAGGCCGCTCGGCTTTATCAGTTCTTTTCGCGAGGAATCTTATCTTCGGCATCCGCGGCTTTATCGCTATGCGGCAATTCTTTCGCTTGTTGCCGCGCTGGCGCTGTCTTTTCTGAATGGCCTTTTCTCTTTTATTTTTATTCTTCTTATGTCCGGCGCCGGTGTTTTGTATAATATGAAAATTCTGCCGGGGAAAATTTTTTTTTCCAGGCTCAAAGACCTGCCCGGGTCTAAAAATATTTTTATGGCCGCGGCGTGGGGGGCGGTAACGGCGATGCTGCCGGCCTTGGCCGCGGGAAATTCCGCGAATGCGGCCATGTTTATCGCCTTTTGTTTCGCTTTTGGAATTGTTTTTATCCGTTCGGCGATGTCGGACATTTTGGAGATGCAAAGCGACAAACTGATCGGGCGGGAAACCATCCCCGTGGTATTCGGAAAACCGCGCACGAAAATTATCCTAAACATCATATCGCTGGCGCTTCTTTTTCTGCTGCTTTTTTCCTATTTCGCGGGCAAGACTTCGTCGCTGGCGCTGTTTTTACCAGTCTGTATATTATATATGTGGATTTGTTTGACTCTTTGTGATAGAAAGGCCGGACTTTCGGGGGTAGCCACGGAAGGACTTTTGGAAACAGTCTATATTATCGCGGGGTTATGTGTTGTCGCATGGTCTTTTTTCTGAAAGAAGAACACTGAAGAAAAAAGGAGGTCTTTATCTGGTGGGTAAAAATTTACGCACGCTCATTATCGCCGCCGCCTGTGTTTTTTTGATGGTTGCATGCACGACGTTGCGTTTTTCGCAAGTCGATCCCGCGGCGAAAGATTTTCATCCCAGAAGCATCGCTGTTTTTGCCGCTGATGTAGGCTCTTACGCGGAAGCCAAAGGGGTTGTCGAAAAGGAAGTTGCCGAGGCGCTGGCGGACAAAAAATGGTTTGCCGCCGTCGTTGACAGTGAAAGCATCAATAACCAGATGCGCGATAATGAAGAACTGCGCGAGGCAATGAAAGAATATCTGGCCAAGCTGAAAACGCTGAATTTTTCCGATCCGTACCTGAGCAGGAAAATCAGCGAGATAATTAAGGCGGAGGCTTTTTTATTGGTTTCCGTGGATATTTGGCATTATACGGTAGAGCAGGATAAGAAGGTGGCCAAGGTAAGCATGGGCATGAGGCTTTATGAAGGATCAACCGGCCATCTCATGTGGAGAGCGGGACATCAGCGGGCGGAAAGCTACATGCTGATCAAACCGGAATTGTCCGCCGTGGCCAGAAAAGTCGCCAACGATATGTTTGGGCACATGCCCCGTTGAGAAGTTCACTTTATTACACAAGGAGAACGCAGATGAAAGAAGAAGTGCAAAAAGCGATAGATAAAATCAGGCCCGGCCTGCAGGCGGACGGCGGAGATGTGGAACTGGTCGATGTCAGTTCCGACGGCGTGGTGAAAGTTAAATTGACCGGCGCCTGCCAGGGATGCCCGATGTCGCAGATGACCTTGAAAATGGGCATTGAAAAAGTTATTAAGAGCCAGGTTCCGGATATCAAAGAGGTGATATCCGTTTAGCAGTTTTAAAGAAAGTGGTAAAAATGCCGGGTTGTTTTAAGTTGCCGGTTTTTATATACCCGTGAAGGAATGCTTTGCGGAATAATTTTTACAAAAGGAGAAACAATAGATATGGCGTATGTGATTACCGATGAATGTATCGCTTGCGGTTCCTGTGAAGGCGAATGCCCGGAAGGGGCGATTTCTGAAGGAGAGGAAAAGTACGTTATTGATCCCAAGCTCTGCAATGATTGCGGAACCTGTGCCGACCAGTGCCCGGTGGAAGCAATTATTCCGGGAGAAGAAAAATAGTCAAGTTACAGCGTTGTTGAAAATGGCCAAATCAGCTTATATCAGCGATTTGGCCATACGCTTTTTTGGAAAACAAAAACAAAATCCGTGCGTATTTTTAAAATTGTTTAATTAGCCGGGCTGATGGATATAATGCATAATCTGATCGCAAAACGGAGGGCATATTGATGCGGGGGTTAGTTACCTTTGAAGGCATTGAAGGCTCCGGTAAATCCACGCAGATCAAACTAGCCGCCGCATATCTGGAGGAAAGGAAAATTCCGTTTCTCCTCACCGCCGAACCTGCAGGTACCTCTATCGGCGCAAAAATCGCCGATGTTTTATTCAACCGCGGTCATTTTGCTATGTGCGCGGAAACGGAATTATTGTTATTTTGCGCGGCGCGCGCGCAGCATGTGCGCGAAAAAATTATGCCGGCGCTGCAAAAAGGCGCGACGGTGCTCTGCGATCGTTTTTCGGATGCCACTTACGCCTATCAGGGGTTTGGCCGCGGCCTGGACAAAAAACTGATAAAAATTATCAATGATTATTCATCTCTGGGCATCAGACCGGATATGACGTTGCTTTTTGACCTGCCGGCGGAGAAGGGTTTGCAAAGAGCGGTGAAAAGAAACGATGCTCTGGCGGATGCTTCTTCCTTTGACAGATTTGAAAAAGAAAACATAGAGTTTCATAATAGGGTGCGCGAAGGTTACTTAAGTATCTATAGAGAGGAGCCCGGGCGTTTTCGCTTGGTTGATGCTGCGGCGGATGTCCAGATAGTCCAAAAAGAAGTGCGCCGCCATCTGACGGAATTCATTAATTCATAGCGCGTAATTATAAATCGAAAAATTAATCTGGCGTATGTCTTTTTACGATATTTTTGGCCATGACCGGCAAATTGAAATCATGCAGAAGGCGCTTAGTCAAAAACGCGTCGGACACGCTTATCTTTTCAGCGGCATTGCTTCCATCGGCAAAAAGGCGCTGGCCATGGAGTTTACTCGCGCTTGCAACTGTGAAAAAATGTCCGCTGCGCCTGACGGCTGCGGCCAGTGCCTTTCTTGTCGTAAAATCGGTCAGAATATTCATCCTGATTTTTTTTTAATCAGGCCGGAAGGCCAGTTTATCCGTATCAACGCTGTCCGCGAAATTCAGCAGCAGATGACCTTTAAGCCGCTGGAGGCTTCCCGCCGGGTTTTTATTGTTGATGACGCCGACAAGATGAACGAGCAGGCGGCCAACGCACTGCTCAAAACGCTGGAAGAGCCCTCTGCCGCCAATATACTCATTCTGATTACCAGCCGGCCTTACGCGCTGCCGGCGACGATTCTGTCGCGCTGCCTGCATATGCGCTTCAATCCTCTGGCTCTGGATATTGTCGTTAAAATACTTACGGAAAAAATGAACATCGAACGGCAAAAAGCGCATTTGTTGGCCGCTCTCTCCGGCGGATCCGTAAAAAGAGCGCTGGACATGGATGACAATGAAATTATTTCTTTTCGCGCGGAAGTCCTGTCGCTTGTCGCCGCTCTCACAAAGAGCGAGCCGTTTGGCATGATTAGCTTTGCATCTTTTTTAAATCAGGATAAGAATAAGATTAAGCTTGCCCTGGAGATAATCGGCAGTTATTTTCATGATACGCTTGTTTATAAGGAAACCGGCAAAGAACGAATGCTGATTAATCAGGACAAATTGTCTTTGATTGACGCGGCGGCGCGGCGCCTTTCCGGCGGACAGATTCTCCGTAATATTGACCTGGTGGAAGAGGCGGCGCGAAACATCGAGCGCAACAGCAACAAGTTGTTGACATTGGAAACGATGGCATTTAAATTGAATTATTAAATTTTGACAGGATAGCAATTGTTGACCAATATTGTCGGAGTTAAGTTTAAAAAAGAAGGAAGAATTTACAGCTTCAGCGCCGCCGATCATATTGTGCGCGTGGGCGATCAGGTTGTCGTCAGCACGGACAATGGGTTGTCGCTGGGCGTTGTAGTAACTGATGTCAGCAGGTTTCCCGAAGGCGATCTGCCGCCCAATCTGAAAAAGATTATTCGCAAGGCAAGCGCTCACGACTTGCAGATCAAGGCGGAAAACGAGAAGCTGGAAGAGGAAGCAAAAAAGTTTTTTCTGGAAAAAATACAGGAACGCGGCCTGTCCATGAAATTGGTCGACGTGGATTGTCAGTTCGACAAGAGCAAAATAATTTTCTACTTTACTGCCGAAAGCAGGGTGGATTTCCGCGACCTGGTAAAGGATCTGGTGCAGAAATTTAAAACCCGCATAGAGCTAAAACAGATTGGCGCCCGGCACGAGGCGCGCATTACCAAGGGGATGGGCATTTGCGGCCGCATGGTTTGCTGCGCCGGGATACTGCAGAACCTGGAGCGCGTCACGGTCAAGATGGCCAAAGAACAGAGCATGTCGCTTAATCCGGAAAAAATATCCGGTTTATGCGGCAGGCTCATGTGTTGTCTGGCGTTTGAGCATGACGAATATTACAGCGGAAAAAAGGGTCGGCAGGTGATCAGCGACAGCGCGGGTAAGCAGAACGCTGAAATTATTGACGGGGAAAAGGAAACAGAAGAGCTGGACAATCTGGATGATGATAACGGTTTTATATAATGAAAAAAGATAAGGATGTTCATATGCCGCAAGCTTTTTATATTACGACGCCCATATATTATGTCAACGCTTCGCCGCACATCGGCCATGCCTATACGACGATTGTCGCCGATGTTCTGGCCAGATTTCACCGCATGAGCGGCAGCGAAACCTATTTTGTCACCGGAACGGATGAACACGGTGATAAAATTGCGGAAGCGGCAAGGCAGGCCGGCATCAGCCCTCAGCAATACGCGGATAAAATCAGCGCTCAGTTTCGCGCGTTATGGCCGGAGCTTCATGTGGCGCACGATTATTTTATCCGCACGACGGATAAAAATCATGTCGAAACTGTCCGGCTTATTTTGCAGAAAGTTTACGACGCCGGTGATATTTATTTCGGCAGCTATGGCGGATACTATTGTTTCGGCTGTGAAAGATTTCTGACGGAAAAAGAGATCGTCGAAGGCAAATGCCCGGAACACGGAAAAGAACCCCAGTATATCGAGGAAAAAAACTATTTTTTCAAAATGAGCAAATATCAGGACTGGCTGATTAAGCATATTAAAGACAATCCTGAATTTATTCGCCCGGAAAGATACCGCAACGAAGTTTTATCTTTTTTAAAAGAGCCGCTCGAAGATCTGTGCATTTCGCGCCCTAAAACGCGCCTGCAGTGGGGCATCACGCTGCCGTTTGACGAAAATTACGTTACTTACGTCTGGTTTGACGCTTTGATTAATTACATAACCGCGCTTGGTTATCCCCAGGGCGAAAATTTTAAAAAATTCTGGCCGGTCGCCCAGCATCTCATCGCCAAAGATATACTGAAGCCGCACGGCATTTACTGGCCGACCATGCTTAAAGCCGCCGGCATCGAACCTTATCGGCACCTCAATGTCCACGGTTACTGGAATGTCGAGCAAAGCAAGATGTCCAAAAGTCTGGGCAATGTCGTGCGTCCGCTGGATTTGAAGGATAAATACGGCCTGGACGCCTTCCGCTATTTTCTGCTGCGCGACATGGTTTTCGGCCTTGATTCCAATTTTTCCGAAGAAGCCTTTGTGCAGAGGCTCAATTCGGATCTGGCCAACGATTTGGGCAATCTGGTCAGCCGCGTTATTGCCATGGCGGTCAAGTATTGCGAAGGCAAAGTGCCGCCAATAGACTCCGGCAAGAAAGAATCCGCGCTGACTCAGGCGGCGCTGGCCGCGGTGGCGGAGGTCAAGGCGTCTTTTGCCGATATGTCTTTGCATAAGGCTCTTATGGCTATCTGGGATTTTATCAATGCGGTAAATAAATATATTGTGGAAAAAGAGCCCTGGACTATGGGCGCCGATCCCGCGAAAAAACAGGAACTGAACAGCATTATGCGTGATTTGCTTTCTTCGCTGCACGCGGTCGCCATTTTGATATTTCCGTTTATGCCTCAGACGGCGGGAAAAATTTTAAAACAGCTTGGGCTGCAGGAAGCAAAAGAAATAAGCCTGGCATCCATCGGTAAAAGTGAATCTTTGATTTCCGGCGCTTCTTTATCACGCGGCGAATCCCTGTTTCCGCGGGTGGAAATGCCGAAAACAAATGTGGAAGACACGGCGCAAGCGGCCGCGGAGGCGACAAAGGCGGAAATCGATTATGAAGAATTCAGCAAAGTTGATTTGCGCGTGGCTACCATACTGGAGGCGGAATTCGTTCCTAAGTCCAATAAGCTCGTAAAGCTTAAAATTGATATCGGCGAGCAAAGGACGATTGTCGCCGGCATCGGCAAGGATTACCAGCCCGCTGATTTAATCGGCAGACAAATCGTGGTGGTTGCCAACTTAAAGCCCGCAAAATTAATGGGTGTTGAATCACGCGGCATGCTCCTGGCGGCTTCCGCCGAAAAGGGATTGGCGCTTTTGACTCTGGATAGCAAAGCAAAACCCGGAGCGAAGATCAGCTGACCGACGGGTTTTCTCCGCGCGCGTGAAAGACACAGCCGTCGTTAATTTCCGAGAATATCTTCGAGCATCTTTTTATCAAAACCGTCGACGGCCTTGCCTTTAATATAGAAAGTGGGCGTGGCCCGCACGCCGGCCTGTTGGGCAATTTGCCGGTGTTTATTCATTAATTCATCTGTTTTTTGATCCTGGCAAATGTCCAGCGACGCATTGCCGTCCAGCTTGCCCGAAAGCGCTTCATCGTAAGCTTTTTCCCGGTTGCCGGAGCAGAAAATATATTTAATTTTCCTCTCGGAATCCTGAGAAAGCGGAATCAGAAACACATAAAGCGTTACATCTTTGCGTCCGGCAAAATACTGGAAAGCCTGCCGGCAGTAAGGACAGTTGGGATCCGTAAATTTTACGACCTTTGTTTTGCCGCGGCCTATTTTTAAAGCATCACCCAGCGGAAGGTCGACCATTTTTGCCGCCATTCTTTTGAGATTGCTCTCGCGGGTCAGATTAACGCCGTCTTTGGTAATGATGTTTCCCGCGATGATAACTTCCGCCTCCGGCAAGAAATACAGAATCTGATTGCCGGATTGGACCTCATAGATGCCTTTAATCTGCGTCGGCTTGACGCTTTCAAAGTTGATTTTGGGAAAGTTTTTGCGCAGCGCTTCTTCCGGTGTCAAATTTTGCGCATTGCCGCAGGCGGGTAGAGCAAACAATAAAATAAGGGCGCACAAGATTAGTTTTTTCATGGTTCATGTATCTCCTGAAAAATGAATTGGCGGAAGTGCATGGGAATCGAACCCACCTGGGACGGTTCTAGCGCCCCACACTGGATTTGAAGTCCAGGAGGCCCACCAGTGACCTTGGCACTTCC
>DLNC01000035.1:74992-110714 GCA_002478265.1 Syntrophaceae bacterium UBA7520
GAAGAAAGAATCATCCAGAATTTGAACCCGTACCATTTGCCCCTTTTTTACGTTGCTTATTTTTTCCTCCAGAATAATCAGGCAGTTGGCCGCCACCATGGATTTTAAAATACCGGAGCCCTGATCGCCGGTGGTGGTTACAATGTATTTGCCCTTTTTCTTTTTTACAACGGCGCGCAGGAAATTTTTTACCCCCGCTTTTTTCTTCAGGTTATCTGCGCTCGCGGCCTTGATCACCGGGCGGAAGATATTTCTGTGACCCTGAATTTTTAAAAGATAGGGACGGACAAACTGCTCGAAGGAAACCATGCTGGAGACGGGATTTCCCGGCAGGCCGAATAAAGGCACGCCTTTGATGGCGCCGAAGGCCAGGGGTTTCCCCGGACGCATGGCGACCTGCCAGAAGCGCATGGAGTTGCCCATTTCCGCCATGATGTCTTTTACCAAATCATAGTCTCCCACAGAGACGCCGCCGGAGGAAATAATTATGTCGGCTCGCAGCGCTTTAGCGAAATTTTTTTCCAGAGCTTTTTTATTGTCTCTGGTAATGCCCAGAATAAACGGGATGCCGCCGCAATCCGTAACCAGCGCGGCCAGAGAATAGCTGTTGCTGTTGACGATTTTTCCGGGAGGCGGGTCGGTATTGATATCCACAAGTTCATCGCCCGTCGCCATAATGGCGACGCGGGGTTTTTTATAGACGCTGACCATTTTTTTGCCTAATGAAGCAAGCATGCCGATTTGCGCGGGTCTTAACACGCTGAATTTGGAAATAACCAGTTCTCCTTTGCGCACGTCTTCGCCAGCAAAGCGGATATCGGTATTTTTGGCCACCGGAGCAAAGATCATAATTTCCCCGTTATCTCTTCTCGTGTCTTCCTGGCGGATAACCGCGTCAGCTCCGGCGGGAATCATTGCTCCGGTCATAATACGGGCCGCCTGCCCCTTGCCGATTTTTTTGCGGGAGATTTTTCCAGCCGGTATATCTTCGACAATCTTCAGGTGAATGGGATTTTTCCCAGTCGCGTTTCTGGTATCAGATGAGCGCAGGGCGTAACCATCCATCGCGGAGTTATCGGCGGGAGGGATATTGCGACCGGCGAAAATATTTTCAGCGAGAACGCGATTTTGCGCCGCGAGGAGATGAATTTGCTCGGTGTCCATACGCCGAGCGCTGTCCAGAATTATTTTCAGAGCCGTTTCTACGGTAATCATTAAAATTATCTCCTGGTTAGTCTGAACACGCAGCTTATCAGACATATACAGGTTGTCAATATTTAAGAAATGGTTAAATTAACTTACCTTGAAGAAAGCCATCATTTGGGCTAGGAGACTGCCAGAAGCCAAGCTAGGGACAAAATTGCCTGCTATGAAAGAAATTGTCAGCACGCACAAATCAGAAAAAATACCACCGCTAAACAAGCTTTTATCGGCGATCGGCAAGGGCAAGGACAGGATAAATGTGCGCGGCCTTGAAGCGTCCGCCCGTGCGTTTTTGACGGCGCTGCTTTTTAGGCTACTGCCCCGTAGTTTATTGATTATCTGCGCGCAGGAGGATCAGGCTAGGGCCTTTGCCCGAGATGCTTCACTTTTTCTGGGGGAAGATAATGTTATCTATTATCCGCCCTCGGCTTATTTTGCCGTCGATGTGTTTTCGTTTACCAGAGAAGAAGAATTGACGCGCCTGGCTTTACTGGCCCGTTTGCAGACCGAACAGAAAACCCTGGTTGTCACCTGCGTGGATTCTTTGCTGGAAAAAATTATACCTGTGGATGTGTTTGCGGCAAATACCCGCGTCGTATCCCGAGGAAATTTGCTGGATACGGAAGAATTGGCGGTTTTTTTATCTGCCGCCGGCTACAGGAGGGTAAGCCTGGTAGAGGAAACAGGCGAGTTCAGTATGCGCGGCAATATTATTGATGTATTTTCGCCGCGGGAAAAAAATCCGGTGCGCTTGGAGATGTCCGCCGATGAAATAGAATCGCTGCGTGTATTTGACATATCCTCCCAGCGCTCTTTGCATGAGGTGGACTCCTGCGTTTTGTCACCGGCCAGTCAGATTATCGTGAGCAAAGAGAAAACGGCTCAGGCGGTTCGGAATATCAAGGCGCGCGCCGATGAGCTCGCTCTGCCGCGCGATATGCGCAAACGTCTCGCGGAAATGATAAAAAATTCATCGGCGGACATGATCAATCCGAATTTTCTGCCATTTTTTTATGAAGGAAAAGACGCCGCTGATAATTTTTCCGCGTCCGGGCTTTCGGGTCTTTGTGATTATCTACCGGACGATACTTTGTTGATTTTCGAAGAGTCATTCGCCGTTTTATCGGCCCGGCAAGCGGTCCAGGAAAAAATTCAGCAGACGCTTTCACGGCAACAGGCGGACGCCAAATTCTATCCGGCTTGGCAAAGCTCATATTTCAGCGATGAGCAAATTTCCGCGGCTTTAGCTCGCTTTCAGCAGATTTATTTTGCCGGTTTTGATCTGCTGCCGGGGAATGAGGAAAAGGAGGAGGCGGTTGTTTTTGAAACCCGTCGTGAAAGTCCGTCTCTGGATCCGCTGCCGGGAGAAATCAGAGAAGACGCTCTTTTAAGGCATGTGGCGACAAAAATTAGGGCATGGCTTAACGAGGGTATGCTGGTGTTTTTGGTTTGTCCCACGCCGGAAGACGTGGCCAGAATGAGCCATCTGCTTTCCTTGCAGGATTTGTCCCTGCGGGTTCTGCCTTCGAAGAGCTTAATTGCCGATTTCCTTGGCGAGGGAGTTTCGGATTCCGCGCTTGTATTATGCGAGGGAAAAATTTCCGCGGGATTTGTTTTTCCGGCGATGAGGCTGGTTTTTCTCAATGAAGAGGAAATATTTGTCCGGAAAAAAACACGTCACCGGCGGCCGGCAGCGCGCGAAGCTTATTTCCTGAATTCCTTCGGAGATTTAAAAGAAGGCGATTATGTCGTGCACAAGGATTTTGGCATCGGTGTTTATCGCGGTCTTAAGAAAATAACCGTCGGAAAAATAGAAAATGATTATCTGGTGATTGAATACCTCGACGCGGATAAACTTTACATTCCCGTAAACGCGCTGGAAAGAATTCAGCGTTATCTCGGTCCGGAGGGCTACACTCCCAAAGTGGACCGCATGGGAGGGACTTCCTGGGAGGCGGTTAAGGAAAAGGTTAAAAAATCGATGCGCGAAATCGCAGAAGAACTGGTTTCGGTTTACGCCGCGCGAGAAATTATGGAAAGAAAATCTTTCACACCGCCGGATGAACTGTATAATGAATTTTGCGCGACATTTGCATTTGAGGAAACACCCGATCAGTCCAAAGCGATAGAAGACGTTCACGCGGACATGGACGACGTAAAACCGATGGACAGGCTTATTTGCGGCGACGCTGGTTTCGGCAAAACCGAAGTGGCTGTGCGCGCGGCATTTCGCGCGGTGATGGACGGAAAGCAGGTGGCTGTCCTGACTCCCACGACTATTTTGGCCGAGCAGCATTACCGGACATTTTCTGAAAGAGTCGGAAATTTTCCGGTGCGTGTCGAAGTTCTTAACCGCTTTAAGGGAGCCGCGGCGCAGAGAAAAATACTGGAAGATTTAAAAAGTCAGAGAATCGATGTTCTTATCGGCACGCATCGCCTCTTGCAAAAAGACGTCGAATTTAAGAATTTGGGACTGTTGATCGTCGACGAGGAGCAGCGGTTCGGCGTGACGCACAAGGAAAAATTGAAAAAATTACGCCCGCTTGTTGACGTGTTGACACTGTCGGCCACGCCTATACCACGCACGTTGCATCTGTCTTTAGTTGGCATCAGAGATCTATCCATCATCACCACGCCGCCGGAAGAACGCCTGCCGATTAAAACATACGTGTTGGAATTCGGCGAACATGTAATCAGGGAAGCGGTGGAAAAGGAACTGACGCGCGCCGGACAGGTATTCTTCGTGCATGACCGCGTTCGTTCCATATACTCCATCGCCCGCATGTTGCAGGAACTTGTGCCGCGGGCGAAAGTAGGCGTTGTGCATGGGCAGATGAAAGCGTCAGAAATTGAAAAATCGATGACTTCATTCTTGCGGCGGGAAATCGATGTTCTGGTAAGCACCACGATTGTTGCTTCCGGGTTGGACATACCCACGGCCAATACAATTATCATTAATCGCGCCGATCGTCTGGGGCTTGCGCAGCTCTACCAGTTGCGGGGCCGCGTCGGACGCTCCGACAAAGAATCGTTTGCCTATCTCTTGTTGCCGCCCGGCGCCATGCTGAGCGTGGAAACAATGAAGCGGCTGCAGGCATTGAAGGAATTTTCGCAACCGGGCTCGGGTTTTCGCATCGCGCGCAATGACTTGGAAATTCGCGGCGGCGGCAATCTGCTGGGAGTTTCCCAATCGGGCCATATCCGCGCGGTGGGTTATGAGTTATACACGGAACTGATGGAGAAAACGATGCGGGAAATGAAAGGGGAGAAAATAGCGCCGGATGATATTGTGCCGGAAATACAGCTGGGCGTTTCCGCTTTTATTCCCGAGGAATATGTCCAGGATGTTTATCAGCGGCTGGTTTTATACAAAAGGATATCTCTGGCGGCGGGCGACGAGGAAATTGAACGGATCAAAAGCGAACTTATTGACTGCTACGGCGTTTTGCCGGAAACGACGGAAAATCTATTGCAGGTGATTAAAATAAGGAATCGGCTGAAGTTGCTGCACGGCAAAAAAATGGGTTATGACGGCAGGGAAATGTATATCCATTTTAGGGAAACATCGCCGCTTGCGCCCCAAAAAATCATAGAGGTATTGCATAAAGAAATCAATAGTTTACGGTTTACGCCGCAGGGCAAGCTTTTTTTCCCGTTTAGCGCGCCTTCCGCGAAGGAGATATTAAATCAGGCGGCCTGCCTGCTAAACGTGCTTGCCCAATGACGATAAGCGATATATACAAAAGAAATTATTAAAAATGGGCCGGTAAAAGATTCTCTATGAAAAAAAACGCCGATATCCCGAGAAGCGGTAAAAGATATATACTTTTTTTGTTGTTGATCTTATTTGTTTGTTCCTGCGAAAAAATAGATTTTCTTTCCCGGCCTTACGTGGCCACAGTCAACGGCGCCAAGATTTACCTGGATGAATATCAATTGAGACTAAACCAGAAAATGGCCATGCTGCCCGGGGGTGTTCCCACCGGTGATCATAGTTACATGAGTCGCCTCGAAGAAGAAGTACTCGACGGCATGATTACGGAAAAGATTATGGAACTGCGGGCGAAGGAACTGGATATTTCCGTGGGCGCCAGTGAGGTGCAGGAGAGAATAAACGAAATAAAGAAAGATTATGGCGAGGATTTTGCCAGCCGGCTCGCGCAGCAAAACATCCGCTATGAGCAATGGCAGGAGGCGCTGAAAAAAGAATTGCTGATACAGAAGCTGGTTGCCGTCGATGTAAATGCCAAAATCAGGGTATCGGATGATGAAGCGGAAGATTATTATAACGATAAGCGCGATAAGTATCGCGTGCCGGCGCGGGTTAGAGTGGCGCAAATCGTTGTTCGCGATCAGGATACCGCGCGGGAGATATTAGGGCGACTTAACGCCGGCGAGGATTTTGCGAAACTCGCGGCCAGATATTCCATCAGTCCCGAAGCGAGCCAAGGCGGCGATTTAGGATATATAACAAGAGATGAAATGCCGGAGCCACTGGACAATACTATTTTCCGTCTGCCGGTCAACAAAATCAGCCCTGTGGTTCAGAGCCCTTATGGTTTTCATATTTTTAAGGTATCGGATATTCAGCAGGCGCGAACAAAAAGCTTCGCGGAAGTGAAAGACGAGGTTATTGCGGAAATCCGCGCGCAAAAAGAAGAGGCGGCTTATGTAAGCTGGCTCAACGCGTTGAAACTTGCCGCGGTGGTTAAAAAAGAAAATACCGTATTGAGGAAAAAAGTAAACAGACAAAAATGACGAAAGAGGAGGGTTTTGTGAAATTCAGCAATAAAATTTTTCTGGGCGTGTTGGGCGCTGTTCTTTTCGCGGCGATTTCCGTCGCGGAAGTCATTGATAGAATCGTCATTGTCGTAAACGAAGAAATAGTTACGCTGTCCGAATTCAACGCCGCTTTTGCGCCGTATGCCAAAAATATCAAAGATAATTATAAGGGCCAGGATATAGAAGCAGTCATCGAGCAGGCCCGCAGGATGTTTGCCCGGCAATATGTTGATAATATTCTGATTCAGCAAGAGGCGAAAAAGTCACACTCGCCCATCGTTATCAAGGACGAAGAAGTTGAAGCTGTTCTTAAAGATATGCTGCAGAAGAGAAATACCAATATGGATGATTTTGTCAGAAGCCTGGCCAAAGAGGGTAAAACCCTGGAGGCCGCAAAAAAGGATATCAAAAACCAGATGACCCGCATGCGCCTTTTACGCCGCGAGGTGCAATCGAGAATAATCGTGAGCGAGGAGGAAATAGGCGAGTATTACAATAAGCACCGCGAAGAGTATGAAGGCAAGGAAGCGGCGCATGTAAAGGTGATATTGTTAAAATATCCGTCACGCGCTGGCAAGGAGGCGCGCGCGAAAGTAAAAAACGATGCCAATAATCTGCGGCGGCGCATTCTGGCGGGTGAGCATTTTGAACAGATTGCCGCAAAATATTCCCAGGGGGCGGCAGCCGCCCAGGGCGGCGATATCGGGTTTATCGAGCGGGGGGTGATTATTCCGGAACTGGAAAGAGTCATCTTCAACCTTCCTTTGGGCAAGGTAAGCGAAGCGGTGGAAACCAGTGAAGGAGTTTACCTTGTCGTCGTGCTGGATAAGCGGGGCGCCAGCGTGAAACCGCTGGAAGTGGTCAGGCAGGAAATAAAAGCGAAACTCGAAGAAGAGAAACTGGAAAAGAAATATGAGGAATGGATCAACTCCGTCCGTAAAAAAGCTCATATCGATGTGAGGCTGTAATTTTGCTTCGAGCTGAAAAATGAACGCGATAAGAATTAAAGGCGCTTCTCAGCATAATTTAAAGAACATCAGCCTTGATATTCCCCGCGACAAACTTGTTGTTATTACGGGCGTAAGCGGTTCGGGGAAATCTTCTCTGGCTTTTGACACGATTTACGCCGAAGGCCAGCGCCGTTATGTGGAATCTCTTTCCACTTACGCGCGTCAGTTTATCGGCCAGATGGACAAGCCGGAAGTGGAGTCAATCGAGGGCCTTTCCCCGGCCATCGCCATCGAGCAGCGCGCCTCAAGCCATAATCCCCGTTCCACCGTAGGCACGGTAACGGAAATTTATGACTATCTGCGGTTACTTTACGCCGGTATCGGCGTGTGTCACTGTTACGCCTGCGGGCGGGAAATAAAATCACAAACTATCGACAGCATTCTGGAGAGCGTACTGGCGATGCCCCCGGGAACGCGTTTCAGCGTCATGGCGCCGATCGCGCGCGGCAAGAAAGGCGAATTTCAAAAAGAACTGAAAAAGCTGCAGAAGGAAGGTTTCGCCCGCGTACGCATTAATGGCGAGGTGCACGATCTGGCCGAGGAAATCGCGCTAAGCAAAAATAAACGCCATGATATCGATCTGATCGTCGACCGCCTCGTGCTCAAGGATGGTATCAGAAAAAGATTGCGCGACTCCCTGGAAATTGCTGCTGCCCGCGGTGACGGGCTCGTGCGCATCGTGGACGCGGCGGGAGAAGAGACGCTTTATTCGGAAAAATACGCTTGTCCCGATTGCGGCGTGAGCGTATCCGAGTTGGCTCCCCGCATGTTTTCCTTTAACAGCCCCTACGGCGCCTGTCCGGATTGCAATGGTTTGGGTTCGCGCATGCGCTTCGCCGTTGACCTTGTGGTGCCGGATCCCGGACTTTCCCTGCGCGAAGGGGCAATCGCGCCCTGGGCTGCGCGCAGTTCCGTTTATTATTTCAGCATGCTCGACGCTTTGTCCCGGCATTATGGTTTCGATATCAATACGCCTTTCAATAAGCTTTCCGCGAAAATTCAGAATGTCCTTCTGTACGGCTCGGGCGAGGAAAGCATAAAATTTTATTACGACCAGTCGGACAAGAGATATTTTACCTATCGCCCTTTTGAGGGAGCGGTAAAGCAACTGGAGCGCCGCTGGCGGGAGACGGCTTCAACCGCCGTGCGCAACGATTTGTCGCAATATATTGATTTGAGCGATTGTGAAACCTGTAAAGGAGCGAGATTGAAAAAAGAAAGCTTGGCGGTCACGGTGGGCGGGAAAAATATTTACGAGCTTTGCCGGATGTCGATCCGCGAATGCCGTGATTTTTTCGAAAACATGCAACTGTCACCACAGGAAAGTTTAATTGCGGAAAGAGTTCTTAAGGAAATAAAAAACCGCCTGCAATTCCTGGTCAATGTCGGCATGGATTATTTGAGCCTGTCCCGAGCCACCGCCACGATTTCCGGCGGCGAAGGGCAAAGGATAAGGCTGGCCACGCAGATTGGCTCCGGATTAATGGGCGTTCTTTATGTTCTGGACGAGCCGACGGTCGGGCTGCATCAGCGGGACAATCTACGCCTGATTGACACGCTCAAGAAGCTGCGTGACATGGGCAACACCGTGCTGGTGGTTGAGCACGATGCGGAGATGATGGCGGCATGCGACCATATCGTGGATATGGGGCCGGGAGCAGGCACGCAGGGCGGCGAAGTTGTTTTTCAGGGCACGCCGCGGGAAATACTGGCAAGCGAGCAATCGCTCACCGGCAGATATCTTTCCGGAAAAGAGTCTATTGAAATCCCCGCGAAAAGGCGCCTCAGCAACGGCCGCCACATCATTTTGGAGGGGGCCTGCGAAAACAATCTCAAAAATATTAATATAAAAATTCCCGTGGGTGTTTTTACGGCGGTGACGGGAGTTTCCGGTTCGGGCAAGAGCACGATGGTCATCGAAACTCTTTACAAAGTCGTGGCGCGGCGCTTAAATCAGCATCGCGGATCCATGGGCAAGATCAGAAGAGTCCGGGATCTGGGTGATATCGAAAGAGTCATCCTGATAAATCAGCAGCCGATCGGGCGCACGCCTCGTTCCAACCCGGCAACTTACACCGGCGTATTTTCTTTCATCCGTGATTTGTTCACTTCCCTGCCGGAGGCGAAGATGCGCGGGTATAAGCCCGGCCGCTTCAGTTTTAACGTCAAGGGTGGTCGTTGCGAGGCGTGCGAAGGCAACGGCTTGATAAAAATAGAGATGCATTTTTTGCCGGATGTTTATGTGACCTGTGATGTCTGTCGCGGCAAAAGATTTAACGCCGACACTCTGGATATTAAATATAAGGATAAAAGCATCGCCGATGTTCTGGATATGACCGTAAACCAGGCGCTCGCTTTTTTCTCCAACATTCCGGCGATTAAAGCGCACCTGCAACTGCTCTTCGATGTAGGTTTGGGATACATCCGGCTGGGGCAGTCGGCGACCACCTTGTCCGGCGGCGAGGCGCAAAGAATCAAACTGGCGAGGGAGCTGGGCAAAAAAGCGAACAGCAATACCCTGTATATCCTTGACGAGCCGACCATCGGCCTGCATTTCGCGGATATCCAGAAGTTGCTCGATGTTCTCAACAGGCTGGTGGATATGGGCAACACGATGGTCGTCATCGAGCATAATCTTGATGTTATTAAATGCGCCGATTACATTATTGATTTGGGGCCGGAAGGAGGTCCGGGCGGCGGCCGGATTATCGCGTCCGGCACGGTGCAAGAAGTGGCGAATGAGGAAAACTCGGTAACCGGCCGTTTTTTAAAAAAAATACTGGCGGCATAACGACAATGCATATTTTTTGCCTTTTTCGCGGGGCCTGATTAATCCGCATGCATCTGAAAAAGTTCATCCTCCATAAACCTTGACATTGATGCCCGAAAAGTAGAAAATGATACGTGTCGCTGACAAGGTAAGCCAAAAATGAACGTGCCTCAGACAGAGCCTTTGAAACACAGACATTCGATACTGATCGTCGATGATGAAGAATCCATTCTCAACGCCTTCCGAAGGATTCTTGCCGATGAAGATTATGATATTCACACGGCCAGCGACGGGAAAGAGGGGCTCGCCAAGCTGCGCAACGCGCAAAAACCTTTTTCTTTAATTATCTCCGACCAAAGAATGCCGGTGATGAACGGCGTGCAATTTTTTGCCGCGGCCAAGGAAATCTTTCCCGATGCAGTGCGCATCCTGCTGACGGGCTATGCCGACACGGACGCGATTATCGACGCCATCAACAAAGGCGGCATTCACCTTTATTTTACCAAACCCTGGCGTGAGGAAGAACTTCTCGCGCATATCAAGCAGTCTCTTTACAAATCCGAACTGCTGATGGAGAACAGGCGCCTTGTCGAGCTGATCAAAAGGCAAAATGAAGAGCTTCTGAATCTGAACAAGACGCTGGAAGAAAAAGTCAGACAGAAAACCAGCGATCTTTTGGCCAAAGCCGAGGAGCTGAAGGCAAGTTATGAAAGGTCGCAGGTGATTCTTGACGGCACTGTCAAGACAATGTCCAAGATTGTCGAAACGCGCGACCCCTACACTTCCGGGCATGAAGTTATGGTGGCCAAAATTTCCTGCCGGATTGCCAGGGAAATGGGCTTGCCTGAGCAGAAAATTGAGGCGATTCACATTGCCGCGACTTTGCATGACATCGGTAAAATATCCGTGCCCTCGGAAATTCTTACCAAGCCCGGCCGCCTGACGGATCTGGAAATGGAGATAATCAAGACGCACTGCCGCGTCGCCTATGATATTCTAAAGACGATTGATTTTCCTTACCCGGTAGCCGATATCATTTTGCAACATCATGAAAGAATCGACGGCTCCGGTTATCCGCTGGGCTTGAAGGGCGAAAATATCCTGTTGGAAGCGCGCATAATCGCTACTGCCGATGTAATCGAAGCCATGGCATCGCATCGGCCATACCGTCCCGCGCTGGGTGTTGATGTGGCGATGGAAGAAATCGTGAAATTTAAGGGCGTGCTTTACGACAGCGATGTTGTGGACGCCTGCCTGAGAATCTACAAGGCCGAGGGCAAGAAAGCTTTCCTGCAGGAAGAAAATTCCCTGTCGGCGGCCAAGCCCTCTTCCGCGGCGGAAATGTAAACGCTGCAAAGTTAACGGCGCGCGCCGAAAATGGCGCGACCGACGCGCACAATAGTCGCTCCTTCTTCAATGGCTACTTCAAAATCATCCGTCATGCCCATGGAAAGCTCCTTCATCGAAACGCCGGGAATCCCCGCGCGGTCAATCTGCGCGGCAAGCTCCCGCAGGGCGCGGAAATACGGCCGCGCTTCCTCCGGATTTTCAAAATAAGGCGGCATGGTCATCAGGCCGCGCACGGAAATATTTTCCAGCGAGGCGACGTTTTTCGCCAGATGCAGCGCGTCCGCGGTCGCCACGCCGTTTTTGCTTTTTTCGCCGCTGACATTGACTTCAATCAGCACGTTAAGTTTGCATCCACCCAGGCGCGCTCTTTTGTCCAGTTCCCGCGCCAGTTCAATGCGGCCCACAGACTGCACGCAGTCAAAAAGACGCACCACGTATTTTGCTTTATTTGTCTGCAGGTGTCCGATCATGTGCCATTTCACGTTTTTTCCCAGCGCAGCAATTTTTTCTTTGGCTTCCTGCACGTAATTTTCGCCGAAAAGATCAATGCCGGCGTTTATTGCTTCCCTGGCGCGCTCGGGGCTGACGGTTTTGGTTACGGCCATTAATTTTATATCATCAGGAGAGCGCCCGGCCCGCGCCGCCGCCTGAGCGATACGCTCTCTGATTCTACGAATGTTTGCCGCGATATCTTCAGCCATGTTTATCTTCTCTGAAGTCGATAATGTTTAATTTTATCATTTCTTCTAAGACTTCGCAAAGGGGTAGGCCGATGACATTGGTATAGGAGCCGCCGATCGATTTTATAAAAGACGCTCCCTTTCCCTGCGCCGCGTAACCCCCGGCCTTGTCATATGGCTCTTTGCTGGCGACATACCAGATGAGCTCCGGCGCGCTGATATTTTTAAAGCGCACGTCCGATTTGATAATTCTCGTTTGACATACTGAAGCGGTTTTGCGCGTGATGGTAAAGCCCGTATAAACTTTGTGTGTCCGCCCGCTCAGCGCCTGCAGCATTTTTTTTGCCTGCGCTTTGTTTTTCGGCTTTCCAAGTATCTGTCCGTCAATAACCACAATGGTATCCGCGCCCAGCACCCAGGCATCGGGATATTTAGCGGCGACAATCAGGGCTTTGCTGCGCGCCAGTCTCCGGACATGCTGCCGGGGTGTTTCCCCGGCGAGATAATCTTCGGCAATTTGCGCGGGAACGGTTTTAAATTTTAAGCCGACTTCTTTCAGCAATTGTTTGCGTCGCGGCGAAGCGGAAGCCAAAATAAACGGTTGTTTGGAAGAAATGGGCATATAATATTTCGCAAAGGTTAACTAACCCCTTTTTATCACAAATTAAAATGTGGCTGTCAACGGGAAAATATATTTGCATGCCCGGTTAGATTGCGTTATTATTAAAAACAATGTTGTTCCGGAGGGTGTTGATGAAAAAAAGTCTCGCAATTTTTTTGACTGCTGTTTTTGTGCTTTTTCCCTGTGCCGTGGCGTTTGCTGAAGAAAGGATTGTGCAGTTGACCATTCCCGGCTGTGCCGCCTGAGGAGCGCGCAACAGGATAGGTACTATCCTCAATAATGTAAAAGGCGTGGCAAAATACGAATTTCAGGGCAATGACCTGCTGATCATTACTTTCGACGATGAAGTCGTTACCATTAACAATATTATCGGGGAATTAAACAAGGGCAGGGATAAATTTCGGGGCAAACCAGTCTATCTTAAATAAAACTATAGATACTTTTTCTTTTTTGCGGCCTCCAGCTTTTCCACAATTTTTTTGACATCCTGAGAAGATCCCTTTTCGCAGATCAGTAAGGCATCTTTGGTATCCACCACAATCAAGTCCCTCACTCCGACGACAGCCACCATTTTTTTCGGGCTGTAAACCAGGCAGTTTTCCGCGTCTTCAAAAATCGCCTCTCCGCCCGCAGCCACAGCGTTTCCCTGCGCGTCTTTGGGCATCAGCTCGTAAATAGTATCCCAGCTACCCGCGTCGCTCCAACCGAATGACGCGGGGATAACAAAAACGTTGTTGGCCTTTTCCATCACGCCGTAGTCGATGGAGACGGAAGGAAGGGTTTTGTAAACCGCCGCTAATGTTTTTGCCGCGTGGGCGGTTTTAAGGTCTTTCTGGATTTTCATCAGTCCCGCGTGCAGATCAGGTAGGAATTTTTCTATCTGTTTCAGGATAGACGAAGTCTTCCAGATAAACATGCCGCTGTTCCAGTAAAATTTGCCGCTTTGCACAAAAGCTTGCGCCTGCGCGGCATCCGGCTTTTCGCGAATCGAGCAAACGCTGAAAATTTCTTTCCCGGATATCGTCTCGCGGGCGTTTCCCTGCTCGATGTAGCCGTATCCCGTATGCGGGCTTTCCGGCCTGATGCCGATGGTGACTAGCGCATCTGGTTTGGCTGCTGCTCTAATCGCGGCGGACAGAACGCGGCGGTATTCTTCGGCGTTAACGATAGCGTGGTCGGCGGGAAGCACCGCCATGATATCATCGCCGGATTTCTTTAGAATATGGAGCGCCGCCAGGCCGATGCACGCCGCGGTGTTTTTTCCCTCCGGCTCAATGATGATATTTTTTGCAGATAATTTCGGCAGCTGTCTGGCAACTTCACGGGCGTGCTTTTTTCCGGTGACGACCAGTATGTTCTTCCAGTCAAAAAGCGGCTGGATGCGTTCAACTGTTTGTTGAATTAATGTCTTTTCGCCAGTTATATCCAGCAGGTGCTTGGGCTTTTTTTCCCTGCTGCGCGGCCAGAATCGCATTCCTTTGCCGCCGGCCATGATTACCGCGTGCATTTTTTCTCCATTTTTCCGCAATCTTATTTTCTTGCTGTGTCAATACATAATACAAACGGCCTTGCTATTTCAAGCCGGAAAAGATATTTTTCCCGCGCAATGACGAAAAGCATTTATCCGGAAATTACGCTGAAAAAGGGCCGGGACGAAGCGCTGCGGCGCGGGCATCCCTGGGTGTTTTCCCGCGCAGTAGAAAAAACAAAAGGAGAGCCAGCGGCGGGTGATGTGGTTTTGTGCAGAGACTGCGACGGCCGGCCGCTGGCTTTGGGTTTTTTTCATCCCCGCACGGATATAGCTTTCCGTGTTCTTACCCGTCAGTGCGATGCCCTGATTGACGCGGGTTTCTGGAGCGAGCGCGTAAAAGAGGCCTTTGCGCTACGAAAGAAAATAATCAACGAGCAGACCAACGCCTATCGGCTGATTAACGCGGAGGGAGACGGGTTCCCGGGGTTGATTACCGATGTCTATGCCCAAACGATTATTGTTTCGGTCACAACCGCGGGTATGGAAAAACAAAAAGGCATGATTCTGCAAGCGCTCATGGATGAGCTTAAACCGCAGGTTGTTTATGAAAGAAGCGAAGGCCGCTCGCGTCAGCTGGAAGGCCTCAGTGAAGCGAAAGGTTTTCTTTACGGCGAGAGCCGGACCGAAGTCTCCGTCATCAGGGAAAATGGGAAAATCTTTGAAGTTGATTTTGTCAGCGGCCAGAAAACCGGTTTTTTTCTCGATCAGCGTGTCAACCGCGAAAAACTGGGGGAGATGAGCTCCGGTGCGCGCGTTTTGAACTGTTTTTCCTATAGTGGCGCATTTTCGGCTTACTGCGCGGCGGGTGGTGCAACGCGGGTTGTTTCTGTGGATGTCTCTAGCTCCGCGTGCCGCCAGGCCGAAAAAAATCTCAAATTAAACGGATTCTCACCGGATCATCATCCGGTTATCGAGGCGGATGTTTTTGCCTATCTGCGCGGTCTGCGGGAAGAATTCGATTTGATTATTCTGGATCCGCCCGCCTTTGCCAAAACGAAGGCGGATTTGCCCCGGGCCGCCCGCGGGTATAAGGAAATTAACATGCAGGCCGTTAAAAATCTTCCCCGCGGTGGGTTACTGGCGACATTTTCCTGTTCCAATTATCTGGAAGAAGATTTGTTTTATAAAATTGTGCTGAGCGCGGCGCGCGACGTGAACGCCCAATTGCAGATATTGGAGCGCCTCGGTCCGGGGCCGGATCATCCGGTTTTGCTGGGGCATCCGGAAGGAAGCTACCTCAAGGGATTGCTCCTCGTAAAAAAGTAGGGTTATTGCGTACGGCAGTAGCTTTCCCGGACGAAGAAAAGCAAACAACAGGCGAGCAGGGATATTACCAGGGAAAAATAAAAAGGCGCCTGCATATTGATTTTGTCCCATAGCATGCCCGCTATCACTGAGGCAGGAAGGGCGCAAATGCCAATCGCCATTTGAAATATGCCCAAGCCGGTTGCCCGGAAACATTCTGGGCAAAGTTCAGCCGTGTAAGTTTTTTGCACCGTTTCCAGCGCCGCTTTATGAATTCCGTAAAAAACAAAAGCAGAAACGATAGAGACAGGGGCAGTGGAATAAATAAAGCTCATGCAAATGACCGCCCAGGTAAGAAAGGCCAGATACATCAGTTTTTTTCTGCCGATTTTATCAGCTAACTTTCCCAGAGGCAGAGAAAAAATCGCTGCCGTTAAGGTAATTATCAGATAAAAAACCGGCAGGTAAACAGCGCTGAAGCCGCTTTTGTCGGCAAAGATAAGCAAAAAGGAATAACTGAAGGCGCCCAGCGTGAAGATTGAGTTTAGTAAAAGAAATAATTTAAAGTTGGCATCCAAATCCTTAAAGGTAAATGGGGCAAATAGCTTTTTATCCGAAACTTTATTTTCCTTAATATATCTGTAAATAAGAAAAGCGCTGGCAAGCGAAGGCAGGGCGGCGAGAAGAAAAAGGTTGGTAAAGCCGATTTGTTCAAAAAGCAAAAGACAAATGATTATTCCGCATACAGCACCCAGGTTGTCCATCGCTTTCATCAGGCCGAAATTACCGCCGCGGTTTTGCGCGTTGGAAATATCCGCGACAAACGCGTCACGCGGTGCTGCGCGAATTTTACCGGAGCGGTCCAATATTTTAAGTGGCAACAGCCATTGCCAAGCAGGAGCGAAGGCGTAGCCTAAGCGCGAAAGCGAACCGAACAGATAACCAGACCAGATGAAAATCTTCCTTTTTCTTATTCTGTCGGAAAGGTAACCGGAAAACGCCTTAGAAATGGAAACAAAAGCTTCGCCCAGTCCGTCTATAAGTCCCAAGATAGCCATGTTTGCGCCTGTAAAGGAGGTTACAAACAGCGGCCAGACGGGGTAAATCATGTCTGAGCCTAAATCATTAAGAAATGATGCCCAGGCAAAAACCCGCACGGAATTTTTATTTTTGCCTTTGTTTTTTTTAGGCATTTTAAATCAGGGCCTAGCCAGATGGGCGGCGATTTTGTCGTGAATGAGACGCGCGGCGATGCGGTTTCCGGCCACGCCGACAAAAACAAAAACCGTTGTTTTGTTCAGGCTCACATATTGCACCCTGACCGTGACTTTTTCATCCTGAATTATTCCTCTGATCACGCCGGAAGAAATTTTTCTCTCTTTCTGCACTTCGCGCGCCTGCATTTCCAGAAACGTTTTTTCGCAAGCTGCCCAGGTCGCGTCGATACCGGCGTCATATTCCGTGATCAGGTTGCCGTCTTCATAAATAAATTTGCCGGAGCTCACGCTGGCGACTTTTCCCTGCAGGTTGATCGCCGCGCCGCATCCGCAAAGAAGAATTGCCGCAAATAAGCCAGCCGTTATTTTTTTCATCTCAGCCATCCTGTTTGTTTTTTACAGACGCGATAATACATAAATCGCGGCGGATACCAGCGACCAGATTAATACGCCTAGCGTAATCAAAATGCAGGTATACGCCATAAGTTTCTGTCCGGCTGTTTCCTGTTTTTTTTCGTTATAACCAATTATAAAAGCGATAAGCGCTCCGGAAAGCACGCCGCCGCCGTGCCCCCAGTTGTTTATGCCCGGGACGATGAGGCCGAAGATAATCAGCGCGACAATCCAGCCCAGCGCCTGTTTATAAATGGCCTGACCGTAATCACCGCCGCGGTTTTTCCCGTAATAGGCTATGGCGCCGATAAGCCCGCAGATACTCGCGGAAGCGCCAATGGTAAAGTGGACGCCGAAGACAAGCGAGAGGGTAAAGCCCGCGACGCCCGTAAGAACGTAAATGATGAAGAAACGGTGAAAACCGAAAGCGTGCAGAACAAACGGACCCAGCTGATACAGCGCCATCATGTTAAATCCCAGATGCAGAATGCCGCCGTGCAGGAAAGAGGCGGAAAAAAGGCTCCAGTAGCGGCCGAAACCGAATACCGGATAAGTGCCCGTCGCGCCCAGCATAAAAAGACTTTGCCCCGAAGGAGACAAAAAAGAAAAAAGTCCGCCGCCGGAAAATATTGCCGAAGGATTTAAAAGCAGAGCGGCAACATAAAAAGCGATATTGACGTAAATGATGGTCAAAATGGGATTAACCACAAATATTTTTCTAACACTGCCGGCCATGTTGTGCAGGCCGGGTCGGGCCAGCCCGCAGTAGGGGCAATTTGGTTCATCCGCGCTGATCAGCTTACGGCAGTTGGGGCACAGAATCGATTTTCTTTCGGAGGACATCGCGTGATTCCTTAACAGGTTTATTAGGCGGTCTAGATAACAAGATTAGCTTTAGTTGTAAAGAAAAATAGCTTGCTTTGTTGACCTGTCGCTAAGGCGTGTGCTATTTGCGGAGCCGGAGGGATGGTTTTTGCAGCTTAAAGAGCGTGTGGTAATAAAAATTGATTCCGTCGCCTTCGGGGGCGATGGCGTGGGCAGGGTGGATAATTTTGTTGTTTTTGTTCCTTTTGCCGCGCCGGGGGATAAACTCGAAATTGAAATCATTCAGCGCAAAAAGAAATTCGCCCGCGGTAGAATTTTAAAAATTATTGAGCCGTCCGGTGAGCGGGTAACGCCTATTTGCCGCTATTATGAGCGTTGCGGCGGCTGCTGTTATCAGCATATAAATTACGAAACCCAGCTTGCGATTAAAAGAAAGCAAGTTGCGGACGCCTTTGAAAAAATAGGCGGCATTGCCGCGCCGCCGGTTTGCGAGCCGATTCCCTCGCCCCGCTCTTATCATTACCGCGGCAAGGCAAAGATGCACGCCGTGGAATTCAAGCTTGGTTTTATGGACGTGTCCGGCGCGAAAGTGGTGAATATTGAGCGCTGCGAAATTGTCGTTGAAACCATAAACGGCAAAATCAGCGCATTACGCAAAGATAAGGTGTCTTTGCCGGGTCGGGCAGGAGAATACGCCATCTGGTCTGGCCAGGCCGCCGCGGCGGGCGAAAATGAATTGATCATCCGTGAGGTCAGGGGAAAAACATTTTTTGTGCCGCGGGAAGGATTTTTTCAGGCCAATCTTTATCTGACGGAAAAACTTGTCGAGGAGGTGTGCCGCCTGACGGCGGCGCGGAAAGTGGAAACTTTGATTGACGCTTATTGCGGCAGCGGACTTTTTTCCGTTTTCCTGTCACCTTATGCTGAAAATATTTTTGGGATTGATTATGATGCAGCATCAGTCGCGTGCGGGCGGATGAATGCGGAAAAGGCCGGGGTAAAAAATGTCAATTTTTACGCCGGCGATGTTGAAGACATTCTGTCGCGCGAGTTTTCCCCGCGGAAAAACAAACCGGACATGGTGCTTTTGGATCCGCCGCGTATCGGCTGCAGCGTGTCTGTTTTGCGTTTGCTTGCCCGGCTGCTGCCGCGCCGGATTATTTATATCTCCTGCAACCCGGCCACCCAGGCGCGCGACGTGAGATTTCTTCTTGGGCAAGGTTACAGGCTTATTAGTCTTGTGCCGCTGGATATGTTTCCCCAGACGCAACATATCGAAGTAATCGGCGTTCTGGATGCAGTCGGGGAGACATAAGTTGTCCATGTCCACCTTGCGGCGTCGGTAAAAAAGCGGATTTTTTCGGTAAAAATCAATGTTGCCGGCAATCCGCGGATCGCCTTTTAGATTAAAATATTTTTGTGGCTTTCGCCGGAAAATATTGCTATTTTAGCGCGCACATCGGGAATATGATTACACTTAGCGGGAGGGAAAAATGCCGTCGAAAAGCAAAAATGTCAGACAACGACAGCTCCGGGTTTTTGAAACCAAACTGAAAGCACGCTTGCAGCAATTGGCGCAACAGGGGATCGGCGAGAAAAGGGCAAAAAGCGATCCTCTGGTAAAAAAGCTGAAGGCGAAAATAAGACAGACAAACATTAGAATTGCCGTCTTTGAAAAATATGTGAAGCAGGCGGAAGAACTGGCCCAGGCAAAAGCGCAGAAATTAATTGAGGCGCCGAAGAAAAAAGATAAGCAACCAAAGGCGGAAGCAAAAGAAAAGGCAAAAGCTGCCAAACCCGCGCCTGAAGCTAAAAAATCGCCGGAAACGGCGCCCAAGCCGGTAGAAAAACCAAAGCCGGTGGAAGTTGCAAAACCTGCCGAGCAGCCGCATCCTGCCGAAACGGCGGAAGCGCCCAAGCCCGCAGAAGTTCCCCCACCCGTGGAACAAAAAGAGGAAGCTCCAAAACCGGCAGAAAAGCCAGAACCGGTTAAAGCGGAAGCAAAAGAAAAACCGGCCAAAGCTCCGGCAAAAAAAGAAGACAAAGAGAAAACTGTCAAAGCCCCGGCTAAGGAAAAGACTACCGCGGCAAAAACAAAAACAACGGCAAAGAAAACAGAGACAAAGAAAAAAGAAAAATAGAATCGGAAAAATAAAAAGGGCAAACTGTTTTCAGTTTGCCCTTTTTTATTCTGGCGTCCCCACGGGGAGTCGAACCCCGGTTACAGGCGTGAAAGGCCCGTGTCCTAGGCCTCTAGACGATGGGGACGGAGATTGATCTATGCTCATCCAAAGAGGTGCGCGCCTTATATATTGTTCAAACCGGAATGTCAAGCAATCCCTCAATAAAATTATAAATAATGCTTTGCGGCGGCAAAGCGTGTACAAATAAGTGTTATTAGCGATGGGGAAAATGCTTACCAAGGAAACGATTATCGGGATTCTGGAAGAGATAGCTGTACTTCTGGAGTTAACGGGAGAAAATCCATTTAAATCCCGCGCCTACCAGAATGCCGCCCGCAATCTGGAAAAAATAGATGCTGATCTCAATTCGCTGGCGAAGCAAAACAGGCTTGCCGAAATCGAAGGCATCGGCGAAGCCATCAGCAAAAAATTGACCGAGTTGCTCAGGACGGGAAAGCTCGAATACTACGAAAAACTCAAAGCCTCTGTTCCTCCCGGCCATCTGGAGATGCTCAAAATTCCGGGCCTGGGCCCCAAAAAAATTCACGCGCTTTATGAGCAGTTGGGCATAAAAGACGTGGGCGAGCTGGAATATGCCTGCCTGGAAAACCGTCTTGTTGACCTGAAAGGATTCGGCAAAAAAACGCAGGACAATATTCTGGCCGGTATCGCCAAACTCAAGGTTTATAAGGAAAGAAGATTGTATGCGGAAGTCGCCGCCGGAGCGCAAGATTTGCAGGATTATCTGAAAAAGGAAAAAAATATTTTGTCCATCAACATTGCCGGCTCACTGCGCCGCGGCAACGAGACGGTGAAAGATATCGATATTCTGGCCGCGACAAAAAACCCTGCGAAGCTGGCCGAATATTTTACTTCTTATAAGCGCGTGCAAACTGTTACCGCCGATGGTGAGACAAAAGTCAGCGTGGTTTTAGAATCAGGCATCAATGCCGATTTGCGTATCGTGACGCTTGACGAGTATCCTTACGCCCTGCATCATTTCACCGGTTCCAAAGAGCACAATACCGCCATGCGTGGCCGCGCCAAGGATATGGGGCTCAAGATGAATGAATACGGACTTTTCCGCGGCGAGAAAAATATCAAATGCAAGGATGAAGAAGAATTGTTTGCCGCGTTGAAAATGCAGTTTATCGAGCCGGAGCTGCGCGAGAACATGGGAGAAATCCAAGCGGCGGAAAAAAATGAGCTTCCCCAACTGGTCGAGGAAAAAGACATTCAGGGGATTTTTCACGTGCATACCAATTTCAGCGACGGTGGTGAATCACTGGAGAGCATGGCGCGGGCCGCAAAAAAGATGGGCTTTGCCTACATCGGCATTTCCGACCACAGTGTCTCCGCCGCTTACGCGGGTGGGCTTAAGATAGATGATATAAAAAAGCAACATGAGCTTATCCACAATCTCAACGAAAAATTAAAACCATTTTATATTTTCAAGGGAATCGAATCGGATATTCTGCCCGACGGCTCGCTGGATTACGATGATCAAACGTTGGCACGCTTCGATTTTGTCATTGCCGCGGTTCATTCCAACTTCAACCTGCCCGCGAATGAGATGACCGCGCGCATAAAAAAAGCGCTGCAAAACAAATATACCACGATGCTTGCCCATCCCACCGGCCGGCTGCTTTTATCGCGCGACCCGTATGCTTTAAATATCGAAGAAATAATCGATGCTGCGGCAAAATTCGGCAAGGCCATCGAGCTCAACGCCAACGCGCATCGGCTGGATTTGGATTGGCGCCACTGCATTTACGCCAAAAAGAAGGGCGTGAAAATCGCGATAAATCCCGACGCGCATCAGATTGCCGGATTGCTTGATATTGGCTTTGGCATTAAAATCGCGCGCAAGGGGTGGCTGTCCAGGGAAGACTGTCTTAATTGCATGGGCGTGGAAGAGATGAAAAAATATTTAAACAAAAAGAAATAATTGTGTAAGTCATTGCGAGGTGACGTGAGCCACCGTGGCAATCTTTTTTTGCGATTGTTTCACGTGCGTTCGCAGCGACCATTCCAAATCAGGAGGCTTATTATGAATATCAGAGATTTCCGCAAGCCGGAATATGATGTGGATGAAATATTTCTAAATCGCTGGTCGCCGCGCGCGATGTCCGGTGAAGAAATAGAAGAAAAAGTTTTATTTCAGCTTTTTGAGGCCGCCCGTTGGGCGCCTTCTGCCAACAACAACCAGCCTTGGCGTTTCATCTACGCACGACGCGGCACAAAACACTGGCAAACTTTCTTTGATATTTTGGCAGAGGGCAATCAGGTTTGGGCAAAAAATGCCGCCGTGCTGCTTGTCGTTATTTCCAAGACCACGTTTGATAATAACAAACACGCCCGTACACATTCCTATGATGCCGGCGCTGCGTGGGAAAATTTTGCCTTGCAGGGCTCTTTACGTGGCTTGGTCGTGCACGGCATGCAGGGTTTTGACTACGATAAGGCAAAAGAAGTTTTAGGCATTCCCGATGGCTATCAGGTGGAAGCGATGATTGCCGTGGGCCAGCCGGGCAGGAAAGAGGACTTGCCGGATTTTCAGCAAAAGCGCGAGTTCCCCTCGTCCCGGAAAAGCATTGCCGAAATCGCTATGGAAGGCGCTTTTCGCGAAACGACATAACTTGGCTATATCTTCAGTCTTTGCCCTTTAGTCTTCAGTTCCGCATTCGCGTGATTCCGCGTTGCATGGCAACACTCCACCTTGAACCTTCGACCTTTCGCCTTCAACCTAAATTAATTTGACCCTGCCGGGTTTTCGTTGTAATCACATAACAAACCGGAAAATATGGGTTGTTGTTTTTCGCTGCTCGTAGTTTTTCGGGGTCAACCCCACAAAAAAGGAGACAACCCATGGATACCAATGAAGGAATCAAGATAACCGACGTCAAAGTAAATAAAAACAATCTTTATAAAGAAGAAACCTTTACCGACCTGACTTTCGCCACTATCCGCTGCCTGACGCCGGTCAAAATCGACGGTTCGCCTGATGAAAGCAGAGAGCGCATCTTTACCGGCATGACCCAGCTTATGTCGCCCAAAGGGCCGATTCCGGTGCAGTGCGTCATAGATAACGCGAAAACTCTGGAAGAAGCGCTGGATAAACTGCCCGCGGCCATTGATAAAACCGTCAAGGCCATGATTGAAGAAGCCAGGGAAATGCAGCGCCAGGAGGCGTCCCGCATTATTGTTCCCGGACGGGAAGATTAAGGGATTAAACAAAGATAAACACTTTTTATGCAGCTTTTAAAAATTTGCAAGAGGCAGGTTATGGAAAATAAGTATCATGAGCGCATGAAGGCAGTCGTGGAGAAACTGGGCACCTGGTATGAGGACAAATCTCGTTTAGAAGAAGGAATGCTTACTTCCAAACTTTACCCTTACACGGCGATGTTCAGCCCGCTGCAGGTAAACAGCGTAAAAATAAAAAACCGTCTGGTCATGGGGCCGATGGGCAATATTAGCATGGCGGAAGAAACGGGACGCCCCAACACGAAAATGATTCAGTACTTTACCGAAAGGGCGAAGGGCGGCGTCGGGCTGATCACTTCCGGCCTGGTGCCGATCAGCCACGGCGTGGATCCCACGGTAACGGAGCTCAATAACCTTTCCTATTTTCCGCGCATCGACGCTTCGCGCACGCGTTTCGCCGGCTGGCGGGACATTGCTGAACGCTGCCACGGATACGGCGCCAAATTTTTTATTCAGCTTACCCCCGGTTTGGGACGAGTGGGTTCTCCCGAATGCCTGATAAATAAATTCAAACTTCCCGTATCGGCTTCATGGAACCCCAATTTTTATATACCTTCGATACCATGCCGGCCTCTCTCCGGGCGCATGGCGCGTAGGATTATCAAAAACGCCGGCCAGGCGGCTGCGGATGCCAAGGCCCTCCTGATTGACGGCGTTTATCTGCACGGGCATGAAGGCTATTTGCTAGAGCAGATGACTAATACCGCTTTTAACAGAAGATCTTTAGGCGCTTTTTCCGACTGGCAGAGATTCGGCGTCGACCTAATCAAAGAAATACGTCGCCGCGTCGGCGATTCCTATCCCATCATGTACCGTATCGATCTTTCACTGGCGCTCAACGAAACGTACGGGGAAAAAATAAACACAGTTAAATCCCTGCGTAAATTCAAAAAAGAGCGCACTACTGAACAGACACTTGATTACATGGTGGCGCTGGTGCGGGCGGGAGTGGATATGTTTGATGTGGATCTGGGCTGTTATGATAATTGGTGGCTGCCTCATCCTCCGGGGTTCATGCCTCCCGGCTGTTATCTGGAAATATCGAAAATCGTCAAGGATTATTTCTCGGCAAACAAGATACTTTCCAATGCGGGTATGGAAGTGCCAGTGGTGGCGGTGGGCAAGCTCGGTTATCCCGATCTCGCCGAACAGGCGCTGCGCGATAAAAAGTGCGATATGATTATGCTGGCGCGCCCGCTTCTGGCCGATCCGCAATGGCCGAACAAGGTTTACGCGGGAAAGGTGGAAAGGATTTGTCCCTGCATCGGCGATCAGGAAGGATGTATCAATGAATTTGTCGAAGGCGGGCATCCCCAGTGCACGGTGAATCCCCGCACCGGTCAGGAAGATATTTACAACGGCAGCGAAATGGCTCCCGCCAAAAAAATAAAAAAGATTGCCGTTGTCGGCGGCGGTCCGGCGGGTGTTAACGCCGCGATGATTGCCGCCCATCGCGGGCACGAGGTGACGCTATTTGAAAAAAGAGAGGAAATCGGCGGCATGCTGATTCCCGGTTCGCGACCGGCCATCAAATTCGATATCCTTAATTACCGCGCCTATTTGGAAACGATGCTTGAAGAGGCGATAAAAAATTACGGCCTAAAGGTCGAATACGGGCGCGAGGTAACTGTGGATTCGCTGCGCGCGGGCGGGTATGACGCGGTTGTCTGCGCCACCGGCACTGTCCAAAAAAGGCCTCCGGCCAAGGGCATAGATTCTTCCCACGTTATTTTGGCGGTTGACCTTTTACGCGAACCCTCTATTTGCGAGGCCGCGCAGAACATTGTCATCGTCGGCGGCGGCTCCGTGGGCTGCGAGACGGCTTATTTCCTTGTCCATGAAAAAAAGAAAAACGTAAAGATCGTCGAAATGCTCCCGGAAATAATGAAAGGCGTGTGCACGTCGAACCGCGGCTTTCTCATCCACTATCTGGAAAAAATGGGCGTGGAGATGCTCAATTGCTCGCTGCTCAAGGAGGTGGGTGATAAAGAAGTTCTTGTCGCGCAGAATATGTCAAAGACCGTCCCCAACCCCTACGTCACCTGGACGCCGCTTTTGCCGGAAAATATCGAAAACCCCTTTGTCAAAAAGATTAAGGAAGAGATTAAAGAGCGGCAACTGAAGGCTGAGCTTGTTGTCCTTTCCGCGGGCGCGCGTCCTGCTGACGGACTTTACTATAAATGTCTTGCGGCCAACGTCGCGCCGGAACTTTACAATATTGGCGATTCCTTTGCCTGCGGCAGATTGCTCGAAGCGGTAAGGGCGGCATACCAGCTGGGTACGGCGATATAATCTTTAACTGTCGGCAAAGAATAAAAAAGGCGTGGTTGCGTTATTGTTACGTTGTTAATGATAAATAGTTTTTAAATGAGCGTCATTTTGGCGGGAGAAATTTTATGAACTCCGCCGATGTTTCCGAAAAAGATAAACAAATGGCCGAGCGCTGCGTTGAGTGCCCTGTGTGCACGCACGCCCGCAGAAAACAGCGCGGGTTTGCCTACTGGTTTGTTAAAACCATCGAAGGCGGCATCTGCCCCTACTGCGCGGCCTACGAAAGAGTCTACGGCAGAAAAGCCCACGAGGCCTGATAAAAGCGGCGCGGGCGATGCCGCGTCCTTTGCATCTTGTTCTTGAAATTAAGAAAAATCGAGGTATATTTAACTCGTTGTCCCGGAGGGCGCATTGGCTCTGAAAATGCGCCGCAGTAGCAGGCTTATTTCGCGCAAGCCCTGTTGTCTTTTGTGTCAGTGAAAAAGAGAGGTGAATTATGAAGAAGAAAGAGTATCTTCGGTTAACCTTGATTTTGGCCATTTTCTTTTTGGCGCTCGGCGGCTGGCTTTTGCACCTGATGATTCATCCGCCTTCCAGCGATGCCAGAAATTACATTCCCGCCGTGTCCGGTTTTATCAGTGTTATTGTCATTCCGCTTTTGTTTATTTTCCGTTCCACCACGCCTTTTGCCTATCTGCTCAACGGCATGACCGTCATCATCGGCACGATCACCATGGCGCATTTTTCTATCAAAAATCCCCCACAGGTCTGGAATCTGCAGACCATACTTTTGGGAACGCTGCTGGCCGATATAGTTTTATTGTGGGCGAAATTTGCCATCGGTAAAGCTATCTTTGAGATGGAGATGGTCATTAATCATCCCGAAGCCCCCATACGCAGCGGCAAGTTTTTCCGTTTTCCCAATATGGGATTCTGGCTGGCGCACTTGATCGGCTTAACCATGATTTACATTGCCGGTTATTATCTCGGCGATATGTTTTTTAAATAAGGGAGGAAGCCATGAAATACATTATGCTTTTTAAGCCCGGCTGGTGGATACTGCATGTTCTGGCAATCGCACTTCTGCTTTTTTTGGGACAGCTCTAGGGTGGCAACACAATAAATGTCATCGCGAGGATGCAATCCGAAGCGATCTCTTGTAATTGAAAAAAGATTGCCACGGCGGCTAAAGCCGCCTCGCAATGACCGATGAGCTGATAATATTGTCATTGATATGAGTGTGCGCAAACAAATGAAGAGCAATCGCAAATTGAATAAAATTATTTGCAAAGGTGAATATGATTAAGAACACAATTGAAGAATGGCACAATTTAGTTAAACAAAAAGACGCGGCGGGGCTGGATAAAATCCTCGCGGATAATGTTGTTTTCCACTCGCCGGTCGTGCACACGCCGCAAACAGGTAAGCCCATTACCAAACTATATCTAACCGCCGCGTTGCACGTGCTCAATAACGATAATTTCAAGTATCTGCGCGAGGTAGTTTCCGGCCAAAACGCGGTTTTGGAGTTTCAGACCGTGATTGACGGCATTACCATCAACGGCGTGGATATGATTGCCTGGGGCGAAGACGGCAGGATCAACGACTTCAAGGTAATGATTCGCCCGCTCAAGGCCATCAATCTTGTCCACAAGATGATGGGTGATATGCTGGAAAAAATTAAGAAGTAAAACCTTTCATTTCAGGCGGACGGCCGGCAAAACGAAACGGCGCTTTTATTTTGCCCGGCCGATCTTGCTTGACATATAGACCCATGCCTTTTATAATCCCCAACGATTGATGTAGGTAGTGGTGGAGTTGTGCCCGTTCAGGTAGTTTTTCGTTTTCCCGCCATTTTGTTGTAATATATATAATGTTGAATGTGTAGGTTGAATACTTCAACATAATCCAAAAAGGGATCTCCATTTTCCAAAAAACACGTAAGAAAAAAATATTATTATAATTTTGTATTTGAAGGAGACTTGCATGCGGAAAAGAAGGTCGAGATTTGCTGTTTTATTTGTTTTAATTTCTTTGTTTTTGGTCGTCGGCATCGCTTATGCCGCCATTGTCCGTGAGCGCACCACCAACCCGACGATGGTTTCCGGCCAGCACGACGGTATAGAGCCGGGCGGAGACCGTCATAACAGCTACGCGTGGGCAATGGGGACTCTCTCCCAGCCGGATGGTGATTATCTTTACGTGGGCGGCAACCGGGATTTGATTTACAGCATCCTGCGCCTGGGCGGACTTTCCAATGACGCCATTGCGACTGTGTTTCAGGGTGATGTTGGCACACCGTCTTTACAATCTAATTCGCCTCCTTTAGTTGACGGACGTGGTCGGGTTTTCCGTTACAAGCTGGATGGCACAGGCGAGTGGGAGAAGATATACACCAGCCAGGGCTGGTTATTGACTATATTAAGTCTCGATCCCCTGACCACAGCTTGGGTAAACAGCGGCAATTACGCCTACCGCGGCGCGGTGAATTTTACCGATTCAGGCGGAGAAACGGCCTTGTATATGGTCACCACGCAAAATCCCGGCCGCGTGCTCAAGTTCCCGGAAAATTTTCAAAACGGCGATGCACCGGTGGAAGTATTCAGGATTATCGCGCAAAGCGGCCTGGGCGCGTTGGAAGGGCCGCTACGCGGCATGACCATTCATGAAGGCGAACTATACATCAGCACTTTCAACAACCGGATCTACAAGACAGCTCTTCCGCAACAACAGTCGCCACTCGATACTGCGGCTCCGGCCACCTATAACGCCACTGTCGGCTGGACAAGGGTGGATGGTGGCGCCATTCCGGAAACGAGCGGCTCAATCTGGCAGATACTCAGCTTCAACGGTTATCTTTACGCCTTTCTCGCCGGCGATGGTTTTCAGGTCTATAAAGGAATGCCGACCGGCACAAACGGCGATTGGAACTGGCAGATCATTGTCGGGCCGGGCGGCAAATATCCGTTGCCGGGAATGGGCGATATTTACAATTGCAACAACGCCACAGCGACAAAAGTTTTCAACGGTCATGTATATGTTGGCACGATGACGGAAACGCATCTTTCCTTTATCACCGGCACTTTCAGTATCGACCGGATCAAAGGCGCGCAGATGTACCGCTTTGACGCCAACGACAACTGGGAACTCATCATCGGCGATGTGGACAGAAACCCGTATTTCACCAGCCGCCGTGGTAACTACGGCGCTGGGTTTTTCAATCAGAATCTGATGCAGATGCTTGCCGGTTACGATATGTCTTTCAACCAGTATATTTGGTGGTTTGAAGAACATCAGGGCAAGCTCTATGCTACGACGTTTGACTTCAGCATATTCCTGAAATACGTTAACCGCGATCTGCTCGAAACGATGGACATTACTGAAGAGCAAATCAATAATATTTTAAACGGGCTCGCCCAACTGAATTCGGTAAAAGACAACCCCGCGGGATTTGATGTGTATGTAAGTTCCAACGGCCTCAATTGGTCGCCTGTGACGACAGACGGCTTTGGCGATGAATACAACTACGGCGGCCGCACAATGTTGTCGACCGCAAATGGGCTTTTTGTCGGCACAGCCAATCCGTTCTGGGGAAGTCAGGTCTGGAAGCTGGAAGATACCGGCTCTGGTGGTGGCGGCGGGGGAGGATGTTTTATTGCCACCGCGGCGTTTGGCTCGCCTCTGTCCGGCCAGGTCATGGTGCTGCGCGAATTCCGCGATCGTTTTCTGCTGACCAATGCTTTGGGCCGCGCTTTTGTTTCCTGGTATTATGAAAACAGCCCGGCGGCGAGCGGCTGGATTGCGCAGCATCCTGTGGCACGGCTGATGGTCCGTATCGCTCTTTACCCGGTAATCGGTCTGGCATGGGCGGCAAATCATGCCCCCTATGTTTTGCTGATCTTTATGCTGATAGGAGCGGGCTTGCTTGTCTATCAGCGTATGCCGCTTTCGCGCGCGAAGATAAAATAAATTAATTTCAACCTGTGCCCCTGCGTTGGCAGGGGCACAGCTATTTTCCCACCTTCATTTTCCACCGCCGTTCCCACAACCGCATGGTTTTAAAAGTAATTTCCTTCACCTTTTCTTCTAAAAAATCAATTGAAATAAAGAAAATAGTGGGTATATTTGAGCATAATTGTCATTACATGCTCATATAAAGTGTGCGATGTCATTGCGAGGGAGAGAAAAGACCGAAGCAATCTAATATTCAAAAATCAAAAAGGGAGCTTATATGAAAAAAACAAATTTGCTTTTATCGGCACTGGTGGTGTTTTTATTTTCGGCGATATTTGTCATTTCCGCGGCGGTGGCGCAGCCGCCCCGGCCGGGGCAGTTTCAGCCGCCCAAGGCAAGGTTTGATGTCAATCGTTCCATCAAGGATAATCTGGCCATGCAAGGTGGCAGGGACGTTGTTATTCATTTGAAATCAGGGCAAAGCATCCAGGGATATATCAAAGCCATCGGCGACAGATTTGTCCATCTGGAAAGACTTGCCGGCGGTCGTGATTATTATGACGCGCTGATCCGCATTGATGATATAACCGCCATCGAAGCCCGGGCTCGTGGGGAGAGATAAATAAAATAGGCGTCAGCGTTAAGATGTTTTAACGACCTGACTCTAGTTTCCTTTTTACTTTGCAGGCGCATATTATTTTTGCAAATAGTGCTTCAACGAACGAGTAGAAATACAGCATAAGGGAGGATAAGAATATGCAAAAAAATATTATTATTTTTCGTGCTCCTTGCGGTCACGTTGTTTTCAGCATGTTTATTCCCAACCCGGTTTACTATAGTTAAAGAGAATCCTTCTTCTCCTAATCTCAGCGGGTATAAAAGCATTTATGTGGGCTGGCTCGATCTTAACGAGGATGAATGGAAAAACTGCGGGTATGCTTCAAAAGATATTTGGGTAGCAGAAATAAAAAAACTCAATGTAGATGGCCTGCAGTTGTATCTGAAAACGGAACTTCCTGAGAAAAATATTGTTGGGGCAGCATCTAAAAAGGATCTATATTCAGGTAAAGGGGATCTTGTTTTAAAATTTAAGGTTGTGGAGTTAGATACTAGGATTGGCGCATTTAAGGACTCTAGTTTTTCTGTTAATGTGGATTTTATTGATGGCAAAAGCGGAAAAACATTGTACACGGCATCAATCACCACATCATCTTTTGCTCCTTTTCCCCGCAACTGGAAAGGCAACACATTTGACGGCAGGATAGATAACCAGATATATAATCTCGCCTGGGGAATTGCGCAAAAATTGAAATAGCGTCAGGTAAAATTATAAAATAAAGGAAGAAGAAAAAGAATTATGAAAGATGTCTATCAGCGCCTGGCGGAATTTCTGGACACGATGCCGCAGCGCTTTCCGGTCAACACGGAATCTGGGATTGAATTAAAAATACTGCAAAAGATCTTCACGCCGGACGAGGCGGAAGTGTTCATGAAACTAAAGCCGCAGCCGGAAAGCTCCGCGCAAATCGCGGCGCGTCTCGGCGAGGAGCCCGCCGCGCTGGAGCAAAAGCTCTATGAGATGTCCAAAAAAGGGCTGATCTTCCGCGGCGGCAAAGATGGTGATTACAAATACATGGCCACGGCGTTTCTGGTGGGCATTATTGAATTTCAGATGAACCGCATGACGCCGGAGCTGGCGAAAGACTGGGAAGAGTTCGAGCCCATCCTTTATAAAAATACATGGCTTAAGGGAAAAACCAGAGACCTGCGGACAATTCCCATCGGCGAAGCGGTGGATGCCGGCTCGCAGGTCATGCCGTATGAAAAAATCGAAGAGACCATCCGCGCCGCCAAATACATCGCCGTGTCCGATTGCATGTGCCGCCGGCTTACTGATCTTCAGAAAAAGCCCTGCAGTCATCCGATGGAAGTGTGCTTTCATTTCGGCGGCGGCTGCCACTACTTTGTGGAAAACGGCCTTGCCCGTTACATCCAGCCGGACGAAGCCATCGCCATTTTTCAAAAAGGCAAGGAAAGTGGCCTGGTCTGCCAGGTAAGCGCGTCCCAGCAGATAAACGCGATGTGTATGTGTTGTGATTGCTGCTGCGGCCCGTTGCGCGCGGTCAGGGCCTGCTCCAAACCGTCTGAAATGGTCAACAGTAACTTCTTCGCCCAGGTAAGCGATGATGACTGCACGGGGTGCGAACTGTGCGCCGAGCGCTGCCCGATGGATGCCATAACGGTGGATAATATCGCGCGTGTTGATCTGGAGCGCTGTATCGGCTGCGGCGTTTGCGCCGTAACATGCCCGGTGGAAGCGATAAAGGTTCGCCGCAAGGCAAAGGACAAAGAGTTTGTTCCGGGAAAAGACATTTTCAGCTCCACAATGGCCATCTACCAACAGCGGCGGGAGAAGCTCTCATAAAGCCAGGCTAAGACATGAGCTTGTTTTTGTACCATAAAAAAGATACTATAACATGCTCAGGGGGGTAAACGATATGGGCGCGATCAAAGATATTATCAGTCTTTTTACGCAATTCAGCAGCGTTATAGTAAAGATTCAGGCTTCCCTGCAGGCGTGGGAAAAAGAAAACGCGGCAACGGCGGCGGAAATCGCCGAACTGAAAAAGAAGATTCTTGAGCTCGAAAAAAATTATTCCGCGTCCGGCATAAAACGCGCCGCCGCGCAGGCGGAATCACTTGCCAAAAAAACACCGGATATGCAGCAAGCTGCTGAAGAAGAGCCATCCGAAACACCGGATAAGCATCCGGCCACGAGATGGCAGAATATATACAAATTCTTTGAAGAGAAGTTTTCCGCCACCAAGGAAAAACCGCCGGATAAAGGCGTATATATTAATGAAGAGCTGATCGCCGCGCGGATAAAAACCGCCGCCAAGAAAGCTCCCGATGAATCCATATTTGTCAATGAGGAACTGATTGCCGCCCAGAAAAAAGCGGCTAAGGAAAAGACGCCCGCGGAAAAAGCGCCGGATAAGGAAGTTTTTGTTGACGAGAAGCTGATTGCCGCCAGGGCGAAAACCGCCGCGGAAGCACCGCCGGATAAAACTGTTCTTTTTGGCGACAAACCCTCCGTGCCTCCGGAAAAAGCCGCCGCGGAAAAATTGACGGACAAACAAGAAGCTGTTGAAGAAAAACAGCTTGCGCCCAAAGAAAAAACCACCGCGGAGATCCTGCAGGAAAAATACGAATTCAGCAGTCAATTCGGCATCTATAAATCCAGGGAATCCGGCGGTTATTTTTGCCCCGCCTGTCTGAAAAAAAATATCGAATCACCCCTAACGGAGAAACTTACCGGCTGGCAATGCGAAGCCAAGGAATGCGGCGAGTTTTATCTCAAGCCCGGATATAAAACAGCAAAAAGCAAAGAAGGCGGCCGCCGGCCTTTCCAATGGTAAACAAGGAGAGCATGGAAGAATTAATTGCCAAAACCGCCGAGCTGATTATCAAAAGCAGGCACACAGTGGCGCTGACCGGCGCGGGCATGTCCACCGAATCGGGCATTCCCGATTTCCGCGGCCCCAACGGCATCTGGACAAAAAATCCCGAAGCCGAAAGGCAGGCCTATCAGAGCTACTTCCGTTTTCAGCAGGACCCACGGCAATACTGGATAGAGCGCATGACCGGCACAAGCTGGATTCATGAGCTGATCAAAGCAAAGCCCAATCCCGGGCATTTCGCCCTGGCCGAGCTTGAGAAAATTTCGCTTCTGAAATGCATTATCACCCAGAATATCGACAACCTCCACCAGAAAGCGGGCAACAAGAAGGTGCTCGATTATCACGGCAATGTTTCACTCTTGCGCTGTTATTCCTGCCATTCGCGCTTTGACCCTGATGAATATGAACTGGAAAAACTGCTCGCGGAAGACCGCCTGCCGCCTTACTGCAAAAGATGCAACGGCGTGCTCAAATCCGATATCGTCCATTTTCACGAGGCCATCCCGGCAGACGTTTCCAGCGCCAGCCAGGCCGAAGTCGGCAGGTGCGATGTGATGCTCATCTGCGGCACGTCGGCGGTGGTATATCCATTTGCCATGCTGCCCAGAATCGCCAAACAATATCCTTCCAGGCAGAAAACAATCATTGTGGAAATCAACGCCGAACCCACGCCACTCACGCAGGAAGGTATTTCCGATTACATCATCCAGGGCAAAACCGGCACGATCCTGCCGAAGATTCTGGAAGAAGTAAAAAAGAAAACATCTTAGAATATGCGATGCCTGTAACTCTTCCCGCCCCTGTCATTGCGGGTGTAATGGTAAAATGCGTGTCATCGCGAACCATGCGTTAGCGTGGTGAAGCGATCTCGGAGATTGCTTCGCTTCGCTCGCAATGACAGTAAAGGTCGTCATTGCGAGGAGCGCTTCGCGCTCCGTGGCAATCTCTCTTCTGGCATACCAAGTGATCCGGCATCCAGTGTCAAAATCCAATTTCATTTTTGCTTGCAAAATATTCAATAAGTAGTATTTTAATTACCTCATATCATTAAACATTAACCGGAGACTGAAAGTTTGTTATTTAATGTTTTTGGTTAATATTGCGGCTTCCATTGACTTTCGCCTTTCTTTTGTGTATAACAAAACAGCGTTTCATTATAAACAAAATCTTTTGTGACTAATGCGTTAGAGGCAAAATGAAACCTTTTAATCCTCAACAACTTCCTATAACCGATATTCCGTGGGACGCGCTTATTCCTCTAATTGGCAAGGCCAACCGTTCCTTGGCTTATTATGATGGAATACTCTATGGTCTTGCCAGTCCCCGCATACTGCTTTCACCCCTTACAACGCAGGAAGCCGTTTTATCTTCAAAGATTGAAGGAACTCAGGCAACGCTTGGCGAGGTGCTTAAATTTGAAGCGGGAGAAACGCCTGCTCAGGAATCCCGTGTTTGGGATATTGAAGAAATAATGAACTACCGGCGTGCCATGCGCCATGCCGAAGAAAAATTAAAAGTACGGCCTTTTTCTCTGAATCTCTTGAAAGATTTGCACGCGATACTGCTTAATGGCGTGCGGGGAAAATTTAAGGCACGAGGAAAATTCCGTTCTACTCAAAATTGGATTGGAAAGCCGGGAACGCCGATTGAAGAAGCGCAATATATTCCGCCTGCGCCAAATGCTTTAAATGACTGCTTGGATAATTGGGAAAAATATTATCACGTTGACCGCCCGGATCCGCTTGTTCAATTGGCAATTATTCACGCGCAGTTTGAAATGATTCATCCTTTTCTTGACGGAAACGGACGGTTAGGCCGCATGATTGTGCCCCTCTTCCTTTTTGAAAAGAAGCTGATTTCCAGCCCGGTATTTTATATATCGGCTTATCTGGAAAAAAATAGACAAAAATACGTAGCCGGCCTCCAGGGTTTGGCTGAAAAAACACCGGATGCATGGGCAAGGTGGATTGGATTTTTTTTGAGCGCGATGGACGAGCAGTCTAAAGAAAATGCCAGGAAGGCGCAGGCAATTATCGATTTGTATAATAGGCTAAAAAATGAAATTGTTGATTTGACCCGTTCCCAATACGCCGTGCCGCTTCTTGATTGCCTGTTTGATCAGCCTGTATTTACCAGCGCTCTATTTGATAACCGTAAAGGTATGCCCAGCAAGCCCATGGTTATGAATATGCTGGGTCGTTTGAAGAAAGAAGGAATTATCAAAGTCGTGCGGGAAGGCTCCGGCAGACGCCCGCAAATACTGGCATTGACAAAGCTCATTAATATTTGCGAGGGTAAAAATGTTTTAAAATAATAATCGCCTATAAATTTTCCCGCCCTTAAGGGGAGGGATTGAGGGAGGGTGAATATTATTTTCTTCCAAAAGGAAAGTTGAAAAATAAAAGTGAAATCGATTGATCATATCAGCTACGCGGTAACGGATATCGATAAGACGGTCGAGGCGTGGTCGCGCCTCTACGGCCTTGGCCCCTGGAAATACCAGGAAAACGGCGGCACGGATGTAAAAGGCCACCCCTGGAAAATCCGCATGGCATTTGCCTATGTGGGACCTATGGAGGTCGAACTTGTGCAGTGCGTCGAGGGAAGAATTTTCCAGTCCAAATTTTTGGATAAATGGGGAGAAGGAGTTCATCACCTCGGATTTTTTGTTGATGATGTTGACGAGGAAGTGGCTAAGCTGACAAAAGACGGAGCAAAGCTCCTGATTCATGACCCGGGCAAATTCGCTTACCTCGATGCGGGAGGTCCCGGCGGCGCTATTTTTGAGCTGATGCAGAGGAGATAAGTCATATTATCTATGTCGCCGAAAAGTGTTAGAGAGGTGAATAGTACAATCTAGAAGATACGAAATATATTTTCAATCATTTGAAAGGATAAGATCGTGCGAAATATGATTATTAACCTTGATGGTATCCTGACCTTCCCCCCGGAAACTAA
>DLNC01000021.1 GCA_002478265.1 Syntrophaceae bacterium UBA7520
CACAACTATTGACTATAGCTCGAATACGTCTCTCAGTGCGTCACTTTGGGCTGGCTCAAAGACGCCACATTAACACAGCAGCTAAATAATTATCTCACGCAGAGCGCAACGGCCATCAAAGAAAACCGTTTGTCCGACGCGCAGAAGATCATTACGCAATTTATGAATGCCGTGCAAAACAGCAATCTCAGCCAGCGCACCACTGAAGCCCACGGCCTGCTTTATTACAACGCGCGGTTTTTTATTGGCAAATTACGCCCAAAATAGATTAGGGAAGGTCTGTAAATATTTATTGACAAAGAATCACGGAAAATCTAGCATACAATAAAGTTAATTGTTTAGGGTTTTATGGGTACAATTTCCATCGCGATCATTATTATCAGCATCATTATAATTAGCTTCCCCATAGGAGGCCTGGCGGTGGAGTAATGTAATATCGAGACAATCGAATAAAAACCGAAATCCGCTGTCAGGGAAACCGGCAGCGGATTTTTTTATTAAGGAGAGAGGGGAAAATGACCAAAAATCAGATTTTAGTTTACGACACGACGCTCAGGGACGGCACACAGGGAGAGCAGACCAGTTTTTCGGCGGAGGAAAAACTGCGTCTCGCCCAGCGCTTTGATGAAATGCATTTTCATTATATAGAAGGCGGCTGGCCTGGTTCCAATCCCAAAGATATGCGGTTTTTCGAAATGGCCAAAGATGTGGAATTTGCCAACTCCCGACTGACCGCGTTCGGCTCCACTCGCCGGGCGAATACCAAGGCGCAGTCCTGTCCTAATCTGAAAGCGCTGATCAAGGCGGACACGCCCGCCTGTGCGCTCGTCGGAAAATCATGGGATCTGCACGTGACCGATATTCTGAAAACCGATCTGGAAGAAAATCTGGCGATGATTGCCGACTCCATCGAATATCTGAAATCACTCGGCAAAGAAGTTTTGTTTGACGCCGAACATTTTTTTGACGGCTACAAAAATAATCCGCGCTACACGACAAAAGTTGTCAAAACCGCATTGGATGCCGGCGCGGATATGGTGGTTCTGTGTGATACCAATGGCGGTTGCCTGCCGCACGAAATCGCCGAGATTGTAAAAAAGATCAGTTCCGTTCTTCCCTTAAACAAAGCGGGCATTCACGTGCACAATGACGGCGGGCTGGCCGTCGCCAACACTTTGGCTGCCGTGCGTGAAGGCGTGAAAATGGTGCAGGGGACAATCAACGGTTTCGGGGAGCGATGCGGCAACGCCGATCTGATTTCCGTTGTCGCCAATCTCCAGTTAAAAATGGGCAAGAATTGCCTGCCCGCGGAATCAATCAGGCAGCTAACTAACCTTTCTCACTACGTCAGCGACGTGGCTAACGTGCCGCCGCTCAACGCGCGGCCGTTTGTCGGGCGCAGCGCTTTTGCGCATAAAGGAGGCGTGCACGTGAGCGCTGTGGTGAAAAAATCTCTGGCCTATGAGCATATCAATCCGGAACTGGTCGGCAATTACCGCCGCGTGCTGGTTTCCGATCTGGCCGGCAAAAGCAATATCGAATACAAGGCCAAAGAGCTGGGCATCAATCTGGGTAAAGACGAAACAATGGTGAAAAAAATTGTGCAGGAAGTAAAAAATATGGAGGACAAGGGATTTCAGTTTGACTCCGCCGACGGCTCCCTCTCCGTTTTAATGAAAAAAGCCATCGGCCAGTTTGTCGAGCCTTTCGCGCTGGAGAGTTTTTACGTGGTCACCTCGCGTTCGGAAGATACGCCCTGCATGTCGCAGGCGACCATAAAAATTTCCGTGGACGGCGAGGAGGAATTGACGGCGGCGGAAGGCAACGGCCCGGTCAACGCCCTGGATCACGCGCTGCGCAAGGCCCTGACCAAGTTTTATCCTCAGATAAAAGACATGCATCTGGTTGATTTCAAGGTGCGCACGCTGGAAGGCTCCGAAGGCACAGCCGCGAGCGTCCGCGTGCTTTTGGATTCGACCGATGGCGAGGATCTCTGGAGCACAACCGGCGTCTCCGAAAACATCATTGAGGCGAGCTGGCAGGCGCTGGTCGACAGTATCGAATACAAATTGAGCAAGGATAAACGAAATGGCAAATAACAGGTGAATGATTTTCTTAATTATTTTGGCAAGTTTTGATTGCGAAGGTACTAAATTGTTGATATAGGAAACATATGGTAATAACGCGCAAGCGAGAAAATAGAAGTGATATCCATAAACAGCCAGAACCCGCAGATGCGCCTGATCAAAAAGGCGGCGGAAATCTTACGAGAGGGTGGCGTAATTATTTATCCGACCGACACTGTTTATGGTTTGGGTTGCGCCTTGTCGAATAAAAAAGGCATTGAAAGAATTTACGAGCTGAAAAAAAGAAACAAGAAAAAACCGCTGAGTTTTGTCTGCGCGGATCTGAAACATATCAGTCAGTACGCCAAAGTCACCGATTATGCCTATAAAACAATGAAACGCCTTCTGCCGGGGGCCTACACTTTCATTCTGGAAGCATCGCGCCTGGTGCCGAAAATTATTTTGCCGAAAAGATCAACCACCGGCATCCGCGTGCCGGACAATAAGATTTGCTTGGCGCTGGTTGAAGAACTGGGTGAGCCGATTATCAGCACCAGCGTGAAAACCGCGCAGGGCGAAACCCTTGGTGACCCTTCCATTATAAAAGAAAACTTTGGCCGTGTGGTTGACTTAATAATCGACGGCGGCATGATTATGCCGGAGCCGTCCAGTGTCATCAGCCTGGTTGATGACAATATAGAAATTATCAGAATTGGTAAAGGCGACATCAGCGCCTTTCAATAATATACGCGGGCCGGGCAGTTTTGCCGCCTTTTCCAAAAGCTTTTTATAAAAGCAGAAAAGCGTGGCAGCGCCGCGGGTCCCAAAGGAAATTTATATGAAACACACGATGCTCGTGAACGCCGTGCATAAAGAACAAATGCGCATGGCGACGGTTAACGAAAAGGGCAAGCTCATTGAGTTTAACATTCAGATGTCGGTGCGCGAGCCGATTACCGGTAACATCTACAAAGGCAAAGTGCTCAAGGTAGAGCGCGGCCTGCAGGCGGCGTTTGTCGATTACGGCGGCCCCAAAGACGGATTTCTTCCTTTAAAGGATACAAGCCCGGAATATTTCACCGCGCCGGAAAACGGCGGCGGCAAGCCCGCGCTCAAAAGCGGGCAGGAAATTATTGTGCAGGTAGTGCGTGAAGCCACCGGCAACAAGGGCGCGCTTCTGACTTCCTATATTTCTCTGCCGGGCAGATACATCGTTTTGCTGCCCAACCGGCCGGGTCTGGGCATTTCCCGAAAAATCGAAAACGAAGAAGACCGCGAAAAAATAAAAAATGTCATCAAGCAGATCAAGCTTCCCGCCGATATGGGATTTATCGTGCGCACGGCGGGAGTCGGTCGCACGAGGCAGGAAATCCAGCGCGATTATCAGCTGCAGATAAGATTGTGGAAAGAAATACTGAAGAAAGCCGCGGACAACAAACCGCCGCTGCTGATTTATCAGGAGTCGGATTTCGGCGTGCGTAGCCTGCGCGATTATCTGACGCCGGAGATTGGCGAGATACTGGTCGATGATCTGGAAACTTTCCGCAAAATGCGGGCTTATCTGAAAGCGGTCACGCCGCGCCAGCTGAAATTAGTCAAGCATTACAAGGAAAATGTGCCTCTTTTTGAGAAATTTCAGCTCGAGGACCAGATCCGCGTCATTTATCAGGAGCGAGTGGAACTGAAATCTGGCGGTTATATCGTGATCAACCCGACGGAAGCCATGATTACGATTGACGTGAATTCGGGACGCGCTTCCAGCAAAAAGAATATCGAAGAAACGGCCTTTAAAACAAACATCGAGGCCTGCGAAGAAATTGCCCGGCAGTTGCGCTTGCGCGACCTCGGCGGCCTGATCGTGATTGATTTCATCGACATGGGGGATAAGAAGCATATCAATGAGGTGGAAAAAGCGTTCAAAAAGGCGCTCAGCATCGACCGCTCGCGCATTCAGCTGGCGCGTATTTCCAAATTTGGACTTTTGGAACTTTCACGGCAAAAGAAAAAATCCACCATTCAGGAAATAAGCTACATTAAATGCCCGTACTGCGCGGGCAGCGGCCTGCGGCCGTCGCTGGAATACGCCGCGCTCGGGGCTTTCCGGAAAATAGAGTCCGAAGCGGTCAAGGGGCTTTATTCGGAACTGCGGGTCGTCCTGCCTCACGAAATAGCCAGCTACATTCTTAATAATAAAAGAAGCAGGCTGATGAATCTGGAATCGACATTCGGCATCAATTTATATATATCCGGCAGCACCGAAATGCCCTGGGACAACATGGATATCAGAAAGACCGTCAAGGAACCGATGGCGGAAAAAGCGGAGGAAGAGGTACATGAACACGAGCACGAGCATGACATGGTGGAAACGGTAACTTTTTCCGCGGAAGAAAAAAGAGAAACGCACAAAAAGAAAATCCGCCACCGCCCGCGCCGCCGCAAAAAGAAACTTCAGCATGCGGATGAGTCAGCTGCGGAGGTGAAAGAGCCGCAGGCCGGAGATGATATGGCAGGTTTGCCGTCCGCTTTTGATGATATAAGGCGGTTGTTTGCGCCGGCCGATCAGGAAACTAAGACGGTTAAAGACACGGAGGAAAACGCGGGACCCCCCCCCGCAGATTCTATAGAGAAAAAACCGCATGAGTAAGTTCAGGTTCTTAATCAAAGCAATCTGGACATTTTGCCAAAAAATCCTGTTTCAGAGGATTTTTTCCGTTGTTTGTCCGGTAATTTTATTTTTCTCCGGCTAGTTCTTGAGAGCGGGCGGTTGCCGCTTCCACTGCGGCGATAATGACTTCGCGGATTTTTCCTTCATTCAGCACTTTTAGCCCCGCCGCCGTGGTGCCTCCCGGGGAAGTAACCATTTCTCTTAATTCAGCGGGTTTTTTATCCCCTTGCAGGCAAAGACGCGCCGCGCCCAGCATCGTCTGCATGGACAATTTCGCAGCCAGATCATAGGAAAGCCCCACTTTTTCTCCCGCTTCAATGAGCGCTTCCATAAACAGAAAGAAATAAGCAGGTCCGCTGCCGGAGAGGCCCGTTACCGCATCCATAAGTTTTTCATCAACGGCCACGCTGATACCCACGGCATCAAAAACAGCGCAGGTCAGTTTAAGATCGGCATCCGTGGCGAAGCTACCTTTGGCTACCGCCGCCGCCCCTTCTCCGATGAGTGCCGGCGTGTTGGGCATAACCCGCAAAACACGCGCCCCTTTGGGTAAAAGAGATTCCATAAGTGCCGTGGTGATCCCCGCCGCGATGGAAATGATAATTTTATTATGGTCGATAGCAGGTGAAATTTCAGCGAGTATCTCACGCATATTTTGCGGTTTAACCGCGAGAATAATTATCGTCGCGTCGCTTGCCGCTTTTTTATTATCGTCGGAAATATTGACACCCGCTAGTGAGGCGATATCCGCGCGGCGCGCCGCGTCAATATCGGTTACGATGAGGTTTTTCTGTTCACACAGTTTCTGCTTGATCAATGCCTGCGCGATGATGGAACCCATTTTCCCGCCGCCGATCACGGTTATCTTTTTTCCCTGTAACATGGCCATATCCTCCTTGCGCCCGGAGGTATAAATGCAATTAAAAATGATGGCGTGTCAACACAAATTCTCGCAGCATCCGATATTATTAGATTGCTAAAATTTATTTTCTTGTGATACTCCATTATGAAAGTAACGGAAAGGAAAGCAAGACAATGCTCAAAAAATTTGAGGTGGCTTCCATCAAAATCGCCTGCTGGGTGAATCCGACTGATTTCGGGGCGCACGAAAAGAGCATATTTTTTATTCACGGCTCCGGCGGAGACCACAGCCTCTGGTCTTTTCAGTACGCCAAACTCCACAAGGATTTCAACATAGTTGGCGTCGATCTTCCGGGTCACGGCGGATCGGAGGGAAAAGGTGAAAGTGATATAAAAGAGTACACAAAATGGATGAAAAAAATTTTAGATGCTTTGTGTTTGCCCAATGCCGTGCTGGTTGGGCATTCGCTGGGTGCGGCGATCGCGCTTAAATTTGCGGCAGACTTCGCGCCGATGATAAAGGGCGTGGTCGCCGTAGGCGGGGGCCTGAAAATGCCGGTAAATCCGTCGATTTTTGAACTTTTGAAGACGGCGCCCGAAACCGCTTTTGATCTGATGTGTAAATTTTCCCTGGCGAAGGAAAACCGCGCCGTGTTTACCGAACCGCTGAAGAAAAGCATGGCCACCGCCAATATTGAGGCTTTGTATAACGATCTTGCCGCCTGCGATAAAATGGATTTGACACAGGATGTAAAAAAAATAAGACTGCCGACGCTGATATTGTGCGGCACGGAAGATAAAATGACGCCGCCGGGATTATCCGAGCAAATTACCGCTAGCGTCAGTGACGCGCGCCTGTGCCTGATTGAAGGCGCCGGGCACATGGTCATGATGGAAAAGGCGCAAGAATTTAATGAAGCTTTAAATTCTTTTGTGCAGTCTGTTAAGGCGTAAAAATTAAAGAAAGAGAAAATATGTTTGTCTTGCAAAATTTTATTGTCGCTCTAGCCAAAGTTATCGATCTTATTTTGGTTGTTTATATGTGGTTGATCATCGCGCGCGCCGTATTTTCCTGGGTAAACGCCGATCCCTACAATAAAATTGTTATTTTTATCTACCGCGTTACCGAACCGGTTTTACGTCCCGTGCGGCGGCTGCTGCCGGGGCAAAATTTGGGGATAGATTTTTCACCAGTGGTTGTTCTTCTGGGCATATTTTTTCTTCGCTATTTTTTGGTACAGACGATTATTCAACTGGCGGGATATTTATAATTCCGACGCGAGTCATGTTTAAGATGAAGCAGGCAAAAAACGGGTGCATTTTGGAGATTCAATTGACGCCAAATGCCTCACGCGAGGAAATAAGCGGTTTTCATGAAGGGTTGCTGAAAGTTAAGGTGACGGCTCATCCGCACGAAGGGGCGGCCAATGCCGCCTGCGTGAAATTGCTGACCAAAGCTTTTGCTTTGAAAAAAAGCCAGGTGGAAATTATTGCCGGATTAAAATCGCGAAAAAAAACTCTTTTATTCAAAGATATTGCCGAAAAAACCCTCAAAGAAAGAATCATAAAAAAAATTAGTCCTTAAATCGTTTTGCGAATTCGGCAAATTCGGAATTTTTATCGTAAAAGCAAAGCAAAAGCAGGCGGCATTATTTGACTAACAGTCATAAATTATTGAAAAAAAGACGAAAAACGATTGACAAAATATTTAACCTTTACTAAGCAATTAAATCACATCAAAAGAAAGGGAGGTTCGTTCAATGAGGTGTTTTAAAAAGGGTGTATTTGTATCGGCATTAATCTTCTTTTTCACCGTTTCTCTGTGGGTAACTGCGTTTGCCCAGGATGAAATTAAAATCGGTGTCATCGGTCCGATGAAGTTCGTGCAGGGCATCGGTCACTGGAACGGCGCGGTGATGGCGGCTGATGAGATTAATGCCAAGGGCGGCGTGAAGGTCGGCAACAAAATGATGAAAATCAAACTTATCCAGGCCGATTCCAACGAATTCCTGAGCGTTACGGATGCTTCCAACGCCATGGAACGTCTGATCACCAGAGATAAAGTCGATTTCGTCGTCGGTGGTTTCCGGACGGAAGCGGTGATGGCCATGCAGGATATCGCCATGGATAAAAGAGTTATTTTTATCGGTTGCGGCGCGGCGCATCCCGAGCTTTGCGAGAGAGTGGCCAAATACTATGATCAGTATAAATACTTTTTCCGCATGACACCTTTTAACTCAACCTATCTTGTGCGGGCGGCATTTATTCATGTCGCCACTGTCGCGGAAGTGCTGAAGAAAGAGTTGGGTATTGAGAAGATAAAAGTTGCCTTCGTGGCGGAAAAAGCTCAGTGGGCGGATCCGATGGTTCCTGCTGCCCAGGCTACACTGCCGAAAATGGGGATGGAACTGGTTGGCGTCTGGAGACCTTCTCCGGTAGCGACCGATGTCACAGCGGAACTTTCCGCCATCCAGCGCGCAGGCGCGCACATTATTTTCACGGTATTCTCCTCTTCCGTCGGTATTCCTTTTGCTCGTCAGGGGGGCGAACTGAAGATTCCGGCGATGCAGGTAGGTATTAACGTGGAAGCCCAGAAGGCGGAATTCTGGCAGGCCACCCGCGGCATGGGTAACTATGTGGTCACCTCCTCTACTTATGCCGAAGGCGTGGAACAAAATGAATTCACAAAGCCTTTTGTGGAAGGTTACAAAAAGAGATTTGGCGAAGTCCCGACTTATACCGCGGGCACTTATGACGCTATCAGATTTGCTATAGCGGAAACTGTGGAAATGGCCGGCACGCTGAATTCCGATAAGATTGTCGAAATTCTGGAAAACCGTGTTTATAAATCCACTTCGAGCACGATTAAATACATGAAAGACAACCTCGGCCGACACCTGCATGATATTACCTTTGGCCCCGGCTATGCCACCGGTCTTGCCGTGCAGTGGCAGGATGGCAATCTGGTTGGTGTATGGCCCAATCAATGGAGACCAGCTCCCGGCGTGGATGTTACCTACAAGGGCATGAAGCCCATAAAGATTCCACCCTGGATGATTAAAGCTTATAAAAAATAGATTAATTGATTTTTACTGCCCGCTCCTTAATATAAGGAGCGGGCAGTTTCGGTTTAAGTTTATTATTTTGTGAAAACATAAAATTATTTTTGCTTTTTAATATAATTGGCAATTTCGCTTCGTTTAAAGTTTAGATTTTAACAAACCTGTTGGTGTTAATGACTCTTTTAAGAATAAGGGGTCTTAATATAAATTATAAGGAAAGGGAGGGTTTGTTTTATGGGATGTTTTAAAAAAAGTTTTTTCGTATCGGCAATAATCTTCATCTTTTCTGTGTTTTCTCTGACAACTGCTTTCGCACAGGAGATTAAAATCGGCGTTATCGGACCGATGAAATTTGTGCAGGGCATCGGTCATTGGAACGGAGCCACGATGGCGGCTGATGAGATTAATGCCAAGGGCGGCGTGAATGTTGGCGGCAAAATGATGAAAATCAGGCTTATTCAGGCTGATTCCAATGAATTTTTGAGTGTTACCGACGCCACCAATGCCATGGAGCGCCTGATTACCAAAGACAAAGTGGATTTTGTCGTGGGTGGTTTCCGGACGGAAGCTGTTTTGGCCATGCAGGATATCGCCATGGACAAAAGAGTTATATTTATCGGCTGCGGCGCGGCGCATCCCGAACTGTGCGAAAGAGTAGCCAAATATTACGACCAGTATAAATACTTTTTCCGCGGTACTCCTTATAGCTCTTCTGATCTGGTTAAGGCAGCCTTTATCCATGTAGGCACTGTAGGCGCTTACTTGAAACAGGAGCTTGGTATTGAAAACATAAAGGTTGCCTTCGTGGCGGAAAAAGCGCAGTGGGCGGATCCAATGGTTCCGGCGGTTCAGGCGACAATGCCCAAAATGGGCATGGAACTGGTCGGTATCTGGAGGCCATCTCCTGTGGCTACCGATGTAACCGCGGAACTGGCGGCGATTCAGCGTGCGGGCGCGCACATCATCTTTACTATTTTTTCATCTTCCGTCGGCATTCCCTTTGCCCGTCAGGCCGGCGAATTGAAAGTGCCGGCGATTCAGGTTGGCATCAACGTGGAAGCGCAGAAGGCGGAATTCTGGCAGGCCACCCGCGGTATGGGCAACTACGTTATAACATCGAATACCTATGCTGAAGGCGTGGAACAGAATGAACTTACCAAATCTTTTGTGGAAGGCTATAAGAAAAGATTCGGAGAAATTCCTACTTACACGGCAGACACTTATGCAGCCATAGTTTATGGCATTGTGCCGGCGATTGAACAGGCAGGCACTCTCAATTCAGATACACTAGTTTCTATTATGGAAAACCGTGTGTATAAGGTTCCCTCCGGAACAGTTAGATACACTAAAGATAAAATAGGACGTCCTCTACACGACCTGACTTTTGGGCCTGGATATCTAACAGGGATTGCCACGCAGTGGCAGGACGGCAAACTGGTTGGCGTGTGGCCCAATGGCTGGAAACCAGCTCCTGGTGTGGAAGTTACCTATAAGGGCATGCAGCCGATTAAACTCCCGCCCTGGATGATTCAAGCTTACAGTAAAAAACCGGCGGGCAAGAAATAATAAAGAAGAAAGATTGAGTGAGAAGTTATAAGCCACCTGTCAGCCCCGGACACTCAGGGGCTGACAGGTGGCTGTAAATTAAAAAAAGGAAAATAAATTATAAAAAAGTTCAACAGCGAACAATATTGACCGACAGTTTTTATCAATTAATTGTTTTAGCAGTCTTTTTTAATACACTATTATAAAAAATTGAATTAGATTTTTCTTTTTCATTCGAAAAAATTTTCCCGCGCGCAGTTTAAATTGGTTTTGTTGCCGGTAAAAAGTGAAATACAGTCAAAAAAATATTGACAAATGACTCAAGCTTGACTAGGAAGTTTCAGTTTACTATTTTTAGAAAGTAGAGGTTCGTTAAAAATGAAAATGTTCAAGAGATTAATTTTTGTTCCGGTTTTGGTTGTTGCTTTAACCATCTCCATCTGGGCAAACGCTTTTGCCGCCGATGAAATTAAAATCGGTGTCATTGGCCCGATGAAGTTCGTGCAGGGCATCAGCCATTGGAACGGCGCGGTGATGGCCGCCGATGAAATTAACGCCAGGGGGGGCGTTAAAGTAGGAAACAAAATGATGAAAATCAAATTAATCCAGGCTGACTCCAACGAGTTTTTGAGCATCACTGATGCGACCAATGCCATGGAGAGATTGATTACCAAAGACAAAGTGCATTTTGTTGTGGGTGGTTTCCGCACGGAAGCCGTTATGGCGATGCAGGATATAGCCATGCATCAAAAGGTTATCTTCATCGGATGTGGCGCCGCTCATGATGAACTCTGCAACAGAGTGGCCAAGTATTATGATCAGTATAAATACTTCTTCCGCGGCACTCCCTTCAATTCTACAAACCTGGTAAGGGCGGCTTTCATTCATGTGGGCACCGTTGCCGAGGTGATAAAAAAAGAATTGGACATTAAAGGCCCGATTAAAGTCGCGTTTGTGGCGGAAAAAGCTCAGTGGGCGGACGCGATGGTTCCCGCAGTGCAGGCGACATTGCCCAAGATGGGAATGGAGCTGGTCGGTGTGTGGAGACCTTCTCCGGTCGCGACCGATGTGACCGCGGAGCTTGCCGGTATTCAGCGCACCGGCGCGCATCTTATCTTTACAGTATTCTCATCTTCCGTCGGCATTCCCTTTGCCCGTCAGGCGGGCGAACTGAAAGTTCCTGCGATTCAGGTTGGCATCAACGTGGAAGCTTCCAAAGATGATTTTTGGAAAGCAACCCGTGGCCAGGGCAACTATGTTGTGATCTCGGCGACCTACGCCCGTGACGTAGAATGTAATGAGCTTACCAAGCCTTTTGTGGAAGGTTATTTAAAAAGATTTGGCGAGATGCCCACATATACTGCCGGCACCTACGAATCAATCAAAATGTCGCTGGTCGATACTATCGAAATGATCGGCACATTGGATCCCGACAAGATTGTGGAAGCTTTGGAAAATCGTGTCTATAAAACTCCCCCCAGCACGATTATGTATGTCAAAGATAATTTGGGCAGACATACCCATGACATCAGATTTGGCCCCGGTTACGCGACCGGTCTCGCTGTGCAGTGGCAGGACGGCAAACTGGTAGGCGTATGGCCCAACGGCTGGAAGCCTGCTCCCGGTGTGGAAGTTACCTATAAAGGAATGAAACCCATTAAACTTCCTCCTTGGATGTACCAGGCTTACAAGAAAAAATAGATTCAGCTTCATTAAATATGGCTCGTCCGCTTCCCGTGAAAATAAGGCGGCGGACGAAAGCCATGTTCATTAAAAAATAGCGAGGTAATTATAATGTCTATCGTATTAGACATCATTATTAGTGGTGTTATTAGCGGAAGTATTTACGCTCTTCTGGCTATAGGATTTTCCCTAATCTTTGGTGTGGCGCGCATTGTCAATATCGCCCATACCGCCTTTTACATGGTTGCCGCCTATTGTATTTACGCAGTAACCAATTACCTGGGCTGGCCTGCCGTTCCCGCGATGTTTATTGCTGTTATCTTTTCTGTTATCCTGGGCATGGTCACCTATAAATTATTGCTTAATCCTATCAGAGAGCATGAAGGCGCGGTACTGATCGCGACTATCGCTATTGCGATGATTTTTGAGCAGGTTATGTCGTTGATTTTTACCGGTACATTTCTGAGCGTTCCTAAACTTGTTGAAGACTATTTCACTATTTTTGGCGTGAAGGTCTTTTACCAGCAGCTTCTGACGCTGGGCGCGGCGCTCGCCATTATGTTGGTCTTGCTGCTCTTTTTGTTTAAGACCAAGTTGGGTCTGGCTGTCCGCTCCACGGCTCAGGATCGCGAAGTCGCCAACCTCATGGGAATCAATGAATCCTTCGTGGCGATGATTACCATGGGAATATCTGTGGGCCTGGCTGCAATTACTGGCGCGATCGTCGTGCCTTTAACCATATTGGAGCCGCACATGTGGACGCCTCCCTTGATCATGATGATGGCGGTCGTTGTTTTGGGTGGCCTTGGTTCGCTCAAAGGCAGTTTTGTGGGGGCCTACATTCTGGGTTTTGCTGAAGCTATCGTTGTTTTTGCTTTCCCCATGGGCGCATTTTTGAAAGGATCGGTTGCCCTGTCCATCATGATTCTGGTTTTAATCATCCGGCCGGAAGGACTTTTTGGCGTGTACTTTGAAGAAGAAAGGTAGAGACATTCCATGAAAACCATTCTATTTTACATAAGAAAGTTATTTGCCGTTGTAAAAAACGAGGTTCTGGTGCTTCCCTCTCGCGTGGCCGTGATTTTCTTTTTCCTCTTTATTCTGCTGCTGCCGTTTTTTACCGACGATGTTTACATTCTGCGTATATTCACACTGGCGAGTATTTTCGCCATCTTTGCCGCAAGCTGGGATTTGCTTTCCGGTTTTACCGGTCAGATGAACTTCGGGCATGCGTTGTTTTTCGGCGTGGGCGCCTACGGCGCGGCTTTGCTTAACCTGCATTACCAAATTCCGCCCTGGGGCAGCATTCCGCTGGGCGCTTTGGTTGGCGTCGCCGCGGGTCTGATTATCGGTATCCCCAGTCTGCGCCTGAAAGGAACATATTTGGCGCTGACGACACTCGCTTTTCCGATTATTTTACTGGGATTAGTTTTTACATTTCCCGGTTTCACCGGTGGCGAATTGGGTATTTCCGGTATCGAAAGATTAGCGCCGACACGCGTGCAGGAATATTATATTATTTCTGTGCTGATGCTTGGTCTGTGCACCATTATGTGGGCGATAACAGATTCGAATACAGGCATTATTTTTCACGCCATCCGCGAAGATGAAATAGCGGTACGCGCATCCGGCGTCAACACCACACGCTATAAACTTCTGGCTTTTTGCCTGAGCGGATTTTTTGCCGGTATTGCCGGTGGACTTTACGCGCATTTCATGAGAATTGCCGGACCTTCCACGTTGGAGGTGTCGCTTTCCTTCCAGGTGGTTATCTGGGCGATTTTCGGCGGCGCCGCGACAATTTACGGACCGATCGGCGCCGTGTTTTTCCTGTATCCTTTGGTGGAATTCATGCACGTCCTCAAAGATTACCGCATATTGATGTTTGCGTTCGTTGTATTGCTTGTCTTGCTGTTCATGCCGGATGGATTGTTCCGCTGGCTGCGGGAAAAAGTGGAAGAAGAATGTCCCCGCTGCAAGGTAAGGAATATTGCCACGCGTAAAACATGCCGTGTATGCACGGCGCCATTGGATTAATAAATAATGCCGGAGGGCTGGAGGGGTTATCCGGCAGTAAAATATGTATCGTCTGAAGACGAGGAAGAATGTGAGGATAAAAAAATGGATGCAAAAGAATATTATTTGTCAAAACCTTGGGTAAAACATTATCCCGAAGGCGCAACGTTTGAAGTAGATATACCGCAGGGCATGTCTGTGCCGGATATGATAGATAATGCCGTTAAACTGTACAGTAAAAAAACAGCGCTGATTTTTTATGGTCGGGAAATAAGCTATGCCGAAATAAAAGAGCGTATTGACCGTTTTGCCACCGCGCTTGCTGATTTGGGTCTCAAAAAAGGAGATACAGTCGCCCTTTATCTGTTGAATTGTCCGCAGTATGTCATCGCTTATTTCGCGACATTGAAGCTCGGCGCGAAAGTGACGCCGATCAGCCCCGTGTATACCAGCCATGAAATCAAACATCAGCTGGAAGACAGTGACGCGACTTTTCTAGTCTGCCAGGATATTCTCTACGATAACGCCGAAAGAAGCGGCGTAAAGATGAAACATGTAATTGTCACCAGCGTTCTGGAATATTTGCCCAAGATGAAAAAGCTTTTAGGCAAATCATTGCTGGGAAAAGATTACGCCAACTTGCATGTTCCCACGCGCGAAGAAAAAGCCCAGAAAGGCCTTGTTGATTTTGAAGAACTGATTAAAAAATATCCGCCGAATCCTCCGAAAGTGGATATTGATCCCAAAAAAGATATCGCCGCTCTGCCCTACACGGGGGGAACGACCGGTCTTCCCAAGGCGGCGGTGCTTACTCATTACAACATGGTTTCTATCGTACACCAGGTTAAAAAGTTATGGCCATTTCTGGAAGACGGAAAAGAAGTCGGCATTGCCTTTTTGCCCTTCTTTCATATTTACGGTCAGGTTGTGGCCATGCTCAACGGCCTGGCGAGAGGTTTTACGGGGGTGCTTTTCACCACTCCTGATATCGACGAGATTCTGGACGCGATGGAAAAATATAAGGCCTCTACTTTCAATGGCGTTCCTACCATGTTTGAGTTTCTCAAAGAGTATGAGAAAACTTATCGCGTCAACTGGAAAAATGTTAAACTAATCGGCTGCGGCGCTGATACGCTGCATGAATCAACGGTGGAAGCGTGGGAAAGAAGAACCGGTTCTAAAATCCATGAAGGTTATGGAATGACGGAGACTACCGGTGTCAGTCACAGTAACCCCTATCAGAAAACTAAAAGAAACTCCTTCGGCGTGCCGATTCCCGGTGTGAGAGCGGCGATCGTTGAATACGAAGGAACGAAATACATGCCGGTAGGCGAAGTGGGAGAGATGATTCTCAACGGCCCGAATATCATGCAGGCATACTGGAAAAGGCCGGAAGAAACCAAACAGTCACTGATCGATATTGACGGCGAAAAGTGGCTGAGAACCGGCGACATTGTGAGCATGGACGAAGACGGTTATTTCCATTTCTTTGACCGCAAGCGTGATTTGATTAAGTTTAAAGGATATTCAGTATTCGCGCGTCACGTGGAAGAAGTGCTCTACAAGCATCCGCAAATTAAAGCGGCTGGCGTTGTCGGCGTTCCCGATCCTAAAGTCGGCAATATCATTAAAGCCTACGTCGTACTGGAAAGCGAAGCGCGCGGAAAAATATCAGAAGAAGACATCATCAATTTCTGTACGGAAAACCTGGCCCATTACAAAGTTCCGAAGATTATCGAGTTCCGTGGTGAACTGCCCAAAACAGACGTCGGCAAGGTTTCACGCAGGGAATTAAGAGAGGAAGGGGAGGCCTGTTGATATGAGCCAAGCTTTTTTGGAAGTTAAGGGGATTACGAAAAAATTCGGTGGTCTCACGGCAGTGAACGACGCGACATTTTCTATGGACCGTCATCAGATCATTGGTTTGATTGGTCCCAATGGCGCGGGCAAAACAACGCTATTACGTTTAATGACCGGCATTTTGAAACCGGACAGCGGCAGTGTGCGTTTTATGGGCAAGGAAATGGCCGGCAAAAAAACATGGGATATTGTGAATGCCGGCATGGTTTCCACTTTTCAGAATATGAGACCATTCCGCAGGCTGCCCATTATCGCCAATGTTATGGTAGCCTGCCTCAGCCCACGCGCTTTGAAAAGAGGAGAATGGGTCAAAAAAATTGAAGCCAAAGCAATGGACGCCCTGGAATTTGCCGGTATTTCCGATATGGCCAGGGAAAACGCGTCTGTTCTTTCTCAGGGTGACCTTAAGCGCTTGGAAGTGGCGCGTGCCATCGCCACGGAGCCGGAACTTTTGTTGCTGGATGAACCTTTTGGCGGTCTGAGCCCGGCAGAGACGGATCTCATGGCTAAATCCATCAAGCGCTTGCATAAAGGTGGTCGTTTCGGACGTTTGCACAGCGAAGGTCCGGCTATGATAATTGTTGAACACAAACTGCATTGGCTGATGCAGATTGCCAGCCGCATCATCGTCTTGAGCTTTGGAACTATTATTGCCGACGGGACGCCCGATGAAATTATTAAAAACCCGACAGTTATTGAGGCTTATCTCGGACAAGGAGGTAACTAACTTTGCTACTCGAAGTTTCTAATGTATCAGTTTGGTATGATAAGGCCATGCTCATCAATAATGTGAGTATGGGTGTGGATAAGGGGGAATTGGTCAGCTTGGTTGGCCCAAATGGAGCCGGAAAATCCACCCTGCTTCGGACAATTACCGGCTTGGTAGCATGGGAAAAGGATCTTACCAAGAGATCAACACATGGCGAAATTAGACTGGAGGGTCAGATAACCTTTGACGGCGAACGCATTGATCAGGTGCCTGCTCATGAAATCGTCAAAAGAGGTCTCATCCTCGCGCCGGAAAGAAGAAGGCCGTTTAAGGAAATGACGGTTATCGATAATCTGATGGTCGGCGCTTATTTGGTGCATGACAAAGCCAACATCGAAGAAAACCTGGAAAAAGTTTATCAGCTCTTTCCGGTGCTCAAAGACAGATCTCATCAGGTTTCCGGGACGCTTTCCGGCGGTGAACAGCAGATGCTTGCCGTGGGCAGAGCGTTAATGTCCAATCCAAAATTACTATGCATAGACGAACCGTCAACCGGTCTGGCGCCTATCCTGCGTCAGGAAGTGTTTCAGAGGATAAGAGAGATCAGCAGTTTGGGGATCACCGTTTTGCTGGTAGAACAGGAAGTAAGCTCGGTTTTCAAAATGGCGACGCGTAATTATGTTCTTTCCGCCGGAAAAATAATCGCCGAAGGTAAAGGCGATGAATTGCTGGAAAACGAATTGTTGCGCAAAACTTATCTGGGTATGTAAAAAGAGCAGTTTTTTCAAAGAACTATGAAAAAAGTGCCATTCTCCATTGCTAAGGTGAATGGCACTTTTTTGTTTTTTGCGCGCAGCTTTTTTGGCGCTTCCAGCTAAAAGGAAAGCTTCAAAAAATCGATGGTTTTCTTTCTCGAAATATTATGTCAGACTACCTAAAGTTGATTAAATAACATTTCATCGCTTTTATTTATGGCCGAAGAAAATTCCTCGGAGAAATCAAAAGTGGCCAAAGCCGCCGGCATCGTCGGCGCGGCAACGATGGTCAGCCGCATTTTCGGCCTGCTGCGTGATATCGTCATTGCGGCATTTTTCGGCGCCGGCTGGAAAACGGATGCTTTCTGGGTTGCCTATCGCATCCCCAATATGTTGCGCCGGCTGCTGGGCGAAGGGGCGCTTACCATTTCTTTCGTTCCGGTTTTCACAGAATATCTGCAAAAAAAAACCAGACAGCAGGCCGTTGAACTTGCGTCCGTAATTTTCACGCTATTGTCTGGTTTTTTGGCGATTATAACTCTGGCAGGAATTATTTTATCCCCGGTGATTGTCGGTTTGATTGCTCCCGGATTCATCAGCGAGCCTCAACAGTTTAACCTGGCGGTTTTTTTAAACCGTTTGATGTTTCCGTATATATTTTTCATTTCGCTCGTCGCCCTGTGCATGGGCATTCTTAATTCTTTCCGCCACTTCAGCGCTCCCGCCTTGTCGCCCGTTATGCTTAATGTCGCCATGATTGCGTCAGCTTTTCTTCTGAAAGATTATTTTGCCGAGCCGATTACCGCGCTGGCCATAGGTGTGCTGATCGGAGGGTTTTTTCAGCTTGTTATGCAGTGGCCGTTTCTGCTTAAGTACGGCGTTAAATTCAAAATAAAATTCGATTTGCGGCATCCGGGGCTGAGACAAATAGGCTATTTGTTCATACCTGCCGTTTTTAGCGCTTCCGTGAACACGCTTAATGTTTTTGTCGGGACGATTCTCGCTTCGCTTCTTCCTTACGGCAGCGTGACTTATCTTTTTTACGCCGATCGTGTCATGGAATTGCCCCTGGGGGTTTTTGCCATTGCTGTCGGAACGGCGACGTTGCCGAGTTTTTCGCGCCAGGCTACTAATAACAATACCTCTGAATTAAAAACAAGTCTGTCTTTCTCCCTGCGCCTGATGTTGTTTTTGATTATTCCGGCGATGATTGCGTTAATAGCGCTAAATCAGCCGATAATTTCTGTTTTGTTTCAGCGGGGCGCTTTTGACGCCACCGCCTCGGTGCTTACCGGCCAGGCATTGTTCTGTTACGCTCTCGGATTGTGGGCATTTGCGGTGGTGCGCATTTTTCTTTCCGCCTTTTATTCATTGCAGGATTCTAAATGGCCCATGAAAGCGGCCTTTATTTCCTTTGGCGTAAACATTTTAGCCAGCGTCATTCTTATGTATCCGCTGAAACATAACGGGCTCGCCCTGGCCAATTCTCTGGCGGTTACCGTGAATGTTTTTGTGCTTGCGGCGGCGCTGAAGAAAAAAATAGGACCGTTTTTGGATAAGGAATTTTATAAAGCTATTCTAAAAATCATCATCGCGTCTTTGGTCATGCTCGCGGCAATCCTGCTTGTAAGCATTTATCATCCCTGGAATATCATGGTTGGTTTTAAGGAAAAATTGTTTTATTTGTTGTCGGTAATTAGTTTGGGGGGCATAGCGTTTCTGGTGAGCGCTTATTTATTAAAAATTCCGGAAGTAAAAAAAGTAATTAATTTGATTAAACAGCGTTTTCGGCCGCAGCAGGGCCGATTTGACGGATAAAATCATTGACTTAGGTTGGTCAAAATGGTAACTCACAACGTCTTGTTAAATAAGATATTTTTATTTAGTAATGAATCATGTTGGATATCAAATACTTAAGACAAAATGTTGATATAGTTAAAAAGAAACTGCGCCAGCGGGGGCAGGCGATTGATTTTGACCGCTTTCTGAAACTCGACCAGGAAAGAAGGGATATTTTAATCTCCGTGGAAGCGTTGCGTAATGAACGCAATGACGCTTCCAAGGAAATCGGACGGCTGAAAAAAGAAAAAAAGGACGCGTCCGAACTGATTGCGCAGATGGGCGCTGTTTCGGACAAAATAAAAAAGCTGGATGAAGACTTAAAAAGCGTTGAAGAAAATCTGAATAACTTTATGCTTCTTGTTCCCAATATTCAGCATGAATCAGTTCCGGCGGGCAGCGGCGAAAACGATAATGTTGTTGTTCGCCTGGGGGGAGCAAAACCGGTTTTTAATTTTGAGCCTAAAGAACACTGGGAAATCGGCGAAAGATTGAACATTCTGGATTTCACCCGCGGGGCAAAAATTGCCGGGGCGCGTTTTACCTTATATAAAGGACTAGCGGCCGCCATGGAACGGGCGCTCATAAATTTCATGCTGGAGTTGCATGTGCGTGAACATGGATACACGGAGGTGCTCACGCCGTTTATGGTGAACCGCGAAAGCATGACCGGAACGGGTCAGTTGCCCAAATTCGCCGAGGATCTTTTTAAGATAGAAGGAATGGAATACTATTTGATTCCGACGGCGGAAGTTCCGGTGACCAATATATACCGCGATGAAATATTGGAAGAAGAGCAATTGCCGATTTACTTGGTGGCTTATTCGCCTTGTTTCCGTTCCGAAGCCGGCTCTTACGGGAAAGATACGCGCGGATTGATCAGGCAGCATCAGTTTAACAAAGTGGAAATGGTGAAATTCGCTAAGCCGGAAGATTCCTACGATGAATTGGAGAGATTAACAGCTAACGCCGAGGAAGTTTTAAACAGGCTGGAAATACATTATCGCACGGTTTGTTTGTGCGCCGGGGATTTGGGCTTTTCTTCCGCGAAAACTTATGACGTGGAGGCGTGGATGCCGGGGCAAAATGTTTACCGCGAAATATCCTCTTGCAGTAATTTTGAGGATTTCCAGGCGCGGCGCGCTTCTATCCGCTTCAGGCGGGAGGGCAGCGGAAAGGTTGAATTCGTGCACACGCTGAACGGTTCTGGACTGGCGGTAGGCAGAACAGTCGTGGCGATATTGGAGAATTATCAGCAAGCAGATGGCAGCGTTGTGATTCCGGCGGCGCTGCGTCCGTATATGGGTGGACTGGAAAAGATATCACCGTGACGACGTGCGGCATTTATAAAAAGAAAAAATGGAGGGATGGCCGAGAGGTCGAAGGCGGCGGTCTTGAAAACCGTTGGACGAAAGTCTCGCGGGTTCGAATCCTGCTCCCTCCGCCAGTAACAATCAGGCACAGCGTAAAAATTAATTGATATTTTGCGCGGCTTTTTCCAAGCGACCGGATAAAAAACGGAGAGATGGCTGAGTGGTCGAAAGCGATCGCCTGCTAAGCGATTGTACGCCCCTAAAAGGTGTACCGCGGGTTCAAATCCCGCTCTCTCCGCCATTTTATCAATTCTTTTATCTCATCAGCTAAATTCGTTTGCCGACGGAGTGATAAAGATTAATGAATCTGGGGAATAACTTTGTTCTTCTGGAAACGCACAGAAAAGATAAGGACAACAAGCAGAATATACTTTTTACCGATCCTGTAGATATTATCATAGCTTATCAAAAAGACGATCTGTCAAAAAGTTTTAAAATTATTGACAAATATACGCGGCGGGGGTTTTATGTCGCGGGATATATCTCCTACGAAGCAGGTTACTTTTTCGAAAATGTCCTGCGCCCTTACCTGCCCCAGACAGACGAGCCGCTGCTGTGGTTTGGTGCGTACAAAAATCCGCGCATCAGCGCCAGGCCTTTTATCACTGAATCATACGATGATTTTTATTCAACCTCCCCTAAAGCATCGATAAGCTACAACGATTATAAAAATAAAATCAGAACAATAAAAAACCTCATCAGCATAGGTCAGGTGTATCAAATTAATTACACTTTCGAGAATTATTTTACTCTTTATGGAGACGTCGTTTCTTTTTACAAGACGCTTAAGGATAATCAGCAAGTTTCGTATTCGGCTTTGATTGGTTGCCGGGATAAATATATTGTCTCCCATTCACCCGAACTGTTTTTTCGAATTTCCAATAATAAAATTAAAGTTAAACCGATGAAAGGCACTGCGCCAATTATATATCCCTCGCGGCGTTTGCTTCATGACGGAAAAAATCTAAGCGAAAATGTGATGATTGTCGATTTGCTGAGAAATGATTTGGGTAGAATTTGCACGCCCGGGACGGTAAAGGTCGACAAACTTTACAATGTTGAGAGATACGACACTTTATCGCAGATGACATCGACGATTTCCGGAGAACTGCGCTCAGGACTCAAGACGTTTGATATTATCAGAAATATTTTCCCTTCCGGATCCGTCACGGGCGCGCCCAAAGTTCAAAGCATGAAAATAATCTCTGCCATGGAAAAAATACCACGTGGCGTTTATACGGGCGCGATAGGATATTTTGCGCCAAAAGAAAAATCTGTCTTCAACGTGGCAATCAGAACTATAGAGCTGCGGCCGGCAGGTGAAGGTAAATATCAGGGCCAGATGGGCGTCGGCGGCGGGATCGTTCATGAATCAAGGGCATCAAAAGAATATGATGAATGCCGGCTGAAAGCTGAATTCCTTAAGAGATCCATTCCTGACCTCGCGCTTATTGAAACGATGCTGTGCGAAAACGGGAAAATAAGATATTTACGCATGCATCTTCAGCGGTTAAGGAAATCGGCAAAATATTTTTTAGTTCCGTGCGATATTTCGCGGATTAAGAATGCGCTCATAAAATACGCAAATACGCTCAGCGGAAAAGTAAGAGTGCGCCTTACGTTAAAGGCATGCGGACGCTTTAAAATAGCGAACAAAGTTTTGCCGGCCGCGTCAGGCGGCACGCGCTATCTTGCCATTTCAAAATACAAAACAAAGTCAGACAACCCATTTTTGTATCACAAGACAACTTTTCGCTCATTGTACGATCGGGAGCACGCCAGATACGCCGCGCGCGGCTATGACGACGTGATTTTTTGCAACGAAAATAACCAGATTACAGAAGGCGCGATCTCCAATATATTTGTGCAGGTGAAAAACCGTTATTATACCCCGCCGGTTTCGTGCGGTCTGCTCAACGGCATTTATAGGCAAATATTCATGAAAAAGGTCAGGGCGAAAGAAAAAATTATTTATTGCGACGATCTGAAAAAGGCGGATAAAATTATCTTGACCAATTCCATTCGCGGGGCAAGAGAGGCCTTCCTGAGATGAACTAAAGTAGCAAAAGGGCAAAAACAACTCTGCTCGACAGGCGGTATTTTCTTTTGCCACGGCGGTGATTTTATGTTATATCGCTGCCTCAATAAATTCTGAAATAAATCGCGCCCATGGCTCAGCTGGATAGAGCGCCAGACTACGAATCTGGATGTCGGAGGTTCGAATCCTCCTGGGCGCGCCAGGAAAAAAGGGAGCAAGCGCAATTGTTCCCTTTTTTATTTGTGAAAAAGTCTATTTAATGATTTTTGACCTTGTGTCACTGGTGCGGGAACAATATGACGAAGGCGAGAAGGATGACGTGCAAGAAGGAAAAACAAAACGCAAGGCCCTTTCATAGAGCAAATAATCCCAGGCCCAGTTAATCAGCACCATCACGCGGTTGCGAAAACCGATCAGGTTAAAAAGATGTATAACCAGCCAGATAAACCAGGCGAAAAATCCCTGAAAAGTTTTGTTTCCGATGGACACTCCCGCCGCTCTGCGGCCGATCGTAATCATCGCGCCGCGGTCATTATAGCGGAAAGGTTCGGGTGACTGTCCGGTTATTTGCCGCAAGATGTTCTTTGCGGCGGCAACGCCTGATTGCATGGCTACCTGGGCAACCATGGGCAAGACACGGTCACTTTCCCTGATGGCCGCCAAATCTCCAATTACATAGACGTTGGAGGACTCGTGCGCCTGCAGAGTAGGTTTTACAGTAACTCTACCGTCCCTGCCGGTTTTTATATCTGATAGGTGAGCTATTTCATCTCCGCGGACGCCTGCCGTCCAAACAACCGTTGCCGATAATAAATCGTTTTGATCATGCAAGATTACCCGGGAAGGCGTAACTTCCCGCACCTTGGTATTAAGGCGGACATGAACGCCCATCTCGCTTAATTTTTTAAAAGTATAATCGCGAACTTTTTGCGGCATGCCCGCCGCTAGATTGTCCGCCGCTTCCACAAGGATGATTTGCACGTCCTGTAAGCTGATCTTTGGGTAATCTTTAATCAGCGGCCCGTGTATTAGTTCAGCAAGCGCCCCGGCATATTCAATTCCCGTGGCGCCGCCTCCGACGATAACAAAAGTCAATAATTCACGGCGCCTCGTTTCGTTTTTTTCATGTATGGCGGCCTCAAAACAACAAATAATATGATTTTTCAAAGCGATCGCCTGCTCCAAAGTTTTTAAAAAATACGCGTGCTCTTCCACTCCTTTAATGCCGAAGGCCTCCGTGACGCTTCCGGCGGCCATAATCAAATAATCGTAGCGAATAAGTCCGCCGTCTGTTTCGATGATTTGCTTTTGGATGTTAATTTTTTTAACTTGCGCGAGAATAAAATCGATGTTTTTTTGCCGGCGGAAAATGCTTCTGATTGGATAGGCGATTTGTTCAGCTTCCAGCTCCGCCGCGGCAACCTGATAAAGGAGGGCCAGGAAAGTATGATAATTGTTTTTATCAATGAGTGTTACATTAACTGCTTTATCCGCAAGGGCGCGCGCGGCCCACAGACCGCCAAAACCCGCCCCAATTATGACCACATGGGGCGCACTTGTTGAATTGTCTTTAACTTTGTCATTAATGATCATGGCAAAAAAACACGCGCGCTTTTTTACGGATTTCTTCCCTGCCGAATGGATAAAATCCGTTTCAGGCAAAAATTAAATTATTGATCGACGGTAAGTTAAGGAGTTAAGCCGCGTTTTTTTAGTTCCATGCGTACATCGATGCGTCTTTCTCTCAATTCCGTGGCTGTATAACCAGTAGCTCCCGTGGAAACCCCCACGCCTCCGCCGACATGACGGCCAAAGCCACCGACGCCAATACCTACCTGCGGGCCGGATTGCTTCTCCTGGCTCTCGATTTCATCGTTCAGGCGGTAGTAATAGCGCAAAAGGTCATCGTTAGTCATTTTTTTGTAATCTTCAGCCAGTAGATCTTTTGTTTTGTCGGCACAACCGAAAATTAAAAAAACAGCGGTCACGGCAAATAGCATCAAAATAAAAGTATTTTTGGCTTTCATGCAAACCTCCCCAAATTATTCATTGAATTGCGTGCTATTATTATATGACGTATTAATTATTTGTCTATATGGATTTTGCAATAAAAACCCCCTCAGGGCGGATGCCCGGAGGGGGTTTGATTTATAT
>DLNC01000031.1 GCA_002478265.1 Syntrophaceae bacterium UBA7520
CTGGATGCCGGATCAAGTCCGGCATGACGATAATTAATTTTAACGAATGAAATAAATCAGAGGAATCAATGTTAAAGAAAAGAATAATCATCATTTTTTTTATCGTTCTTTTTGTGAGCGTGGGATTGTTTGTCTATTTTGGTCAGAAGAAAAACCGCGCGGGTGAGCTTTTTTATTCCGGCACGATTGAAGCGACGCAGGCCAAATTATCTTTTCAGGTGCCCGGGCGCGTCAACGTCGTAAATTTTCGCGAGGGTGAAATCGTCAAAAAAGATGAAATAATCGCCGAACTGGACAGGGCGGAACTCGAAGCGCGTTATGCGCAGGCCAGCGCCCTGGTTAAGTCCGCGTCCGATACGCTGGTCAACGCGCGAAAAAACTATGAGCGCTTTGAGGAATTGTTTAAGAAAGGCGTTGTATCCGAAAAGGAACGCGACAATTTGAAACTTAATTATGAAATAGCGCAGGCGAAACTCGCCGAAGCGCAATCTTTGCTCAAGCAGGCCTCGGTTTATCTGGACTATACGCGCATGAAATCGCCGATGGACGGCATTATTACCAGCCGCAATATCGAACCGGGCGAAACAGTGAGCGCCGGTCGCGAAGTAATAACCGTTTCTAATCTATCAACGGTGGAGTTGAAAATATTTGTGGAGGAGACGCAAATCGGCAAAATCCGTCCGAATCAGCAGGTCGACGTTACTGTCGATACCTTTCCGGGCAAGGTTTACCAGGGCAGGGTTTCCTTTATATCGCCGGACGGCGAATTCACGCCCAAAGTGATTCAGACAAAGAAAGAAAGAGTAAAGCTGGTGTACCTGGTTAAGGTGACGATAGAAAACCCCAATTTTGAACTCAAAACAGGAATGCCCGCCGACGCCCTGCTTAAACCATAAAGGAGTTGGCGATGGTCGCAAATTCTTTCATTCCCCCGCCCATCGTTACCACCAGTAACGTCTCTATGCGTTTTGGCCGGATTGAGGCGCTCCGGGATATTTCGTTCGAGGTATCCGCGGGCAGCATTTTTGGCCTCGTCGGCTCCGACGGCGCGGGCAAATCGACGCTTTTACGGCTTGTCGCCACAATGATCAAGCCATCGCAGGGAGAGATTTATGTGAATGGCTTTAACGTGGTCAGTGAAAGACGGAAAGTTAAAAGCGTCATCGGTTACATGCCGCAGCGCTTCGGCCTTTATCAGGATCTAACCGTTGACGAAAACATGGAATTTTTCATGGACATCTTCAACATCCCCCGCAAGGAAAGAAAAAAAAGAAAAGAAAAATATCTGGGTTTTTCCAACCTGTTGCCGTTTAGCGACCGGTTTGCGGGCAATCTTTCCGGCGGCATGAAGCAGAAGCTGGGGTTGGCCTGCGTGCTGGTGCACGAACCGAAAGTGCTGATTCTTGATGAGCCCACCAACGGCGTGGATCCCGTATCAAGACAGGAATTTTGGGAAATACTCATGAGTATGAAAAAAGAAGGCATGACCATTCTGGTTTCCACCGCCTATCTGGATGAAGGGGAAATCTGCGATGAGCTTGTCCTGATGCATCAATCAATTATTCTGGAAACGGCAAAGCCGAAAATCATGCGCGGCAACTTTGCGACGCTGGAAGAGGCCATTATCGAAAAAATAAAGGAAGTGGATAAGGAGATTGCCCATGATACTTTCCAGCTCTGATGCCATTTCCGTCACCAATCTGGAAAAGAGATTCGGCGATTTTGTCGCGGTCAATAAAATCAGCTTTTCCGTAAAGCGGGGCGAAATTTTCGGTTTCTTAGGGTCCAACGGCTCAGGCAAATCGACAACCATCCGGATGCTGTGCGGCATCATTACCCCGACTTCCGGCGGCGGTACGGTGGCCGGGCATGATATTGTCGGCGATCCGGAAGAGGTCAAGCAATCCATCGGGTATATGTCGCAAAAATTTTCTCTCTACGAAGATTTGACTCCCTTTGAAAATCTGCGTTTTTATCTGGGTGTTTACAGCGTTAAACCGGCACTGTGGCCGCAGCGCATTGATTGGGTTTTGAAGATGACCAGACTACAAAACGCGCGCGACCGGCTAACCAAAGAACTGCCGCCCGGCTGGCGGCAAAGACTGGCCCTGGGCTGTTCGCTTTTGCATAAGCCCGACGTTTTATTTCTGGATGAGCCGACCTCGGGCGTTGACCCCGTCACCCGCCGCCATTTCTGGGACTTCATCGGACAGATCGCCAATGAGGGCATCACTGTTTTTGTCACCACGCATTACATGGATGAAGCGCAGTTTTGCGAGCGGATTGTCATTATTAACGCCGGCGTGATTGTCGCTTCCGGCACACCCAGAGAAATCATTGCCGCCGCCTGTCCCCGCCGGCGCGACGCTGACCTCAATGACGCTTTTATTGCGTTGATGTCGCGGAGGGATAAATGAATCCCACACGGCTTACGGCGATCATCCGCAAAGAAGTTTATCATCTCCTGCGGGACTACCGCAGCCTTTATCTTGCTTTTGCCATTCCGCTGCTGTTGATTATGCTTTTTGGCTACGCTTTGAGCCTGGATGTGGACAGGGTCGAAACTGTGGTAGTGGATTACGACAAATCGCGACTCAGCCGCGATTTCATCCGCAAGCTCGATGCTTCTTCCTATTTTAATATTGCCGCATATCTGCCCCGCGTTCAGGACGCCGTAGGTTATCTGGATCGCGATGCCGCCAAAGTGGCTATCGTCATCGCGCCTGATTTTATGAAAAATCTGCAGGCTGAGCGTGAGGCGCAGCTGCAGATATTGATTGAAGGCAGCGACCCGAACTTTGCCGGCATTATCCGCGGCTATCTGACGGCGTTTACCGAACAATACAACCAGCAATTACTTCTTGAATTTCTCAACCGCCGGGGAATGGAGGCGATCCAGCCGCCGGTGGACGGGCGCATCCGCATCTGGTTTAACGAAGATCTGGAGAGCCGCAATTTCATCATTCCTGGCATTATCGCCATCATCATCATGATTGTCGGCGCGCTTTTGACATCGCTCGTCATCGCGCGCGAATACGAAAACGGCACGATGGAAACACTCAAATCGCTGCCGGTAAAAGCGGGCGAGCTTCTATTGGGTAAGGCAATCCCTTATTTCTTCATCGGCTTTACAGATGTTCTGGTGGCGATGCTTTTGGGACAGCTTCTTTTTGGCGTGGTGATGAAGGGAAACTTCCTGCTGATGATGGCGGCCACGGCGCTGTATCTGTGCGTGGCGCTGGCTTTGGGCCTGCTTATTTCCAGCGCGACCAAATCGCAGCTTGTGGCCAACCAGGTTGCGATTCTCATTACTTATCTGCCTTCGGTTTTGCTTTCCAATTTTGTTTTCCCGATCGTCAATATGCCGAAAGTCCTGCAGGCAATCACCTATATCGTTCCAGCGCGCTATTACATTGATATTCTGGGCGGCATTTATCTGCGTAACACGGGCTTCACTTATCTGTGGCCCAGCATGGCCACTCTGGCTTTTATCGCGCTAGGACTTGCCGGCCTTAATTATGTGCTTTTGAAGAAGGAAGGGCTATGAGCTGGCTGAGAATCAAAGAGCTGGTGCGCAAGGAATTCATTCAGCTGATGCGCGACAAGCGCAACCGTATCGTTCTTTTTGTCTCTCCCCTGATCCAGATGCTGGTTTTCGGCTATGTCGTCAATTACGATATCCGCAATATTAATGTGGCTCTGCTCGACTATTCGCGCACTTATGAGAGCCGCCGTCTGGCTGACGCCTTCACGGGCAGCAAAATATTTCATATCAGGCATTATTTGCAAGACGAGCGGCAGATGGAAGAGCTTCTCCTGCGCGGTAAGGTAGACATGGCGATAAAAATCGGGCCTGATTTTGCCGGTATTATCCGCAAGGGACAGACCGCGCCCGTGCAAATTATTGCCGACGGCTCCATGAGCAATATGGCTTCCCTGCGCGTCGCTTACACGATGAGCGTGATTGATCAATTCAACCGCGACACGATCAGGGAGCTTTATCCGATGCAGATGAATTACGGCCGCGTAGACGCGCGCGTGCGCACCTGGTATAACCCGAATCTGGACAGCCAGTATTTCTTTGTTCCGGGAATCGTCGCTTTTCTCATCATGCTTTTATCGCTGCTTCTGACTTCGATCGCGATTATCCGCGAAAAAGAAGCGGGCACAATGGAGCAGCTTATTGTCACGCCGATTAAATCTTCCGAATTCATTATCGGCAAGACGATTCCCTATATTATTATCTCACTGGGGCAAATGCTGGCGGTGATTATCGTCGCGATTCTCTGGTTTAAAATTCCCCTGATGGGTAGTATAATTCTGCTGTTTTTCGCTTCCTGTCTTTTTCTGCTGAGCACGCTGGGCGTGGGCCTTTTTATTTCCACTATATCCAAAACGCAGCAGCAGGCGATGATGACCACGTTCTTCATTATCATGCCGTTTTTCATGCTCAGCGGCTTTGTGTTTCCGATTGTCAACATGCCGGAGATTGTCCAGTGGCTGACGCTCGCCAATCCTTTGCGCTATTTTCTGGTGATTGTCCGCGGGATTTTTCTCAAAGGTGTCGCGCTGGATGTTCTCTGGCCGCAGTTTTTGGGGCTGGCTGTGCTGGGCGCGCTGGTCTTTTCCGGCGCCATCGCGCGCTTTAAGAAGCGGTTGGATTAAGGATATGGCTGAAGGCAACCAGGCCGAAGGCTAAAGGACGTTTAAGTAAAAAGACATATTCGTGATGGCAGGGAGTATAGCTACGCAGCAACCCCACGCTGGTTATTTTCCGGCCGCTTCCAGATCATCCATGATCTGATGCATGTATTTTTCAATCGCATCAAATTGATCGCTTTGCGCGAGCATTTCTTGGACTTTCTGAATATAGGGTGCTTCAATCAACTCTTTTTGCCCATGCCGCGTCCATTCTTCAATATTGTCTTTACCTACATCCAGATGAAACTGCAGAGCCAAGACCCGCTCGCCGAAAGAGAAAGCTTGATGCCTGCAGGCCGCGCTTTCAGCAAGATGTATCGCGCCCGGCGGCAGGTCAAAGGTGTCGCCATGCCAATGATAAACAAGAATTTCGGCCGGCAATCCCCGCAAGAGGCGGGAATCTTTTCCTTCGGGCGTGAGCGTTATCGGAAACCAGCCGATTTCCTTATATTTGTTGGGATAGACTTTTGCGCCCAGCGCGGCGGCGATAAGTTGCGCCCCCAGGCAAATCCCCAAAACACGCTTGCCTTTTTTAATTGCCGCCTCGATAAAATCTATTTCTCCGGCAAGCCAGGGATGTTTGTTTTTTTCATAGACGCCCATCGGGCCGCCCATGACAATCAGCCAGTCAATATCGTCAATCCGGGGTGGTTTTTCTCCCTGGAAGAAAAGCGTGCGCGATAAAGAATGCCCCCGGCCGGCAATCCATCCCTCGATATTGCCCAATCCTTCAAAGGGCACGTGCTGAAAACAATGTATGTTCATGAAGTTTTCTCTACAAAATTGCCGCCTGGCGCGTCAAGAAACTTTCCTTAGAAGACAAAAATATTTTTAAAATAATATTTCTATAATGAATTCAGGCATGTTATAATTGCCGCCACTTCATCAAACACACGGAGGGTAACAAAATGGCTACAAAAAAGAAGTCTAAGAAACCCGCGAAAAAAAGTGTGAAGAAATCGGCAGGCAAAAACAAAAAAATTAATCAGGTTCTTTTATTTATTCTGGCAATTATTTTACCACCGCTGGCGGTTTACCTAGTCAAAGGCGCCAAGCGGGATTTTGTCATCAACATTGTCCTGTGTCTGTTCTTCTGGATACCGGGCATTGTCCACGCGCTTTGGGTGGTAACTAAGTAGGAAAAAACATTTAAAAAAATAAATTTAGAAAAAATTTGTGATCGGCGCGGGCGCCGGATTGCAGCGTTGAGTAACGTTTGAAAAAGGGAGAGGCAAAATGAAAAGAAAAGGAGAAAAAATCGGTTGGGCGGCCGGCTGGATGGGCGGGTTCATCTGGGTAATTATTTTGTCCATGATTTTTCTTGTGCAGGGCCGGTGGTTAATTGCTGTTTTGGGACTGCTCATTGTTGTCGCGGCGGCTTTGGCCATTTTGCTGTGCGCTCCGTGGCGTTACCCGAACACCCCTTACTGGAAACTGATGCTGGGGCCTTACGCTGTGTTTTTTATTTCTGTAGCCTGGGCGGTTTGGGCATACGGCGGCATTTATGGACTGGGGCTTAACTGGTGGAATTTTTTGTGGCTTTTGCCGGTGTTAATTCCTTTCGGGACTTTATCCACGCGCAAATGGTCGGATTTCGACGAAAAATGACGCTGTTCACAAGGGTGATTATCCGTGATTGTAAGAGCATTGGCCATCTGGGTGATTATGGCGTTTATCGCGGTGGCAAACGGTTTTTTCCGTGTGTCAGTGCTTGTTCCGCGTATCGGTGAGCAGGGCGGACACATCATCAGCACAATTATGCTTAGCTGTTTTATCGCGGCGCTTGCGTGGTTTTGTATCCGCTGGTTGAAACCCCAAACTCCGGCTGCCGCGATGCTGCTCGGCGCTTTCTGGGTCGCGCTTACCCTGGCATTCGAGTTTGGGTTTGGTCATTTTGTGGCGCAAAAATCATGGGCGGAATTGTTGAACGATTATAATCTTCTGCGGGGTCGCGTCTGGCCGTTAGTGCTGGTGGTTACGGCGATTTCACCATACATCGCCGCGCGGCAGCAAAATATTTTAAATGAAAAATGAACATGGAGGAAGGTCGATATGAAAAACTGCCGTGAATGCCAGCGTGAAATATCCGAACAGGCCTTGGTGTGCCCGCATTGCGGCGCGCCGTATCTCGCCAAGGAAAAATGGGACGGCTGGGGATTTGAATACAAATCCAAAGCCACGATTGCCGGGTTGCCCATTTTGCATGTTTCCTTTAAATACAAACCCAACCGTGTGCCCGTTCCCGCGAAGGGCATTATTGCCATCGGGCAGTTTGCCTGCGGCGTTTTTACTCTTTCGCAATTCGGCGTGGGGCTGGTTAGCATTAGCCAGTTCACCATCGCCGGCTACGCCCTGGCACAGTTTGCCTTTGCCTACAAGCTGATCGCCCAGATCGGCATTTACATTGCCGAAGGCCACGGGCAGATGGTGAGAAGTCTTGCCGAAATTCTGGCCATGTTCTGAAAAATTTTCCCCATAGGATGAAAATCAATACAAAATGAAGCAGGAATTAAAAATCAGGCTGGCATACATCGAGGGCTGGCTTTCAATTTTTCTCAATACAGTTCTTTTTGCGCTGAAATACTGGGCGGGCGTGGTTACGGGCTCCGTGGCGATAATCGCGGATGCCTGGCACACTTTATCTGATTCTCTGACATCCATTCTGGTCATCGTGGGGGCGAAAATTTCCCGCAAACCCGCCGACAAGGAGCATCCATTCGGCCATGGCCGCGCGGAATTGATTGCCGCCGTGATTATCGGCGGGCTTTTGGCCGCGGTTGCTGTAAACTTCTTCGCGGAAGCGTTGATGAAACTGAAAAACCGGGAGGCAGCAAATTATAATTTTTTTGCCGTCGTTATTTTTTCACTGTCGGTGATATTTAAAGAAGGACTGGCGCAATTTTCAGGATGGGCGGCAAAGAAAACAGGGATGCTTTCGCTCAAAGCGGACGCCTGGCATCACCGCAGTGACGCGATAGCTTCGGCCGTCATTCTGGCGGCGATATTCGCTGGAAAATATTTTTGGTGGATCGACGCGGTTATGGGCATGGCGGTTTCGGTATTGATACTGCACGCCGCCTACCGCATAATAAAAGAATCATCAGACCAGATACTGGGGACGGAGCCGGAAGAAAATATAAAGCAACAAATTATGGAAATAATTAACGAAAAAACAGGGCAAAGTTATGATGCGCACCATTTTCATATGCATCGTTACGGCAGCCATGTCGAGCTTACCTTTCACATCAGGGTGCCGGGCAGCATTCCCCTTAAAGAGGCGTATGATTTGACTGTCAGCATGGCAAAAGAAATTAAAGCCAGAACGGACATAGACACAACCATAGGGCTTAACTATGATAAAGGTAAGGAATAAATTGCGTCAGCGGGGGCAAGCGCGTATTAGATGATTGCCGCCACGCCTTATGGAGAAGTTTTGCAAATCCGCATGAGCCGCTATCCCGATTTCCCTTCCGCGATGTGGGTATGCGCCTACCTTGTGGACGGCCTTTTGATTGACACCGGCATGGCGCACACGACACGGGAGTTCACCGAATTTTTAAAAGACAAATATGTAAAGCTCGCGGTAAACACCCATTTTCACGAAGATCACATCTCCGCCAACAAGTTTCTGCAGGAATCACGCGGCATAGAAATATTCGCCCCGCCGCTGGCCGTCGAAAAAATCAGCAAACCGGCAAAGCTCTATCCCTATCAGGAAGAAATCTGGGGCTATCCCGTTCCCAGCGTGGTCAAGCCCTTGGGTGATCATATCTATTCCGACAACTACCGCTTTGAAGTTATCCCCGCGCCGGGGCACGAGCGCGATCAGATCTGCCTGTGGGAAAAAACCAACGGCTGGCTTTTTACCAGCGATCTCTACGTCAGCACCAGGCCCGTAGCCTGCCGTTCTATGGATGATATGTGGCAGATTTTGGCCGATCTGGAAAATATCCGCGCGCTCAATCCGCGGGTTTTATTTCCCGCGCCGACGCATGTTGTCTATGAGCCGGCGGCAAAGTTAGATGAACTGATTGCCTACCTGGAAGAACTGGGTGGAAAAATCGTGGAGTTCTACCAAAAGGGAAAAAGCGTCGAGCGGATAAAAGAGGAGATTTTCGGGCATGAAGACATGTTCGCGCAGGCAACCCAGGAACAGTTTTCGTCACTGAATATGGTTAAATCGTTTTTGAAGGATTGTCTTTAATATGGCGCTATATGATTATAGCGCTAAAGGTCACTCTCTGTGAACCTACCCCGGTTTAACGGACACTTCAAAAAGTATACAGAGCAGTATACAATGGAGAAGAAAGGAGTGTCCGATGCGAGGGAAAAGACAGACATTTAGCCGGGAGTTTAAGCTTGAGGCGGTGAGGTTGTTGGAGGAAGGGAAGAAGCCGCCTGCTGAATTGGCCCGTGAACTGGGGATTAGAAGAAACCAGCTTTATAAGTGGAAAGATAAGACAGATAAACAAGGAGGCAGTGCCTTTCCTGGTCATGGTCGGCGTTTGATAAGAGGTACTGAAGCGGAAGAAATTACCCGCTTAAAGCGTGAGCTGGTTCAGGTTAAAGAGGAAAACGAAATCTTAAAAAAAGCCGCAGCGTTCTTTGCGCGGGAGCTGAAGTGAAGTATCGGTTTATCCGATCGCAGAGAACGCAATTTAGAGTGGCAGCGATGTGTCGAGTGCTGGAAGTATCCAGAAGCGGATATTACGATTGGGTGGATCGGCCGGAAAGTCTAAGAACAAAGCGACACCGGGATTTAACGGTTAAGATACGACAAGCCCATATTGAGAGTAGAAAGATTTACGGCGCACCGCGCATTCATGGTGACTTGACAGACGAAGGGGAACGGGTCGGCAGAAACACTGTGGCCTGTTTGATGCGGAAAGCCAACATTCAGTCAAAGGTCCATAAGCGTTTTGTGGTGACAACAGATTCGAGACAGACGAAGAAGCCGGCTGAAAACATTCTAAACGGAGGATTTACATCAAATAAACCCAATCAGAAATGGGTATCAGATGTTACGTTTATACCAACCCGGAAAGGCTGGCTGTATTTATCGGCAATTATGGATTTATATTCTAGGATGATTGTAGGCTGGTCAATGGGAGAGAAAAACAATGCCGAACTGGTGGAAGATGCGTTAAAAATGGCTGCTACTCATAGAAAAGATATTCAGGGGGTGCTTTTACATTCGGATCAGGGCGTGCAATACGCCTCAGTATCGTATCAGCAGCTTTTATGCAATTTAGGTGTTGTATGTAGCATGAGCAGGAAGGGCAACTGTTGGGATAATGCCCCGATGGAGAGCTTCTTTCATTCTCTGAAAACAGAGTGGGTAGGCTTTGAAGATTACAAGACTCGTTCTGAAGCCAGAGCCAGCCTATTTGATTACATAGAGTTATTTTATAATCGCAAACGCAGGCATTCTGCGTTAAAGTACAGAAGTCCCTGGGATTTTGAAAACGCCGGGGTTGTCCACTAACCAAAGTGTCCGTTTTACTGGGGTAAGATCAAATTCAACCCGTTTCGTTAAAATTACTTTTATCATTATTTTTTCTTGAAATGAATTATCTTTTCCACCACTGCGCAGACGGTGCCTTCTTCGTCAACCAGTTCTATCTGGTAGGTGCGGTCGAGCTTGGTTTGCTCCTTGAGCGTTTTGCGGATGTAATCGGTTTCGGCTTTAGTAATTTTAATTTCCGCCCGCAGTGTGGAACGGCCGGGCTGTTTGAATTTAATTGAAGCCGCCTTATCCCAAACGATATATTCTGGCCCTAATATATTTATTAGCATGACCATGTAAAGGGGATCGACCGCCGCGTACATAGAGCCGCCGAAAATGGTGCCGACATAATTTCTTGTTTTCCAGTTAAGCGGCAGTTTGATGTGGACTTCGCGCAGATCGCTTGAAATATAAGTAAGGCGCGCGCCGGTGCGCCGATACACGGGGTATAAATTAAATTTCCAGCGCATGAGACGGGATTTGAAAGCTTCGGCCATGTTTCACCTCTGATGATGATTTCCGCTGCCGGTAATATTGCACAAAAGCCCGCCGTTTTGGCAGGTGTTGGATTCGAACTGTAAAGTCGGGTGGTCGATTTTAAATTTTTCCAGAAGAACTGCTCTTGCTTTTTCGGCCAGCTCGTCAACTTTGCCCAGCATCTGGTCGGGGACGGTTACATGCGCGGCCAGCGCGATGCTTTCCGCGGAAGGATTCCAGACATGCAGATCGTGAATTTCGCTTATCCCTTCGATTGCCTCCAGCGCGGTTTTGATTTCGCCAAGATTGATGCCCGGTGGCGTGGCGTTCATCAAAATCAGAAAACTGTCTTTAAGAATTCCCCAGCCGCTGTAAATAATGATGGCGACAATGATCCAGGAAAGCGCAGGATCCAGCCAGTACCACGGCTGATAAAGCCACAAAACACCCAGCGCGACGACGGCCAGTGAAGTGGCGGCATCGGCCATCATGTGCAGAAAAGCGCTTTTCATGTTTAAATTCACTCTGGCGCCGGCGTGAAGCAGCAACGCGGAAAACAAATTGCCCGCAAAGCCAAGAAGAGCGATCCAGATGACCAGTTGCCCGGCAATTGGCCGGGGATCGAGAAGTCTTTGCCATGCTTCAATGGCGATATAAAAACCCGCCGCGTATAAAATAGCCACGCTGACCAGCGCCGCGAAAATCTCCACGCGCTTGTAGCCGAAGGTCTGCCTGTGCGTGGGGCCGCGCCTGCCGATAAGCAGGGCGGCGTAATTAATCACCAGCGAGATAAAATCGCTTAAATTATGCAGCGCGTCGCTGATGAGCGCCATCGAGCCGGAGACGATGCCGCCCCAGATCTGCACGACAGGAACAATAAGATTGATCACCATGGAAGTTACAAGCCGCCTGCCCCATGATGCCTGGTTATTTGCATGAGTGTGGTGGGAATGAGTGGTCAATGATCTATCCTTAATTATATGCGCACTAAATTATGCTTCAAAATTTTGGATTGCCTTGGCATGCCCTGCATTCGTTGGGGCTTCCTGCCTGGCTTCGCCGCTTTCAAGACGGTGTTTTATTGCCAATTGTCATTGCGAGCTCCCGCAGGGAGCAGCTTGCCCGGCGAATGCGGGGTGGCAATCCGACGAAGACTTTGCGAGGGCAACGCCCGTGGCAATCTCGAAGGGTCGTCTGTCGGCTACTCATCAAATTTCCCTCGCAAAGACATTACGACACAAATTTGAGCAATAACTAATTTTCCATTTCTGTGCCGCCCAGCATTTTTAAAGCCGCGTCGATGGCCGCGTGACTTCCGAAGAGAATGATCTGGTCGCCGGCTTTAAGGACAAAATCGCTGGGCGGGTTGGTAATCGTTTCATTGTTGCGGATGATATTGATAATCATCGCGCCGGTTTGCGCCTTGAGGTCAATCTTTTTTATACTTTTGCCGATGTTGGGATTGCCGGCAGCGATATAACAGGTATCGATGGTGCCCTGCGCCAGAATCTGGCTGATCTGGTCGAACGCTTCCTGCGTGAAGCGCACCTGTCGGAAGACCCCGTAGGATTTGTTACGTATGATATTGCCCTGTGCCAGAATAATGCTGTTGGGGATGTGGAAGATTTTCAGGACGCGGCTGAAAATCTGAATGGAAGTTTCAAACTCCTCCGGAATGATATCATCGGCGCCCAACGCCTGCAGTTCCTCAATATCGGTCACGTATTTGGTGCGGACAATAACGTGAATATTGGGATTGAGCGATTTGGCGACGCTCAGCGCGCACTTGGTCAGAAAACGGTCAGATATGGCAATGACCAGCACGCGCGCCTTTTCCACGCCCGCGCGCTTGAGGATTTCCGTGTTTGAACAATCACCCCAGATTATATTTTTCTCGCCCCTTTTTTGCATATCGCGGATATGCTGAATGTTTAAATCGATAACGACGTAATTTATAGCCGTTTCCTTAAGCACATTGACCAAATTCCTTCCGTTTAACCCCAGACCGCAGACAATAACATGGTTTTTAATTTCCCGTTCACCGGCAAAAGGCGCTGTTTGTTCAGGAAGATAATATTTTTTGCCGTTGGAGAAGTGATACGCCAGGGCGATTAAAAGCGGCGAAACAATGAAGGTCAGAACCGAAGCGCTGATGAAGGACTGATAAGTGTATTCGGAAATAATGTTGTTTTTAAAACCCTGCAGCGCGAGCACAAACGAAAATTCGCCGATTTGCGACAAAATAACGCCGCTCAATAGGGCGGTGCGCCAGGGGTATTTGAGAAATTTAACCAGGCCGACGACGATCCCCGTTTTGAGCAAAAGAATGATTAATGTAACAGCAAAGATAAACAAATAGTTTTCCAGAGCGAATTCCAGATCCAGAATCATGCCGAAGGAAACAAAGAAGATGGACAAAAAGATATCCCGGAAAGGATTGATATCGCTGATAATCTGGTGCGTGAAATCGGTATCCGAAATGGCCAGCCCCGCCAGAAACGCGCCGATGGCCAGCGATAATCCCAACGCATGCGTAAGCCAGGCGATACCCAGCGTAATTACGATAGAGGTGATGACAAAGACATCGCGCATCTGCATGTAGGCGAGGCGCTCCAGAATAAACGGAATGATATAGCGCGCCGCGATCAGAATGGCCGCGATAATTAAAATTGATTTTGCCAGTTTCCAGATGATAACGCCGGCATTAGGTCCGCTGTCTCCGGCCAGAAAGGGAATCAAAAGCATCATCGGCACGACCATGATATCCTGAAACAGAATCACGCCGATGGAAACCCGGCCCTGTGGCGATTCTTCATCACCGCGGTCTTTGAGCATTTTTAAAACCAGCGCTGATGAGCTGTGCGCCAGAATGAATCCGATAAAAACCGCCTGCATCAGGCTCATCTGCAAAATAAGACCGATAAAAAAACCGGCCAGAAATGTAAAAAATACCTGCAGGCCGCCGGTAAGCAGAAATTCTGATAAATGTTTCAAAAAGCGCGCCAACGATATTTCCACGCCGATGGTGAACAAAAGCAGGGCAACGCCGATTTCCGCCATGAGTTGAATGCCCGCGGTATCGGTAATCAGCTTCAGACCGAAAGGCCCGATGATGATGCCGGTGATGAGAAAACCGATAATAGAGGGGAATTTCAATTTATTGAAAAGATAGATGACGGGAATGGAAAATCCCAGAATAATAAGCAGTTTGTGGAAAAAAACCAATCCGTCCATGGATACCTGTTTCTCTTTTTTTGGTGAGGAGGGGCGGATATTTTCGCCCCTCCCGTAAAATGTTTACCACTGATGGGATAAATTTCCAAGAAAACATATCAGAATGCGAAGCTTGCCGTGATGCCGCCGTAAAGAAAGGAACTTTTTCTATCGGACGGGTTTGCCGTGCCCTGCAGGCCGCGGCCTTTCATTTCGTAGCGCGCGTCGTCACAAAGCGGGAAAACATAGGTGAGCGAAGGCGTAACACTGACATGCTTGGTCAGCGTCAAAGGCAGGGAAACGGAAAATGTGCCGTCGTGGAAATTGTTGAATTTCCTGTCGGTGGCCAGCGCGTTGGAATCGAACTTTGGGTACATGGACGCGTCTTCGCTTTTCAGGTAACTCACGCTCCCCGCGAGTTTTAGACCGATCATGTCGTTAAACTGAAAGGTATGTGAAACGCCGAGCAGAACATACCATTGATGATAATGGTCTATTTCCTTATAAACGGTTAAGGTCGGAGAAAGCAATGTGTCGAGTCCGACGCTGACGAATAATTCCTGCGAATCAAGCGGATCAGTCGCGCCGGAATAAGGGGCGGCAAGCGCGTAATAAATGTAGCCCACGCCCGCGTTAACCAGCCAGAATTTGCGGAAATAGGACACGGTAATATCCGCCTCCGTCAGATTGGCCGAATGCTTTTCATCGGCGGCGCTGTAAGGGCGCGTGTCAATATTGGCCCAGACATTGGCGGAAAAGCCCTTGTAGCTGATGGTGGCGGAAGGCTGCAGAACAACGCTGTGGCGCGTGAGTTCCTGTCCGCGCCAGATGTAAGCGCTCATCACGGCGAGCGCCGCCTCACCGGAGACGGGATCTTCTTTGGCTGCTGTTTCTTCCGCGCGGCCGGTTAATGCCGTAAGCGAAACCATAACCAGAGTCAGGGTAAATAATGTAAAAAATTTTTTCAAACGAACAAACATATAACCTCCTTTTGTTTTTTTGCCTCTATGCATCAACAAAAGGCATGCCGTAATGTGAGAAAAAAATTTCTTTATTTTAAGTCATTGGAATAACGAAGATTTTTACCGAGGCAAAGACGCGCCGCGCGGAAGAAAATACGCGCAAATTTGTTAAATCACTGATTTTGTGAACATATTTGCGAGGCCTAAAACACCGAAAAATCCTTGACAAATTTTTCTGTTAATATATTGAGAAAATCACAAGTATATTAAAGATATTCAAAAAATAGTTTCACCTTAGAGCATCACTTCGCAAAAGATTCAAAAAGCAGTAAAGTTTTTTAGCAGTTAGCAGTTTGGAAGTTGGTTTTTTAGTGGCTGGTTGGTTTCGTTGCAGAAAAACAAATTTTTCTACATTCAAGAAACATTCATGGCTAAAAAAAATTATTTTTGTATCCTGCTAACGTGGTTTCTTTTGTCTGTGCCGTTGGATCTTATGGCGCAAAAGGCGCCTCCTACGCCAAAGACAGTTCCCCCGCCGCTCAAAAACGTAAAAATCCAGGCGCGTGTTACACTTGATGAAAATGGCGTCTATCATTACTATCATACTGTTACGAATCCGGCGGAAAATAAGATCGGCATCGGCCATGTTAGTATTGATATCACCATTCCAAACTATGGTAATATAACAGAACATATTTCAGTAGAAGGCTATGCAGAGCCTGATCGCACTAGTTATACTAATGTTCAAAGAAGAGGCTTGCTTTTTGTTCCCATTGCCTGGGAAAATACATCTCTGTGGGGCGGAGGTATACGTATTGAAGATGGCTGTTGTAGTCTTTTAGGCAAAGCTGTATCTATGACATGGAAAACACAATCTGATGATAATCTAGAAAATAGATATCTCCTTAACCCTGGTCAGACCAGTGCGGAATTGGAAATGATAAGTTACGGTTTGCCCGGCATTCGAAAAGTAGTTTTTAGGCCGATTTGGTGGGTGTTAAACTTGCCCAATGAATATTTAATTGCGGAAGGAGATTCTGAAGAAAAAATGATCGAAAAAGACCGCAAAAAAGAAACTCTGAGCTTTGTCTCCACCACCATCGGCCCCACCGCCCCTCCGGCCTTTACACCTTTGCAATTCAACCAACTGCTGCAGGAATACGTCGAGATATAAACAAAAGTTGT
>DLNC01000001.1 GCA_002478265.1 Syntrophaceae bacterium UBA7520
GAAATATTTTTTCATAGATGACAGCAACGGATAAATAATATGACAATATATCTTATCTGGCTTAAAAATATCGCTATTTTGATTGCCTCCATAATTTTGCTCGTTTACGGCATCAACATCATGACCGGAGCGTTTCAATTGCAAAATCCCCTGGAGTTTGTCATGACCTTTTTTTCCGCGTCTCTTTTGATTTTGGTTTGCCTTACCGGCCTTATCTACTGTTATTTCCGTTTTTTTCCGCAAAAACCACAAGGTGAAGCTGATCATGAAACGAAATAATCTCCTTTTACTGGCCATTTTTATTTTTTGCCTTGGCTTTGCCGGCAGGGCTTTGTGCTTTGACCTGGAAGGCAAGGTCAGCAAAACAAAACTGAAAAACGGCATAACCGTATTGCTCCTGGAGCGGCAGGTAAGCCCCACCGTGTCGTTATATATCCGCCATCGCATCGGCGCGGTGGATGAAGACGAAGGCGAAACCGGCGCGGCGCATTTACTCGAGCACATGATGTTCAAGGGCACGAAAACCATCGGTACAAAAAATTACGCCGCGGAAAAAAAGATTCTGGACGCCATTGAAAAAACCGGCACGGCGCTCGATCGTGAAAAACAAAAAGGCGAAAAAGCCAACGCCAAAACCATCGCGGCGCTATCGGCAAAACTCCGGAAATTAAACGAAGAGCATAAAAAATATTTCATCCCCAACGAGATCGACCGGCTCTACACGCAAAACGGCGGACTGGACATGAACGCCTCCACCGGACAGGACGTGACCACCTATCACGTGAGCCTTCCCGCTAACAAAATTGAACTTTGGGCGAGAATCGAGTCCGACCGCATGCTCAATCCGGTGTTCCGCGAATTTTACACGGAACGCGACGTGGTCATGGAAGAGAGAAGACAGCGTGTAGAAACCAGTCCCAGCGGAAAACTTTATGAAGAATTCATGAGCGCCGCCTATGCCGTGCATCCTTACCGCAACCCGATTATCGGCTGGCCGCAGGATTTGCCGTGGTTAAGCCCCGGTGCTATGAGGAAATATTTTGAAAAATATCGCGCGCCGGAAAAAACCGTGATTGCCGTTGTGGGCGCGATTAATCCGACTGAAACGTTGAAGCTGATTAAAAAATACTTTGAACCCATCCCCGCGTCTTCCGCAAAACCAAGAATGGCAGAGCCGGAACCCAGGCAAACCGCGGAAAGAAGAAAAGAAGTCATTTTTGACGCCAATCCGATGATGATTATCGGTTTTCATAAACCGAATTTTCCGGTTTATGAAGATTATGTTTTCGACGTGCTGGAAACCATCCTCGCCGACGGGCGCACCAGTCGCCTTTACCACCTCTTGGTAACGAAGATGCAGATCGCCGACAAAATCAGCGTTTATAACGGACTGCCCGGATCGCGCTACCCGAATCTCTTCACCATTTTTGCCACGCCCCGCCATCCGCACACGAATGCGGAGCTGGAAAACGTCATCTTGCAGGAATTAGAGCGACTCAAAACCGAACCAGTATCGGAAGAAGAATTGACTATGGCCAAAAACAAGCTGCGCATGGAATACATCAGCGGTCTTGATTCCAATGCTCAATTGGCTTCGATTTTATCCTACTATGAAGTGCTGACAGGCGATTACCGGTATTTTGCCGACTATTTAAAGAATATCGATAAAGTTACGCCGCAGGATATCCAACAGGCGGCAAGCGCATTTTTAACCAAAGAAAACCGCACCATCGCGACACTAGAAAGAAAAAAAGATTAATATGATGCTGATTAAGAAATCATTTTTTTTAAAATTTTTATCATTTGTTTTATTAGCTTGTTTTTGCGCCACAGCCGCCGTGGCGGATTCCCGTCTGATTCCGCCGGACAAAATTGTTTACCCGAAGCTGAAATTTGAATTACCCAAAGCCGAGCGCGTGGTTCTGGAAAACGGAATTGTTTTATATATTATGGAGGATAACGAACTGCCTCTAGTTAATGTCAACGCTATTTTTCGCACCGGTTCCATTTATGATCCGCCGGGTAAAGAAGGCGTGGCGGAACTTGCGGCATATCTCATGAGAACGGGCGGCACCAAAAAAACGGCAAGCGATCAGCTCGACCGGCGGCTTGATTTTCTGGCCGCGTCCATTTCTTTTTCCATGGCGACTGATCACGCCACGGGAGATTTATCAGTTTTAAGCAAAGATATTGCTGAAGCGCTGGATTATTTTTCCCAGATGATCATCGCGCCGGCATTTGAAAAAAAGAAACTGGAGATCGCCGTCCAGCTCAAAATAGAGGATCTGCGTCGGCTACAGGACAATCCGCAACGGCTGGCTTTCCGTGAATTCAACCGCCTTATGTTTGAAAATGACGCGCGTGGCAGGCTATCCACCCCAAAATCACTTCACGCCATTACCCGATGTGATCTACGCAGGTTTCACCAAGAGTTTTTTCATCCGCAAAACGCGATGTTTGCCATCACCGGCGACATCACCCGCGATCAGGCGATAAATTTATTTAGCAAATACTTCGGCGCGTGGAAAAAAGGCCGCGTTTCTGAAGAGGCGCCGCCTCCCAAACAAACATTCACGCCAGGCCTTTATTATCTGCATAAAGAGATTCCGCAATCGACAATTGTAATCGGTCAGTTTGCCCCCGGCAAACATCATCCCGATTACCACGCCTTCAGCGTCCTGGATTTCATCGCGGGCAGCGGCGGCTTCAATTCGCGCATTTTCGACGCGGTGCGCAACAATGAGGGCCTTGCCTACAGCGCGGGAAGCTTTTACCGGGCGCGCCCCGCTTTCGGAATTTTCGGCGCTTACGCTTTCACCAAAACATCTTCGACCCTGCAGGCGCTTTCCCTCATTAACGGCACCGTGGATGAAATCAGAAAAAAAAATGTAACGCCACAGGAGCTCGAGTGGGCCAAGCAATCAACAATAAACGGCTTTATTTTTTCTTTCACCAGTGCCGAGCAAATTGCCTGGCAGCAAATGAGAAATGAATTTGAAAAAATGCCACCTGATTATCTGGAACTTTACCGCGATAAAATAGAAAAAATTACGCTGGATGATCTGCGTCGGCTGGCAGATATTTATCTGAATAAAACAAAAAATGTTGTGCTGATTTTAGGCGACAGCAAGAATTTTGACGAACCCGCGGGCGATTTACCCGAACCGGTCTTGATTAAACCGCAGGAATAAACTTATTAAGGATAGCTATGTTTTCGGAAGATGTCTTCAAAAAAGTTACCAAAAGAATTGATTCCTACCGCCGGGAAATGATTGATTTGCAGATCGCGCTTACCGCCATCAATGCCGTCGGCCCCGACAACGGCGGTCCGGGCGAAATGGACAAAGCCCGGTTTCTGGAAGAACGCCTGCGCGAGCTTGGGTTTGACAATTTCCGCCATTTCGACGCCCCTGATAAAAACGTGCCTGCCGGAATCCGCCCCAATTTTATCACGACGATTGAGGGCAAAAACAAAAAAAGATTTGTCTGGATTCTCACTCATCTGGATGTTGTGCCTCCCGGAGAACTGAAACTCTGGAGCCGCGATCCCTACGAAGCTTATGTAAAAAACGGGCGCATCTACGGTCGCGGCACGGAGGACAATCAGCAGGATATGGTAGCATCCATCTTCGCGGCCAAAGCGCTGATGGATGAACAAATCATCCCGCCTCATTCCATCGGCCTGGCTTTTGTTTCCGATGAAGAAACGTCAAGCAAATACGGCCTCGCGCACATGCTTAAATGCCCGCAACAGCCTTTCGGTAAAAAAGATTTAATCATTGTTCCCGACGGCGGCAATCCTCAGGGCACGCTGATCGAAATAGCGGAAAAAAGCATGCTCTGGCTGCGCTTCAAAACAAAAGGAAAACAGTGCCACGCCTCTGTGCCACAATTAGGAAAAAACGCCTTCGCCGCCGCCTCATATCTGGTGACCAGGCTGGAATCATTAAAAACCCGTTTTGCCAAGACGGACAGGCTCTTCTATCCGCCCATGAGCACATTTGAACCGACCAAGAAAGAACCCAACGTCGGCAATGTCAACACGATACCCGGTGAAGATGTTTTCTATCTGGACTGCCGCGTTTTGCCTCAGTATCGTCTGGAAGATGTTCTAAAGGAAGCAAAAATAATCGCCAGAGCTGTAGAACAGAAATTCAAGGTCAAACTAGAAATATCGATTGTGCAGAAACTCCAGGCCCCCCTCCCCACTGCCGCGGATGCGCCCGTCGTTAAAGCGTTGCATCAGGCCGTCGCACGGGTTTATCATGTGAACGCAAAACCAGGAGGCGTAGGCGGTGGAACTGTCGCCGCTTTTTTCCGTAAGAAAAATTATCCTGCCGCCGTATGGTCGAAGTTCAATATTACCGCCCACCAGCCTGACGAAAACTGCGCTATCGCCAACATGCTGGGCAACGCCAAAGTTTTCGCGCACATATTTCTGCAAGAGTAATTTGTATTGCGTTGCCTTAACTGAAATGGTAAAACCTACGATGAAATTAGCTGGTTTATTAGCAATAAACCAATAAATACAGTTATTTACGAGGTAGAACAAATATTTGAAGGAAACGGAAACACATACAGCCACAGAGAAAATTGCGTTTGACGACCATAATCTCATGAAAAACCTCTGCGGCGAGCATGACAAAAACCTGAAATTTATCGAAAAACTCGAACCGGTAAAAATAAAAGCTTGGGGGAATCATTTATCCATTTCCGGGCAGGACGGCCAGGTACACAAGGTGAGCATCATGCTCAGGCAGCTCTACTCGATAATGGACAAGGGCTGGCGCATTCATCCTTCAGATATTGATTACGCCCATCGCATCCTTTCCGAAGATATCACCTGCGAACTGGCCAGCATTTTTCTGGACACGGTTTTTATTTCTTCCCAAAAAAGACTAATCACCCCCAAAAGCATCGCGCAAAAACAGTATATCGAATACATGCGCCATTTCGACATGGTCTTTGCCATCGGCCCCGCCGGAACGGGAAAAACTTATCTGGCCATGGCCATGGCCGTTTCCTATCTCGTGGAAAAGAAAGTGCAGCGCATTATTTTGGCGCGCCCTGCCGTGGAAGCGGGAGAAAAACTTGGCTTCCTGCCGGGCGATATGGCCGAAAAAGTCAACCCCTATCTGCGCCCTTTATATGACGCGCTCTACGACATGCTCGATATGGAGCGCGCCGCCGCACTCATCGCCAAGGGGCTGATCGAAGTGGCGCCGCTGGCCTTCATGCGCGGCCGCACGCTCAACGATTCCTTTGTCATTCTGGACGAAGCGCAGAACACGACGTCCGAACAGATGAAAATGTTTTTAACCAGGTTGGGATTCGGCTCCAAGGCGGTAATTACCGGCGACGTCACCCAGGTTGACCTGCCGCAGGATAAGGGCTCCGGCCTGATTGAAGCCGAAAGCACTCTGAAAAAGATTGACCGTATCCGTTTTGTCCACTTTTCGGACATTGACGTTGTGCGCCACCCTCTGGTCAGCGAAGTCATCAAAGCTTATGCCGCGCTGGATAAAGGCAAGAAAAACAACTCGAAAAAGCATACGCCATGAATTTCATAAATTTCCTCAAAAACACTCTGGAAAGCACTTCAGATAAATTTCTGCGGCGACACCAAAAGGCGCTGGATCTTCTGAAGAACAGCTCTTTTCAGAAATGGTCCATCGCCGTCGCACTGTGCCTTATTATTGCCCTGATGCTCGCGCCCGAAATTCATCTTTTCGCGCCTAAATTTGAACAGGGAATGATTGCCGAACATGACATAAAAGCCGATCGTGATTTTCTCGTTGAAGATATACGGGCGACGGAGGAGAAGAAAAAAGAAGCCGCGGAAGCGGTATTGAATGTTTATGACTATGACAGCAGAGTGGCCGCGGCAATTAGAACAAAACTCGCCCGTGCTTTCTCCCTTGCCGCAAAAGACTTAAAAGTTGATCAAAAAGATGAAGCCCTCCTCACGGGAAGTCCCGTTTCCCAGAAACACAAGCGCAACCTGGAGACCAATCTGGGCGTTTTGCTGACCACGGAAGAATACTTCGTTTTGCGGGAGAAAAAATTTTCGACTGACACGCAGCGCGACCTTTACCGCGCCATTTCTTATTTTTACGAAAACAGACTCATCGCCAGCGTTCCTTTCAGCAAAGCGGAAAAGGAGAAAGGCATTACGCTGAGAGACATCGAAACGCAGAACGAAAGAAACATCAAAGACGTATCCAGAATATTCAACATACAGGAAGCAGACGAATACCTGCTGCGCAGAATAAACAGTGTTTTCGCCGCTGATGATTATACGACAAGAAGAGTGCTCTTTTCCGTCGCCAAAAAACTGATCGAGCCAAATCTAACTTTTAACAAAGACGCCACGGAGAGAAAAAAGCTTGCGGCCATGGAAGAAGTAAAGCCGGTGCTTTTCCAGGTGCAAAAAAACGAAATGATTGTGCGGGAAGGCGAAAAAATCGGCTACACGGGATTAATCAAGCTGGACGCTTTCTACAAAAAATCGGGGGAAAATACCTTTTCCGGATTCGCCGTTTTTCTCGGCATCTTTTTGACGTCAATTTTTCTGTCGATAATTTTATACTTCTGGCGCACCAGAAACTGGACAAAGCCATCCTCGCGCTCCAATCTCGATTTTCTTGTTATGGGCATCCTGGCCATTATCCAGATATTATTCGTCAAAACGGGTATTTTTATCGCCATGGCCATCAACCGGGCGTTTCCTTCCATCCCGACTGATGCCTGTTATTTCGCCATTCCCTTCGCTCTGGGCGCCATCATCATCGCCGTTCTGATTAACCGCAATGTCGCTCTTATTTTAACTGTTTTTACCGCTTTCATGATCAGTCTTCTGTTTGAGGAAAAAATCACTTTTCCTCTTTACAGTTTTCTGGGATCGGTCGCCGCGTCCTACCGCGCCGTTCGATCCCATCAGCGCTCCGCCTTTTTGAGACTGGGTGTTTTTCTGGGCCTGATAAACATGGCGGCGATAATCAGCATTAACTTTCTGACCGGCAATATCTTTAATGACTTATTTATCCGGCTGGTCATGGGATTCGTGGGCGGCCTGCTCACCGGCGTGCTGGTCGCCGGCTTGACGCCCGTTTTTGAAAGTTTATTCGGCTATATCACGGACATCCGGCTGCTGGAGCTGGCCAACTTAAACCAGCCTCTTTTTCAGAAAATGATTATCGAAGCTCCCGGCACTTACCATCACAGCATCGTTGTGGCTTCGCTGGTGGAAGCGGCAGCTGAGGCAATTGGCGCCAATTCACTGCTGGCCAAAGTAAGCGCCTATTATCACGACATCGGTAAGCTCACCAAACCGCAATATTTTATTGAAAATCAGCCGAAAGCGGAGAACCGGCATGACAAGCTTTCGCCCAAGATGAGTTCTCTCGTAATCATTTCCCATGTCAAAGACGGCTGCGAGCTTGCCGCAAAAGAAAAGCTTGGGCGGCCAATTATCGACATCATTCGCGAACATCACGGCACAAGCATCGTCAGCTACTTTTACGATAAAGCCAAAAAAAACAAAGACCGAACGGCCAGTAATTTGTCGGAAACAGATTTTCGCTATCCCGGCCCCAAACCGCAGACCAAAGAAGCCGGCCTGGTGATGCTAGGTGACGTTATCGAGGCTTCCTCGCGTACTCTTTCCAATCCCACGCCGGCCAGGATAAGATCACTGGTGCGCGAAAGAATAGAGCGCATCTACATGGACGGACAACTCGATGATTGTGAACTGACCCTAAAAAACCTGAACACCATTGCCGAATCGTTTATCAAAATTCTCACGGGTATCTTCCACCACCGCGTCGATTATCCGGAATCTCCCGCGAAAGATACGAACGGCAAAAAAACAACAGATGAATCTGCAGATAAAAAACCTTCAAAATAAAATTAAACTAAACACCCGTCGCGTGCGCCAGACAATGAAAACCGTTGCGCGGCAGCTTGAATGCCAGGATCACGAAATAAGCATCGTTTTTACCGATGATGCCGGCATACAAAAACTCAACCAGACATATCTGGGCAAAAACAAACCGACCAATGTCCTTTCTTTTTCGCTGCGGGAAAATGACTACGGCGATATCAACCCGCAAATACTTGGCGATATAGTCATCTCCGTGGAAACGGCAAAAAAAGACGCCGCCAAAGGAGGTCTTACTTTCGCGCAAGAAATAGATTTTCTATTAATACACGGCCTGTTGCATCTGCTTGGCTATAACCACGAAAATACAACAAGGGCCGCCACACGCAAGATGAAGAAAAGAGAGGAAGAACTTTTCCGTTTAGTTTGCAACAAAGAGATAGATTAACCATAATTATTATTTTTTCTTTTGCTTGCTTGACACGCTGACGTATTTCTCTTATCATGAACTATAAAAATTAACGGATCGAACAATTTTGGAGGTAGGTTTATGGATTTACTGTTGAAAGATAAAGTTGTGCTCATCACCGGCGCCAGCCGCGGCATTGGCTATGCTGCGGCGCTTGGTTTCGCTAAAGAAGGCGCAAATCTGGCGATTGCCAGCCGCAAACTTCCCGACCTGGAAAAAGCAGCAGCGGAGATAAAAGCACTGAAAAGAAAGTGCCTGCCCGTGGCGACGCATGTGGGTAAAATTGAGGATATCCAAAATCTGGTCCAAAAAGTAATGGAGGAATACGGACGCATCGATATTCTGGTGAATAACGCGGCGACCAATCCCTCAATGGCGTCGGCCATGGATATAGATGATCGCGCCTGGGACGCGATTATGAACCTCAACCTCAAAGGATTGTTTTTCCTGAGCCAGGCGGTGGCTAAAATAATGAAGGAAAAAGGCGGTGGTAAAATTATCAATATCGCCTCGATCGCCGGCATCACCCCGGATATCCTGCCGGTTTATTCCATAAGCAAAGCGGGCGTGATTATGGCGACTAAAGTCATGGCGCAGCAATGGGCGCCTTTTAAAATCCGCGTCAACACCGTAGCTCCGGGACTTACCAAAACGAAATTCAGCCAGCCCTTGTGGGGCAATCCCGATATTCTCAACATCGCCATGAGCCGGACGCCGCTGGGCCGCCCCGCGGAACCGGAAGAAATGGTCGGGGCAATTTTATTTCTCGCCTCCGATGCTTCAAGTTACATCACCGGTCAGGTTATTCCGGTGGACGGCGGCGTGACAATTTAGCTTTTCGCAAGGAGAAAATAAATGAGTTGGGCAGATATCGCGTCTGAATTAAAAACGACGCTGCGCTTAAAAACCGAACCGGTCGCTTTCCGGCGCCTGGACAAAGCGCAAGATATGGAAAAAATAAAAAATGTCATGCGCGTAAAAAGAGGTTTTACTTTTTGCCAGGTTCCTTTTTTAGTAAGAGTTATGGGGCAGACCATCGGCATAACCAAGCAGGATCCCATCGGCGATCGCTGTACGCGCCTGAACGGGCTGCGCCACGCCACGGAAAAAAGCATGCAAGCGGAAGCGCAAATGCTTGCCCGCACCTGGTTTGGCTCGGTGGAAGACGCACTGCTCCAGCAGCGTGAAACACCGCGGGTTCCCGAAGCCGAAGCAATTGTTGTTTCTCCTTTATCGAAGGACAAATTTGAGCCGGAAATTGTTCTAATCTATGCGAATCCCGCGCAAATTATGATGTTCTTATGCGGTCTGCAAAAGGATAAATACGAGCGTTTTCAATTCTTTTTTATCGGTGAGGGCGCCTGCGCCGATTCTCTGGCGCAGTGCTACCTTACCGGCAAGCCCGCGCTGGCCATACCATGCTACGGGGAAAGATCAATGGGGCAGGTTGCCGATGACGAAATCGTTGTTGCCGTGCCGCCGCAGGAACTGGAGCGCGCCATATCCGGCATGAAAAAATTGGCCAAAATTGGATTTAAATACCCGATTGGTTTTATCGGCGGACTGACGGATCCCACATCTGTGCTGGCACAGTTTTATCCACAGCAGGAAAAAAAATGACCTCTGCGTCGGCCTTAAAATATTCTGTTAGTAGCAAATAGAAAA
>DLNC01000018.1 GCA_002478265.1 Syntrophaceae bacterium UBA7520
ACACAACTTTTGTTTATATCTCATCCGCCACCTCCATGAGGTAACTTACCAACCGGACAGTTTATGTGCTACAAAACCGGACAAATCATTTGCTGCTTACAACGCAAAACTATATCCTTGCTAAATCATACTGATGGTTTATAATACAAGATATGTGTTGACGGCCTATCATACATCCGCACAGGAGGAATAATCGCCATGAAAAAGTTTCACGCAAAAGAAAAAACTAAAATAGCTTTAAACGTGCTGCTGACGGCTTTCTTTCTCGGCGCATTCGTTTTTGCCGCAAATGTCGCGCAGGCACGGGATAAATCAAATATTCAATGCGCTAAAGATACGGCGGTGGCTGTCGTGCACACCGCGGCCGTGGGCTTAGGCGAGATTCTCAAAGATGTCAGAGGCGAAAAAAGGCGCATGGATATTATCCGTTCCTTTATCGGTCCGATTCGTTTTTACGCGGATAATACCGGATATTTTTACGTGTATGATTATCAGTGCGTCAATATCGCCCATGCTATCGACAGAAAGTTGCCAGGTAAAAATCTTTATAATTACCGGGACGCGAAAGGCAAATTCGTCATCCGCGAACTGAGCGCCGCGGCGAAAAGAGGAGGCGGGTTCGTTGAATATTACTGGCTGAAGCCAGGACAGCGCTATGAGTTCAGAAAAATCGGCTATGTGGAGCCGATACCGGGCACGAATTATTTCATCGGCACCGGCGTTTACCTGCCCGAATGGGCGCCCGTGAAACCCGGCGATAAGAGATAACTTAAAATCGTGATTACCGGCGATAAGGAGCGAAGATGAAAACAAAAACTATTTGGGTATTGGTTTTTCCGGTGATGCTTTTGTTCTTTTCCGGAAGTAGTTACGCGGCACAATGGACGCTGTGCGCCTCCGCCCCTTCCGGCGGGCGGCTCTACTACGATAAAAGCAGCGTTAAAAATGTGGACAAAAACATCATCCGCGTATCCAACAAATTTGAATACACAAGCAAAATCGACAAACAGAGCGCTCACGCTTCTCTCAAACGAATAAAAAAGGCGCCTAAAAATCCTGACTTGATGAGTCACGATTTATCAGTGAATGAAATTAACTGCGCCGCCAACACGCACCGGCTTGTTTCCGTGGCTTTTTATGACGTGAAAGGTAAAATCATCTATTCATCAGCAAAAACCGATAAACGATGGAACAGAATTGTAGCTGATTCTTTTATGGATGAACTCAAAAAAACGATTTGCGGTGCATACGGCGGAAACAAAGCAAAAAAGAAGTAGTTTTTTCTTTAGCGATGAAAAAATAATTGTATAACTGGTGGCATTTCAGTACCAGAGTTAAAAGCATCGGCCGGGGAGGATCCTTTCCGGCCGCAATTTTTTTGTAATATTTTTCCCCCGCAGAGTTATTATCCAGGAAAATGGCTGTTTCCAAATCCGCAAGCGGATATTTTCCGGTCTTTATAAAAACATTCACCCAATAGTATATTGAATAGATAGCATATTTTTTTAGACATTTTTTTCCGCCCAATGATTAAAGACAAGTCGCCGCGCTAATTCCAGTAGAAGCTCAGCATTGTCTGTCTTTGTCCTTTAACCACATTTACCGCGCTTTGTTTTTCCGCCCCCTTCAAAGAAACGATGACGGTGTATTTCCCCGTGGGCAGATCGGCAAAAAACCAAGGGCCTTCAGCAACGGCTTCCAGAACTTTTTTACCGCTGTTGTCCGTAATTTTTACTTTGACATCAGAAAGAAATTCCCGACTTTTAACCGCGAAAACGAGTTTGAGACTGTAGTTTTTGGTCATCGCGGTTAATTTTTCCCGCTCGTCCTGGCCAATGCCGCCACTGATGTAGGCAATTCCCTCATACCGCTTCTGTTCAACGGGCAAAACGCCCGCGCTCTGCTCTGTGGCGCAACCGGCGGCAAAAAGAATAACGCCTAACAATACAGCATAAATGATTTTGCGCATTTTACACCTCTCTGAGTTTAGGATAAAAAGACAATACATCAAGCGATACCAAAGCTTAACTCATTGTTATTTTACATAAACCAGGTAATCTTGCTCTATCTGCGAAAAACAGGATGACGCGCGGCAGCCAGATTGACGATACGGCTGCCCATTTTTCCGTAGGAGTAACCGGCTTCTTCAGCGGCGCAAGTCATGGAAGTCAGGGGATTTATGTCCGGATTCGGATTTACGTCAATCACATAGAAAATTCCGTTGTGATAGCGCACATCAATACGTCCGTAATCACGACAACCGGTGGCGCGGTAAGCGGCTAGGGCAACCTTCTCCAGCTCGGCTTGCGCTTGTGAATCCAACTCGGCGGGCACGCGCATGTTGATGCTGTCGTAAAGACGAGTCCCGGATACATACTTGGCCTCATAGGTAAAAAGCCTGTCGTGGATATCGGTTAATTCCCCGTAATCCATCTCTACCGCGGGCAGCATAGAAATTTTTCCGTTTCCCCATACCGCGCTGAGAAATTCCCTCCCGTTAATGAATTCCTCAACCAGTGCCGGCTGTTTGTATTCCTCCAGTATAAAAGCTACGCGATGCTCCAGTTCGACAGGATTTGTTACGACAGAATCAGAAGCGATACCGATGCTGCAGTGTTCATGAGCCAATTTGACGATGGAGGGAAAAATATTCCACCGGCCAACGTCCGGTGTGGTAAAAACCTCCCATGGTGGCGTGGGTACATTCGCCTCGTCAAGAAGACGCTTGACTTGAGGCTTATCGTAAGAACGGGCGAGCACTTCAAAGGGAGAACCGGTAAAAACAAATCCCATGCGTTCCATTACCGCGGCGACGCGTGGTTCGCTGCGCGGGATACCGGGAATTTCTTCGCACCAGTTGAACACGATGTGTTTTAAAGGATCATAGTCCTGCAGCCGCTGAATCAATCGGTCGTCTTCCAGCGCCACAACTTCAATAGGATGCCCTAAATGATTGAGCGCGTTGCCGAGGGTTGCAACTTCCCCTTCAGCTTCTGATATTTCTTCGGACGTCCATTCAGGATTCAGATTGTGCAGCAGTAAAACCGGCAAGTCATATCTGAGGTCATCCATGATATTTCTGCCTTGTCGCCCAAGAGAACATTTATTCCGATGTTCCAGGTCTTAGGGGCGAAATTATTTTTTCGATACCGTCATCACATGACCTGTGCGAAGTATAACAAATTTATTTTGTAAAATTCAAGTAATTTAAAACTTTTTTTACGGATTAAGAATATCAGTTTGATGAAAAGAAAAAATAGGAATGCCGCGCCGTGATGATCGCCGCGAATAAATGATGTTACAAAAAGATAGAGCTTTTTTAAAATAAAATTTCCACCGAAAAAAATGGGAAAATGATGAATAATGCAAAAATATTTTATTGACTTTCGTAATGTTGCGTCGGCCAGGTGCCGAGCTTGTAGTCAAAATCACCGACCGGGCGGACAAACGTGAATTCAACCGGATCTAGCACTAATTTCCTTCCCACCTGGGCGATGCTGCCGCTGGGCAGAGCAACGGGAAGCGCGACGATAAACAAAACCGAACCCAGTATGATAGTGGCCAGGCCGCAGGGCCGCGCAATAAGCACGTCAGGAATTATTTCATCAGAGGTGGGCGCGGCAAAAACAGGCGTCGCGCCGGCGATAAGAGTAAGCATTAAAACAAAAGCGATTATTTTTTTTCTCATGATAAACATCCTCCCCTTTGTGACAAAATATAGAAAATCAATATCCGCCTGTCAAGAGCGTATCGACGAGGACTTTTTTCCGGAATTTAATCCGTTACAACGCCTGATCGATTTATCCGGTAAATCGCAATGCCACCAGTAGGCTTTCCTAGATACCAGACGCTATTTATTCCGCAGACAACAAATCCCGCCCCATGGTGAGTACCAAATGAAAACCCGTGTGTCCAGTAGCGCTGAAACACCAAATTCTTCGAATGATACAATGATTACACCTACCCTAAAAATTATCAGCCCCGTCAGAATCACCTCCATTCCCGGCCAGTTTCATTTCACTCTCCTTTTCATAAGCCTCCTCCCGAATGAAGTTAATTACGGCGCATTATCTTAAATTGACCAGCGGTAGCTATCGCCACCATAATTACCGCAGTAGTTGAGATATTTAAAATCCCGCGCCCACGGCAAAATAAAAGGAAAAGTTACTCCTCCTGCAACGCTTTGATAAAAGAATCGGCATGAGTAATGGCGGCTTCCATTTCCTCGACCAGTTTTTCAACGTTGGTCTGGACTTTAATCACTTCCGCGCTCAACCCGGCAATGGCTTTGGCGTTGAGATTATGTTTCATAAACAACACCTGATCGCGCAGAGGTGCCAGCGCAGGCTCCAGTTTGGCTTCCGCTTTTTTCATCGCCCTGATCAGCTCCATGTATTTTTTCCTAGTTGCGTCGTATTTCCGCTGGCTGGAGCGGCGCAGCGCGTCATTTGAGTATTGTTTAATTTCGTTGCGCCATTCGCTAAAAAGAGCCTCCGAAACATTTTCCACCGCCTTTACACGCTCGCGCACTTCCACGGCTTTTTTTTCACTTTTTTTGAAAGTGGCGTTGAGCTTTTTATACTCTTTTTCCAGATTGCCGCCCTCAAAACCGACCACGCCTTTAAATTGCTCCAGAGCCTCGACAAACTGTTTTTTTGTTTCATCCTGCGTTTCGCGCGCTTCTTTGACGCGGTCCACCAGGATATCCCGCTTGTGAATTCCCATTTTTTCCATGGCGCTGAAATAGCAGCTTTCACAGCCGTACGGCGCGAGAAACAGCGCGGCAATAATAATGAGATAATATTTTCTCTTCATTTCTTTATCCTCCATTGCCGAATATTTCTTGACCTATTTACTACCACAATCTATACAGGAATGACACAATGTAATATACGGATAAACCTTATGGATGATCTTCCAAATAAAATCGAAGGCGTGCAATACCACGAAGAAATGGTTACCGTTGACCAGTCAGTGCGGCTCAGAACAATGGTTTTTAAGCCGGAAATTTCCCAAGGTAAATCTCCGGTTATTTTTGTGGCCGGCTGGGTTTCGATATTCTCCGGCTGGACTACTTTTATCAGCGCGCTGGCAAGACAACGTGATGTATATTACGTGGAAACAAGAGAAAAAGAATCCGCAATTATTGCTAACGAAGACCTTCTGCAAGATAACGATTTCAGCATATATCAAAACGCAAAAGATATTGTCCAGATTTGTGAACACTTCGGTATAAATTCTCCTCAAACAATCGCTTGCGGTAGTTCCCTGGGCGCCACCTCGCTTCTGGAGGCAATGAAAAACGGAAAGCTCAGGGTCCGAGGCGCTTTCCTGATAGGGCCAAACGGCGAATTTGCCGCGCCGCGCGGCCTTTTATGGATTTTATATCTACCGGTATTTTTCTACACGCCGGTAACGTATTTTTTAAAGTGGTACCTGCGCAATTTTCGCGTGGATGCCGAAAAGGAGCCTGAACAGATGAAGCGTTACGAGGAGATTTTCAAAACAGTTAATCCCTCGCGCCTCAAGCATTCCGCGCGGGCAACTATTTTAGGAAACTATCAGGTGTGGCCGGATATTGAAACCATACGCGTTCCCGTGGCCATTGCCTATGCTCCTTCCGACAAGCTGCATGATATTGATAACATAATGCTGATGGCCCGGCGACTGCCCCAAGGCAAGCTCAACAAATGCCCGACAAATCTTTACATGCATTCTGAAAAACTTGTTGCCGATATCAGCAGATTTGAAAGAGAAATTGACCACCGCCCGCTCGCTTCTTGACAAATTCCTGCGCGAGATTATATTGTAAACGAATCGGCAAGGGAATTTTGAAATGACGCATTTATCCGAGGAAAGCGAAAAACAAAACCGCCTGGAAATGATTAGGGAAGCACTGCGGGAAAAAGCGCCTCTTACCTACGAGGAACTGGAAAAATCGGGAAAGCTGCAGCAGTTTCTTGAAGAGCGCGACGCGGACATGATGAAAAGTTACAACGAAGCTAAAAATAAGGCATGGGAAGAAGCGCTATCCGCTTTTCTTGATTTTTTCGACCCTTCGTATGACGAAACGTCTTCGCCGATGTAGACGCCATAAATTCGTGTTATCCAAAACTCCCTAGTAGTTTTTGCTCCGTAAAAGCGCCTTTAACATACACATACCCTACTATTCAAAAAGATTCCCGGTCTTTCCGTAAAATGTATTCCAGCGTTATTTTCAATGAAGCTTCAACCGCCGCAGGCTCAATGTGTTCGACGGTGTCATTGGCCGTGTGATAAACCAGCCCGTCGCGAATCAAATTTGTCGGCATGCCGATCAATGTTGTGGCCTGAACGCCGATCCTGGCAAATTCCGCCGCATCCGTCCCGCCGCCGCCGGGAGTGATGGCAAACAGACGCGTCGCATAACCAAGTTCAGCGGCGATATTCTTGCATTGTCTGGCCATTTCCCGGGAAAGACTAACGGTGCTGTTTATGTCCGTTGTTAAAAACTGGAGCTCTTTAAGATTATAGATGCTGTCGATATTGAAATTATACGCGGGTAACGCCAGCAATTCTGCTTTATGCTGCCGGGCAAAAGCGCGCGCGCCGCGCAGCCCCGCCTCTTCCGCGTCGGTGCTTAAAAAAATGAGCCGGGTGTGGCGTAGGATATCGCTTCTCTCTTCCCGCGCCTGCCGAAAAAGTTGCGCCAGCTTAATTACCATCGCGGTCGCCACCATGTTATCGCCCGCGCCCGGCGAAATTTCTTTGGACATAAAAAAATACATTGGCGCGACAAAAATAAGGCTCAGCAAAACACCATACTGAAAATAAACGGCAAACACCGGAGATCTGCCCGTCACGTAATGAAAATAAATCCAGATTAAAGAAAATACCGGAGCCGCGAACACCGCCAGCATGGCCGGGATAATCCGAAAGGCATAGAGCTTCTGATATCGCCTGAGAAAATTAAAGACATGGGCGCTGTCATGATGGCCGCTGATGATTATCTGCTGTTTCGCCTCGCCTGCCGGTTCCATAGTTCCAAAAACGTTGTAGCCTCGCTTTTCTTTGCAGAAAGGCTCGGATATCTGCCAGTAAAGAAATATCTGGCCCACAACTAGGAAGGCAACCAAAAGAAAACCGACGGAGGCAACAACCAAATAATCAAAATATAGTAAAAGCGCAGACAGAATGTAAATAACTGCCGCCGTTCTGAGCAGCGATCGGAAGGCCTCCGGAAAAACGGCAAACTCTTCGATTTTGACCTGATCGCAATGCCTTTTTAATTCAGCCGCGACCATGAGCGCCGCATTCTTACACACGGGCGTTCCGGTCAGGCGCGGCCCGTACTGGCTAACGGCCCGCTTAGTAAAATCAAGCGTCTCCTGGATATCTGTGGAATTTATTTGCATGCGGGACATAAAATTGTCTGCTCTTTCGCAATCTCGGCTGGCATTTTTCGATTCTCTACATTGTTTTTTCCCCGATAACAACTTATAAAAAACACCTTCGGGGTCGTCCATTTCCCAATCCTTGGCTTGACACTGACGAGCTATTTAGCGTATCTAATAACTCTAAGGAAGAAAATATGGCGCAGAACGATTCCGTTTCCCGCTATGAAGTAAATCAAAAAGTACGCATGGTGTTTGCGCGCCACGATGCGGATCTCTCCATGATCGACTATTCTTTTATGGGCTCTACGGTTTACCTTTACGGCGATCTGGTACGTCCAGATAGGGATTATTCAGTAAAAGAAATCGAAGCGATTGTCAGGGATATTTCCGCCATTCCCCAGGTGCGCGATATTCAATTTGACCTTAATAACTGGATAGTGCTCTCTGCCGAAGGCTCGTTGCAGATAAACAAAACAAGGAAAACCACGCTCGCGCGCGCGGCGGGTCAACCCACAGCTTCGGGCGATGCCACTGTGGTTATTGACAATCCGGAGAATCTTCGCGATGTTCTCGATGATATTGAGCTAAACCTGAAAAAAGATGACAAAGCCCGGGAAAGCGAACCAGAGTAAAAAACATTTTAATAAAAATGAGGCCTGCATATGAATTACTATATAGTCGTATATACCGATGGCTCGCTGAAAATCTTCAAAATAATACAGGATAAAGCGCTCCTGCCGCCGGGCGCCAGGCAATTTGTCTGCTCCAGCAATGTTACCGTGCAGGATTTGTTCGTCTGGATGGAAAATGGCTACAAAGGACTAAATTCAATCGGTGAAATTGCCTCGTCATATTGCTGAAAGCAGTTCGCCGCGCATGTCACCTCGAATTTTTTTCAGGGAAAATTAAAAACACCGCAACCGGGCCTGTGACTGCGGTGTTTTTGCGCCTGGGTAACGAATTAATATGCGCCGCAGCAGATAACTATATCATCCACTTTTTTAAAGTAAGTGGTTTTTAGCTTTTCTTTCCTCGTTGTCGGATTCTTATACCTGTATTCCACCCAGCCCTCTCCCTGCTTTTTCGCTCTTTCGATAATCTCCCGCCGGAAATATTTGCCTCTGCTGTCCGCTTCATTGAGCACGTTCTTGCCGATCAAAGAACGGCGGTACGGATGAGCAATGACCACGCCCTTCAAATCATAGGCGAACACGTAAAAGTCACCAATAATAAACTTTCCTTCCGGCTTGTTTATCTCTTCGATGGCTTTTTCTTTGCCGTTGGCCATGAAAAATTCCTCAGCACTTTCCACCAGCGCCTTGGCCTGCGCTTTCGGACTGAGTTTTTCTCTGGCTTCCTCAGCAAAAACATAACCGCATAGCATGACAAAAGACAAAATCATTCCGGCAGCAAAAACCCTCTTCATTATCTCCTCCTTAAATAACCATGGTATATAATTCTTGATTATTCGCTAATTCCCTTTAAATATCGGTTTGCGCTTTTCCAAAAAAGCGTTTACGGCCTCTTTGTGATCGGCTGTTCTGGATGCCGCAAACTGGTATAAAACTGAAGCGTTAATCGTCGCCTCCAGCGGCAGGTTGCCAAATTCATTAATCGCCCGTTTCATTATCTTTATTGACGCGGGACCTTTGGCCAAACGACCGGCCAGTTTTTCTGCAGCGTCCATTAACTCGGCGGCGGGAACTATTTGCTCCACCAGGCCGATACGCAGCGCTTCGGGCGCGTTGATTAATTCACCCGTGTAACACATGAGCTTGGCCTTGCCCATCCCCACCAGTTTGGGAAGCACGCACATTCCCGCCTCCGGAACCAGACCCATGCGGACAAAAAATTCGCCCATCTGCATCGTGTCCGCCGCGATTCTGATATCGCACATCAGCGCCAATTCCATGCCCGCGCCCAGCGCGAAGCCGTTCACCGCGGCAATCGTCGGTTTTTCCAGGTTATAAATTCTCGTGTACATTTCGCACAACGGCTCAAAGTACTCCTTAAATTCAATTGCCGACTTTCCCTGCAGCGGACGGATATCTTCTTCCACATCGCCGCCTGCGGAGAAATTTTCGCCCATTCCCGTAAAAATAAGCGCGCGCACGCTCTCATCATGCTCCACCTCAAAGAACGCCTTCTGCATGCTCAGAAACAAATCCGGGCTGAGGGCATTGAGCTTGTCCGGCCGGTTAAAGGCGATGATAGCGTAATTGTCCTTACGCGTCAAAATACAGCTGCCGATCTCTTTTTTTTCTTCCGACATACATCCTCCTTACGCTGGATAATGCGCGGCGGTTTATACCCGCTCAAATATCGTCGCTGGGGCCTGACCACCGCCCGTACAGAGCGTCACCAACGCGTATCGGGCATTTCTTCTCTGCAGTTCATGAATGGCTGTAATAGCCAGCCGGCAGCCGGAATTACCCACCGGATGCCCCAGTGCCATCGCGCCGCCGTTGACATTGAGCTTATCCATATCCGCACGCAATTCTTTTGCCCACGCCAACGGAATCGGCGCGAACGCCTCATTGACCTCAAAAATATCAATATCCTTCATCTTTAGGCCGGACTTGGCCAGCACTGTCTGCGTCGCCGGGATAGGCCCGGTCAGCATGAGTTCCGGGTCGGAGCCAACAACCGCATTGGCGACAATTCTGGCTAACGGCGTGACTTTGAGCTCTTTCACTTTTTTTTCACTCATCAGGATTACCGCGGATGAGCCATCGGTGATGGTGCTGGACAGGCCGGCGGTCAGCCATTCGGTATTCGGCAATATCTTGAGACTTTCCAACTTTTCTATTGTCGTATCCGGCCTGATGGTTTCATCTTCATCTCTGATTATTTCATTGCCGTCTTTATCCAGACCCTTCATCGGCTTTATCTCTTTTTTAAAGCGCCCCTCCCGCGTCGCCTGATGCGCTTTCCGGTGACTGGCCACCGCGAATTCCTGGCATTCCTGTTTAGTAATGCCGAATTTATTAGCGATTTTCTGGGCGGAAGCTATCTGATCCGGCATGCCGTATTTTTTCAGATAATCTTTCGTAACCGGGTGGTTCATGGGCTGCCCTGTGTACAGCGTTCCGTTCATGTCGGACATAATCGTGTATTTGGACATCAGCTCGCAGCCGCTGGCAATCACCACATCCATCTCTCCCGCCGCAATCAGCGCGTGCGCCATCTGTATAGCCGTCAGGGAACTCCCACACTGCCGGTTCACGGTTACCCCGGGAGTTTTTATCGGCAACTGGGAAGAAAGTATGCCCATACGCGCGAGATTGAAACCTTGTTCACCAAGCTGATAAACGCATCCGGCAATAACTTCATCAACAACCGCCGGGTCAAGATTGATTCGCGCCAACACTTCATCAAGTACCGCAGCTAAAAGCTCCGGCGCGCACCAGCCGCGCAGATAACCGTTGTTCTTGCCGATAGGCGTCCTGGCCGCGCTGACAATAAACACTTCTGTCATAAATTCCTCCTGTCTTTCGCCCGCCGGGAGGTGAATAGACCCGAAGGGCACGTTGAACCAAATATTATTTGCCGGAATATATCTTTTTGCCGCTTTTAACAAAATCCCCAAGTATCCGCGCCGGACGGAAGCGCTGCCCGTATTGTTTTTCCAACGACTCCATCGTGACTAAAACCTTAGCCGCTCCCGTATTATCGATATAGCGGAACGGGCCTCCCTGAAATGGCGGAAAACCTAGGCCAAATACCGCGCCGACATCGCCGTCGCGCGGGCAAGAAATTATTCCTTCCTCCAGACAAATCAGCGCCTCATTAATCATCATCAGGCTGATTCTCTGCTGAATCAACTCTTCATCGAACTTGCGACGCGGGTTGCCGCCGAGGATATCGTAAACATTTTCGTCAGGCATTTTTTGCCCTTTTTTCTTCTTCAGGTCATAATTGTAGATGCCTTTTTTATTTTTTTTGCCCTTGTATCCCTGCGCCAGTAGTTTTTTCAGACCCTGCGACGCGGTTATCCCTCTTTTTGAAAACATCGGACCCAACTGTTCGTAAACATGGGCGCCGACATCGATGCCCACTTCATCGATAAGCGTCGCCGGCCCTACGGGATAACCGAAGCGGCGCATGGCGCGGTCAAGCTCATTGGGTATCGCCCCCTCTTCAAGAAGCAAAATTGTTTCGTTAAGCAACGGCGCCAATATCCGTGTGGTATAAAATCCCGGGCCGTCCTTCACCACGATACAAGTTTTCCCCTGAGCGATGCCCAGATCCAGCGCCGTCGCCGTTACCCAGTCCGCGGTTTGCTCCGTGGTAATAATTTCCAGAAGCGGCATTCTGGGCACGGGTGAAAAATAATGCATGCCGATGACATTTTGCGGCCTTTTGCATCCGGCCGCGATATTCTTTATGGGTATGGCTGAAGTATTGGAGGCAAAAATCGTCCACTCGCCGGTGGCCGCTTCCACATCCGCCAGAACCCGTTTTTTTATTTCCAGTTCCTCAAATACCGCTTCGATCACCAAGTCCGTATTTACAAATAGCGCGTAATCATCACAGGCAACGAGCTTGTTGTACTGGACATCACGGTCGAAGTGGAGCATTGCTCCCGCTTTCGTCCGCTTTTCGAGGGATTTCCATATTTCTTTCATGCCCGCCGCCGCCGCGTCTAAGTTTACATCCTTCATCAGGATAGTATCACAGACGGAAGTGGATACCGCGGCGATGCCCTGACCCATCAGTCCCGTGCCCACAACCGCCAGCTTGCCGACATGCCGCGCCAGGTGTTTCTGCGGATTTTTTTTCAAATCGCTCATCGATAAGAACAAGTTCGTCAGGGATTTGGACTGAGGCGAAACAACCAGTTTGCCGAAAAGCTCGATCTCCTTTTTTAGCCCTGCTTCTCTGCCCTTTTTATATCCGCATTCCACGGCGTCAATAATAGCATACGGAGCGGGGTAACAACCGTAGGTCTGTCTGGTGATCATTTTTCTGGCCTGCGCGAAAACAATTTTTCTGCCCAAGGGATTGGATTCCAGCAGAAAATTTACAAAGGACCTCTTTCTTTTTCTCGCGGGAAGGCCGCTTTTTGCCAGTTCGAGCGCTTTCTTGATACCTGTCTGCTTTAAGCCATACGGGGGAATAAGTTCATCAATAAGCCCCGCCCGTTTGGCCTGCCTTGCCCGCAGTGTGCGCGCCGTCAGCATCATAGGCAGCGCCGTGACCAAACCGATGAGCGCCGGCAGGCGCTGCGTTCCGCCGGCCGCGGGTAGAAGACCGAGCTGAACTTCCGGGAAACCCAGCACTGTCTGCGGCGAATCAACGGCCATGCGGTAATTACAGACCAGCGCCAGCTCCAAGCCTCCGCCCAGACAATTGCCGTGTATGCAGGCGATCACCGGTATTTTCATTTTCTCCAACTCGTTGAGAATGGCATGCCCCTTGAAAATATAAACGACGGCTTCCTCCGCGGTCTGCATGCCTTTTACTTCATCAATGTCCGCGCCGACCACAAAATTATCTTCCTTGGCGCTGGTGATAACCATGCCGGCAACGCTTTTATCATTTTTAATGTCGTCGATAATCGCCGCCACTTCATCAAGAAATCCCGAGGAGACCTTGTTTACCTTTCCGTCGGGACAGTCGATGGTGATTACCGCTATATTCTCTTTGGTTTTTTCCAGGGTAAAATATTTCATGATGATTACCTCTATTGTGCGTTTTCCAGAATGATGGCATTGCCCACTGCTCCCGCGCCGCATCCGGCGACAAGGCCGTAGCGCGCGTTTTCTTCCCGCAGACGATTGCAACAGCTCGCGATCAACCTGCCGCCGGTGGCGCCGAAAGGATGTCCCAGAGAAAGAGAGCCTCCTCGCGTGTTTATTCTTTCCATGTCAACCGCTCCCATTTTTCCGTCAAGCCCCAGCCGCTCCCTTCCCCATTTTTCCGATTCCATATAACGGATGTTAGCCAGAATCTGGGCGGCAAAAGCCTCATGGATTTCAAAAACTTTAATATCGGAGAATTTAAGGTTCGCCTTCTGCAAAGCGCGCGCAGTGGCAAAAGCCGGCCCCAGAAGCAATTCTTCCCAGGGATCGGAGCCGGCCTGCGCGTAAGAGCGGATATACGCCAACGGTTTGAGCCCCGCATTCCTGGCCTTTTCTTCACTCATCAGCAAGACCGCCGAAGCGCCGTCCGTGAGAAAAGAGGAGTTACCGGCCGTGACCGTGCCGTATTTTCTTTCAAATGCCGGTTGTATTTTAGCCATCCTCTCCAAAGTCGCATCCGCGCGCGGTCCGTTATCTTCCGTGATGGCCTTGCCCGTGCCCGGAACCACGACAGGAACAATTTCTTTTCTCATCTTACCATTTTTTATTGCGGCGACGGCCAAACGGTGGGAACGGGCGGCAAACTCGTCCTGTTCCTGGCGGGTAATGCCGAGCCTGCGGGCGAGCCTATCGGCGTTTTCACCCATGATTAAACCCGTGGAATATTCGCCGATAGCCGGCTGTTCCACGGCAAAGAAATCTTTCAGCTTCATGCCCTTGAGAAGCTTTAGCTTGCCCGCGAGGGTCTTGGGCCGTTTGAACATTGTATAATCAAGAATAAAGCGCCGGTAACGCTTTCCTATTTTTATCGCGGGATCGGACATAAATTCGGTGCCACCGGCAATAACCGCGCTCGCCTGCCCGTTGCAGATCATATCGTAAGCGGTGGTAATCGCGATATTGGCGGAAACGCAGGCGGCGGTGCACGTATGGGCGGGAATCGAACCGGGCAGTCCGGCGCCGAGCATGATTTCGCGCGCGACATTTGTCGTGGCGACATCAGCCATGACCGTGCCCATAATCACATAATCAACCAGGGCCGGGTCAATACCCGTCCGGGCAATAAGACCCTTGACGGCATAACTGCCCAGCTTCCATGCCATCAAATCATAGTAAGCCGTGCCGGCACGCATAAATGGCGTTCGGCAGGCATCAATAACCGCGACTCTCTCCCGATCGGCTGCACTCATAAACTTCTCCTCTTTTCTGTGATGTTCCTCCGTCACCTTTTAGTAAACGCAAACGAGCGCTTAAAAAAGATTCCTTAACATGAAAAACACGCCGTCCGCTGTTACAAACCCATAAAACGGGCGGCTATTCCTTTCATGATTTCATTTGTCCCGGCGAATATTCTGGTCACGCGGATATCCCTCCAGGCACGCGCGATCGCGTATTCCTCACAATAGCCGTATCCTCCATGGAGCTGAAGACACCTGTCGGCGACACGAAAAGCCATATCTGTCGTCCAGTATTTGGCCATGGCCACTTCAACAACAATATTTTTCCCCTCCATGTGCTCAACGATAAGCTTATCCAAAAAAGTGCGCCCCAGCTTCACTTCGGTGGCCATCTCCACTATTTCGAATTGAATGTGCTGATACTTGGAAAGCGGCCGCCCGAATGCACTGCGCTGGCCGCAATATTTGATCGTGGTATCGAGCATAAACTCCGCGCCGGCAACGGCGCCGATGGCGCAGACAAGTCGTTCCTGTTGGAGCTTGGTCATGAGCTTCAGGAATCCGCTGTTTTTCTCGCCGAGGCGGTTTTCTTTAGGAATGCGGCAATCGGTGAAGTATAATTCAGCGGTGTCCTGGCTGTGCCAGCCGATTTTCTTTATTTGCCTGCCTTTTTCGAAGCCGGGCGTGCCCGCCTCAACGAGATAAAGGTCAACCGCCTGATGCTGCTGCTGCACCGCAGGATCACGCGCGGCAACGATAACCAGATCGCAGTTGATCCCGTTGCTGATAAATGTCTTCTGGCCGTTGAGAATAATTTGATTGCCGTCTTCACGGGCGGTTGTTTTTATAGACGCCAGATCGCTGCCCGCGTTTGGTTCGGTCATGGCCAGCGCCGTAATGATGTCGCCGGAGACGCAGCCAGGGAGATATTTTTGTTTTTGCTCTTCAGAACCAAAAGAGGAAATGTAAGGAACACATATATCACTGTGAAGCGACGCTGCCAGGCCAGAGAAGTTGCATTTGGTAAGCTCTTCACAGACAATCACGGAATAAAGAAAATCACCGCCTACTCCACCGTATTTTTCGGGAATATCTGTGCACAAAAACCCCTGTTCTCCCATCTTTTTCCAGAAGCGTCGGGGAACGATTCCTTCCTCCTCCCATTCTTCAATATGCGGCACGATTTCTTTATCGAGAAATTTTCTCAGGCCATCACGGAAGATATTATGCTCTGCAGTGTAAGAAATAATGTTCATCGAATTTCTCCTCCCTAGGTCTTGTCTTATTGTAAGACAATCTCATTATAAGCATGTTATATTTTTTAGTCAAGTACTTTTTAATGCTCTTTTAAATAAAGGGAGAAGGTTTTCGCCCCGGATGACACTTATGCCAGCCACTATAGCGCATCAGCGGAAATCGCTTCGCATGGCAGCAGCACATAATTTGTTATCTGGTTTGTATGAAGAACCGCGCCGAGCAAGCGTTATTAATCATATATAATAAATTGGTTTATTGGAGGGATGTCTATTTTTGAACTCGATAAATGCATTCAGAACAAAGTTGCCGCAATCAAACAAATGAAATCTTCTAGTAAATAGCTGTATGAAACTCGTATCTTGCCCTTTGCTTTTTTCCCACAATTTTTATTTCAACAAACTTATGCTGGGCGGTTATTTTAAAATTTTCCTTAATGTTTTTTCTAACCAGTCTATATGCTCAATAACCAAGGCTCTAGCCCGTTCCGCATCGCCTCTTTCAATGGCCGTTAATATTTTAATATGTATTGTGTAAAAGTTTTCCGAAGCTCCGGGAACATTCATAAGTTTCTGTCTGCTGTACGGCAAGACTCCCTTCAGGAGCGATGAAATAGATTTCATGAGGTGAGAAAAGATAGAATTATTGGTCGCGTCCGCAAGATCATTATAGAAACGGGCATAAATTTTTCCGCCTTCGCTTGTGCTGAGAACATTATGTATTCCGATCATTTCCATATCACGTTTTAACATTTTCAATTTTGCAAGCTGCTTTTTCGTTGCATGCCGGGCCGCCAGTCTTGCAGCTTCAGAATCAATGATTCTTCTTACCGCCAAGAGCTCCCAGATCTTCTTGTGATCTATCGAAATGAGTTCTTCAATAGTTGATTCGAAGGCTTGCGCGCTTAGGTCATTCACAAATCTTCCCTTGCGACCATGAGACACAATGTATCCTTTAGCTTCCAGGAGTTGCAAGGATTCACGCAGAGAAATTCGACTTATGCCGAATTGTTTGGTCATATCATTTTCGGATGGCAATCTATCACCTGGTTTAAGAGTGCCTGATTTTATATGTTCGATAATCTGTTTCGCGACCATGCTCGGGATACCCGGCGCTTTCTTGATTGGATTGAGAATCACGACATTATTTTTGGCGCTATCCATTAAATCCCCCTTTTTTTACGTTTGTCTTTTTATTCTATTGGGCCGCGAATAACCCCTACCTGCAGATATAGAAATACTTTATATTATTTTAAATAATCATATTGTAATACAATATGTCAATAAAAAGTTGCCTGGACCACGCCGGCCTTCATAATTGAGCGGAATCTTAAGGAATCTTAATAAATCGAGTAATTTCTATATATGAAATAAGTAAGGTTGATGGCTAAAAGACAAAATGACTATCAATTTGTCTGCAATAAAAGCAGGGGCGTAAAAATCATTTCTTTTTATTTGTTATAAGCGCATTCAAAATTTTCCCGAAACAAATAACAAAACGAGTCACACGCCATTTAACACCACGCGAACGAGCTTATTTGCCGGGGCTATATACAAAGCGGCGGGTATTGACCATAAGGAAATAATGATGAATCTGAATATTAAGGATAAAGTCGTCCCGCTCAATCATCACTTTGTCTTTAATAAAAAAATCTCCGAGCGCTATAGCCCGCGGAACAAAATCCCTTTGCCGACTTGATGCTGCCTTTAACATTAAACATGCGACATCCTTAATTATCACGCCTACCAGGGATCAACGTACTTGTGATCTGCTGCGGGAACGGCGCGCGCCGCGGCCGAGCTCAAACCGCGCACAATCCATTTGCGCGTATCGGCCGGGTCAATGACAGCGTCGATTTCCAAATGCGCGGCCATGTTTATTGCCTTGCCTCTTTCATACAATTGCGCGACCAGTTTTTCATAAAGCGCCTCGCGCTCAGCCGTATCCTTAATCGCTTCCAGTTCTTTTTTAAAACCGGCCTTGACCGCTCCTTCCAGTCCCATGCCGCCGAATTCTCCCGTCGGCCAGGAAACGGTGAAAAAAGATTCATGAAAACCGCCGCGGGCCATCGCCATGACACCCAGTCCGTAACCGCGGCGCAAAATCACCGTAAAATAAGGAACAGTCAAATGAGAACCGATGACAAACATCCGGCAGACATGGCGCACTTGCGCGCGTTTTTCTATTTCCGGCCCGACCATAAAACCGGGCGTGTCACACAGAGATAAAATCGGCAGGTTATGCGCCTGGCATATCTGCATGAGCCTGGCCGCTTTGTCCGCGCCTTCCGCCTCGATCGCGCCCGCCATATGCATACAGTTATTGGCGATCAGCCCAAAAGGCCTTCCTTCTATTCTGATAAAGCCGGTGATCATGCACGGTCCGAATTTCGGACGAAGCTCCAGAAACGAATCCGTGTCCGCCAGCGCCCGGATTACTACGCGCGTATCATAGGCGCGCCGCCTGTTTTCCGGAATCAGTTTGCGCAGGCGTGTCTGATCCCCCGCTTCCCACTTTGCAGTCGTTCCTTGAAAATAGGAAAGATATTTTTTAGTGGTGGCTACCATTTCCACATCGTCAGCCACTTCGATATCCACCACGCCGTTCTGCGTCTGCACATCGATGGGGCCCACTTCTTCCGGCTTGAAAACGCCCAAACCCCCACCTTCAATCATCACCGGGCCACCCATGCCGATATTGGAATTTTTCGCGGCGATAATGACATCGCAGCAGCCCAGAAGCGCGGCGTTGCCCGCGAAGCAGGGGCCGGAGACAACGCCCACCACCGGCACTTTGCCGCTGAGGCCGCCGAATAGGCCGAATGTTCTCAAATCCAAACCCGCGACCATGACACCTTCCGCGTCCACGTCGCCGGGACGGCCCCCGCCGCCCTCGGCAAACAAAACCACCGGCAGACGCTCTTCGTGCGCGAGATTCAGCATCCGGTCTTTCTTTTTATGGTTGAAAAATCCCTGCGTGCCGGCCAGCACGCTGTAGTCATAAGCCAAAACCATGCAACGCGATTTTTCCGCCGGAAATATATCTCCATTTACGTTGCCGATGCCGGCGATCAAACCGTCAGCGGGAGTTCTTTCAATAAGATCATCCAGAGAGCGCCGCCCGCGCTGCGCGGCTATGGTCAAGGCGCCATATTCAATAAAAGTTCCCGCATCAAAAAGATTCTCCACATTGGCGCGCGTGGTACGCTGATTTTTTTTTGCTCTTTTCGCCACCACATCGGGACGGTTTTCATCCAACCCGTAAGAATGCCTCTTAATCACCTCCGCCAGATCCGCGCGCAATGCGTCTCCCTCGGTTTCTTTTGCCGCCGGGTTAATATTTTTTTCTTTCACGCTTTCTTCCTTTGTTTTCATTTACCGCTCGCTCCGTTTATATTTTTTTCAGGAAACCATCTCCCGGATAATTTCTTTGATCGGTTTAATATCCTTGATTAAGGCGCTTACCTGTCCGGCGCCGAACGCGGCGCGATCGTAGCGGCCGGTCTGGTCGGGATTAATATCCAGTTCATCAGCAATGTTTTTTACCGCCGGATCGGACATTCTTTCCTTAATCCACGGAGTGACGATAATCCTCTGCGCCACTTTCATGCCTAGCGCGGGAATCAAATCGGTGCCGCCATCGCCGCATTCGACAATCGCTTTTTTCCAATGCTCGGAGGCGGGACTTTCCTGGGATGCCAGAAACCTTGTGCCCACCTGCACGCCCTGCGCGCCGAGAGCCAGCGCCGCCCTATAACCGCGTGAGTCGGCGACTCCTCCAGCCGCGACAATGGGCACGCTTACGTGGTCAGCCACCAGCGGCACGAGTACCATAGTGGATGACTCGGGATTTCGTGAGCGCAGGCCGCCAGCTTCCGAACCCACAACCACGAGCGCGTCCGCGCCGGCTTTCACGGCCGCCAGCGCGTGCGGCAGGGCCAGCACCACGTGAATTCCCTTCATCCCCAAACCGTGAATAATCGGATAAACATCCTTGGGAGAACCGACGGAAGTTGTCACGGCTTTCACGCCCGCTTCCGCGAGTATTTTCAAGATTTCCGCGTTGGCGGGATTTATCAGCATGATATTTGCGCCAAAGGGCTTATCCGTGAGCTTCTTCACTTCAGCAACAAGTCTTTTCACTTCATCCATGTCATTGATAAAGCCCAGCGCCAGCATTCCATAGGCGCCGGCCTCGGATACCGCAGCGACCATCTGGGGGCTGTTAAACATGCCGATAGGACCCTGAATAATAGGGTAGCGACAGCCCAGCATCTTGAGCAATTCTGACATAAAAAACCCTCCTCAAATATCAATTAGCGCACCTGATTTCCCATCAGAGTGAAACAAGAATCTATTGAAAGAATAGTCCATTTAACGACGGAAGGCAAACTTTTGCACAAAAATTTTTACGTTTGCCTTCCAACCTTTATCAATAATGAGTTTTTGCCGCACGATTGGCTGCAGCAATAGCCTGATGGGCAAAATCAACAGACAATCCGAGCGTGTTCAAAGCCTCAGCGGGGCTGTGAAAACCCATGCTGTTTTCCGCGGCAATAAAATCCCAAAACCACTGAGCCTTGCGGACAAGTTCACGTGCTTTTTCCAGTTCCGTCTTGTTCACGCCGGAAACTTTGGCCGCCTTGCCGATTACCTCATGCGCCCGGGCGATGGTTGTACCCGCCGTGCGCTGCATTTCCCAGACGTTGTTTTGTATTGTTTTCACGCGCTCCATTATCCACTTCTCGCTCTGTTTATGACAAGTAAGGCAGGAAGATTCCACATGCTTCATCGGGCTGGTCACCCAATGCGAACTGTATTTGCGCCCGTCTTTTCTCATGTAGGGCATGTGGCAATCCGCGCAGGACACGGCTGATTGCGCGTGCACGCCGGTGCTCCATAATTCAAAATCCGGATGCTGCGCCTTGAGCATTTTAACGCCGGATACGGGGTGCAGCCAGTCCTGTTCAAAACCTGCCGGCTTTTCCGTGTAATATGCGTAAGTTTCTTTCGCCTTCAGCCCCTTGTCCCAGGGAAAAACAACTTTTTTATCCGGCGGCGCAAAATAATATTCAGAGTGACACTGGCCACACACGTAACTGCGCATTTTTTCACGCGACGCTTTTTTAACATCAATCCCTTTTTTCTGCATCGCCTCAATGAATGCGGGCACAACAACACGCAGATTCATACTGGCCGGATCATGGCAGTTGGCGCAGGTTATCGGATGCTTGATGCGTCCGAACAATTGCATCAACGGCACACGGCTATAGCCATCTCCCATATCCTTGTATATATCAATCATGTTAGCCGTCTTGCAAGTCATGCAGGAACCGGGACTTTCCGGGCCGATCCTTTTCGTTTCCTTTAAATCCTGCAGCGAATAGGGATGCCCGCGGTCTTCCGAGTAATCCTTGCCAAAAGGCATGCCCTGAAAATTCATCAGGATTTCCGGTTCCTTGGTGGATTTCTGATAGTTGACACTGCCGCCGAATCCCGTGGGCGTTGGGGCCATTTCCTTATTCTTCAGATAGCTTTTATATTGCAGCGGATAATATTTGCCCCACACCGCCGGATCATGTTCTCCTTCCGGTATCGTCGCCAGTTTTATGACGGGGGACGGAGTAAACACGAAAACCCGGGCCAGGATAATGACAAGTATCAGGGCGAAAATCACGGCAATTATAATTATGATATTTTTTTTATCTTTCAACTTTTATCCCTCCTTCATCCGCTGATCTGCCATGCACAATATAACGATGGCAGTTCAGGCAATTTGCGCCGCCGGGCGCCATGGCGGTATTTTCTACCGTGGATGCATGACAGCGCAGACAGTTCTGGTTGACAATTATCTGCCCCTTATCGGAAAGCCTGATTTTTGCCGGATAGGTACGCAAGGTTTCATGAAACAGATCATTGATGCCGGCGCACGTCTTATAAAAAAACTGTCCGGCAAAATGGGTGTCCGGTAAATGGCATTCAACGCAACCAAATTGTTTGTGCTGGGATAATTGCCACCGGCCGGCGACAAGGTTCATGCTGTGGCAGGAAGAACAAAACCGCGCGTTGCCGGAAAGATGATAAGACGCCCCGATTACTACCGACAAAATAATTCCGATAATTATGCCTGAAGCCAGAATCTTAATGGTTATTTTTTCGGATAAGCATCTTGGAAACATCCCGTCTCATCCTTAAAAGAGAAGACAAAAACTAAAAAATACGGTTATTTTTTATTGCTGCAAATACTTAAATATAAATCATTTTTAAGTCAACACAAAATATCAGCTGTTGTATATTTTGGCCAAAACGCTTATAAGAAGGAGAAGTACCGACGAGAGGAAATAATATGGATCTGAAAATTAAAGGAAAAACAGTTATCATAACCGGCAGCGGCAACGGACTGGGTCGCGCGATAGCGCTGGGACTGGCCGCGGAAGGAGCAAAGGTGGTCGTCGCAGATTTAAAAAAGCAAGATGCCGAAAAAGTTTCGGCGGAAATAAAAACGGCGGGAAATGAAAGCCTGGCTGTTTGCTGCGACGCGACCAACCCCGACGATGTTGAGCAGATGGTGCAAAAAACTCTGGAAGCATACGGAGATATAGATATTCTGGTCAATAATGTCGGCGGCGGCTTTGACACGGGATTTGTTGTTAAAACCTCTATAGATATCTGGGATAAGACTATAGAGCTAAATCTCAAAAGCGCTTTTTTGTGCTGCCGCGCCGTCGCGCCGGTAATGATGAAGAACAAAAAAGGCCGGATCATCAACATCTCATCTGTTTCCGGCCGACAGGGGGAACCTTTGCTTGGCCCGTATTGCGCGGCTAAATTCGGTATCGCCGGCTTCACGCAGGTTTTAGCCAAAGAACTGGCGCGTTTCGAGATTACCGTGAACGCGGTCTGCCCCGGTTATGTCTATACGCCGGGCTGGGAAAAACTCGCCCAATTACTCAAAGACGCTTACCCGTCACATGCCGCCAAAAGCCTGGAAGAGATCTTTGCCGAAAGGGTAAAATCGGTAACGCCGCTGGGACGGCCGCAGACCGCCGAAGAAATTGCTTCCCTGGTTGCCTATCTGGCATCTGAAGAAGCCAGAAGCATCACCGGCCAGTCCATCAGCATCGACGGTGGCATTTTTATGAATTAAAATGTTTTAAATCTAAGGGGAAAAACAACATGGAACTGTCAGAAGTAATTGCCGCCCGGCGCAGTATTCGTAAATTCAAGCCAGGAGAAATCTCGCAAACAACCATTAAGGAGCTCATCGACGCCGCGCGTCTCGCCCCTTCCGGTTCAAATTTACAGCCGGCGCGCTTTATTGTCGCAAAATCCGCGTCAGCAAAAGAAAATATCGGCAAGTGCACGCCTTATAAGTTTATCGTCAAGGCGGCGGTTATTTTTGTCTGCTGCGCTGATTTAACAACCATTACCACCAGAGAAACCCGCGTGGGTGAACTCTTTAAGGAAGGAGCCTTTGACGGCGTGGAGATGGACATGAACGATCCTTCCGCCACCGCGCCCGTTATGGACGATAATATGATAAAGGCTTATCTTTCCCTGAACACGGCTATAGCCATCGAACATATCGCGCTCAAAGCTGTGGATCTGGGACTGGGCAGCTGCTGGATCGGCAGGTTCGACCGTGAAAAGCTAAAGGACACTTTGCGTCTGGATGAAAATATTTATCCGGTCATGCTTCTGCCGGTAGGATATCCTGACCAGGCGCCTAAACCGAGGCCGCGTTTTGCCCTGGATAAATATATTCTCAAAACAATATAACAGAAAATAATAAAAGGACATTTATACTTTTTGGGTATAAGTGTTTTTTAAGAAACTTTAAAAAAGGAGTTTAGGTCATGAAAGATGTAGTTGTTGTTTCAGCGTGCCGTACGGCAATCGGGACATTCGGTGGAAGCCTGAAAGATGTAAACGCGGCGACGCTGGGAAGCGTGGTGATGAAAGAAGCGGTGAAGCGCGCGGGGATTGACGCGGCCCTGATTGATGACGTGCGCTTCGGCTGTTGCATGGAACCGGAAGACACGCTGAACGTCACTCGCGTGGCGCAGCTTTTGGCCGGCCTGCCGGAAAAAACTACAGCGGTAACAATAAACCGGGTCTGCATTTCAGGCATGGAAGCCGTCATATCAGGCATGGCCATGATTCAGGCAGGCATGGCCGATGTAATTCTTGCCGGCGGTGTGGAGCACATGTCCGGTGTCGCTTATTCCGCACCCGGCGCGCGTTGGGGCTATCGCCTGCAGGATCAGGTTTTGGTAGATAATATCATCCGCGCCCTGCATTGCGGCTCCCATATTATTCCGGGACCGGAGAAAGGCCCTCTCAAGGAGGGCGCTCTGATCGACATGTATCGGGGCAAGCCATATATTATGGGACTAACCGCAGAATTCATTGCGGAGCTGCACGGCATCAGTCGCGAAGAAATGGACGAGGTAGCGCTGCGCAGTCACAACAACGCCGAGCGTGCCACTTTACAGGGAGAATTTAAAGACGAAATCGTGCCGGTGGAAATACCGCAAAAGAAAGGTAAGCCGCCAAAAGTTTTTGATAAAGATGAACATTTTCGTCCTCAACTGACCATGGATGATTTGAAAGGCCTCCCGCCCGCGTTTGTGCCGAAAATCGGCAAAGTTACCGCGGGCAACGCTTCCGGTATCAATGACGGCGCCAGCGCCATGGTAATCATGTCTGCGCAGAAAGCCGAAGAGCTGGGGTTGAAGCCGCTGGCGCGCATTACCGCCGTGGGACGCGGCGCGTGCCACCCGTCCGTCATGGGTCTGGGACCGGTTCCGGCGGTAAACGACCTTCTGAAAAAATCAGGATTGAAAATCAGCGATTTCGAGCAGATTGAACTAAATGAGGCCTTCGCCGCTCAGTATCTGGGCTGCGAAAAAGAGCTAAAACTCAACCGTGAGATTACCAATGTCAACGGCTCGGGGATCGGACTTGGTCATCCGGTCGGTTCCACCGGCTGCCGGATTATGGTCACGCTGATTCACTCGATGCGGAAACGGGGAAAAAATCTGGGCATGGCCACGCTTTGCGGCGGCGGCGGCGTTTCTATGGCCTGCGTTATCGAAACAATTTGATTTTTTCACAACAAGATAAAAAAGCCGGAGAATCTAATTCTCCGGCTTTTTTATTGAGGGCGAAATTCACCCGTCAATGGCTGCTATAAGCACGGATAAATTCCGCGATAGATCTGTGGTACAAATAAGAATCCACGAATTCCAGGTCGCTGTGCGCTCCGCCATTTATCGTCACCATTTTTTTGGGGACGTGAAGTGCAGCGTATATTTTTTCTCCCATCGCCCAGGGAACGACTTCATCTTTGTCTCCATGAATCACGAGGACCGGCGAAACTATTTCCGGAAGCTTCTTCATATTGTCGATAACATCTCCCACCAGCAGCGGCGCGATGGTATACCCGTGCGCTCTTAAAACATCGGCGCCGCTGGTCAGCGGCGTCACAAGAATTACGCCCGCAAAATTATTATTTCTGGCCGTTTCGAGCGCCACCACCGAACCCAGCGAACGGCCACACAGAAATATTTTATCTTTAGCGTAACCAAGATTTTCCATCGCGTATTTCACGGCGGCCCGGCCGTCGCGGTAAATTCCCGCCTCCGACGGCTTGCCCGTGCTTTTGCCGTAACCTCGATACCCCACACCTAAAACATTCGCGCCCGCTTTGGACAAATTTTGCAGTTCCGGCAGGCGTTCATGGATATTGCCGGCATTGCCGTGAAAATAAATAATCAGCCTTGATGAAGGGCGGCCAGAAACAAAAAAACTCTGCAGACGGACATGATCCTCAGTTTCAATATAAACCTCCCGCGCAGCGGCGGGAATATCCTGCACGGCGTGGGCATTGGTCGTAACGGGATCAAAAGCCGTGCGATTGATAATGGCCTCACAACCGCACCCGCTTAAAAAAAAGACGCAGACGAAAACAAAATAACATTTTAACGCGCGGCACACAAATTCACCTTATTTGTATAACCAGGGGATTACACCATTATTCTCCCGCATGATTTCATCATAATCATCGATAACCACGCCCTGGCGCACCATAATCTGATAAATCCGCTCGGCCTGATTCTGCACATAACGGGAAGTGCCGTCCGTGCGGTAACGGATAGGATTGGGCAAAATAGCGGCAAGCGTCGCGGCCTGGCGCGCGCTCAAATCGGCGGCGGTTCTTCCGTAATGATAACGGGCCGCGGCTTCGATGCCGAAAACACCGTCACCCCACTCGGCGACGTTCAGATAAAGCTCCAGAATTCTTCTCTTGCTCAGATGTTTTTCCAGCCGCCAGGTGAGAATAGCTTCCTTGATCTTTCTTATCGGGTCCTTATCCGGCGTCAGAAACAGATTTTTTGCCAGCTGCTGGGAAATCGTGCTGCCGCCGACCTTAACTTTATTCTGCTTGATATTTTTCTCCAGCGCCTTCTGCATCGCCTCAAAATCAAATCCCTCATGCGTCCAGAATTTATGGTCTTCGGCGATAATCACCGCCTTGATAACGTAAGGCGATATCTGCGAAATCGGCACCCAGATTCTCTGCGCGTTTCTTTTTACCCCCTTTTGCCGCCACCCCTCTTCCCGATATTTCATAAACGCTGTTTTCTCGGGATTATATTTTTTCAAGTATTTAACGTTGGGGAAAATGAAATAACGGCCGATATCGATCACGAACACAGCCACGATTAAAATAAGTGTTCCTGTTACGATTTTTTCCCAGCGTTTCATAATATTTTTACGCCCTCTTGCGCCCTGCAGGCAAAGTGAATATTTTTTTGTGCCGTTTCCTATACTTTTTTGGAACATATTGCAAAATATATTTGACACAGAAAAAATGCCTCATTAGAGGCTGCGCCGCCGGAGAGCAAAACCAGCCATGTTGACGGCATGGATGCGTCTTGCTTTACAAAAAGACTCCAGCGCGTGGCGCGCGTGACCATGAGCGGATCGGGCACTTTATAAACCTTGAATTTCCCTAACACCAGCTTGACTTATCTGGCTTTTTCCCAAACGGCGCGCGTTTTTTGCCAGTTGATTATCCCCGCGGTTTATTATATGAATTCGCCAGCGATCTATTGAATTTCTGTTTGCGTTCAAACAGACAAATACATGAATTAACCGAAAATTAAGGAGGGCTTACAAATGAAAAGGTCATGCTTTGTCATCGCGTCACTGTTTGCGGCCTGTATGCTTTTCAGCGGCTGTCTGGTTACGGAAAGCAAATATATAAAAAAATCGGAAGAGGCCGACAGGCTGTCCAGGGAATTGGCGGCGGAAAAAGAAAGAACTCAGGCGTTGTTGGATGAAAACCTGGCGCTGAAGGAAAACACAGCCAAACTGGAAAAGAAAACACTAAAAGCCGAAGAAACAAGCAACACCTACAAACAGCTCATCCAGGAAATGAAGGGTGAAATAGCCAAAGGGCAGATCACCATCACCGAGCTCAAGGGAAAACTGACTATGGACGTCGTGGATAAAATCCTTTTTGATTCTGGCGAAGCCAAAGTGAAGGAAGAGGGCCTGGCCGTTTTGCAAAGAGTGGTGGATATCCTCAAGAATGTAAAAGATAAAAATATCCGCGTTGAAGGTCACACGGATAACGTGCCGATAGCGGCCCGGTTGGCGCAGAGATATCCCACCAACTGGGAACTTTCCGCCGCGCGCGCCATCAATGTCACAAAATATCTGCAGGAAAAAGGAATTGATGCGCAAATTCTCTCCGCAACCGCTTATGGGGAGTTCAAACCCATAGCGGATAATTCCACGCCGGAGGGACGCGCGAAAAACAGGCGCATCGCCATCATCCTTCTGCCCAAGGATTAATGAATGGGCCAAAATTTAGCGGAAAAAATCCTGGCGCGGCACCTGCGGGCGGGAAAACTCGCGCCGGGAGAAGAAATAGGAATACGCATCGACCAGACGCTCACGCAGGATGCCACGGGCACCATGGCCTATCTGCAGTTTGAAGCCATGAACGTGTCCCGCGTGAAGACCGAATTATCGGCCAGCTACATCGACCACAACACGATTCAGATCGGTTTTGAAAATGCGGATGACCATCGTTATCTGCAGAGCGTCGCCAGAAAATTCGGCGTTATCCTGTCGCGCGCCGGTAACGGCATCTGCCATCAGGTGCACCTGGAAAGGTTCGGCGCGCCCGGCAAAACTCTCATCGGCTCGGACAGTCACACGCCGACCTGCGGCGCGCTGGGCATGATCGCCATCGGCGCCGGCGGCCTGGATGTGGCGCTGGCGATGGCCGGGGAACCGTTTTATCTGACCTGCCCCCGCGTCATTAAAATCAACTTGACCGGCAGATTAAAGCCATGGGTGTCGGCCAAGGATGTAATTCTTAAAGTTCTGCAGATTTTCACCACCAAAGGAAACGTGGGCACGGTATTTGAGTACGGCGGCGAAGGCTTAAAAACGCTGAGCGTGCCCCAGCGCGCGACGATTGCCAATATGGGCGCCGAATGCGGAGTAACTACTTCTGTTTTTCCCAGTGATGAAGAAACTCTCAAATTTCTTGCCGCGCAGAAAAGAAAAAAGGATTTTGTCCGGCTGGAGGCGGACAAAGACGCGACTTACGCCAAAACCGTCGATATTGACTTATCCAAGATAGAGCCGCTGACCGCAAAACCGCACAGCCCGGACAATATCGCCACCGTCAAAAGCATGAAAAAAATACCCGTCAACCAGGTGTGTCTGGGTAGCTGCACGAATTCTTCTTATCAGGATCTGGTCACCGTAGCCAAAGTCCTCAAGGGAAAAGTTGTTCACCCGGAAGTGAGTTTCATTTTAGCCCCCGGTTCAAAGCAGGTTTTGGAAAATCTTTCCCGGGAGGGATATCTTTCCGCCCTTATCGCTTCCGGCGCGCGGCTGATGGAAAACGCCTGCGGCTTCTGCATCGGCAACAGCCAGAGCCCGCAATCAGGCGGCGTTTCCCTGCGCACTTCCAACAGAAATTTTTTGGGCCGCTCCGGCACAATGGACGCGGACGTTTATCTGGTCAGCCCGGAAACTGCAGCGGCGGCGGTGCTTACCGGAAAATTCATTGATCCGCGTGAATTAAAAATTTCTTATCCAAAAATAAAAATGCCCAAAACTTTTTTTATCGATGATTCGCTCATTGAATGGCCGAAAAAAAACGCCGGAGCAGCGAAAATCTACCGTGGCCCCAACATCGGCGCGCCGCCGAAAAACTCGGCCCTTCCGGACTCGATCAATGCCGTAGTCACGATTAAAGTCGGAGACAAAATAACCACCGATCACATAATTCCCGCGGGTGCGCGCATGAAATACCGCTCGAATATTCCCAAATACGCGGAATTTGTCTTCGAAAACGTGGATGCCTCTTTTGCTGTCCGCGCGCGGCAAATCAAGGAAACGGGCAGGAGTAACATAATCGTCGCGGGGCTTTCTTACGGTCAGGGTTCATCGCGCGAGCACGCCGCCATCTGCCCCATGTACCTGGGGGTGCGCGCGGTCATCGCCAAATCATTCGAAAGAATACATGCCGCCAATCTTGTGAACTTCGGCATTATGCCCCTCACCTTTAAAGACGAAAAAGATTACGAAAAAATCAACCAGCAGGACGAACTCTTCATCGCTGATATCCGTAAACTCATCTTGGCCGGCAGCGAAATCCTAGTGCAAAACAAGACCGGCGGCGGCTCTTTTTACACATCCTGCGCGTTAACCGACAGGCAAAGAAAAATAATTCTGGCGGGCGGCGCGCTCAATCTGCGCAATAAAAATTAAATATACCCGGAGCAAAACAGTTTTATGAGCAAAAAAATCAAAGTCAAAACCACCCTTGTCGAAATGGACGGGGATGAAATGACCCGCGTCATGTGGCAGATGGTCAAGGAAAAGCTGCTTTTCCCCTATCTGGATATGGATATCGACTACTACGACCTGCACGTCAAACACCGCGACGACACGGATGACCAGGTGACACTCGAGGCCGCGCGTGCCATTCAGAAATACGGCGTAGGCATCAAATGCGCCACCATCACTCCCAATGAAGACCGCGTAAAGGAATATAATTTAAAAAAGGCGTGGCGCAGCCCCAACGGCACCATCCGCGCGCTTTTGGACGGCACGGTTTTCAGAAAACCGATTCTTGTAAAAAACATCAAGCCCGCGGTTTTTTCCTGGAAAAAACCCATCACCATCGGGCGTCACGCCTACGGAGACGTTTACAACAACTTCGAAATGCCCATTGCCGCGGCGGGAAAGCTCGAACTTGTTTTTACTCCATGCGATGGCGACGCGCCGAGCAGGAAGACGGTATTTGATTTTCCTTCCTCGGGTATTATTCAGGTCAACCATAACCTGGAAAAATCCATCCTGAGCTTCGCGCGCGCCTGCTTTACCTACGCGCTTAGCGAAAAAATAGATCTGTGGTTTTCCACCAAAGACACTATCTCCAAAATTTACGACGCGGGTTTCCGCGAAATTTTCGACGCCGAATTCGAAAAGAACTGGAAGGATAAATTCAAAAAAGCGGGCATTGAATATTTTTTCACGCTGATTGACGACGCCGTGGCGCGCATCATGAAAAGCGAAGGAGGCATGCTCTGGGCGCTGAAAAACTACGATGGGGACGTCATGTCGGATATGGTCGCCTCCGCCTGCGGCTCGCTGGCCATGATGACTTCCGTTCTGGTATCTCCTCACGGCTGGTATGAATACGAAGCGGCCCACGGCACGGTGCAGAAGCACTATTACAAACACCTGAAAGGCGAAGAAACATCGAGCAATTCCATGGCGCTCATTTTTGCTTGGTCGGGCGGCCTGCGCAAGCGCGGCGAGCTCGACTCCACGCCGGAAGTCATTGACTTCGCCAACAAGCTCGAGGAAGCGGCCATTGCCACCGTGGAGTCAGGCACAATGACCGGCGATCTGCTGGCGCTGGCCGAGAAAAAATCTTCCAATAAAAAAGTGAACACGCAGGGTTTTATCGACGCTATTGCCGCGAACCTGCGCGAAAAACTTCATGGTTAATAACGCCGAAAATTCCCGGCCCAACCTGCTGGATTTCACGCTGGAGGAAATGGAATCTTTCATTTCTGGCCTGGGCAAGGAAAAATTCCGCGCGCGGCAAATCATGAAATGGCTGCATCAGAAAAACGCCTCTTCTTTCGAGGAAATGACTTCGCTCGCGCGCGATTTCCGCGAAAAGCTTGCCGGGGTGGCGCGCGTAAACCTGCCGGAAATCGTAAAAATCCAGACCTCAAAAGACGGCACGAAAAAAGCGCTTCTGCGCCTGGAAGATTCGCTCTTTATCGAAAGCGTTTTGATTCCGGGTAAAAATCACTGGACAATCTGCATCTCCACGCAGGTCGGCTGCGCCATGGGCTGTAAATTTTGCCTTACCGCGCGCCGGGGCTTTAAACGCAATCTGGCCCCCGCGGAGATAGTGGGGCAACTGATTGTCCTGAAAAAAGAAACGCCGGAAGGGCCGGACATCAAAAATATTGTCCTGATGGGCATGGGCGAGCCGCTGGCCAATTACGCGAACACGCTCAAAGCGATAAAAATTCTGACCTCAGACTACGGCGCGGCTTTTTCCAACCGCAAAGTCACCGTCTCCACCTGCGGCCTCGTGCCGGAAATAATCAGCCTGGGCAAGGATATCTGCATCAATCTGGCCGTTTCGCTCAACGCCGCCGACGACCCGACCCGAGGAAAACTGATGCCGATAAACAGAAAATATCCGTTGGCGAAGCTGCTTGAGGCCTGCCGCAAATACCCTATGCCAGGCCGTAGATTGCTCACTTTTGAATATATTCTGATGGATGGGGTCAATTCTTCCGTTAAGGATGCGGAAAAACTGGCGGTCCTGCTGAAAAATCAGCGCTGCAAAATAAATCTGATTGTTTTCAATGAATTTCCCGGCGCCGGATTCAAAGCCCCTTCGCCGCAGGTTGTGCACGCGTTTCAGCAAACTCTTATTAAAAAACACTTTACCACCATCCTGCGCGCCAGCCGCGGCGCGGATATCTGTGCCGCCTGCGGCCAGCTCAGCGGCGCTGATAATTAACTCGTAAAAACTTACCTCTTGGTTTAAAATAAGCGCATCAAGGAGGTTCGCAAAGTGATGACAAAATCAAGCTGGTTGACTTTGAAACTGGGACTCGTCGGCTTTATCGCCGGCGGTTTTATCGGCTTTCTCTACCGGCCTTCCGCCTTTATTATCGGGCAACTGCCTTTTGACGTGGTCATTACCAGAGGCGCCAATCTGAAAGGCATTGATCAGGTGCTCATCCCGCTGGCGCAAACATCTTTTAACAATATGATGGCCATCGCGGGTATCGGCGCGGCCATCGGAATTATTATCGGCTTATTGTTTACCAGAAAGTAACCCGGCTTATTTCCTTTTCCTCACGGGAAAAAAGTCTGTCTTTTTTAACCGCCGCGAGGGGCTGTGTTTTTTATCCCGGAGCAGCCGGGAAATATCTTTTTGTCGTCTGGTCACTTTTTGTCCGGCCATTAAATATTTTTTCCTTACTTGTTATTATCCTGATTTTCCTGGCCCCCGCCCAGCGTTTTATACAGCCCGATTAAATTACTGGCCTGCGCCAGACGCAGCATAATCAGCGCCTGCTGCGCGCTATAAAATGAGCGCTGCGCGTCCAGAACAGAAAGATAACTGTCGATGCCTTTATCGTATCGCAGTTGAGCAAGACGATACGTTTCCGTTACCGCGTCAACCAGCGCTTGCTGTGCCGCGAGTTGCTTATTAATCGTGCCCTTGACCGCCAGGGCGTCAGCCACCTCCCGGAAAGCCGTCTGGATGGTTTTTTCATATTGGGCAACAGACATTTCCCTCTCCACTTTGGTCACGCGATAGGCAAACCATGTGCGGGCGTCAAAAATCGGCATGATAATCTGCGGCGCGAAACTCCAAACGCCGGAACCGGATTTAAAAAGACCAGCCAGGTCGGCGCTGGCGGTGCCGACAGTAGTGGTCAGAGAAATGCGCGGGAAGAACGCCGCGCGCGCGGCGCCGATGTTGGCATGGGCGGCCTTGAGACGGTGTTCCGCAGCCACAACATCAGGACGGCGCAGCAGAACTTCCGAAGATACACCGGCGGAAAACTCCTTGGGCGGGCTGATACTTTCGAGATTGGCAGGCAGCAATTCCTCTTTGACGATTGAACCAACCAGAAGATTTAAAGCGTTTTCATCCTGCGCCACCCACTGGGAATAACGGGCGACATCGCCGCGGGCTATTTCCACCTGGCTTTGCGCCCGCCGCAGATCAATCTCGGAGGCCATCCCGACTTCGTAGCGCTTACGAATCAGCTTATAAGATGTTTCCTGCGCCTCCAGCGTGGCCGTAACCAGTTTCAACGCTTCCCTGTCCGCGGCCAGGGCGAGGTAAGACTGCGCTACAGCCGAGATCAGCGCGAGTTGAAAACCGCGCCGGGCTTCTTCAGTCGCCAGATATTCCTCGAGCGCCTTGTCCTTTAAACTTCTGATGCGCCCGAAAAAATCAATTTCCCACGCGGTAATACCTAGATTAACGCTGAATTTTTCGGAAGTGTACGCGCTTCCGCTAGGGGACAGATCGGCGGGGACTCGTTCCCTGAACCATGTCCCTATGGCGTTTACCGAAGGCAGGAGACTTGCCGTGCTTATGCCATACATCGCTTTGGTCAATTCCACATTGAGCGCCGCCATGCGCAGATCACGGTTATTGAGCAGGGCTGTTTCGATGATTTCCCGCAGGCGCTCATCAGTAATAAAATCACGCCACGGTAACTGCGCCGCCGCGGGCGCGGTCGGCTTTTCCGCTTTTTCTTCATAAGCCGCTCCGGAAGGCCACTCGGATGGAACGGGCGGCTCCGGTTGCGTGTAGCGCGGCGCCATGGTACAGGCGCCCAAAAAGAACATTAAAACAACTGTTAAAAGTAATACGGTTTTTTTCATATTATTTAACCTTCGGCTTTTTTGCGCTTTTTTCGCGGGAAGATTTCCATGCCTGCCGTTTGTCCGATATCTTTTCTCTCAATTCAGCGAAAAAAGATTTTATGTCTTCACTGACATTGATTTTCTGCTCCACTTGCCGCCCGAAGAACATTTCAATGATCACGTAAAAAAGAGGCGCAAAGATAACTATCAGGATTGTCGCGGTGATCATTCCGCCCAAAACGCTGGTGCCGATGGCGTTCTGGGCGCCCGCGCTCGCGCCGGTGGTAAGCGCCAAAGGCAGCACGCCAAAGCCGAAAGCGAGCGAAGTCATAAGAATCGGGCGGAATCTGAGCCTAGCTCCTTCAATTGTGGCTTCGATGATCCCCATTCCTTTTTCCAGGCCCTGCTTGGCAAACTGGACAATCAGGATGGCGTTTTTCGTGCCCAAACCAAGCGTGGTGAGCAATCCTATCTGAAAATAAACGTCGTTGGCCAATCCCCTGGTGCTCGACGCGATAATGCCGCCGATGACCCCCAGCGGTATTACCAGCAGAATCGATATGGGAACCGTCCAGCTCTCGTAGAGCGCGGCCAGACACAAAAAGATGACAAAAATGGAAAAGGCGTAAAGCAGCGGCGCCTGCGCGCTGGCCATCCGCTCCTGATAAGAAAGCCCGCTCCAGTCGAAACCAAAACCGGGCGGAAGCTTCGCCACCGCATCTTCCATGGCTTTCATGGCCTCGCCTGAACTTTTGCCCGGCGCCGGCTCACCCCAGATATTGATGGAAGGAAATCCGTTAAAACGGTCTCTCTTTGGCGGCCCGGATACCCAGCGGCCGGAGGCGAATGAGGAAAAAGGAACCATTTTACCCTGCGTGTTGCGCACGTAGAGCTTCTCCAAATCTTTAGGCAGCATGCGATGAGGCGCGTCCGCCTGTAAAAACACTCTTTTCACGCGGCCGCCGTGCGTAAAGTCATTGACGTAGGAACTGCCGAAAGACGTGGAGATCGTGCGGTGAATCGAAGTGATGGGAATACCCAGGGCGCCGGCCTTTTGCCAATCAACGTCAATTCTATACTCGGGGACATCCGGCATACTGTTGGGACGCACCTTGGTCACGCGGGGATCCTGCGAGATGATGCCCAGAAGCTGATACTGACCGGCCATAAGCGCTTCATGGCCGAGGTTGCCGCGGTCGAGCAGCTGAAAATCGAAACCGGTGGACATACCCAGTTCGGGAACCGGCGGGGGCTGGAAGACAAAAACCATCGCGTTGCGGATGCCGGAGAGCGCGCCCATGGCTCTTTGCGCGATGGCTTTCGCTCTTTGGTCTTTACGGTCGCGGTCTTCCCAGTTTTTCAATCTGATAAACATCATGCCGTTGCTCTGGGAGCGGCCGGAAAAACCGAAACCGGTGATGGCGAACAATGTTTCCACCGAATCTTTTTCACGCTCATTAAAATATTGATCGATATAATCGATTACTTCTCCCGTCTGCTCCAACGTGGAGCCGACCGGCATCATCACCTGCGCCAGCAGCGTTCCCTGGTCCTCATCCGGCAAATAAGCCGTGGGCATGCGCAAAAACAAAACCACCATCAGCACGCTCACCACGAGAAAAACCGCCAGATAGCGTTTTTTCCGGAAAAGGGAATGGCCAACCACGCCCACATACCAGTCGCGAAACCTGAAGAAAGTACGATTGAACCAGGCGAAAAAAGGACGCAAAACAGCGATGGTATTTTCCGCCGGATCATGTCCCGGTTTTACCGGCTTGAGCAGTGTGGCGCACAAAACCGGCGTCAGAATCAGGGCTACGACCACGGAAAGGAGCATAGCGGAAATTATGGTGATGGAAAACTGGCGATAGATAACCCCCGTGGAACCGGGGAAAAAAGCCATCGGGCCGAAAACAGCGGAAAGCACCAGCCCGATGCCGATGAGCGCGCTGGTAATCTGCTCCATCGATTTTGCGGTGGCCTCGCGCGGCGAAAGCCCTTCATCCCGAATAATGCGCTCCACATTTTCCACCACCACTATCGCGTCATCTACAAGAAGACCAATGGCCAGCACCATCGCGAACATAGTGAGCATATTAATAGTGAAACCGAAAAGCCATAAACTGGCAAAGGTTCCCAAAATAACCACAGGCACCGCGATGGTGGGAATAAACGTAGCGCGCAGACTGCCCAAAAATAGCCACATTACCAAAAACACCAGAAAGATGGCGATAATAAGCGTTTCGACGACTTCCGCTATCGCCACCTTTATAAAAACGGTGGAGTCATTCGGATAAATTACCTTGATTCCCGCAGGAAAGAACCGGCTCAGTTCGTTCATTTTTTCCTTGACGGCTTCCGCCGTCGCCAGGGCGTTGGCCCCGGGTGCCTGGCGCACTGCGATGCCCGCGGACGGCTTGCCGCTTGTAGCTACGGATATATCATATACTTCCGTGCCCAGTTCCGTCCGGCATACATCGCCCAGGCGCACCATGGAACCATCCGGATTCGCGCGCAAGGGAATGGCGGCAAATTCTTCTGGCGTGGAAAGCATATTCTGGACAACAATCGGCGCGTTGAGGCGCTGCCCTTTTACCGCCGGCGCACCGCCGAACTGTCCCGCCGAAACTTCCACGTTGTAGGCCCTCAGCGCCGCCAGCACGTCCTCCACGGTCAGGCGATAATTGGTCATCTTGTCCGGATTCAGCCAGACACGCATGGCATATCCGCCGCCGAAGACTTCCACTTCACCCACGCCGGGCACGCGCGCCAGAGAGCGCTCCACGTTGGATTTGGCAAAGTCTCTCAGATCCGTGCCGTCCATTCTTCCGTCTTCCGAAATTAAACCGACAATCATCAGATAGTTGCGCGTGGATTTGCGGACATTGACGCCCTGGTTCTGAACCACATCAGGAAGGCTCGGCATCGCCGCCTGCACTTTGTTTTGCACTTTAGACCAGGCGATATCCGGATCGGTTCCCGGAGCAAAGGTCAGCTCCAGGCGCGAGTACCCGGCAGAATCGCTGGTCGCGGACATATATATAAGGTTGTCCAGACCGGTCATGTTCTGCTCGATGACCTGTGTGACACTGTTTTCCACAGTTTCGGATGACGCGCCCGGATAGGAGGCGGTAATGGCGATGGTCGGCGGCGCCATCTCGGGATATTGAGAAATCGGCAAATTATATATCGCCAAAAGCCCCAAAGACATGATAATGATGGCGATGACCCACGCGAAAACCGGCCGCTTTAAAAAGAATTTAGATAGCATCAGGTCTCTCCGTTATTTTGCTTTGACCGGCGCGGCGGTGTTTTTTGGTTGTTCATTTTCCTTTTTGCCGGGTTCAAAGGGCACGGCCTTAACCAGCATGCCCGGCTTCACTTTGAGCATGCCTTCCACAATCACCTTTTCATTAGGAGCCAGCCCCGACGAAACAAGCCAGGTATTGCCGATTTCACGATCCAGCGTGAGCGGGCGCGGCTGTACCTTTCCTTCGTTATCCACAATCAGCGTATAAGGATTGCCTTTCGGGTCGCGCGCGACCGCCTGCTGCGGAATCAGAATGACTTTATCGTTTACGCCTTCCTGGATCACCGCCCGGACAAACATTCCCGGCAGCAGCGTGTCTTTGGGATTGGGGAACACAATGCGCAAGGTAAACGAACCGGTGGTGGGATCGACAGTGATGTCCCGGAACTGGAGTGTGCCTTTTAAGGGATACTCCGTGCCGTCGTCCATAATCAGCCGCACCTTTTGCTGATTTTTATTTTTCTGATTCAACCTCCCTTCCTGCAGTTGGCGGCGCAGCCGCAGCAGATCTGACGTGGACTGTGCCACGTCCACATACATGGGATCGAGCTGTTGAATGGTGGCCAGAGCCATGGGCTGATGCGCCGTAACCAGCGCCCCTACTGTAACATTGGATTTACCGATGCGCCCGGTAATCGGCGCGGGGATTGTCGTGTATTTCAGATTGATGCGCGCGGTCTGTGTTTCAGCCTGGGCCTGTTTCAACATCGCTGTTACGTCATCATATTCCTGCTGGCTGACCGCTTTATCAGCCAGCAATTCCTTCATGCGTCCCGCTCTTAATTCCAGCGTGTTCAGGTTGGCTTCCGCACGAGCCAGTGCCGCTTCATAAAGAGCGGGATCAATCTGAAAAAGCGCCTGGCCGGCCCGGACAATGGAACCTTCCTGGAACAGTCGTTTTTGGATGATACCATTTACCTGCGGACGCACTTCGGCGATAAGAAAAGCGGATGTCCGCCCCGGTAGTTCCGCGGTCATGACCACCTGCTGATGCTGCGTCGTAATCACGGCAACTTCGGGCACCATCCCCATGCCCATTGGCTTGTCCTTGCAGCCGCTCGCCATCATGAGCGCGGCAAAAAATAACAACAGCATTGCCAAAATAATTTTTTTATCCATTATTACACCCCGTCAATAATATCAGCTTACACCGGCGAAACGGCGCAAGCATTATGCTTCATCGCGATAATTTTTTTCACACCTACGGCCCGATAACCCCCATGGCTCT
>DLNC01000039.1 GCA_002478265.1 Syntrophaceae bacterium UBA7520
TCATTCCAGGCGATATGGAAAATCGGCGCGATTGCCGTGCCCATAAATTATCAAATTGGTGTTGAAGAAACAGCTTATATTTATCAGGATTCCGGCGCCAAAGTAATCATTACCGTGCAGGAATACATGAACAAAGTCAATCAGGCCAGATTGGCCTCGCCGGAAATACGGCATATTATCGCACTTACACAAGAGGCGTCGGATGGAGTATTGTCTTATGAAGAAATTCTGCGGCACGCGCCTGATGATCTGAATATAGTCGAAATGGATAATGGCGAAATAGCCGCTCTTGTTTACACCTCCGGCACGACCGGCAGGCCCAAAGGCGTGATGCAGACACATTACGCGCTTTATTATACGGCGCTGAAAGTGCAAGAAACAAACAATTATCCGATGGACGCGGTTAATGTCGCCATGCTTCCGTTATGCCATTCATATGGCATAGGCGTCATGAATTCCACCAATTTGCGCACACATGGCAAAACGGTTATTCTGCGCCAGTTTAACGTGGAGAAACTGTTCTCGGCCATAGAAAAATACAAAGTAACCAGTGTGGCGGCGGTTCCAACGATGTATATTCATATGTTAAATTATCCGGATTACAAGAAATATGACTTGAGTTCGGTAAAACATTTTATTTGCGGTTCCGCGCCGTTATCGATGGAAACATGGAGGCAATTTAAGGAAAAATTCAATGGAGAAATCGCTGAAGGCTGGGGCTTGACGGAGGCCTGCGCCAACAACTCCGTTAATCCGATATACGGCATAAAGAAGGTGGGTTCTATCGGCAAACCCATGGTCGGCATGGAGATAAAAATATTTGACGAAAGAGGCCGGGAAGTCCCGCCGGGCACGGAAGGTGAGATAGTTTTAAAAGGGCCCATGGTTATGAAGGGTTACTGGAAGCAGCCGGAAGCGACCGCCGAAGTTATTAAAAACGGATGGCTGCACACCGGAGATATAGGCTATCAGGATGAAGACGGCTATTTTTTCATTACTGACCGCAAAAAGGACATTATCATCAAAGGGGGAGAAAATATTTCTCCCCGGGCGATAGAAGAGGTTTTATATACGCATCCGGACGTCGCGGAAGCGGCCTGTATCGGCATGCCGGATAAGATATACGGCGAAGACATCAAGGCGTTTGTCGTATTGAAAGCCGGGAAAAAGGCGCATTCCGACGAAATAATGAAATATTGCGGGGAAAAGCTGAAAAAATTCTTTATGCCTAAGGAAGTGGTCATACTCGAAGAAATGCCCAAAACCTTGGTCGGGAAAATACTAAAAAAAGAACTGCGTAAAATGTAGCATAAAAAGCAAAATATTTACGCGAAAAATTGTCTGGTAAATATGTCTTATAAAATAATTATGACAAAAATACTTATTTGGGCGACAAGGATAATTCTTGTTCTTTTTGTCTGTCTTTTGTTTTTTGTTTTTGTTTATTCCAGCACGGAGTCTTTTCAGAATTCCGTAAGAAAAAGCATAGATACGGAGTTTAAAGGCGCGGTTCTCTATAAACGGGCATCGCTTCGTATAATACCATCTGCCGGCATTCTTTTAAAAAATGTAGATTTTGTGACACCGGACGAAGTAAGCTTTAAAGCCCAGTCGCTGCAAATCCATCCCCGTTTCCCAAAAATATTAACCGGAAAGTTCGAAGCGGCCAAATTTACGCTCAAAAAGCCGGCGATGGTTCTGCATATCAAAGAAAATGGTCAAAAAGAGAAAAAGGAATATTTAGCAAAAGAAATCATTAAAAAAACAAATAGCGCGCTTGATGAAATCCGCAAAAAGATACCCGGTCTCGTTTGTGTCGCAGAAAAAGGACACATCATTATACGGAAAAATAATGATGTGTTGACTGAAATAAGCAAAGTAAATTTACTCTTTGCCTTGGAACCCAGAGATGTAAGAATCAGGATAAAAGGGGAAATGGCCAACATGGGCGAGATGTCTCTGGTGGGCAGATTTTCCGCGCAAAACGAAACACTTTACCTGAATAATATATCGGCATTGTTGGGGGAATCATCAGTTTATGATTGCTCGGGCCGGATAAAATTAAATCAAGATTATAATACCGAACTGAAAGGAGGGAAAACCGTATTAATTCTCGACGACGTTTATAAAAAATTATCATTATTTGAAAAGACACGTCAAATATTAGGTCCCGTAAATAACCTGAAAGGCAGAATTGTTCTTTCGTCTTTGGATTTATCGGGGCCTCTGTTAAAGCCGCAAAATTGGGAGACAGTTACTACCGGGTCGGTCGAGGGAGTAGTTCTGGGTTCATCAAACCTTCCCGGCACGATAAAAATCGCGCAAGGTAAATTGCACGCAGCTCAAGGAAAGATTGATTTTGAGAAATTTAAGGTGTCACTATTTGATTCAAAATTCAATTTAAGCGCAAAACTGGAGAGCGCGCGAAATTCAATTAACGTAGCGGATATCAAAATTGACGGCACGGTCGGTGAGGTAACTTTGACGTGGATTGCGGATAAATTGAATCTGCCGCCGGAAGATACTTTACGCGGGCCTTTAAAAATAAAAAACGGCCATGTGCTTTGGGAAAAAAATAAAAAACTGCATGCCTATGGTTCAGCCGCCATAAATGACGGACCGCAAATTTATTTTGATATCAGCAGCCGCCCGGATAATTTTGATATCAACAAATTGGTTATCCGTGATGACCAATCACGGGCGGATATGACTTTCAATATCTCCCCCAGGCTTTTCGCTTTTAGCTTTAAGGGAAATCTAAACGAACAGACTTTTAGCCGGATGTTTGCCAAAGCATCTTTCCGGCGCGGGTGGGTGAGAGGTGATTTAACTATCACATTGCCGCTGGATAAATACGAAAGATCCAGAGCCGAAGGTCAACTGGAAGGAAGAGATTTCATTTTACCTCTTCCCGCGCAAGTGCCTTTAAAATTCAGCCATGCTGTAATCAGGGGTGAAAAAACGAAAATAAACATCGATAAAGCTCTCTTAGAGTGGGGCGAAAATAATCTTGACGCAAATGGTTCCATAACAGCGTCGTCCGGTGGACTTCAGGTCGTCATCAATCTAAAATCAGACCCGATAGACGTAAGCAACATCATCGAAAATTTCCAAAAAATATTTGATCAGCCCGAAAAAAAACAATCCTTTTTGCCGGATACAAAAATATCCGTGCGGGGAATTATCCGCATTGATGCGCCGCAGGTAAAATGGGGGAGCTACAGCGCGCAACCGATAAGCGCTGATGTATTGATTAATAAAGATGACGTCCATCTGGTCTTGGACAGGGCGTTGATGTGCGAGATCGCCATTCCCGGCAGAATCATCTTCGCGAAAGACGATATCAGATTTAATTTTCAGCCCGATGGATCATCAAATCAGTTGGAAAACGTGCTCGATTGTTTTTTTGCAAAGAATCTACGCGTCACCGGTAGCTATGATTTTAAGGCATTACTTACTTCCAGGGCTAAAGCGCCTGACTTAACAAGATCCCTGCAGGGAAACGCTCTTTTAAACGCTAAAGAAGGCGTGATTTACAAGTTTCCGCTTCTGGCGAAGATATTTGCCTTCTTGAATGTTACGGAACTTTTGCGCGGAAAATTGCCCGATTTCAGGACTCAAGGCTTCGCCTATAACAGCGCCGTCATCAGGGGAGACATCCGCAACGGCGTGCTTTATATTCAGGAAGCTGTAGTTGACGGCAAGACAATGCAGCTTGCCGGGCAAGGGGAAATCGATCTTGTCACGAATCGGATAAAACTTACGATATTGGTCGCGCCTTTTAAGACCGTTGATTTTCTCGTTAGTAAAATACCGGTCATAAGATATATACTGCAGGGAACGCTAATTTCCATACCCCTGAGCGTCACCGGGAACATTGATGATCCGGATATAGTTGTTCTTTCGCCCAGTGCCGTAGGCGCGGGTTTATTGGGTATTATGCAGCGTACACTTAATTTACCGGTAAAAATTATTGAACCTCTGCTTCCGAAAGAACAGAAAAAGTAACCATTAGGTTAATTATAGTAATTAGAAGCAAACATTAAAGCGTTACTTTAAAGAGCGTTTTATGCTGAAAATGTCAGAAACAAGAAAAAAAGATATGCTCCGCGTTCTTTGCGCGATTGGCTATATGACCCTCATTTTTTTGCTCTCGTGTTCAACAGCCGATAAAGCGCAGGCGGAAAAAATAGTGGCGATTAAAAATGAACAAAAATTATAGCCCTGACACTTAATCAGAACTGGTAAAAAAGTAAATGATAAAATTAATTCGGAAGGATTGATAAAATTTTATGGTTCAAATTGATGTTGAAAAATGTATTGGCTGCGGTACATGCGCGGCGGATTGTCCTTTCGCGTCCATCAAAATTATTGAAGGCAAAGCCACTGCCGGAAAATGGTGCCTGGAATGCGGCCATTGCACGGCTGTCTGCCCGCAGAAGGCGTTAATTTTGCTGGGCGATTATGACCCTTCGGAAATTATTGAATACGATCCAAAAAAAATTCAAATGGATCCGGAGAAGCTTTTAAATTTTGTCAAATTCCGCAGAAGCGTCCGCCAATTCACCGACGAGCCGGTGAGTGATGCTGATATCGCCAAAATAATGGAGATGGGGCGCTACACGCAGACAGGCGCGAACATGCAGGGTCTGCGCTATATCATCCTGACCAAAGAAACGCTCAGGGAAATAACGCCCATTGCCTTAAAAACACTGGCAGAACTTGATATATCCGGTGTGGATAAAAAAGCAATGCGCGTGCCTTATCAATACCTCGATTTTCAGGCGACCTGGAAGCTGTGGTATCAGGTGTATCAGAAAAGCAAAAGAGACCTTTTGTTTCACAGCGCGCCGCACGCGCTTTTGGTGATAAGCCGCGCCTGCAACGAGGTGGACGGCTGTTTCAATATCGGCCATCTGGAGCTGATGATTAACGCGCTGGGCCTGGGGGCATGTTTGATGGGCTTTGGCACTTTCGCGTTTGCCGTTTCTGATGATTTAAAGAAACGAATAGGGCTTAACGAAGGAGAAGCAGTCCTCTTTTCCCTCGTTTTCGGGCATCCCAAAGTGAAATATCTGAGAACTGTTAACCGCAAAAAGGTAAGGTATGAAAAAATCTGATTAGACATCACGGAGCTGAGCACATGAATAATCTCATTTTTTCCATCGATCCGACATATTTTTACTTTTACTTTGGCATCTTCTCGGTTATCGCAATAGCCGTAGGCGTCGTGCTTTACTTCATGCTCAGGAAAGAAGAGCCGTCAACCACACAATACGGCAGCACCGTTGCTCCCGTCTCCAATTTTGTCCCCAAACTGGCCGCAATCTGCGTGATTATTGCCATAATTCTTTACGCGTATCGCGATACATGGGTTCATTTCTATACCGCGAGTATTAAAGATGACCGGCTTTATCTTGGGTACTATTTACCTCAGCGTATTGTGGAAATACCGGATATGAAAAATTTGGCCATAACGAGTGAAAAAGCGTCTCTTAAAGGCGAAAAATACCGTATTAGGATAAAAATTGCAGATCAGCGCGAATTTGTAAGCCAGATAATGGACGAGGATTCACTGAAAATAAACCTTGAAAAATTAGCAAACTCGGTCAATACAAAGAAACATTAAAAAATCAACCGCACAGTTTAAAGAAGCAGATAGCAATATCTGAAAACTTTAACAAATTTAATCATTTAAAAATTTAACATAAAAGGAGGTGAGCAAAGTGGCCGAAAACCAGTTTGATGCTACCCAGTATTACGAGGTAAAAAAAGGTGATACCCTCTGGAAAATCGCAGAAAATTTTTATGGTGACGGAAAGTTATATAAAAAAATATTTGAAGCGAACACGGATATTTTGAAGGATCCGAATAAAATAAAGGTCGGACAGAAACTCAAGATACCATGAAAAATAAAATTATATCAGCATCCACGGGTATAGCGGAGAATTTTTTCTCACCAACCGGAAATTAAAGAGAAAGGAGAGTATTATGAAGAAAAGAATCATTTGTTTGATACTTTGTCTCTTTGTTGCATCACTTGTTTTGGTTTCCTGCGGCAAAAAAGAATCGCCGGAAGCGGCGGCAAAATGGGCCGCTCTGAGCGCGGGTGTTCCTGAAATGATGAAAGCTCTGCAGAGCAGGGTGGATATTCTTTCTCAGGCCACTAAGCTTCCCGCCAGCATTTCCAAAGAAGCTTTTGATGGCGTAAAAGCGGGTCTGGCCGGAGCGAAAGAAGAATGGACCAAGGCGGAAGACAGCTATAAAGCCGGAAAAGTCGCCGAAGCCGTCGTCGCCGGAACCGCCGCTAAAGACAAACTGGTGGCGGGAATGGAAGCGTTGGGCATGACTGTACCTGCAGGTATGAAATAATATAAGTTAATCTAAAAAATCAAAAAAAGAGGCGTATTCCACGATATTGACGCGGGATGCGCCTCTAAACAATAATTCAAGTAATAGTATATAAGAAAACAGGAGGATTGTGATGAAATCCAGATTCAAGGCGCTCATCATCGTGATGATAATTTTATTTGTTCCTTCTTCCTTGCTGGCGGCGGATTTCGGCTGGATGCCGCGTTTTAACGAGCAGGCGGAGGCTAATTTTGTCGATTTCCGCGCGAAACTCGCCGCGCGTTTTAATATCGGGCCCGCGCAGGTGGAGGCGGTGATCAGCAATTTTCCCAAAGCCGCCGACGCTTATGTTGCCCTGCGTCTGGGAGAAATGTCCGGCAGGCCGATTGACGATGTTATGCAAAATTACAAAGCGAATCAGGGCAGGGGCTGGGGCGTTGTCGCCAAGAGTCTGGGCATCAAACCCGGCTCGAAAGAATTCCACGCGCTGAAACGAGGCGATGATTTATACGGCGATACCGGCAAAGGGAAAAAGGGGAAAAATAAAGATAAAAGTAAAAAAGACAAAGGAAAGAATAAATAACTATCAAGGCAAAACAGGGGGGTGGTTATGAAGTTAAATGTGAAAGCGTTTGCGCTGACGTGCGCAATTTTATGGAGCGTAGCCTTATTCGGAATTACGTGGTGGATTATCGCGCTGGATGGCATAACAAATGAAATAACGATAATCGGCAGGCTTTATCGCGGCTACAACATTAGCCCGCTGGGCAGCGTTATCGGGTTGGGCTGGGGATTAGTTGATGGATTGATCGGCGGGGCGATATTCGCCTGGCTTTACAATCTGATAACAGGAAAATTTGAGAAGAAGAATAAATGATGAAAAAAATGCCGCTTCGTAAGGTATTCACGCTGATAGAATCAGGGCCGGTTGTCCTCGTTACGACAAATGACGGCCGGCAGAACAATATAATGACTATTTCCTGGACCATGGTGGTCGATTTCACGCCGCAATTTGCCATAACCACGGGGCCTTGGAACTATTCTTTTGCCGCGCTAAAGAAATCAAAAGAATGCGTGCTCGCTATTCCCACGGTTGATCTCATTGATCAGGTTGTTGACGTGGGAACTTGCTCCGGCGCCGACACGGACAAATTCGAAAAGTTTGGGCTGACTCCCGTGAAGGGAAAATATGTCTGCGCTTCCTTGATCAAAGAATGCCTGGCCAATATCGAATGCAAAGTTATCGATATCATCAAGAGGCATAATATAGTTGTTTTGGAAGCGCTCGCCGCTTACTTCGATACTTCACGCAAAGAGAAACGAACCATTCACGCGGTTGGCGACGGAACTTTTATCGTGGACGGACGCAAGTTGGATCGAAGAAAAATGATGCATGCGAAGCTTCCGGATGGTGTGTAAATTATCGTTTTGGCTAAACTTGTCTTAGCGCTATACTTAAAAATGGTAAATAATTATCATGACTAAAACTGCTCGAATAACTCTATTTATAATTTCTCTATTTTTGTTAATCTTGATTTTCTTTGTTACAACAGGACAAGTATTGCCTTCATCAGAACATGCCGTTGTTCTTTTCGCTGCGTTGCTAATGATTTCATTTGTGACACTTTTTCTTGAGCATTATTTTACAACACCAACAGATGTTCTTGCTTCAACTATTGCAATATTACTTTTGTTATCGCCACTTCATTCTCATTTATCAAGATTTGGTCAATGGTATTGGATTTTTTATGGCTACAATCTTCTTTTACTTATTACTTCGTTGATCGCACTATTATTATTAGATAAAAACACATCACAGTCTTCGAAAAGAAACCGCGTATCATTAGTTTTAAAAAGATTTTCTGTTTTTTTTGGTAATGGACGTTTTCTCTTTTGCGTATTGTTCATTCTAACACTTTTTTTCTATGTTGATAGTCAGTCAATACAATTTCTTATTTTAGCTATCTACGCAACGATGATACTTTTTGTTGACCCTAAAAGTTTTGTTTTCTCTTCTTGGAAAAAAGAAAGAAAGGTACATAATGACATAGGTGAGATAATTGGTGTGCAATCCAAAAATACGTTCTTGGCAAAATTATATGCGGAACGTGTTCCAGTTAAACGTTTCGATATGGTTGAATTTCGTTATTCTATGGAGAGCTATAGTCAATAGTTGTG
>DLNC01000017.1 GCA_002478265.1 Syntrophaceae bacterium UBA7520
ACTTTTCTATTTGCTACTAACATTTATTTCTGGCTTATTATCAGTAATTTTACACAAAGAGTATATAATCTTTTCCCACTATATCCTGTTTGACAAAAGCGCGTACTTTGTAATAAGTAAACACACTTAAATTATTTAAAAAACAGTGTTTCTAGGCAAGAAATATGGATAAAATCAATATCGGCTTGATCGGGTTGGGGAATATCGGCACAGGCGTGGTTAAACTCTTACAGGAAAATGAGGGAATTATCACGGAAAGGCTTGGCGCTAAACTTGCCTTAAAGAAAATCGCCGATATTGATGTAAATACTCCGCGCGCGGTAAAAGTTGATAAAAATAGAATTACTACAGACGCGCGCGAAGTCATCAACGACCCGGAAATTTCCATTATCATCGAACTGATCGGCGGTTATGAACCGGCGCGGACTTTATTGCTGGAGGCTATTAGCCAGCAAAAAAACGTTGTCACCGCAAATAAGGCGCTTTTAGCCAAGCACGGTAATGAAATCTTTCAGGCGGCACAAAAAAATGGGGTGGATATCGGCTTTGAAGCCAGCGTAGGCGGGACAATCCCCATTATTAAAACGCTGAAAGAATCGCTGGTTGCCAATAAAATTAATTCTATTTTGGGCATTATGAACGGCACGGCTAATTTTATTCTAACCAAAATGACCGACGAGGGTAAAATGTTCGATGTCGTTTTGAAAGAAGCGCAAAAACTGGGCTTTGCCGAAGCGGATCCCACTTTTGACATTGAAGGCATTGATACCGCCCATAAAATGGCGATCATCCTTTCTCTGGCTTATGGGAAAAAAGTAAACTTGGATGATATCTATGTAGAGGGTATCAGCAGGATTACCGGAGAAGATATAGCCTTTGCCAAGGAACTTGGTTACCGGATTAAACTTTTAGCGATTGCGATGTTGAAAAAAGACACAGTAGAGGCGCGCATTCATCCGACGATGATTTCTTCATCCCATTTGATTGCCAATGTGAATCAGAATTACAACGCTTTTCATATTATGGGCGACGCTGCCGGACCAGTTTTTCTTTTTGGCCAGGGCGCGGGCATGCTGCCAACGGCCAGCGCCGTGTTCAGTGATATCATTGACTTGTCCCGCAATATTCTGAAAGGCGTTTCCGGGAGAGTTCCCCTGCGGTCGATTAGCGAAGCAGAAATGAAAACGATATCGCTCGTTCCCATGGAGGAAATTAAAACAAGGTATTATTTCCGTTTTTCCGCGGTGGACCGTCCGGGTGTTCTTTCCAAAATTTCCGGGATACTGGGTGAAAATAATATCAGTATCGCCACTGTTATTCAAAAGGCGCGCATTGAAAACAGTGCTGTGCCGATTGTGATGACAACCTATGAGGCAAAAGAAAAAAACGTGCGTGAGGCGCTGAAAAAAATAGACAAACTTGACGTGGTGATGGATAAAACTATGCTGATACGCATCGAAGATGAACTCCATTAATAAAAGCAGAATCTTTTTCCTATGAAGTATGTAGTATTGCTCGGTGACGGCATGGCCGATTACCCGACTGAAAAATTAGGAGGGAAAACACCTCTCCAGTGCGCCTTTACGCCGCACCTGGATCATATTGCTGCGTTGGGCACCCTTGGTCTGGTGGATACAATTCCTTCCGGGATGACTCCGGGCAGTGATGTGGCCACGCTGAGCGTTTTAGGCTATGATCCCGCGCAGAATTACACCGGACGTGGGCCTTTGGAAGCCGCCAGCATTGGTATAAATCTCGGGCCGGATGATATTGCCTATCGCTGCAATCTGGTAACCATCAGCCAAAAAGATTCTCCGGAAGCATTAATGGATGACTTTACCGCCGGACATATATCCAGCCGTGAAGCTAGAGAAATTATCCTCGATATCAACAGCGTGCTTGGTTCCGATAAGTTTCAGTTTTATCCTGGCGTTGGCTACCGGCATCTTTTGGTTTGGCGTCATGGTTCAGCTGCGCCGCGGACAACTCCGCCGCATGATATCATCGGTAAGCGGATTTCCGAATATCTGCCGCACGGTGAAGGCGCTGATGATATAAATGAGCTTATGCAAAAGACAGCGGATGTTCTTTTCAATCATCCGGTTAATCTGGACAGGGAAAGAGCCGGGAAAAAAACAGCCAATTTAATCTGGCTGTGGGGGCAGGGGAAAAAACCGCAACTTATCCCGCTGACACAAAAATATGACATTCATGGAGGCATGATTTCCGCAGTAGACCTCCTTAAGGGTATCGGCTCCCTGGCCGGTCTGAAAGTTCTTAATGTTGAAGGAGCCACCGGTTATATTGATACGAATTACGAAGGCAAAGCCAAAATGGCCTTGGAGGCCTTAAAATTCATGGACTTTGTTTTCTTGCATCTGGAAGCTCCTGATGAAATGGGGCATGAGGGAAATGCGGAAGGAAAAATTAAAGCGATCGAATTTTTCGACGAAAGGATTGTCGGTACTATTTTAAACAAGATCAGTGTTTTCGGCGATTATCGTTTAATCGTGCTCAGCGATCATCCGACACCGCTGGATATTAGGACGCATGTGAGCGATCCCAGTCCATTTGCCGTGCTGTCTTCAATAAAAGACGAAAACATCTCCTCTGGCCTTGTTTTTACCGAGGAAAACGCCAAAAGGACAGGGGTATTTATATCTCCCGGTCATACGCTGATGCAGAAATTTATACAGGATTGGAAGGATTTTGTCGGCAGATAATTTAACCACGATCCGTGTGATATACGGAGATACCGACGCTATGGGGATCGTTTATCACACGAATTACATAAAATGGTTTGAGGTGGGTCGTAACGAACTGATGCGCAAGTTGGGCGTGGCCTATGCGGAGATGGAGAAATTCGGCATTCATCTTCCATTAACCAGAGTTGGCTGTCATTATCTGCTACCGGCCAAATATGATGATTTGCTGGTTATCGAAACGGAGCTAGACTATATCAAGCGGGCAAGTCTGAAATTTAATTCGCGCATCTGGGACGAAAAAAAGCAAAACTTGCTGGTGGAAGGATACACTGTCCATGCCTGCGTAAACCGCGAAGGCAAGGTTTTGAGAATTCCACAGCAAATTCACGAATTATTGAGCAAATATAATAATAAAGGGGAATGAAATGTCCAAATTATCCAAAAGAGAGCTGAAAGAACCTGATGCCTTTCAAGCCACAGTGACTAAAGTCATCGAATACATCGAGGAAAACAAAACGCGTTTTTATGTCAGCGCCACGGCGGCGCTGGCGGCGATTGTGATTGCCGTCGGCATCTATCTGTATTGGAATAATTACCAGACCAGCGCCACCCAGATTTATACAAAAGCGCAAAACAGCTTGCTGCAGGGCATGTATAATCCTGCGGCGGCGGATGAAGCGGCAAAAACCTTTCATGAGTTGATCGATAAATATCCGCACAGCTGGAGCGCGCGCATGGCTCATTATCACTTGGGCAATATTTATTACAAAAAAGGCGAACTGGACAACGCTATTGACAGTTATAAAAAATTTGTAGCAGCAGTTAAGTCAGATGAAGCAGGGATAAAATTTTTGGCGCTTAGCTCATTGGGATATTGCTATGAAGCAAGAAAAGATTACAAATCAGCTCTGGAGTATTTTGAAAAGGCGCAGAAAACAAAAAATATCGGGTTCGAATCAATCGGTTATAGGAATGTCGCCAGAATTTATGAACTTATGGGCGACAAAAAGAAAGCGCTGGAGAATTATAAGATTGCGCTGCAGAGAAATATCGATCCATCCATGGATCTTTTCATCAAACGAAAGATATCTTCTTTGAGTTGATTAGTCAGGAGAATAGTATTTGAAAGTTTTAATGTCCGGAAATGAAGCGATTGCCCGCGGCGCTTATGAGGCGGGCGTAAGGTTTGCCGCCGCGTATCCCGGCACGCCGAGCACGGAAATACTGGAGGAATTTTCCAAGTATGAGGGAGTTTATGCCGAATGGTCACCCAATGAAAAAGTAGCCGTGGAAGTGGCCATCGGCGCCGCGCTGGCCGGCGAAAAGGCCATGGCGGTAATGAAACATGTGGGAGTGAACGTGGCGGCCGATCCGATATTTACGGTCAGCTACACGGGAACAAACAGCGCGCTGGTCATTGTGAGCGCGGACGATCCTTCGCTACATAGTTCGCAAAACGAGCAGGATAACCGCAATTACGCCAAATTCGCCAAAATTCCCATGTTGGAACCTGCTGACGCGCACGAAGCTAAAGAATACGTCAAAATTGCTTTCGCCTTGAGCAAAAAATTTGATACCCCGGTTTTTCTGCGTTCCACAACCAGGGTTTCTCATTCCAAAGCTATCGTAAAATTAGGCAAGCCAGCAGTCTATCAGGATAAGACCGCCATTGCTTTTAATGCGGAAAAATATGTGATGGTACCGGCGCTGGCGCGTCTGCGGCGCATTGAGGTGGAAAAACGGCTGGAAAAATTAAGGCAATACGCGGAAACCTTCCGGGAAAACAAAATGGAGATTAATGACCGCCGTGTCGGGGTCATTACGGCGGGCATGCCTTATAACTACGCTAAAGAAGTTTTCCCTGATTATTCCTATCTCAAGCTGGGGATGGTCTATCCGCTGCCGGAAAAACTCATCAGAAATTTTGCCAAAAAAGTGAAAAAGCTTTATGTCGTGGAGGAACTCGATCCTTATCTCGAAGAGCAAATAAAGGCGATGGGAATCAAGGTTACAGGAAAAGAAATTTTCCCTTACACCAATGAATTTGACCCCGGCATCATCGAAAATGCGATAAAAAAACATCTTAAAGGCAGGAGGTTTTCTGCCCAGACTATCCCCAGTCGTCCGCCCAATCTCTGCCCGGGTTGTCCGCACCGCGGGTTATTTTACGTTCTCGGCAGGCAAAAAGTTTTTGTCACCGGCGATATCGGCTGCTACACGCTTTCTTACATGAAACCGCTGTCTGGTTTGCATTCCTGTATCTGCATGGGCGCGAGTGTCGGCATGGCGCACGGTATGAGCAAGGCGCTTAAGGAAAAAGGGAAGGGGAAAATTGTCGGCGTTATCGGGGATTCAACATTCGTGCATTCCGGCATAACGCCTCTTTTGAACATGGCCTACAATAAAAGCGAGGCACTGATAATTATTTGCGATAACAGCACTACCGCCATGACGGGCATGCAGGAACACCCTGGCACGGGTTATACACTTCAGGGCCAGCGTACAAAACAACTTGATCTAAAGCTTTTAGTATCTTCTCTAGGTATTGATAATATAAAGGTTATTGATCCATACAATTTGAAGGACACAAAAGAGGCTATCCGGGAAGAATTGTCCAAAGCCGGTCCCTCGGTAATTATTTCTCAGCGTGGGTGCGTGCTGTTCAAAAGGAAAAACTACTCCACCGAAAAACCGCTGAAAATTGACGCGGAAAAATGCACCGGCTGCAAGGCGTGTCTTGGTTTGGGTTGTCCTGCGATTTCTTGGCAAAACGCAGCGGCATCGGATGGTAGCAAACGCAAGGGGAATTCTTTGATTGATGAGGGTCTTTGTACCGGATGTGGCATTTGTGCGCAAGTATGCAAGTTTGAAGCAATTTTATAATAATATTGGGTCACTACATGATTAAAAAAAGTGAAGTTACGAGCATATTATTGGCTGGAGTAGGGGGACAGGGAATCCTTAAAGCCAGTGATATTATGTGCGAAGTGTTAATGGCGGCAGGTTGCGATGTCAAAAAAAGCGAAGTACACGGCATGGCGCAGCGCGGCGGTTGCGTGACCAGCCATGTGCGCTATGGCCATAAAGTATATTCGCCCCTGGAAAAGGCAGGCAGCGTTAACGTTCTTCTGTCTTTTGAAAAAATGGAAGTATTGCGCTATCTGCATTATTTAGACACTGAATCGGCAATTATCGTTAACAGCGAAAAGATCAATCCGCCGGCGGTAAATATCGGTGCTTCACATTATCCTGTTGATTTTATTGATAATTTACAAAAGAAATTTCGCCTGGTGCAGGAAATTGATGCCGCAACTTTGGCTAAAAAAGCCGGAAGTATTAAAACGGCGAATATCGTTTTGCTCGGAGCATTATCAAAACTAATGGATATAGATTTTAAAATTTGGCTAAAAATAATAGAAATTTCTTTTCCCGAAAAGCTGGTTAAAATGAATATTGACGCTTTTCAAATGGGAATTAATGCCTAAATTACTACATAATTCAATTTATTAGGATGATAAATTAAAGTTATGGCCGAGGATTATTATCAGATATTAGGCGTGGATAAAAAAGCATCTGCGGACGAAATAAAAAAGGCTTATCGTAAGCTTGCCGTCAAGTGGCATCCGGATAAAAATCCGAACAATAAAATAGCAGAAGAAAAATTCAAAAAAATTAGCGAAGCTTACGCGGTATTGAGTGACCCGCAGAAGCGGCAGCAATATGACACTTTCGGGTCGGCTGATCAATTCCGCCAGCAATATTCCCAGGAAGACATTTTCCGTGGCTTTGATTTGGACGAAATCCTGCGGAGTTTCGGTTTTGGCGGTATCAGGGGAGGCAGAACGACATTTAGAACCGGCAGAAGGGGAAGCGGTGGATTTCAGCAATATGACGATCCTTTTGCCGATTTATTCGGCTCGATGGGCGGCGCTGCCGGCGGACGTCAATATGCTCAGACACCGCAAAAAGGCCAGGATGCTGAGTATAACCTATCGATATCATTGGAAGAATCTGTATTCGGGGCAGATAAGAAAATTTCTTTTCAAATTGAGAACCGTGTCGAAGACATCAACGTCAAAATACCTCCCGGAATCAGTACCGGTAAAAAGCTGCGCTTACCCGGTAAAGGCTTATCCGGCTATAATGGCGGACCGAACGGCGATTTATACCTAAACATCAATGTCTTGCCCCATCCAATATTTGCCCGTGACGGCAATGATTTATATGTTGAAAAAACCATTAAATTCACTCAGGCGGCGCTAGGAACAACCATAGATGTTCCGACGCTCGATGGTTCTACAAAAAGGCTCAAAATTAGCCCCGGAACGCAGAACAATACCAAGATAAGAATGAAAGGATTTGGCGTTCCCGGATTAAAAGGCGCGGCCAAGGGAGATCAGTATGTTAAGATCAACGTGGAAGTTCCCAATAAACTTACCGATCGTCAGGCAAAACTCATCAAACAGTTAGCGGAAGAAGGCATTTAGAAATTGCAAATATTACGCCTTAAGCTGAAACAATATTACAATCAGCAATTTTCATAAAAATTAATTTTATTAGATTTATATCGAGAGCGTTAATCTTAGATAAATTACGTCCTATAAGATATGTTATGTAAACATTGTTTATAATATATGGTTTTTTTTGGTTTTCCTATACCAATCTAACATCGCCGATTACACCCATTTCTTTACCGATAATAATGATTATGCCGAGAATTCCCTTTATTTGCATGCCAAAATGGAGAGCTTTTTTAATGTCGTTTTTGCTTTTTACATTATTCCCTATGGCGGAGGCGGCGGCATCGGCCAGCGTCGTTGATTTGGAAATAACGCAGACCGCGTCGGCTTTGCCTAGACTTATTGAGGGACCTACTGTGCCCGATGAGGTACAGATACCAAGCGGCGTTTTTTCCGGCTCAACCAGAAAATTAACTTTATAACTTAAAGGTGATTCGCCGGCAAAAACGGACACGGTAAGGTTATCTTTCGCTTTTAAAAAAATATCACCTCCGTTTTCAATGATCAGCGTTTGCGCGTAATCAGAAATATCTTTACCTACGAATTCAGCGACGGCACCCGCGACTGACGCCATCGGCCCTACTCCGGCCAGTGCGCTTTTTTCCAACATGTCCCGCACAATAGGCGGCGCCAGATTATCAAGAGGCAACGGTGCCAGCGAGGTGAGAAAGTGCGGATTTATTTTGATATAATTTTCCAGAAGCGAACGGTGATTGATGAGAGCTCTTTCCGCCGTTGCGGCCAGATTGACATCACTGCTGATAAAAAGATCGCTTTGGGCGATAACGACTTTGTATGATTGAAGATTGTCTTTAGATATTAAATTTCTATATGTTCGTTCCTCATATTTTACTTTAGGTGAAAATATCATTGGAAATTACCGAAAATTGCCGTTAGGAATAAATTGTGGCGCCCTCCCCCAGTATGCGGTCCGCTTCTTTCTTCAGTTTTTCGCTGATATCAAGCCGCAAATCATCTCCCAGATAAACTATTGTTTCGCTCTTACCGTTGATAATATGCATATATCCTTCGTAATTACCGCGGTATTTTTTGATAGTTTCATTAAAAGACTTTATAGTCTCGACGGAAACTTTGCTGGTGTCGATCATAAAGCGCACCTGTTTGTAGGGGTTTTCCAGCGCCTTGGATAAGGTCATGGCCTCCTGAGCGATTATTTTTACCGATTCATCGCCAACATCGAGAGTGCCGGTAATCACTATCGGTTCGTCTTCGTGAAGTACATGATAATATTTGCCGTATGTATCAGACCAGAAAATCACGCCAACGGAACCTTGCAAATCTTCCAAAGTAACGTTGCACATGATATCTTTTCTTTTTGTCTGTCTTTCGGAAAGCGCGCTGACCACACCGGCAATAGTTACGGTATCTTTATCGTTTTTTGCGCTTAAATTGGCGGAATTGGCGTTGGTAACAAACTTTAATTTGTCGGCATAGCGCAGCAAAGGATGACCACTAATATAGAAACCCAGAGCCTCCTTTTCCATCGCTAAAAGCTCTTTCTGGTCCCATTCGACAATGTCAGGGATTTCATAAGTCGAGCCGCCGTTATTTTTACCGGAAGATGTCTCCAACTGATCAAAAAAACTGGCCTGCGCGCTTTGAATTTCTTTTTGCCGCCGTTGCGCTTCTTCCATCGCGTCTTCAAAATGCTCCATTAACTGGCGTCTTTTATAACCCAAAGAATCAAACGCTCCGCACTTAATCAGACTTTCCAGCACGCGTTTATTTGTCTTGCGCAGGTCGATCCGGATTAAAAAATCCATAAATGTACTGAACTTACCTTTATTTCTGGCTTCAATTATGGAATCAATGGCCGCGTCGCCGACATTTTTTACAGCCGCCAGACCAAAACGTATGTTTTCGCCGGAGATGCTGAAATCTTTTTCTGACTCGTTGATATCAGGCGGCAAGATATTTATGCCCATGTCCTTGCAGGTAATCATGTGCTTGATGATTTTATCGCGGTTGTCTTTTTCACTGGTCAGGAGAGCAGCCATGAAAGCGACCGGATAATGAGCCTTCAGATAGGCCGTCTGATAGGAAATCATGGCGTAGGCAGTGCTGTGGGATTTGTTAAAACCGTATTCAGCGAATGTTTCCATCTGCTCCCATATTTTTCTGGCTTTTTGCTCATTTATTTTCTGTTTTTTCGCCCCTTCAATAAACTTGGGCTTTTCTTTTTCCATGTCTTCCGGCTTTTTCTTGCTCATCATTTTACGCAGAGTATCAGCTTCAGCCATGGTGTAATTGCCGATAGTACCGGCAATCTGCATAACTTGCTCCTGGTAAAGAATAATGCCGTATGTTTCTTTTAAAATAGCCTCAAGCTGAGGCAGTTCATAACTTATTTGCGTTTTTCCCTGCTTGCGTGCGATGAACTCCGGAACCATTTTCATCGGCCCCGGGCGGTACAGGGCGATCAAAGCGATAACATCTTCAATGCGGTCGGGTTTCATATTGACCATAATTTCTTTCATGCCGTCGCTTTCCAACTGAAAAACTCCGTCGGTTTCCCCACGCGTCAGCAGCTCATATGTTTGTTTATCATCCAGCGGTAAATTATCGATATTCAGATCAATATTGTGAGATTGCTTAATGAATTTAAGAGCGTTCTTAATTACCGTCAAAGTCTTAAGACCCAGGAAATCAAACTTAGTCAATCCCACGGCCTGAATGTCGTTCATGGAATACTGAGATACAACTTCGTCTTTCGGTATGCAAAGCGGCACTCGTTCCACCAAAGGCACGTCAGAAATAACAACGCCGGCGGCATGCGTCGACGCGTGGCGATTCAGACCTTCTAAAATACGTGAAAATGCCAGAAGTTTATCAATGCGCGGGTCTTTTTTGGCTTCCTGCTGCAGGCGCGGCTCGGTTTTAATTGCCTGCTCGAGCGTTATATTGAGCACGTTAGGCACTAGTTTGGCGATTCTGTCCACTTCTCCGTAGGGAATATTCAAAGCACGGCCGACATCGCGAATCACCGCCTTGGCCTGCATTTTACCGAACGTGATTATCTGAGAAACTTTATCCTTGCCGTATTTTTCGGTAACATAGCGAATAACTTCGTCCCTGCCCTCCTGGCAGAAATCAATGTCGATATCCGGCATGCTGATACGGTCGGGATTAAGGAACCTTTCAAAAAACAGCCCGTAACGGATAGGATCGATATTGGTTATTTTTGTCGCGTAAGCGACCAAGCTGCCGGCGGCTGAACCGCGTCCCGGTCCCACGGGAATGTTGTGGTGCTTTGCGTGTTTGACAAAATCGGAAACAATCAAAAAGTAGCCCGCAAAGCCCATGGCCTTGATCATTTCCAGCTCTTCGCTTAGTCGCTTTTCGTATTTTGCCCTAATTTCCTGTTCTGTGCCATGTTGGTTCCTGATGATTTCCGGGAACCGTTTTTCCAGTCCTTCCCTAGCCTTGCGCTCCAGATATTCATCGAGTGTTTCTTCAGGGTTTTTTACTTCGAACTTGGGCAGATAAAATTTGTTCAAATCCAGTGATAGATTGCATTTTTTGGCGATTTCCACGGTGTTCGAAAGGGCCTCCGGATATGCGGCAAAAATTTCATGCATCTCTTCCGGTGAACGGAAATAAAACTGATCCGTTCCCAGCGACATGCGATCATTGTCTTCGATAGTTTTGCCGGTCTGAATGCACAGCAGTACATCATGCGCCGGAGCATGCTCACGGTTCAAATAATGACAGTCATTGGTGGCAACAAGCGGAATGGAAAGTTCACGGCTTATTTCGATCAGATTTTTGTTGGCAGTTTGCTGATCAGGCAAGCCGTTTTGCATCATTTCCAGATAATAATTTCCTTCACCGAAGATGGCCTGATAACTGCGCGCGGCGTTTTTCGCTTCATCTATTTTTCCCTTCAGGATTAAATCACATATTTCTCCGTGCAGGCAGGCGCTCATCGCGATAAGGCCTTCCGCGCATTCCTTGAGTAATTCTTTGTCCACGCGGGGACGATAATAAAAACCTTCCAGAAAAGCGGCGCTGGTGAGCTTCATCAGATTTTTGTAGCCCTGCATGTTTTTGACCAGAACAAGAAGATGATTTGCCGTCTCCCCTGGCGCGTAACTTTTTTCAAATCTGCTTTTTGGCGCGACATACAGTTCCGCCCCGATAATCGGTTTTATTCCGTGGGCGTAAGCGCGCTGATAAAAATCAATTGCGCCGAACATATTCCCGTGATCGGTAATGGCAATCGCCGGCATTTTATATTCGCGCGCTTTTTGCAACAAATCTTCCAGGCGGATCATGCCGTCCAAGAGACTGTATTGAGTATGCACGTGCAGATGCACAAATTCAGAATGCTTCATGGTTTAATAAAAAATATATTAAGCAGGCTGATAATTAATTAATCCAGCCAGTAGTTGGGCGCTTCTTTGGTTATAATAACGTCATGCACGTGGCTTTCACGCAAACCAGCTGCGGTGATGCGCACAAAACGGGATTTTTCGATTAATTCGGCAATTGTTTTACACCCCGCGTAACCCATACCGGCGCGTAAGCCACCGATTAGCTGATGAATGCTAGCCGAAAGCGAGCCGCGGAAAGGCACCCTGCCTTCGATTCCTTCCGGAACAAGTTTTGAAGCACCTTCTATGTCATCTTGATAATAGCGGTCGCGGCTGCCCATTTTCATCGCTTCCAGAGAACCCATGCCGCGGTAAACTTTATAGCTGCGTCCCTGAAATAAGACGGTTTCGCCGGGACTTTCTTCCGTGCCGGCAAATAAGCCGCCGATCATTACACTGTGCGCACCACAGCCGATAGCTTTAACGATGTCGCCGGAATATTTTATTCCGCCATCCGCTATTACGGGAATGCCGTTTTGGGCAGCTATTTTGTAGGCGTCACGGATCGCGGACATCTGCGCCACTCCCACTCCGGCGATAACCCGCGTGGTGCAAATGGAACCTGGGCCGACGCCTACCTTTACGGCATCCACGCCGGCATCGATCAGCGCTTTTGCTCCTTCTGATGTCGCTACATTTCCGGCAATTAATTCGCACTTGGGGAAGTTAGCCTTCGTGGATTTGATCGCATCGATTACCGCGGCGGAATGTCCGTGTGAGGTGTCAATGACGATAACATCAGCGCCCGCCGCCAATAACGCGTCAATCCTTGCTTCGCGATCGATTATTCCGACCGCCGCTCCGACGCGTAACCTCCCCAAGGAATCCTTACAGGCATTCGGGAAGCGCCGGATTTTTTCAATGTCTTTTATGGTAATGAGGCCTTTTAATTGATATTCGTCATCAACGACCAGCAATTTTTCGATGCGGTGTTTGTGAAGGAGTTTTTTTGATTCTTCCAGGGAAATATTGGACGAAACGGTCACCAGATTTTTTTTGGTCATCACATTGGATACGGGCTGTGAAAGATCCTCCTCAAAGCGCAAATCGCGATTGGTGAGAATGCCCACCAATTTTCCTTTTTTGGTGACCGGAACGCCGGAAATCGAATATTTGCTCATTAGTTCGAGGGCGTCGCTCACTTTCTGATCCGGTTCAATGGTGATCGGGTCCACAATCATGCCGCTTTCCGATTTTTTGACTTTGTCCACTTCCACAGCCTGGTGCTCTATGCTCATATTGCGGTGAATAATGCCGATACCGCCTTCCTGCGCCATGCATATTGCCGTGCGGGATTCTGTTACCGTATCCATGGCAGCAGAGATAATCGGGATACGCAGCGATATATTTTTAGTCAGGAGCGTGGAAACATCAACGTCTTTGGGTAATACACTGGAAGCCGCGGGCACCAGAAGCAGGTCGTCAAAAGTTAAAGATTCTTTTACGATATCATCAAGCATTATATCCTCCTGGAGAAGTAAAAATTAATCTTTTTGAATATAAAATTTCTTGCCGTTTAAGGTTACAAAAAATTCGTTTCCATCAGCAGATTGTTCTATATGCTCAGCCAGCTGGTAATAACTTTTACGTGAAAATCGCGCTTTAAATTTACCGTCTTTTACCATGCAATAAGGAACATTATTACAGCCGATTTGTAAAGTGTTTAAATCCAGTTTTTCCATCGAATCGTCGGTCAAGAGAACATGGAAACAATCGCTTCCTTCTTCTTGGTCGTGTGTTTTAAAAACGGATGTAACGACAAAAGCGGTGTCTTCCACGTCCAGATAACACCGCTCTTCGCCAAGTTCAATCAGATAATTGCCGTCGGCATCGATTTTAAGGTTTTCAAAGAAAATACAAAGAAATTCCTTACGAAACATATGTGCGCCACGAAAATACCAGATTCCTTCTTTATCTATCCTGATTTCGCTTCCCTGCATTTATATATTCTTTCTGCTGTCCAGTATGATAGTCACCGGCCCGTTATTTATTAATTCTATTTTCATCATTTCCTGAAACTTTCCACAGCATGTCTTTACCTGCTGCCCGGCTTTATCAAGAAAATAATCATACAATTTCTGCGCTTTTTGCGGCTCTTCAGCGTTAACAAAAGACGGGCGTCTTCCTTTGCGGCAATCCGCCAACAATGTGAACTGAGAAACCACCAGCAGCGCGCCTGCTGTTTCCAGCAAGGAAAGATTCATTTTCCCCTGATCGTCTTCAAATATCCGCAGGTTAATGGACTTGTCCAGAATATAGTCGGCATCGGCTGGCGAGTCTTCTTTTTCGATACCCAGAAAGACCAAAATACCAGATTTAATTGAAGAAAATTCTTTATAGTTAATTTTAACGCCGGCACGCTCGACTCGTTGAATAACGGCTCTCATGGATAGTCCTGTTAAAATTGAAAAATGCTATCAGCAAATGCTTTTCTGTTCAAGTTAATATTTACGCTGCAATACGTGCTGATACTTTAAAAATATATGTACGGGAAAATATATTTATCTTGACAAGTATCTTTTTTCCTGCTAATGACAGCGCGCTTTTTTATCCATGGCGTTAGCAGAAGTTTTTCTTAAGTTAAACTCTCCCGCAGCGTCGATACTAATGATTAAGGTTACAGGAGGACCGTTTCCCATGGTTTGTCAGACAGTAAGAGCGAATCAGGAATGCTCTTTTATGAGCAAAAAAGGGTGTAATTTTTTTGGCGGAAGTTGCCAGCCCGTAGTGGAAAAATGCGATACCTGCGGTAAGGTAATTGACTATGAATCAAAAAAATATTGCAGCGTGTATCCCAACCCGGCGAGCAAGTGGTTGACGGGCAAATGTCCCACGGCTACCCATATTAAGCTGGAAATCAGCGAAGGAACGCAAAAAATCAACCCTTTGAAAGCTTCTAAAAGATCAAGCAAAAAAGCCTAAAATGCTGTTTTTGAGCAAAAAAACAAAAAAGCCGGCCAAATTAAGAATGGCCGGCTTTTTTTTATTCGGTAATCATGGCTCTTATTGCCATCAATTCTTGTTTTATTTGAGCCAGTCTTTCCTTTTCGGATGAATTCTTGTTTTCTTGTTCGCGGTATTCGCGAGTTTTAATGAGTTGCTTTTTTGCCCCGTCGATAGTGAAACGCTGTGCGTACAACAAATTCCTTATTGTCAGTAATTCCTGAACATCTTTTCTTCTGTATAGCCGCTGCGACGTCCTAGTGCGTACCGGCTTAATAGTTTTGAATTCTGTTTCCCAATACCTGATAACATATGGCTCAACGTTGAGAATTTTGCTTACTTCGCCAATACGAAAATATGCTTTTTCAGGTATGATTGTTTCCATAATATTTCGCCTATGTGGCTGACTTTCCGGCGCGTAAAAGATATCCTGAAAACAATAAAATAAACAATATAAAATACCTTAAAAAACAGCGTGATTCACGCAGTAATTAAAGTTATATATTATGACGTTAGCGCAGGTTAATAATGTTTGTTGTTATCAGTTAAGTGCCTTACGCAAAACCTGAGATGATTTAAAGGTCAAGACGCGGCGCGCGGTGATGGAAATTTCTTCTCCGGTCTGCGGATTCCGCCCACGGCGTGATCTTTTTTCCTTTACAATAAAATTTCCAAAACCGGAAATCTTTACCTTTTCTCCTTGCGCAAGTTTTTCTTTAATCAGATCAAAAACGGTTTCGACAATATCCGCTGATTCTTTCTTGGAAAAACCAAGCTTTTCGTAAACATTCTGTATGATTTCTATCTTCGTCATTTCCATACCTCCGTTTTATTCTTCTTGCTTGTTTTCGCCCCTTATCTTAGCTTTGGTCAAATCAACGATGTTGCGTATTATTCGTTCATGCACTTCGCCCGCCTGACTATCCGTAAGCGTGCGTTGCGCAGACCGGTAAGAAAAACGAAACCCTATGCTTTTTGTTCCTTCCGGAATACCTTTGCCTTCGTATATATCAAAAATTACGACATTTTCAAGCAAATCTTCATTTAAATTTGAAATAATATTAAGGATATAATCAGCTTCAATTTTTTTGTCCAGCACAAAGGCGACGTCTCGATTTATGGCCGGAAATCGGGAAAAATCGGCATAATTAACCACGGTTTTTGATGCCTGAGCAATAAGGTCGGTGTTAATCTCAAAAAAACAAGCGTCATGCTTTAAATCCAATTTCGCCATTATCTGAGGATGAATAACCCCCATGCATCCTAAAGGTATTTCGCCGGAAAAAACAGTGCATGATTTTCCCGGATGCAAAAAAGGTTCGGAAGGAGATGCGGCGAATTTGATATTATTTATTTTTAAGTCAAAAAATAAATTTTCCAGACATCCCTTCAAATCAAAAAAATCTGTTGGTGTTTTTAGTCCCCATAAATCGTCTGTTTTTGCTCCCGACATTAACGCGGCGCAGAAATTTTTTTCTTCAGGCAGCTTTCCTTTCTGGCGGTGGATAAATGCACGGCCCAATTCAAATATCTTTAAATTTCCGTAACCGTTGTTGATGTTTTTTTTCAATGTATCCAAAAGGCCAACCAGCAATGTCGGGCGCATAATGGACTGCTCTTCGGTTAAGGGGTTGCTGATAGCTACCACATTGCGCCTTTTGTCATCCGTGGGCAGAAGCACATTATCCAGTGATGAGGGCGCAATAAAGCTGTAGTTGATGACTTCGCTGAAACCCATGCCGTTCATTACATTTCTGAGGCGCTTTTCCATATCCTGGTGGTGGTTATGACGCGTTTCGGTTATGGAAATATCAGGAAGAGTCTCCGGCACCCGCTTGTATCCGTAAATTCTGATGATTTCTTCAATTAAATCTATTTCTCTGGTTAGATCCATCCGGAAAGAAGGCGGTTTTACCCGGTAAACACCCTTCCCCGCCGCGTTAACCTTCATTTCGAGACTGCGCAATATTCTGAGAATTTCAGCGGTGGGTATTTGTGTGCCGGTTATCTGATGGACGCGCGTTAAACGCAGCTTAATATTTTTAACTGTCTTTATTTTTTGCGGATACTCATCAATGTAACCGCGGCAGACGCTTCCGCCGGACAAATCAGCAATAAGTTGAGCCGCGCGATTTAACGCCCGCACTACTCCCTCAGGATCAACACCTCTTTCAAAACGAAACGCGGCATCAGTGGGCATGCCTAATTTTCGCGCTGAGCGTCGAATGGATTGGGGATTGAAGTAAGCGCTCTCAAGTAAAATAGTGCTGGTGTCTTCTTTGACTTCAGAATTCAGTCCCCCCATAATGCCGCCGATAGCTATGGGTTTTACCCCGTCGCAGATCAACAAAGTATCATCGGTTAATTTCCGGCTTTTGCCGTCTAGCGAAACAAATTCCTCGTCTTTTTTTGATTTACGAACAACGATGCGCCCTTTTTCCAAAAAACGGAAATCGAAGGCGTGCAACGGCTGTCCCATTTCGAGCATGACAAAATTTGTCGCATCAACAACATTGTTGATCGCGCGCATACCCGCCGCTTCCAACCTTGTTTTCAGCCAGACAGGCGAGGGACCGATGGTAACATTCTTAATCATCCTGGCTGTGTATCTTGGACAAAGCTCCGGATCCAATATTTTCACGGAGGTCAGCCTTTTAACGCTCTGGTCGTTTTCTTTTATTCTGATTTCGGGTATTTTTATTTTTTTATTTGTCAGCGCGGCAACTTCACGCGCGATACCCAGCATGCTGAGGCAATCAGCACGATTAGGCGTGACGCTTATATCCAGAACAGTGTCTTTTAAATCGAGAGCTTTTTCTAGGGGCAGACACAATTTTAAACCGCGCGATAACTGCATAATGCCGGAAGCATCATCTCCTATTTCCAACTCGGCTTCCGAACACAACATTCCTTCTGAGAGCTCACCGCGCAGACGAGCTTCTTTAATTACATATCCTCCGGGAATGGTCGCGCCCAGTTTGGCCAGGGGAACTATGTCGCCGGCTTTGATGTTCTTTGCTCCGCAGACAACAGGATATTTTTTTGCGCCGTCGGTAACTTCACAAAGTGAAAGATTGTCCGCGTTGGGATGAGGTTTTACGGAAATGATTTTTGCTGTAACTACACCGGTAAAGGCGGGCACGATTTCTTTGATTGCTTCCACTTCCAGCCCGGACATGGTCATTCGTTCGGCCAGTTTTTCCGCCTTTAAAGAAATATTTACATAGTCCTTAAGCCATTTGAGGCTGACCAACATAAGAAACGTTTCTCCCGCTAAAATTGTCTGAGGAATCGGAAATCGTTTTCGAAAAATAAACGAATATCGGAAACGCCGTATTTCAGCATGGCAATGCGTTCGAGCCCGAGCCCGAACGCAAAACCAGTGTATTTCTCCGAATCATAACCTACGTATTTGAAAACCGCGGGGTCAACCATGCCGGAGCCGAGAATCTCCAGCCAGCCGCTTTGCTTACATACACGGCAGCCCTCACCTTTGCAAATCACACAACATATGTCCACTTCAGCGGAAGGTTCGGTGAAAGGAAAAAAACTCGGACGAAAACGAATTTTTGTTTCCTGGCCGAATATTATTTTAAGAAAAACGGCGAGAATTCCCTTTAGATCTCCGAAAGTAATCCCCTGATCCACAAGTAATCCTTCAATCTGATGAAACATTGGGGTGTGGGAAACGTCCGAATCGCGTCGGTAAACCCTGCCGGGAGACAATATTCGCACCGGTGGTTTTACTTTTTCCATTACTCTCACCTGAACCGGTGAGGTATGCGTGCGCAAGACGATATTTTCTTCGATATAGAAAGTATCTTGCATGTCGCGCGCCGGATGGTCTTTGGGAATATTCAAGGCTTCAAAATTATAATAATCAAGTTCCACCTCCGGTCCTTCCACCACCGAAAAACCGAAAGACGAAAATATTGAACAAATCTCTTGCGCGACCTGAGTAACGGGATGAGTTCTGCCGTATTTTACGGCGCGTCCGGGCAGCGTTACGTCTATCTTTTCTTTCAGCAGCGCCTCTTCCGCATTTTGGCCGGACTGCAGGCGCAGCACCTCTTCAATGCGGCTGGTCAGCAGTTCCTTGACATCATTACAGCGCTTTCCGAAAAGAGGCCTTTGCTCCTGAGGAACTTTTGCGATATCGCGTAGTAATTGCGTTATAAGCCCTTTACGGCCAAGATACTTTGTGCGGATCGCAATAATTTCTGATTCGTTTGTCGCGGCCTGAATTTCCGCCAGAGCGTTTTTTTCCAGCTGGTGAAGGTTTTCTATCATGCCCCCTGCTCGCCTTTTGCCGCATGCACAATCTGAGCGAAACCCTGCGGGTCATTAACCGCCAGTTCGGCTAAAATTTTGCGGTCAATTTCAATTTTTTCCTTTTTCATGCCGTCAATTAAACGGCTGTAAGAAATATTGTTCAGACGAGCCGCGGCGTTGATGCGGGCAATCCACAATTTACGGAAATCTCTTTTTCTCGCACGCCGATCACGATAAGCGTAAGCCAAAGCCTTATCCACGGCTTCGGTTGCTGTGCGCAACAGGCGGCTTCTCGCGCCGAAAAATCCTTTGGCCAGTTTTAATATTTTTCTTCTTTTCTTGCGGGCGGTAACACCCCTCTTTACTCTCGACATTTCTATATCTCCTGTTTATTCTTTAATATTATACAAATCATCGCCTATAGATACGGGATGAGTCTTTTGATGTCTCTATAATTGGCCGAATCAACCAGGGCACCTTTTCTCAAATTCCTCTTTCTCTTTGTCGTTTTCTTAGTCAGGATATGGCTGGCGTAGGCCTTACTGCGCTTTATTTTCCCCTTGGCGGTTAAGGAAAAACGTTTGGCTGCTCCTCTGTGCGTTTTAATCTTTGGCATTTATTTCCCTCTCTGGTTTATTTGTTTTTTTTGGGAGAAACAATCATTACCATGGAACGTCCTTCAAGCCGCGGCTCCTGGTCAACAACACAATGTTCAATAAGCTGCGCTCTGATCTGCTCCATTAATTTTTTACCTATCTCGGTGAATGATATCTCCCTTCCCCTGAACACCATCGATATTTTAACTTTATCATGCTGCTCTAAAAATTTTTTAATGTGCTTGATTTTTACCTGTATATCATGTTCTTCGGTTTTCGGCCTTAATCTGATTTCTTTCACATGAACTACGGTCTGGCTTTTTTTGGCATCGTGAAGCTTTTTACTCTGCTTATATCGGTACTTGCCGTAATCCATTATTTTACAAACGGGTGGCTCGGCATTAGGCGATACCTCGACCAGATCCATTCCGGCTTTTTCGGCGTGCTCCAGGGCTTCATTTAGTGATATAATTCCCAGTTGTTCACCCTCTTCGTTTATTACGCGAACATTGGCCGACCGTATTTCCCGGTTGATCCTTAAATCTTTAACTATACGTCACCTCCTGCATTATGTTCTTTTCGCCCTAAAATTACTTTCTCTTTTCACACATTTCTTTAACAAGTTCAATGAATTCCTGTACCGGCACGGATCCTAGATTCGCTCCGTCGCGGGCGCGTGGGGCAACGGCTGCCGCGGAAACTTCTTTATCGCCGATTACCAACATATAGGGAATCTTCTGCATCTGCGCCTGTCTTATTTTATAGCCCAGCTTTTCATTTTCAAAAAACTTTTCACAACGGATGCCCGCTTCAGTCAGTTTTTCGTAAACTGACTGAGCATACGGTATATGTTTATCTGTAACGGTCAGCAATATGCATTGCGTAGGTGCAAGCCACACGGGAAACGCTCCGGCATAATGCTCAATGAGCACTCCCATAAAACGTTCGATGGCGCCCAGTATTACACGATGAAGCATCACCGGACGGTGCTTTTCTCCGTCGGCGCCGATATAACTCAAATCGAACCTTTCCGGCAAAGTAAAATCGCACTGAATTGTGGCACACTGCCATTTTCTTTTCAAGGCATCTTTTAATTTAAAATCGATTTTCGGGCCGTAAAAAGCTCCGTCGCCTTCATTAATCACATAATTTATTTTATTGTCTTCCAGCGCGTTTTTGAGCGCATCTGTGGCTAGTTGCCAGTCCTGATCGGTTCCGATGTAATGATCAGGTTTGGTGCTCAATTCCACTTCATACTCGAATCCGAAAATACCCATCGCGTAATTTACAAAATCGGCAATGGCGCGGATCTCCGTATTAAGCTGCTCAGGAGTGCAAAGAATATGCGCGTCGTCCTGCGTGAACTGCCTCACTCTCAGCAAACCGTGCAAGACACCGGTTTTCTCGTGTCGATGCACGGTTCCCAGTTCAAAATAACGCAACGGCAGATCACGGTAGCTGCGAATTTTTGATTTATAAATCAGCATATGTGACAGACAGTTCATCGGCTTGATGCCGTAGGTCTGTTCATCAACTTCCGTAAAATACATGTTGTCGCGGTAATGCTCAAAATGACCTGATTTTTTCCAGAGATCAACCTTGAGAATCTGCGGACCCATAACCATTTCATAACCGCGCTTGAGATGTTCTTTCCTCTCCCAGTCTTCGATGATGTAGCGCAGCATCATCCCCTTGGGGTGAAATATAATCAGCCCTGCTCCCGCTTCCTCGTTAACCTGAAAAAGATCCAGTTCTTTTCCAAGTTTTCGGTGATCTCTTTTTTTCGCCTCTTCCAGCAGAGTCAAATAATTGGTCAGAGATTCTTCATCCGCGAAACCGGTTCCGTAAATGCGCTGAAGCATTTTATTTTTTTCATCCCCCCGCCAGTATGCGCCGGCAACGCTTAAAAGTTTAAAAGCTTTTATCACTCCCGTGGAAGGAATATGCGGCCCGCGGCAAAGGTCGATGTAATTCCCGTCTTTGTAAATACTTACTATTTCGATATCAGGCGGCAAATCATTGATGAGTTCTACCTTGTAATCTTCCTTGCGTTCCGTGAATAATTTGACGGCTTTTTGCCTTTCGATTTCTTCACGCACAAAAGGATAGTCGGCCTTAATAATTTCACGCATTTTTGTTTCTATTTTTTCAAAATCATCCGTCGTGAAAGGCTTTTCGTATTCAAAATCATAATAAAAACCATCTTGAATGGACGGACCGATGCTGACTTTCGCTCCTTTAAATACTTCCTGCACAGCGTGCGCCATCACGTGAGAAATGCTGTGACGAAGAATGTCCAGACCCGCATCGGAATTGACATCGATTACATCAATAACTGCGTCTTTCTTCAAAACACGGCTTAAATCAACAATTTCACCGTTGAGCTTGACCGCCACGGCGTTGGTCAGGGCATCTTTATTCCATGAAGCAATTGCCTCGGCCGCGCTTGCGCCTGAATTTATTTCGACTATTTTTTTATCGGGAAAAGTTACTTTAATCTTCATCGCTTATAGCCGTAAAGCTTCTTATCAAAATCCATTTTAAAAGGGCATCACCAATTTTGCTGATGCCCTTTGCGTGATGCTTATCTGATTGATTCTCATTAATAAATGGTAGGCACGCAGGGATTTGAACCCTGGACATCCACCGCGTCAGGATGGCGCTCTCCCCCTGAGCTACGTGCCTATCGTTTTAACCTGCTCCAGAGCGTGAAGCTAGTAGCAGTAAATCATTAACATGTCAAGCAAATATCTTATTTTATCAGGTTGTTGAAGAGGCGCGGTTCAGGTATTTGATCCCTTTGGTGATGTAGGTAAAACCTGAGGCGATGGTGAAAGCCGCCGTTATCCAAAAGAAGATTTCCACCCACTTATAACTTATTAAATGTCCGATAAATTGATACAGCAGGGCAAACAGAATAGTGGCAATTTGCAAAACAGTGGTAACTTTGCTGATAAATGCCGGTTTCATTTCATATTTTACCGACATCATGTATAAAACGAGGATCCCCAGCGTGATGATAAAATCCCTGCTGATTACCAAAACCGTAAGCCAGCTCGGAATAAGCCCGATTATGGCTAAGGTTATGTACATCGAAGAAAGAAGCAATTTGTCGGCTAGCGGGTCAATAAAAGCCCCTACCGTCGTTTGTCTGTTGAACGCCCGGGCAATGACGCCGTCCAAGACATCCGTTAACCCGGCGATACCGAAAGTGACAAGCGCCTCTAAATACATCTCCTGGAGCAGGAAAATGATAATTACAGGGACTAAAACGATGCGCAATACCGATAAGAAATTGGGGATATTCATAATTTAAAACATATTAACTGCGCAAATTAGGCCCAAGCGGCATTGTTTCCATAATTTTATTGACAACCTCTTCCATGACTTCTTCATAAGCACGGCATGATTTCATTTCCCGTCCTTTGCGCGTAAAGGCAAAATTTCGGCTTTTCGCCGTGTGGCTTGCTCTCCAGATAACTTCCCCGTTGTCGCTTTTACGCAATTCACAGCTCAAAGAGACAGTCACGGGGGCCGAAAAGAAACCTATGGGCTTATCGCTTTTTTGGAGCGTCGAATAAAGAACCGCGTCCGCGCCAACAAGATCACGAAGGCGTTGCGGTTCAATGTTGGAAATATCTGCTTTTTGACTGTTTGTATTAAGTTCCTCGAGGCGGCGGTCAATCATCTCTGGAGAGAGCTTATTGTATCCTTTGAAATACAATTCGTCTATTATCTTGGCGCGCAGTAAAGACGGAGCAATTTCATCTTTTGTTTTATTCTCGACCGGCATAACGGCAATGATGTTCACTGGATTTTTGCTTGGATCCAGTTTTGCCTGGTTTTGTTTTTTCGCCGAACAGGCAGCAAAAGCAGTGATTAAAAAAATTAAAATAAAATAAATCAGAACATGAGGAATCTTAAATTTCATTAGTTAATATACCTTCCTTCTAAAGAGTACAAACCATTTCCATGCGGTTTTGTTCAGTATATCTGATCTGCAACGAACAATCGGTGGCCTTTACAAGCTCATCAGCCAGAAGTTGCGCGTCAGCAAGGACTTCCAGTTCAAATTGCGCTTCCTGCCAGGTGAACCGCGCGGGGTACATGTACCTGATGAGTTTTGTGCGGCTTAGCAGGAAATCTCTTATCTTTAAGTAGTCTGTATATTTTGCAACCCCTTGAACTGTCAACAATATCTTTAGCTCGTTTTGGCCGGTGATATTTCTGCTGAGAAACCCCATTTTATTTAAATCATTTTTCAGCGCCAATACGCCAACCACAACGCTTGCCCTGATTTGAAAATCCTCCGCCTGTCTGTTTTCTTCGTTAATGGTATAATACAACACGTATTTATGAGGCTCCCTAACGATTATATTTTTTACCAGCTTAAAATCTTCTTGGTTAGCCGACATTTCCGGTAAGGTTAAAGCGGCATCGACGATAGCTTTTTCCAGCGCGTTTTGTATCGCTTCATCACGCGCTTTGGCGAGGTCATCCCTCTTGATTTTTGCGCTTCCCTCTACTTGAAAACTCGCTGTTCCCGTTTCCACGCTCTGCGCGTTTACATGAATTGAGCAAAGAAAAAATAGAGGAATATAAATTAAAAATAAAAGTTTATTAGACACTTTTGATTTACCGGCATCAATTGGTTATTTGTTGGCGCTTAACTTTTTTAGTTTTTCTATTTCTTCCCTGATGATTTTTTCCGCGATTGAGGGCACCATTTCCCTGGTTATTTTTTCGATAATATCAGGCATTATTTCCAAAGCGGTTTTTTCCGCCGCTTCTTGCGCTACCCTGATTATTTCTTCATTTAATCTTTCTTCCATTATCTGGGGGCTTGCGTCTATTTGATCAGAAACAACTTCAGGCTTTGTATCTCTTTCGTATCCCCGCCCATCAATGACAATTACTTCCTGATTATTCTGGCTGTTCGCTTCTTCCAGAACGTCCGTAAGTTCAAATATTTTTTTATCTTCTCGGGAAGTTGAGTCCATCTAAATCCCCCAATATTTATCTATTTTTGACCATGCGCTGATTTTTACCACAGTGCATAAAACTCTTCAAGTTTAATAACCGGCTATTTTTTCAATCTAAATTTCGAGCATTTTTGTGCCCAATGTAAAAGCAAAATCCATAAGGTTCTTATTTCGCTGCGCGGGCTGCTGGTGAGAATCGACATGCACAATGCGCCCGACCTCTTTCATCCCCAAACCGCTTCCTGTCATGCCTGCTAGATACCGTATGGATTTCTGGTATAAATCGGCGTTGTCCGCGCCCTGTGAGACGACAAGCGCGTAAGTTTTGCCCGCGGGAACCATGGACTTATAGCCTCCTTGCGGCAGGTTGGCGTATAGCGAATACATTCTGTCGACCAATAGTTTCATCTGGCCGGATATCCGATACATATAAATCGGACAACCGATGACAACGCCCGTGGCACTTTTTATTTTTTCCAGATAGGGGCTTAAATCATCTTTTTGTTTGCACTTTCCGATATCCGTCCGGCAGCTTAAACACCCCATGCATCCCTTCATGTCGATATCATGAAGCCTGACTTCCGTAGTGACAGCGCCTTTGGAACGCGCCCCTTCCAGAATGGCCGCAATCAGTGAAGATGTGTTTCCTTTTTTTCTCGGACTGCCGTTGAAAGCCAAAATCTGCATTTACTTACCCCTCCTCATTGTCAATGATGATTATTTTTATTTAATTATTTGCGGCTGCTTCAATACGGTAAACTTTAACTGATTCAAAGCACGATGCGATTTCCGAAATTTTGATTTCTTGTTCCTTCAACATTGATTCCACTGTGTTATAAGTAGCCTCACTGATTAAAATATTGTTTGGCCATTCCTTACACATGGTCTGAATTTTAAAAACAAAGTTAACCGCTGTTCCGATAACGGTGTAATCCATCTTTTTCTCAAATCCTATGTTGCCGACAACAACCTCACCTGTGTGTACAACCATTCCGGTGTATAATCTTTCCCCAAATTTTTTTTGACAATATTCATTTATCTCTTTCATCTTGCGCTGCATTTCCAGCGCCGCTCTCATGGCGTTTTCCGGATCTGACGGGCTGGACACAGGCGCGCCGAAAACAGCTAAAAATCCGTCACCCAAATACTTGTCGACGATGCCTTGATTTTGAAAAACAATTTCTCCCATGACGGAAAAAAAGTAATTCAGCATATCCACTGTCTTTTTGGGGCCGATTTTTTTGGCCAAAGGAGAAAAATCACGGATATCAATATTGAGCAGCGTGATTATTTTTGATTCCTCGAGAATGGGCCTTTCCGCATCGACGCCCAGAATGATTTTATCGACTACTTCACGCGGCACGAATTTTTGAAACAGCTTGCGGATTCCTCTTTCTTTTTCCGCCATGGCCAGCGTTTCTTCGTAAAGCCTCGCGTTTTCGAGAGCAATGCTCACCGACGAGGCAATTGATTGCAGTAGTTGTCGATCTTCCAGCGTAAAAGATACGTCCTTTTTATTGAGCAGCTCGATTACACCGATAACGCGTCCCTGAGAGATCATCGGCACGGAAAGGATTGATCTGGTGGAAAAACCGGTGGTCTGGTCGATTATTGCGGAAAAATGCGGATGAAACTGAGCGCTGTCCGTCATAACCGGCATGCCGCTGTCGGCTACGTAACCGGGAATGCCCTCCCCTTTTTTGATATTAATTTTCTGCAAGTCGCTCATCTTCAGATTGAAAGACGCCGCAAATTTAAGCTTCCCATTATCGTTAAGCAGAAGATATCCCGCTTCAACGCGGATAACACCCTGAATCATGTCCATCGTATAATTAAGCATCTTTTCAATATCGAAAATTGATGAGGACAAAGCGCTGCCGATAAGCTGCAAAGATTCGAGTTCTTGGTCTCTTTTGCGAACAGATTTTATCAGACGGTCTTTTTCAATAGCGACCGAAAGGTAATCAGAAATAGTTTCCATGACACCCATTAGTCTGTCCCATTGCTGTTCGACAATGTTATAAATCAGCAGCAATCCGATAATCTTCACGCCCGCCTTAAGCGGCACAACCAGACAGGTATTGATATTTTTTTGGTTAAACAACTTGCTGCCCAATGTGGAATTAATTTGCGCGACGTTGTCGATAAAAATATTCTGTTGCTGCTTGACTGCCTTATCAAGAATCGTTCCCTCAAAAAAGAACGAATCAAGACGGTTAAGATCATTTGGAATGGAAGAAATGAAATCAATGAGAGTGAGCGTTTTATCCTGTTCGCTGTTAATGCTAAGCAAAGCGATAATGTCACAGGGAATAATCTTTTTCATCTCCTGAAAAATTGTCTGGAAAAGCTCTTCGCCTCGGAGGCTCGAATTAACCGTGGTGGATATTCTTCCCAGTGAACGCATAATTTTTTGCAGATCCTGCAGGTCCGACAAAAGGTGCAAATTGTCGTAAGTAAAAGCGGCGTTGCTTAAAAGCGGCGTCAGAACATTAATGTCTTCCTGCGAGAATATTTTATCCGACTTCTTGCGCGAGATGGTCAGCACGCCTAAAACATCCTTGCTCGTTTTTAAAGGCATGCAGATAAAAGATTTTGTTGAATAATGCGCGCGGGATATTCTGCGGAAACGGTTATCCGTCTCAATATCATCCACAAGCAAGGGTGATTTGTTGATAACAGCATATTTGGCAATGCTCTCGTCAAAGGGAATAATCATTCCTTTTTTCCCGTAGTCATCCAGGCCGATATTCGCTTCTACCACAAACGCGTCATTGTTTGGTTTCTTTAAAACCAGAACTGATCCCACATCGGCATCGACAATTTTCAAGGCGCGTTCCAAAGTGATGTAGAGCAAATCTTCCGGCTTAAAAGTTATATAGCAAAGGTCAGACAACTCTTTTAGCGTGGCCAGTTCCTCTGTCTTTTTTTCCAGATGAAAAAATTTTTCTTTAAGTTCGCTCTCCAGAATTTTAAAAGATTGGACGATATTGCCCAGTTCATCCTTGGCCGCGATAATCGGCTTGTGGGAAATTTCTTCCTCTATGGTTTTTGATATGGATAAAGAAATTGATTTTATGTAATCAACCAAGCTGAGCAATAATCTGTAACCGATGAACGAGAAAATCAGCAATACCAGAAAAAAAAGCGGAATGTTTTTATCCTGAATAATATTGTAGCGGAAGGCAAAATAGATTATCGCCGCGACCGGAACAATAAAAAAAAGGGCAAAAATGATGGTGATTTTGTAATAGAGGTCTCTTTGGGGCAGAGAAAATTTTGATAGCCAGTATCTGACGTTCACTCAATTATCCCTTTTTCAGTTTATTTCGAATATAGTTTAAATGAAAACCTGGCTATGCCGGCGTTAAATAACGCTTTCATTTTTCCGGATAAATGACAAATAAAAAAGAACAAATTTTTTATAAAAAACCTCTATTTATTGAAATTATATGGAGATATAGGTTCAGTGTCAAGACATTTAAAATGGGTTTTGCGATGTATATGATATGTCATCACCGAGGGAAAATGATTATTTTTTCAATTTGCCGTCGTGATGGAATTTCAGTATATAAAAAAATATGAAATTAACAGGGGTTATCAAATGGATGTCCGACTAAAATCATTTCTTCAAGATAAATTATCTTTCAATGAGGGCTCCGGCGAGGGAAAGATAATGGAACTTTCCTCGGCAGTCAGCCGCTTTATCCGGCCGGGGATGAGCATTCAGTTCGGCAACGGCATGACCACGCCGACGGCTATTTTTTTTGAAATCGCCCGTCAGTATTGGGGTAAAAATCCGGCGTTTACTCTCGTCGGAATATCCGGCGGCTCCTATAATCTGGCCCTTTTTGCGCATGGAAAACTATGCAAAAAAATAATATCCGCATTTAACGGCGATGGCTACCCTTTCCCCGGTCCTAATCCGATTCTTTCTCGGTCTTTTAACGATGGCTCCGTGGAAATAGAAAACTGGACTCAGCTAACAATTGTCCTTCGTTTCATCGCCGGCGCCATGGGCGCCCCCTTCTTTCCAACCAAGTCACTAGGCGGATCTTCGATGGAAATATTCAATAAAGACACTTTCGCTCGTATCCCCAATCCCTTTTCCAAAGATGAATCAGCAAATGTCGTGCGCGCCTATAATCCGGATATCGCCATCGCGCATGGCTGGGCGGCGGATCCTGATGGCAATACCATAATGTCTGTGCCTCATTCCGGAAATCATTACGGCGCGCTGGCCGCGAAAAACGGAGTTATTGTGACCGTGGAGAAAATTGTCGACGCGGATTTCATCCGACGCCACGCGCACATGACCAGGCTTCCCGGCTATATCGTCAAAGCCGTTTGCCCGGTTCCCATGGGCGGTTTCCCCATGGGAATTCATCCCCTGGGGATTGATGAGGTGGAAGGATATGGCGAAGATGAAGAATGGATAATGGAGGCCAGAAAAGCTTCCCGCAGCGCGAAAGATTATCAGAACTGGGTGGATAAATGGGTGTTGGGGTGCAAAACCCACGATGATTTTCTCAATCTGCTTGGTCAAAAGCGCATCTGGCATCTTAAAGGAAAAATTCAAAACGATTCCTGGATTTCGGAGTTATCTGAAATGTCTGGTCGTCTTTCTTCACCTGCGCATCCAACAGCAGCGGAAATATTAGTCAGCATCGCGGCGCGCAAAATTGAAGAAATAGTCCAGACAAAGAATTACCGTCTCGCGCTGTGCGGCATTGGCGTTTCCAATCTGGCCGCTTGGCTGGCTTACTATAATTTGAAACACCGGGGCTATCCTTTGGAGCTTGTCGCGGAAATCGGTTATTACGGATACACTCCGCAGCCCGCTGATCCCTACGTATTCAATCTTCGCAACATACCTTCCTGCCGGATGATTTCCGACATTTTCACGTCGCTGGCCATTTTTATGAGCGGAGCTCAGACTTCCAGTATCGGCATAATCGGCGCCGGACAGGTGGATAAGTTTGGCAACGTGAATACCACAAAAATAACAGGCGGGTCATTTCTTGTCGGTTCGGGTGGGGCCAACGATGTGGCTTCGGGATCCAGTGAAACAATAGTTACTCTGGAACAGACCAAGGAGCGTTTTCTGGAAAAAGTTGATTATATAACATCGCCGGGTGCGAGAGTTTCCACCGTTATTTCCCAGTTCGGAATATTCGAAAAAGACGAAGGAAGCGAGGAATTAATGCTCACCGGTTACCTGCCTTTAAATAACGCCGCTTCCGAAGAAGAATGCGTGCGCAGCATTCAAGAGCAGTGCGGCTGGAAATTAAAAATAAAAAGCAATCTCCAGGTTCTATGCATGCCGTCTGAAGATGAAATTCTTTTTTTGCGCTGTTTTGACCCAAAACGTTATTTTCTTGGTTCAAATGAATCGCAAAGAATAAAATAATTTTTGCGCGTATTGTATGGAAGTTTACATATCAAGGTGTATCGCCGATTTCATTTCTTGAGGCATTTTTTCTTCGCTTTTCGATGTGTTGGCTCTTAAAAGGTGCCCCGGCAATGGAAATCCGGCAAAATTTTCCGCTGTCGCCACGCAATCCAGAAGAAGATTTTTATCAATTCCTGTTTTGATGCCCATCTGCTCGAAGAGATAGACCAGATCTTCCGTCGGCACGTTCCAGTACCCTAAATCAAGCTCCATCGATCCGTATGGTGTTCCGCTCATGCCGCCTAAGGAAGTATCAAATATTCTCACTCCGGCTTCGTAAGCGGCGACACAATTGGCGATCGCGGTTCCTCTGGTATTGTGGAAATGAACGGCCAGTTTTATGTTCAGTTTTAGATCAAAAATGGCTTTGATTAATGTTTTTACCATACGGGGATCAGCCATGCCGGTGGAATCAACCAAGGATATTTCTTTGGCGCCCATGTACGACAATCTCAAAACCAGCTGCGTTATCTCATCCGGAGATATTAATCCGACATAGGGACAGCCGAAAGCGGTAAGAACGTAAATGCGCACCGTTTTGGCGCTTTTTGCTGTCGCGTCGAAAATGGCGGGCAGTGTCTTGTTTAGTGTCTCTTTCAGCGTCCGGCCCATAGTTACTTTATTAAATGCGTCACTGGCGGCAACAAGCATCAGAATCTCGTCCACCTGGGTCACCAGCGCTCGGCGGCAGCCGATTTCATTAGGCACCACACCCACATAGGTTACACCCGGTTCTTTATTAATTCCTTCGACAATCTTTTCCGCGTCGTATTTAGCCGGCAACAGGCGCGGGTGGAGAAAAGAGGCGCATTCAATTTTTTTGAATCCGGCTTTGGACAATTTATTGATGAATAAAACATGATCTTCCGTGGAAAGGCTTTTTCCCAAAGCGGGCAAACCGTCTCGCGGTGATATTTCCACAATTGTCACGTGCTCGTTTTTTTTCAATTTGGTTTTATCCTCAGCGCTTATCAACCATGAATGCATAATTCGTTCCAGATATCATTCTCACGGCTTATAGTCTAAACCGTATTTTTTAATCTTTTGATAAAAAGTGCGTCGGCTAATGCCCAGTTTTTTTATCGCCATGCTTTTATTGGAAGTCTGTTCCAGCGCCCTGCGGATAAGCTTTTTTTCCAATTCCGTGGTTGCCTGTGCGAGATTGAAAAAATCTTCTTTAAAAGATGGTATATACGCATCCACTTCATGTGTCTGTCCCGTCGCGAAGAGGAAATTAGGCAAAGAATTTGGCCTGATATAATTATCGGCGCTCATATTAACGGCGTAACTTACGACGCCTTTCAGTTCCCGCACGTTACCCGGCCAGTGATATGAATTGAGAATATCCATTGCCGACGAAGATAATTTAAACTTTCTTTTTTCAATATCGCTATTTGACTTAAGAAAATGGTCAACCAGGAGCGGAATATCTTCCTTCCGCTGCCTCAATGGGGGCAAAAAAATGGTAAAGGCGTTAAGCCTGAAGAATAAATCTTCCCTGAATTTTTTTTGTTCGATAAGCGCGGTTAAATCCCTGTTAGTTGAAGATATTATACGGACATCAACCTTGATGTTTTTCGTGCCGCCTACTCTTTTAAACGTTCCTTCCTCCAGAACGCGCAGCAGTTTTGATTGCGTCTGCAGTGATGCGTCTCCGATCTCATCAAGAAGAATTGTTCCTTCATGGGCTTCGTCAAAATATCCCTTTCTTCCTTCTGCCTTGGCGCCGGTAAAGGCACCCTTTTCGTAACCGAAAAGTTCGCTCTCAATGAGCGTATCGGGAATTGCCGCGCAATTGACATCAATCAAAGGTTTTGCAAGACGTGTGCTTGCTTTATGGATAGCTCGTGCTAAAATTTCCTTTCCAGTGCCGCTTTCCCCGGTTATCAGCACGGAAATATTGGATTTTGCCGCGCGCTGCGCGAGGACGAGCGCCCTTTTAAAAGCGATATTTTCACCGATTAATTCTTTGAATTCTTGCGTTAATATATCGTTGGCTAATTGTTCCTCTGTTTCAAAAGGCGCTCGCATAATTGTTGTTGCTGCGTCATCACTTTTCGTCTGGAAAAGCACTAAAAAAATGTTTTTCATTTTTTCCAGCATGTTTAATTTATATACAGATACATTGATTTTATCCCCTTGGTCAAAAACGGTGAATCTAATGTCGGCAATCGGTTTTTTATTTAAAGATTCAATATTTAATGGATTTAAAAGAGGAGTTGTCCGAAAATTATTTTGTTTGTCTGTCTCAAGTGAAAACCTGTTTGCAAAATTAGTGTTTACATATAATACATTTTTATTTTTATCAATTATAATGGCTGGTTGTATTATATCTTTTATTAATTTTTCGAAAATTATTTTCATTTATACCTCTTAATTTTTTAAAATTGTATATAATGAATACAAATATGTCAACATTACTTTTTCTTCACACTAAAGTTATCAAAATTAATTTGCACCTGTCATCAATCGCGGACTAGCTGCGTTTTTAAATCATAAATATTATTTAATAATTAAGGAATTTTCGTCTTTTTCCGAATTATCAGGATGATAACTTGCTGCCTGCTTGATCCGATAAATTTTCAAATGGTACGAACTTTGCTGAATTTTATTAAAAATATAGAATATCGTTTCACTTCAGGAGAATAAATTTATGGCAATAAAGAAGATCATGGTTGTCGGCGCCGGATTGATGGGCTCCGGCATTTCCCAAGTCGCCGCTCAGGCTGGATATAACGTCATCATGAATGATGTGAAAAGCGAACTTGTCGGCAAGGGGTTAAAAGTCATTGCCAAAAATCTTGATGGACAAATAAAAAAAGAAAAAATTACCGCTGACGACAAGAATGCGATTTTGTCGCGCATTGTTCAATCTATCTCTCTTGATGACGCCAAACAGGCTGATTTTGTTATTGAGGCAGCTTTTGAAAATTTTGAAGTAAAAAAATCAATCTTTGAAAAACTGGATGCTCTTTGCCCGCCGGAAGTTATTTTTGCGAGCAATACTTCCTCCATCCCCATTACATCTCTGGCAACAACAGTTAAACGGTCTGATAAATTTATCGGCATGCATTTCTTCAGTCCCGTGCCGGTAATGAAGCTGGTCGAAGTTATTCCCGGGCTGAAAACTTCACCGGAGACGATTAAAGTTACCGAAGAGCTTGCCGTAAGTTTAAAAAAAGACACGGTGCGCGTCAAAGACGTGCCGGGATTCCTGGTTAACCGCATCAATGCCGCCTTCCGCGCCGAGGTATTTAACTGTCTGCTCGAAGGCGTGGCCACTCTTGAAGATATCGACAAAGCGGTCAAACTGGGGCTTAATCATCCCATGGGGCCTTTTGAATTAAACGATGCGGTGGGCATCGACATCGGCCTGAATGTTTTCAAAACTCTTTACGAAGGTTATAAAGACCCGAAATTCCGCCCACCGCTTCTGATGGAAAAAATAGTACAGGCGGGAGATTTAGGTAAGAAGACCGGTAAGGGATGGTATGACTACACTTCCGGTGAAAAGAAACCCAGAAAAGATTTAAATTTATAAGACAGGATAAGGTTATGGAAAATGTCGTTTTTTTGAGTTGCGTGCGCACGCCCATTGGCGCTTATGGTGGCTCCCTCAAAGACGTGCCTGTATATAAACTGGGCGCGGCTGTTTTGCAGGAAGCGGTTAAACGCGTCGGACTGGATCCCGCCATGATTGATGACGTGATTATGGGCAGCGCGTATCAAAACGGTGAATGCGCCAACGGCGCGCGCATGGCCGTTTTGGAAGCGGGCTGGCCGGATTCAGTGCCGGGAGTTGTTCTGGACAGGCGCTGCTGTTCAGGACTCGAAGCGATTTTTTACGCCGCGATGAAAATTCAGACCGGCAATGCCGATATTGTTATCGCGGGCGGCATGGATTCGATGAGTCAGGCTGAGCTTTACATTCCCGGCGACATCAAATGGGGCCTGGGCGGCAAAAGTCACGAAAAATACGGCTTTATGCCGCGGGGGCACGGCGCGCTAGCGATGTGGGGGATTCCCTTTTACGATCGTATACAGCGCGCGCGGGTTATGTCTCAGCCGATTGCCCGCTATGGAGAGTTGAGTTCCATGATGGCGTGGGCGGAAACCGCGGCCAAAAAAGAAAAAGTAACACGCGAAGAAGCGGACCGCTGGGCATTGAGAAGCCACCAAAGAGCGATCGCGGCGCAGGATGCCGGAAAATTCAACGAAGAGATAGTTCCCGTGCCTATCGGCAAAGACAAAAACGGTCAGACAATATTTTTCAGTGTCGATGAGGGGCCGCGTCGGGAAACCACGCTGGAAAAACTTGCCAAATTAAAACCTGTCTATGCCGATGGCGTCTGCACTGCGGGCAATTCCTCTTCGGAAAACGACGGCGCCTCCGTCGTGCTTCTGGCATCTGAAAAGAAAGCAAAAGAACTGGGCGCCAAACCGCTGGCTTATTTCCGCTCCTGCGCGGTGGCGGCGACCGACCCCACACTTACCTACCCTGCCGTGCCTGCTTCCGTGCAAAAAGCGCTGCAAAAAATCAATGCAAGAATCCAGCAGATTGGCCTGGTGGAAGTTCAGGAAGCTTTTGCCGTGCAGACAATTGCTGATGCCCGGCTCTCCGGCATCAGTGACAAAGAAATGGATGAGAAAGTCAACGTTAACGGCTCCGGCATTTCCCTGGGACATCCCATCGGCGCCACCGGCGCGATGCGTTTAACAACGCTCATTAATGAAATGATCCGGCGTGGCGAAAAGTATGGACTGGAAACAATCTGCGGCGGCGGCGGTCAGGGTATCTGTCTGATTGTAGAGAGAAAATAAACTTTAGGATGAATTTAAGATAAATTGTGGGGAGGATTCAAATATGGATTTCGCATTAACCGAAGAGCAAAAAATATTGCAGGATATGGCAAAAAGCTTTGCCGAAAACGAAATTAAACCGCACGTCGAAGAGGACGAAAAAAATCAGCACTGGCGCAAGGAAATTTTTGACAAGATGGCCGAGCTCGGTTTTTTCGGCTTCTGCATCGATGAAAAATACGGTGGTAACGGCATGGGCTTCTTGGAAGGCGTGCTCGTTATCGAACAGATTGCCAAAGTACACACTTCCTGGCGCATGGCTTTCAACATGCAGTGCTGGGGGCCTTCTCTCACCATACAGAAATTCGGCACTGAAGAACAAAAACAGCATTACATCCCCAAGTTCGTAAGCGGCGAATATATCGGCAGTTTCGCCATGACCGAAACCGATGTCGGTTCCGATGTCGCGGGCATGAAATGCCTGGCCGAAGACAAGGGAGATTATTATCTGCTCAACGGCAACAAAATGTGGATTACCAACGGCACGGTCAGCAATCATGGGCTGCTCTATGTGAAAACAAACAAGGACGCGGGCGCAAAAGGCATAACCTGCTTTATCATGGATTATTCCCTGCCCGGTATTACGCGTAAAAAACTTCACGAAAAAGTCGGCCTGCTGGCATCCGACACGGCGGAAATCACATTTGAAGATGTTAAAGTTCCCAAGAAGCTCGTTTTGGGAACAGTAAACCAGGGATTTCAGATGTGCATGACACAATTGAATGCAACACGCCTCGGTTGTTCCGCCGGTGCTTTAGGCCTGTCCGGAGCCATTCTGGAGGCTTCTGTCAAATACGCGAATGAACGATCGCAATTCGGGCAGCCGATCGGCAAATACCAGCTCATTCAACAGCAAATCGCGGAAATGAAAATGGGGCATGAAGCTCTTTCGTATCTTGTTTATAAAGCCGCCTGGCTTAAGGACAAGGGCCTGCCCAATGTCATGGAAACTTCGATGTCCAAGCTTTACGGCGCCAAAGAAGTGGTGCACGCGGCCAATGAATGCATGAAGCTCTTTGGTTCCTTCGGTTATTCCGAAGAATATCCCTGCGGACGTTTTCTGCGCGACTCCAAGCAATTTGAAACGCTGGAAGGAACATCCAACATGCATACGATGATTGTGGCCAATGCGGCGCTGGGTTTCGCTCCCAACAGGGCGTAAAAAAAGTCGCTTATTTTTTTCGGTTTTCAGTAAAAATGAATATTCACGAATATCAAGCCAAAGAAATTTTAAAAGCATACGGTGTTAATGTTCCCCGCGGCTGTATGGTTAAATCAGCGCGTCAGGCCGGAAAAGCTTATCAATATTTCGGCTGTGATTGCGTGTTCAAAGCGCAGGTTTACGCGGGCGGTAGAGGAAAAGCCGGTGGTATCAGGATTGTGCGTGATGAGGCGCAGGCCTGCGACATAGCCAAAGATCTTTTCAAAAAAAGACTCGTTACGGCGCAGACGGGCGCGCACGGCCTGCCGGTGAAACGACTGCTTATTGAAGAAATAGTTGAAGTGGAAAAAGAGCTCTATCTTTCCCTGACGCTGGACAGGCGCACATCACGCTACTGCCTGATCGCATCCTCGGAAGGCGGTATGGATATCGAAGATGTGGCCCGCAAGTTTCCGGATAAAATCCATAAACTTTTTATTGATCCTTTCCTGGGCGTCAAAGCGTATCATGCGCGCCCTCTTTGCGTTTTGCTGGGTTTGAAAAACAAGCTGCTTGATGAAGGCATAAAACTTATTCAAACTCTTTATAAAATTTTGCTGGAAAAAGACTGTTCGCTTCTGGAAATCAACCCGCTCGTCGTTACGAAAGACGGCCGCCTTTTGGCCATGGACTGCAAAATCAATTTTGACGACAACGCCCTCTTCCGGCATCCCGAATACGAAAAAATGATTGATTTTTCCCAACTCGATGCTCTGGAGATAGAAGCGCGCAAATTTGATCTGGCTTATATTAAATTGGGCGGCCATATCGGCTGCATGGTCAACGGCGCTGGTCTGGCCATGGCGACTCTGGATATTCTCAAGGAATATGGAACCGAGCCGGCAAATTTTCTGGATGTCGGCGGCGGCGCCAGCCGTGAAAAAGTTGCCGCTGCTTTCCGCATTATTCTGAGCGATAAAAAAGTGCGGGGAATTTTTGTTAACATTTTTGGCGGTATCATGCGTTGCGATATTATCGCGCATGGTATCATCGATGCCACAAAAGAGAAAGCTCCGCACATTCCCATTGTCGTGCGCATGGACGGCAGCAATCTGGAAGAAGGAATCAGGCTTCTTGCTCAATCCGGATTGAATATTGAAATTGTCGATAATCTCAAATCAGGCGTGCAGAAAATCGCCCAAATGATGAAAAAGAAAAAAACGGCGGCATAAAGATTATTATATGGCCATACTGATTGATAAAAATTCAAAAATAATTGTCCAGGGCATCACAGGGAAAAGCGGCCTTTTACATGCCCGCCAGTGCCGGGCCTACGGCTCGAATATTGTCGGCGGCGTTACACCCGGACGAGGCGGCTCTTCGATTGAAGGGTTTTCCGTGTTCGATTCGGTGACCGAAGCTGTTTTGCATACCAAAGCCACCGTTTCCATGATTCTGGTCCCCGCTCCCTGGGCGGCGGACGCCATTTTGGAGGCCGCGGAAGCCGGCATTGAACTGGCTGTTTGCATCACCGAAGGGATACCCGTGCGTGATATGGTAATGACAAAAAGATATCTTTGCCACTCGAAAATGCGCTTGATCGGTCCGAATTGCCCCGGCTTGATTACCCCGGGCGAATGTGAAGTGGGCATCATGCCCGGCAGTATTCACAAAAAAGGCAATATCGGCGTTGTTTCACGCAGCGGCACTCTGACTTATGAAGCGGTAAAGCAATTAACTGATGCCGGGCTGGGGCAGTCCACCTGCGTGGGCATCGGCGGTGATCCGATCGTCGGCATGGACTTCATTGAAGTGTTGAAATTATTTGCCGGAGATGTTGATACTAAAGGCATTTTCATCATCGGTGAAATCGGCGGCGATGCGGAAGAGTCTGCCGCGCGCTGGGTAAAAGAAAATCTGAAAAAACCAGTGGCCGCCTTCATTGCCGGACGCACTGCGCCCGCGGGCAAACGCATGGGACACGCAGGCGCGATTATCACCGGTGGCAAGGGTCTGGCCACAGACAAAATCCGCTCTCTGGAAGAATGCGGTGTTGTCGTGGCGCAAAGCCCGGTGAAAATTGCCGAAGCCATGCGGGAAGCTTTAAATAAAAATTAGCCAATTACCTTTCGGGAGAGCCAAAATGAAGCAATACTTTGAAAAAATGGATCCTTTAGGAAAACCACTTTCCTCCAAACAACTGGAAAGCATGAAGGAAAATGTCGCTCAAGCCGAAGAAATTATGAAGCGCATTGACGCCGAACAGGAAAGAATAAGAAATTTCGGTGTGCCTCTGGCTACTATGCATGAGCGTGGAGAGATGACCGTCTGGGAGCGCATTGAATACCTCGTTGACCCCGGCACATTCTGCCCGCTGCATACGATTTTTGATCCGGAAAACGAGGAGTCGGGAAGCACGGGCGTCGTGGACGGCCTGGCGCGTATCAACGGCAGGTGGTGCGTTCTGATCGGCTTTAACAACAAGTGGATGGCCGGCGCCTGGATTGCCGGCCAGGCGGAAAATAATCTGCGCGTGACGGATATCGCCAAAATTCTGCGCGTGCCTCTGGTCTGGCTGGTCAACTGCTCCGGCGTAAAACTGCCCGAACAGGAAAAGGTGTACGCCAACCGTCGCGGTCAGGGAACGTGCTTTTTCCGTCACGCCGAGTTGGAGCAAATGGGCATCCCTGTTATCGCGGGCATTTACGGCACGAATCCTGCCGGCGGCGGTTATCAGGCCATCAGCCCGACCATTTTGCTGGCGCATAAAAAAGCGAACATGGCCGTGGGCGGCGGCGGAATTGTCAGCGGCATGTCCCCCAAAGGTTACTTTGATGAAGCGGGGGCGGAGGAAATAATCAATGCAACCCGTCATTTCAAATCCGTTCCCCCGGGGAGCGTGAAGATTCACTACGATGCCACAGGATTTTTTACGGCGGTTTTCGACGAAGAAAAACAGGTACTCGACGCGATTAAAGACTACATGACCGACCTGCCCGCCTACAATCCCCGGTTTTTCCGCGTGAGCGAACCGGCGGAACCTAAATTCGCGTCGGAAGAAATCGCCTCGATTATACCGATGAATAAAAAAAGAACATATGATTTCGAACAGGTTCTGGCCAGAGTGTCGGATAATTCCGAGCACCTGGAATTCCGCCCCGGTTATGGCCCGGAAATTTATACCGGCCTGGTGAAAATCAACGGCTTTCTGATGGGCGTAATCGGCAACCGTCAGGGTTTCCTGCCTGATTATCCCGAATACACCAATGAGTATATGGGCGTCGGCGGAAAACTTTACCGCCAGGGACTGATCAAAATGAGCGAGTTCGTTACCCTTTGCGCGCGCGACAAGGTGCCGATTATCTGGTTTCAGGATACCACCGGCATTGATGTCGGTGACACGGCCGAAAAAGCGGAGCTTTTAGGTTTGGGTCAATCGCTGATTTATTCCATTGAAAATACCGACCTGCCGATGATGCTGGTTGTTCTGCGCAAAGGCACGGCGGCGGCACACTATGTCTTGGGCGGGCCCACGGCCAACAACAACAACGCCTTTACTCTGGGAACGCCGGCCACGGAAATCAACGTCATGCACGGAGAAACGGCGGCGGTGGCCAGTTACGCGCGGCGGTTAGTTAAGGAAAAAGACGCGGGCAAGCCGCTGCAGCCGGTCATCGACAAAATGAACGAAATGGTCAAACATTACGAAGAGACTTCCGAGCCGTTTTACTGCGCCAAAAAAGGATTCGTGGACGAGGTGGTGCGCTTCGCGCAAATCAGAAAATACCTCGTTGCTTTCACCAACTGTGTTTACCAGAATCCACAGGCCATTTGCCCCAAGCATCACATGATTTTGCCGCGGATTATCCGCTCGCAGATTGTAAAGGGCTTGGAGCGGCCAAAAGATAACAAATAAACACTGCGTTGATCGCCGTGTTTATAAAAACATAACGAAAGAAGTAAAAAAATGAAAACAGTAGCTTTTATCGGGCCGGTGCACTTTGTGGCTCTGGCGTATTTTATCTGCATCATCGTTTCACTGAGCGTCGCCTGGTTTATACGCATTCTTTTCAGCGGCATCAAATGGCAGAGGCACATTGCTCACGCTCATGCCATCTCTCAAATGTTGGCGCGCAAAAAAGAAACCTTGGAAAAAAAGGATTAGCAATGTCCGGCGCTGATTTTTTAAATCTGTTTCAGGGAATCGCGACCATGGTATCCGGAGATCCTTTAATAACCGCCGGGCGAATTGTGCTGATCATCGCGGGCATCGCGCTGGTTTTTCTGGGCGCGAAAGGCACGCTGGAACCTCTGATTATGATTCCCATGGGCGTGGGCATGGCCTCCGTCAACGCGGCAGTGCTGTATTTGTCGGCGGCAACCACCGGCACCATCTTCGTTGACCCGATTGTCAGCGATCCGGCGAAGTTACTCGATGCGCTGCAGATAAATTTTCTCCAGCCGGTATACACTTTCACGTTCAGCAACGGTCTTATCGCCTGTCTTCTTTTTCTTGGTATCGGCGTAATTACCGATGTCGGCTATATTATGATGGCGCCTTTCAAGGGAATGCTCGTCGCTATTTTTGCCGAACTGGGAACAATTCTCACCTTCCCGTTGGCGGTCTGGATGGGACTTACGTATAGAGAAGCGGCGGCGATTTCCGTTGTCGGCGGTGCGGACGGGCCCATGGTTTTATTCACCTCGCTCATTCTGGCCAAGGATCTTTTTGTGCCGATTACCATCGTCGCCTATCTTTATCTTTCTTTAACTTACGGCGGCTACCCTTATCTGATCCGGCTTCTGGTGCCCAAGCGCCTGCGCGGCATCAAAATGGATTTAAAAAATATCCCCAAGATATCACGCAATGAAAAAATAGCTTTTTCCATTATTACCTGCACGGTGTTGTGCCTGCTCTTTCCGGTGGCGGCTCCCCTGTTCATGTCTTTTTTTCTGGGGGTGATCATCAAGGAAGCCGGAATCAAGCGTTTTGTGGAATTTCTGGAAGGCCCCGTTCTTTACGGCTCCACCTTTTTTCTGGCGCTGCTTTTAGGCGTGCTTTGTGAGGCGCAGATAATCCTCAGCCCCAAAGTGATGAATCTGCTGTTGCTTGGCATCTTCGCCCTTCTTTTGTCCGGCATCGGTGGAATCATCGGTGGATATGTTTTGTATTTTGCCACCGGGCGAAAATACAATCCGGTCGTCGGCATTGCGGGAGTTTCGTGCATACCGACTACGGCGAAAATCGCGCAAAAAGAGATCCAAAAGGTAAACCACCAGGCAATTATTCTGCCTTACGCCATGGGCGCGAGCGTTTCCGGAGTGATTACCACCGCCATCATCGCCGGTATTTTTGTGACGATATTGAGATAAATTTATGAAAAAGAAAAAAATATTTTGGATAACCGGAATCATGGTGGCTTTTGCAGGCGTTGTCCTGGCACGCCTTTTGGCCCCGCAATTGTCGGGTGTGCTAAATAAAATTGTTTTGGTCTGCGGCTATTTAATTTCCCTGGCGGGGATAATCGTTTTAGCCTATGCCTGCCGCCCATCCCCAACCTAAACTGAAGAGGAAAAAATGGAGAAGCGTTTATGAAAATTTTAAGGGTTCAAATCAATGAAGAAAAGGGTTCGTACGAGCCCATTCCTGACGAATGGAAATATCTGGGCGGCAGCGCTCTGATCGCCAAAATTATGAACCAAGAAGTGCCTCCCCTGTGCGATCCTCTGGGTGCGGAAAACAAACTGATTATTGCCTGTGGACCGCTGGCCGGCACGAAAGCGCCGCAGCTGGGGCGCATTTCTATCGGCGGCAAAAGCTCCCTCACCCAAGGCATCAAAGAAGCCAACTCCGGCGGCCCCGCCGGTCAGGCCCTTGATCGGCTGGGCCTGCGGGCCATCGTCGTGGAGGAAGCTCCCGCCAGTGGTAAACTCTATTGCCTTTTTATCAGCAAAGACAAGGCGCAACTACTGCCCGCTGATGAATACCGCGGCATGAAAAACTACGCACTGGCAGAAGCCCTGCGCGCCAAATTCGGGGATAAAATCGCCGTCATTTCCATCGGCTTCGCCGGAGAAAAGCAATACAAGGGCGCATCGATTTCTCTTACCGATATTTTCGGAGATCCTTCACGCAATGCCGCCCGCGGCGGCTTGGGCGCTCTCATGGGCGCAAAGGGTCTCAAGGCGATAATTCTCGACGCATCCGATACGCCACCGATTGAACTAACGCATGCCGAAGAATTCCGCAAAACCGTAAGAGACTGGGTCGAAACGCTTAAGCACGATGTGAGCACGAGTCTTTATTCGCGCTTCGGAACGCCCTTTGCCATTTCCAATTCCGCCGGCCACGGCACTCTGCCCGCGCGTAATTATCACTCCGGGCGACCGGATAATTTTGTCGAAGTGAGCGGCAATAACATTCAGAAAATTCTTTTTGAACGCGGCGGCAAAATGCACGGCTGCATGCCGGGATGCGTGGTGCAATGCTCCATTGTCTATCCCGACAAGCAAGGTAAGAGAATCTGCGCCGCTTATGAGTATGAAACCATCGCGCTTTTGGGGACAAACCTGGGCATTACCGACAACGACGCCATCGCCCAGCTCAAGTTCATCTGTGACGATCTGGGGCTGGACGCCATCGAAACCGGCAGTTCACTGGGCCTGGCCGCCGAAGCGGTAAAAATGTCCTGGGGCGATGCGCAAGCCGCGGCAAAACTGCTCGAAGAAATCGAGAAAGAAACTCCCCTTGGCTTTGCTTTAGCCAACGGCGTGGTCACTACGGCCAGATTCCTGAACATCAGCCGCGTGCCCGCATTTAAGGGACAGGCCCTTCCCGCGCATGACCCCCGCGCGGTAAAAGGAACGGGCATGACTTATTTCACGAGCCCGATGGGCGCGGATCATACGGCCGGTCTAACTTATCGCATACCAAAGAACAAAGAACAGCAGATAGAAAATTCTTTGCGGGCGCAGATTCAGTCCGCCACATGCGACGCTTTCGGTTATTGCCTTAACTCCGTTCCCGGCGGCGCTTCTATCTATCCTTTTTTTGCCGCGCTGATGAACGCGCGCTACGGCCTGAAGATGACCGCGGAGGATGTCATGGAAATCGGCAAGCAAACGCTGCGCGACCAGATCGCCTTCAATAAACATGCGCAGTTCAGCCAGATTGATACCGATATACCTTCTTTCATTAAAGACGAATCGATTGCTCCCACGAAAGCCGTTTTCGATGTTGAAGAAAAAGACGTAAAAAATCTCTGGAACGCGCTGGATGCGTTTCGGGAAAAAGAAAAAATCTGGGAAGTGCGCATTCCGCCTCTGCCCGATGTCATGCTCGGCGCGGGCGTGGCGAAAGTGATGGGCGCAAGAATCAGGCAGCTCAAAGTTAAAAAAATATTTTTAGTCACGGATCCTTTTATGCATCAGAGCGGCCGTTCCAAAGAAATCAAAAACATATTAACGGCGAGCGGCTTCGAAACGCATATTTTTCCGGAGGTTGAGCCGGATCCGCCGTTGGAGTTGATCGAAAAAGCCGGTGAATTATACAAAGAAACGGGCTGTGACGCGATTTTGGGCCTGGGGGGAGGCAGTTCCCTGGATACGGCAAAAACACTGGGCCTGCGCGTCACGCACGGCGGAGACCTGCGCCAATACGAAGGGATCCTGGGCGGAAGCGCGAAAATTAAGCCAATCTTCCCGCCGATTATCGCCATCCCCACCACTTCCGGCACGGGCAGCGAAGTCAACCCCTGCGCCGTTTTAACGGACAAACAGCGCAATTTAAAATTCATTCTGATGAGCAACCACTTCATTCCGAAGCTGGCCGTTGTTGATCCGCTTTTATGCAAAACCATGCCGCAGGCTTTGACCATAGAATCAGGCATTGACGCCCTGGCGCATTGCATTGAAGGATACGTCTCGCTCGCCACGCCATATCACCCGTATTTTGAATCCATGGCGCTTTACGGCGCAAAATTAATCGGCAGAAGTTTGATTCCCGCCTACAAAGACGGCAATAATATTCCCGCGCGCACGGACATGTGCATGGCGGCCATCTGCGGCGGCCTGGCCTTCTTGAAAGGCCTGGGTATCGGACATGCCATCACGCACACACTGGGCGCCCGGTATCACATGCCGCACGGCCGCGCGGCGATCTTCGGCCTTTTGTGTTTTGTCAAAGCCAATAAGGAAACTTGCCGGGAACAATTTGCCGATATGGCTTATCTGATTAACCGCGCCAACGATCTTGAAGAAAGCCTGCTCTATCTATACAAGGAACTCAATATCCCGCTCAGTCTTAAAGCTCACGGCATTAAAAAAGAAGACCTAAAGGGAATTGCTTTTTTTGCCTCGCGCGACGCGGTGAATATGGCCACGGATCCCACAACGCCCAGCCAGCAAAAAATTGTGGAGCTGCTTGAGCAAATTTATGAATAAAATTTTTCCAAGGAGATTAAAATGGAATTTAAATATGATCTGCGCGATTTAAAATTCATTCTTAAAGAGTGGCTGCCCTCCCAAGAAGTATTTGACTGTGAAAGATTCAAGGGTATTTTCAGCCTCGACGACGTTGATATGCTTTTAAGCGAGGGATACAAAGTGGCCAAGGAAGTGCTCAACCCCATCAACGCTCCGGGCGACAAAATAGGCGTAAAGCTGGTCAATGGCCAGCCCGTGCCGGTTCCCGGGTTTAAGGAAGCTTATCAATTTCTGCAGCAAAACGGCTGGGGCTCATCAAGTGAGTGCATCAAAGTGGAAACAGGCATGCCGCTTATTTTATACAAGGCTATTTTTGAAATGAATACCGCCGCCTGCCCTGCCCTTACTTCCTGTATAAAGCTCACCAGCGGCGCGGCCAATTTGATTTTGCGCTTCGGCACACAAAAAGATAACGATATGTTTGTCCCGAAAATGCTTGCCGGCGATTGGCAGGGAACGATGTGTCTGACCGAGCCTAATTTCGGTTCCGACACAGGAGATATAATCACGCGCGCATATCCCACGGATGACCCGCGCATCTGGAAAATCAAGGGAACCAAAATGTTCATCACCGCCGGCGACCAGGGCACTGGTGAAAATACCATTCACCTTGTTTTGGCGCGTCCGGAAAAAGGCGCACCCGGCTCTCCCGGCATCGGTTTATATATCGTTCCCAAGTTTTGGGTAAACGATGACGGTTCGATGGGCGTTCCCAATGACGTGACTACGGTAAGCCTGGAACACAAGATGGGTCTGCACGCGCAGGCCACCGCGCTGCTAAATTTCGGTGATGAGGATAATTGTCGCGGAATCATGCTGGGCCCGCCGCCGGATGAAAAAGGTCATTCCAAGGGCCTGGCGATGATGTTCCATATGATGAACGAATCGCGCATCGGCACGGGCCATAATTCCAATTCACAAGCCGCCGCCGCCTGTTATTTCGCCGCGCAGTACGCCACGGAACGCATTCAGGGACGCCCTTTCGGCATTAAAAACGCGGAGCGCGTGCCGATTATCAAGCACGAAGACATCCGCCGGATGATACTAGATATGAAAGCCACGGTGGAAGGGATTCGCGCCATGATTTTCAAAGGCTTTTACTTTCTCGATATTGAGGGCAATTCCTCCGATAAGGAAAAAGCACGAAAATTCGGTGACTTTGCCGAAATTCTTACACCGCTGGTTAAAGGCTACGGCAGCGAGGCCAGCCTGGGCGTTATCGCTCAGGCCATTCAGGTTTTAGGCGGCGTCGGTTATTCTTCGGAATATCCCGTCGAGCAATACCTGCGCGATTCCAAAATTCTGACGATCTGGGAAGGAACGTCATTCATTCACGCCAATGATTTAATCGGCAGGAAAATGCGGATGAAAGACGGCGCGCCTTTCGCCAACTGGATGGCTTCAATTAAAGAATTTATTGACGCCAACATCAGAGCTGAAGGATTTGAGAAAGAAATGAAAAACCTGACTAAAGGCTTTCATGCATTGACCGAAGTGAAAGCGACTTATGATTCATGGTATGCCAATATGGAAAGTAAGCGTCAGATGATACCGCTTAACGCCCTGCGCGCGCTTTTTGTCTGCGCGCAGGTTTATGTTTCCTTCTGCCTGATGGAACAAGCGCTGATTGCCGCCAAAAAATTGAAAGAGGCAAAAAAAGGAACGAGCGACGCGATTTATTATGAGGGTAAAGTCGCTTCCGCCCGTTATTACTTAAACAACATTCTTCCCCAGGCGGTTTTGACCACGGAATTGATCAAGAGCGAAGAAGACATCGTGCTCACCTGCCCGGAAGAATCGCTACTGATTACTTAATTTAAGGAGGATGTTCATGAGCTATGCCACGATAATCGTTGAAAAAAAACTTGAAGAGAAGCTGGGTATCATCACGCTGAACCGACCGGAGGTGCGCAACGCGATCAATCAAACCGTCCGTTCGGAATTGCTTCAGGCCATCATGGACATGGATGCGGACCCCAACGTGCGGGCGATTATTCTGACCGGCGGCCCGAAAGTGTTTGCCGCAGGCGCGGATATTGCCGCGATGGTCAACAACACCGCCATGGAAATGTTTTCCAACTCGGAGCTTTGGGATATTACCCTGCGCATGGAGGAATCCAAAAAACCTTTTATCGCGGCGATTGCCGGATTTTGCCTGGGCGGCGGCTGCGAACTGGCCATGGCTTGTGATATTCGCGTGGCGGCCCAAAGCGCGCAGTTCGGTCAGCCGGAAATAAACATCGGCATCATTCCCGGCGCGGGCGGCACGGTGCGTTTATCCAAACTGGTAGGTTTGGGCAAAGCCAAGGAACTGGTACTTACGGGCAAGATGATTTCCGCCGAGGAAGCGCTGGCGATAAATCTGGTCAACAAAGTCGTGCCGGATGATAAACTTATGGAAGAGGCATTTGCCATGGCGAAAATGATCACCCGCCACAGTCCTGTTGCCGTGGGTCTGGCAAAATTCTCCGTGCAAAACGCGCAGGACGTTGATAACTACACGGGTAAAATAATTGAGAGAGCCGCCTTCTCTTTAGCTTTCGCCAGCGAAGATCAGACCGAAGGCATGAAGGCCTTTCTGGAAAAAAGAAAACCCAGTTACAAGGGGAAATGATATATTACACATAAATAGGGGGAACAAATGTTTATCTGGCTTTTTCACCGCCTCAGCGGTTTGACGCTGATTTTCCTGATCGGCATTAAAATTCTGACCGGCTTTTTCCTGTTGCCAGCTGATAACCGCCCGGATTGGGCGTTATCGCTGCATCGGCATCCGGTAATTGACGTGCTGATTATCGTGCTTTTCACTTTCCACAGCATTTACGGGATCAGGACGGTGATTATCGATCTGGGCCTGAGAAAAGAAAAAATGCTGTTTTGGGTATCGAACATCGCCGCCGGGATTATCTCGGCTGTGTTAATTTATTTTTTTGTCAGGTTCGTATAAATGATGCTTAATCACGATATTCTTATTGTTGGCGGCGGTCTCACCGGTTTGCGCGCGGCAGTTGGTCTTTGCGATAAATTTAATGTCGGCCTCATTTCCAAGGTATATCCCGTGCGCTCTCACTCCATTGCCGCGCAGGGAGGAATCAACGCTTCGCTCGCGAATAATCCCGACGGCCGCGACGACACGTGGGAAAAACACGCCTTTGACACAATTAAAGGCAGTGATTATCTGGGCGACCAGAACGCCATTGAAATAATGTGCAAGGAAGCGCCGGGTGTCGTCTATGAAATGGAGCACTGGGGCTGTCCTTTCAGCCGATTTCCGGACGGCACCATCGCCCAGCGGCCTTTCGGCGGCGGCGGTTTCCCGCGCACGTGTTTTTCCGCCGACATCACCGGCCATTCGCTTTTGAATACTTTATACGAACGCGCCGTTTATAAAAAAGTGAAAATTTATCCGGAATGGTTTGTCATTGCGCTTTGTGTGGATGACGGCCAGTGTCACGGCGTGATCGTTCTGGATATGAAATCCGGCAAGCTGATTCCCGTGCGCGCGAAAGTTACTATTTTCGGCACCGGCGGTTACGGCAGAGTTTACCGCAACTCGACCAACGCGCTGATTAATACCGGCAGCGGCATCGGCATGGCTTACAAAGCCGGCGTGCCGCTCAAGGATATGGAGTTTGTCCAGTTTCATCCCACCACGCTTATCGGCACGAACATTCTTATGACCGAAGGATGCCGCGGCGAAGGCGGATATCTTTTAAACAACAAAGGCGAGCGATTCATGCAGAAATACGCCCCTGGTGCCATGGAACTGGCTCCAAGGGATATTGTTTCGCGCTGTATCATGACGGAAATGGAAGAAGGGCGCGGTTTTGAACATCCTCTGGGCACGTATATTCAACTGGATCTGCGGCATCTGGGGGAAAAGAAAATTAGCGAGCGTCTGCCCGGCATCCGGAGTATCTGCATCGATTTCATCGGCATCGACCCGGTGAAAGAGCCGATTCCGATTATGCCCTCGCAGCATTATTCCATGGGCGGCATTGATGTTAACGAAAAAGGCGCTTCATCAGTCAAAGGATTCTATGCCGCGGGTGAATGCGCCTGTGTCAGCGTGCACGGCGCCAACCGTTTGGGCGGAAATTCACTGCTCGATACCATCGTTTTTGGGAAACTCACCGCTCAGGCCATTGAAGAAGACCTGCCGAAAAGCAAATTAAAACCTAAAGAAAAGCCTCTGCTCGCCCTCAAAAAAGAGATGGAAAAGAAAATCAGCGCGCTCTCGCAGCCCGGCGGCGAGCGCCCCTATAAACTGGCGGCCGACCTTGGCGCGGTTATGAATGAAAAAGTCGGTATTTTCCGCACGAAAAAAGAACTTGTTCAAGCGTTGGATGAAGTCATAAAAATCAAGGAAAGATATAAAAAAGTGAGCATTTCTTCGGCAGATTTGCACATGAATTTTGAACTGCAAAACGCGCTGGAGCTCGAAAATATGCTGGATGTGGCGCATACGATTGTGCTGGGCGCTTTGTTGCGTGAGGAGAGCCGCGGCGCGCACTTCCGGCGCGACTTCCCCAAAAGAAACGACAAAAAATGGCTCAAACACACGATTGCCAAAATAGGCAAAAAAGGCGAGCCGCTTATCTCTTTTAAAGAAGTGAAAATTACCAAATATCAGCCCATGGAGAGAAAATATTGATTAAGAGCGATTTCTATACCTTTAAAATTCTGCGTTATGACGCCAAAGAACCGAAAAAAGATCCGTATTTCGCCTTGTATAAAATCCGGGTCATTCCAGGCCTGACGGTTTTAGGCATGCTTTTGCGCATCCGGGACGAGATTGACGGCACTTTATCTTTCCGCTCGTCCTGTCGTTCGGCCATCTGCGGCTCCTGCGCGATGGTTATCAACGGCAAAATAGACCTTGCCTGCCGCACACAGGTGGCCGTTTTCGAGACGGATACGATAATCTTGGAGCCTCTGCCCAACTTTGAAGTCATCAAAGACCTGGTTGTGGACATGACGCCTTTCTGGCAGATGTATGAAAAGGTCCAGCCGTATCTTGTCCGCAAAAGTCCGGAACCAGAAAAAGAGATTTACCAAAGCGAAAATGACCGCAAAAAAATAGACCAGTTCGTCAACTGCATCCTTTGCGCCTGCTGTTACGGGGCCTGCCCTGTTTTAAACAGAGATGAAAATTACGCCGGTCCCGCGGCGCTGGCCAAACTGCAGCGTTTTTCCGCCGATTCGCGCGATGAAAGAGCGACCGGTGTGCTGGAAAAATTCAACAACGAGCAAGGTGTTTGGGGTTGCGATACGGTTTTCCGCTGCATTGATGCCTGTCCCAAGGATGTGCGTCCGACCGACGGCATTGTGGGACTGCGCAAGACGCTTTTGAAAAACAAAGCCAAAGAACTGCTGGGGGTGAAAGAAAAATGAAGCTGAAATATTCTCTCATCACGCGCCGGCAGTTTTTAAACACGCTTTTCGGCGGCTCGCTGATTGCTTTTTTCTCCGGCACTCTTTTTTCCTTATTCAAATTCGCCTTTCCCACCCTGGGCAAAGAACCTGATTTTGTCGTGCTGGATAAAAACGAATTTATCGATATCCCCCCTAATTCCACCAAGGCGTTTGCTTGGGGCGGCGTGCTCGGTCTGTTTTTGAAACGCGCCGACGGGACAGTGGCCGCTTTCAAAGGCGTCTGCACGCACATGGAATGCAACATTGCCTATCGTCCCGAAGAGCAAAAATTTTACTGCGCCTGCCATCAAGGTTGGTTTAGCGATCAGGGCGTAAACATCGAAGGGCCGCCGCCCAAACCGCTGGAGCATTTTGAAATACTGGAAAAAGGCGAAAAAATAATCATCGCCAGAAAGGGAGCGAAAGTTGATCTGGCTAAAGTTTAAAAACTGGTTTGAAGAGCGCTACGATTTTGCCGAACTGAAAAAGCTGGCCAAAAGCAAACTTGTGCCCAGACACCGCTACGATTTTTTGTACTACACCGGCGGCATCACGCTTTTTCTTTTTATCCTGCAATTCATCACCGGCATGGTGCTGGCTTTTTATTACATTCCGCATGTCGATTACGCTTATGAAAGCATTATCGATATTGTCACCAAAATCAACCTGGGCTGGTTTTTCCGCTCTTTTCATCACTGGGGAGCGCAGCTTTGCATTGTTTTTGTCTTTATCCATCTTTTCGGCACATTGCTGGTTAAATCTTACCGCAAGCCGCGTGAATTTATCTGGGTGAGCGGTTTTATTCTGCTGGTAATTTCGATTTTCTTTGGCTTGAGCGGTTACCTGATGCTCTGGGATGAACGGGCGTTTGCCGCGGTGCGCGTGGCGACGGGTGGTGCGGGCAATCTGCCTGTTGTCGGTTGGTTTATAAAAATATTCCTGCGCGGCGGCACAGAAGTAACGGGAGATACGCTTATCCGCTTCTACGCTTTTCATGTTTCCATTCTGCCGGTTTTGTCGCTGCTGCTCATCGGCCTGCATGTACTGCTTGTTCAATATCACGGCATGAGCGTGCCGGTATCTGTGGAAAACAAGCAAAAGACGGGCGAGCCATTCTTTCCCAATGTTTTTTACAAAGACATGATGATCTGGCTGGTGGTTTTAGGCGTGGTGGTCACGCTGGCGGTATTACTGCCTCCGGAAATCGGCATAAAAGCAGATCCGCTCGCGCCGCCGCCGGAAGGCATCAAGCCGGAGTGGTATTTTCTTTTTATGCTGGAGACACTCAAGCTATTCCCCGGCACGATTTACGGCTTTAACGGCGAAACGATTGCCATCATCTGCGTCACCATCGGGATTATCTTTTTCTTTTTGATTCCGTTTCTGGATAGAAAGTCCAACCGCGGCCAGAAAAGCCGTTTATTCACGATTATTGCCGTTATTTACCTGATTTATTTTCTCACCATGACACTGATAGGCTTTTTCAGTTAGGAGCGCTTATGAATAAAAGAACACTTACATTGTCATTCCCGTGGAAACGGGAATCCAGACTGTCATACTTTTCCTTTGTCATTGCGAATCCGCTCAAGCGGATGAAGCAATCTCTGCGTACATCATCATTTTCCTCTGTCTTTGCGAAACCGCACAAGCTGATGAAGCAATTTCTGCTTTCGTCATTCCTGTCCCGCATACGCGGGATTAACATCCAGCGGGAATCCAGATTATCATCCTTTTTATTTGTCAATGCGAGCGTAGCGAAGCAATCTCGATTCTTGTCATTACGAGTTCACTTTTTGACCGTGGCAATCTCTATTTTGTTTTACTTCACCCTCCCCTCTTTCGCTTTTGCCGAAGAAAAAATCCCCGTCTTCCCGACCGCACCCGTCGAGGCCTATACTGTGTATGGAACCATTGCTCTTTTCTGGCTCGGCATCATCGGGCTGATTGTGATTCTCAAAATGAAACTGAACGAAATTGAACGGATTCAGAAATTGGGGATTGATGAGGAAGATTCGGACGCGCCTGTATTGGACTAATGATCAATTTGAATGGAAGTTCCCACCCTACGCGCGTTAATTTTCTGTAAGGTAATTATCTATTTAACTATCAGCGCACTTTCGTAAGGAATGCTCTTCCGGTTATTCATCTAATTTTTTGTCATAACTTGTATTGTTTTTTCTGGATTATCATATTCCTTATCTTTTGCTTATGGTTCTTCTATTACTGGAACTTCGAAAATCACGGGTACACCAGACCTGAAAGCTTTTCCGACTGCTATGGCTTGTCTGAATCGCAAAGCAGGTAACGCCGTAACCATTTCCGCGCCCATATAGTTAAGTAGAAAATCAGAACTCGTCTTGTCAAACTGTTGAAAAGCTACGATAGTATTGCATTGCGTTAAGACTGTTTTTGAAACATTTGCGGTTCTTTGGGCGACTACAATGAAGCCAACGTTGTATTTCCGACCTTGGAGAGCGATTTGACTGATGCTATTAACTAAAGACGCAGCTTTTTTCTCTTCGACTCCGATAAAAGTCCATTCTGGAATTACCGTGTGAGCCTCCTCAATAACAACGCATACTTGTTTACCAAAGTTGGCATCCTGCCTCGCTACCTGAAAAAGCCCACGGAAGAACCACTTCGTGTACTCCAGAATACCGGTTGTGTTTGAAACATCTGGAAGTTCGAACAGTCCGAGGGTCTTATCCGACTGTATGAACTGCTTTACAGATTCGTAGAATCGCTCTTTTAACACTCTCGTGGTTTCCGCAACGATTTTTTTATCCCGTTTATTGGCGAATTCTTCGAGTTGTGTCGAGAGAGCATCTATCGCTTCAAAAAGATCGTCTTTATGATCATCGGTAACCACATTCTCTGGCACAAGATCGGGAAGCTTCTTACGATATTCATTTGTGAAGTCGACGCAAATGACCTTGATACCATCCGAAATAATCTTTCGAATCAGATCTCTACAGAAAACTGACTTTCCTGATCCTGTAACTCCGAGAATCGCCGTGTGATGAGTCACTGCCTGCTGCAGGTTCAATAACACGGGGTAATTAGTTCCGGGGATTGTACCGACTTGCTTTTCGCCCTCTTCAACAACAAAATCAGGCGCTTTCGTTGCAATAAATAAAGGGGTGTTTACTTCAGGTACCCACCCATATTTCTCAAAAAATAGTTTCTTCGAATCCCATATACCAAGCTGTACAGCTTCACCAACAATCAAGCCTGCCTCATTTTTTTGTTCTAATGGTTCAACATCTGTAAGTCCTTGAGTTATTTGATACAATACTTGCTTCCCTGATATAATGGCCTCTAGTAAATTACCTTCAAATACTTTTACTCTCCCTGCATAATTAAAGCGTAATTTCATAATATTTGATCTATCAATAACTACTCCCACAAAACGCCCTAAAAACTCTGGAATATTACAATCTTGGATTTTACATACAATATTATAGGAATTGGGATTAATATTCGATTCAGATCCAATTGCTTGGCGAATACTATCGTTTGCAAGAATTTTAACCCACTGTTGTTCATTTAAAAGAAAATTATCAACAATCATTCCCTTGAAAACACGGTGCTCCTCGTCCATAGAAGAGATATAAACAAAAGTTGTGTT
>DLNC01000012.1:0-43275 GCA_002478265.1 Syntrophaceae bacterium UBA7520
CTGCCCCCTTTGGCCGCTCGGGAATTCCTCCACATGTGGAGCCGACGATGGGACTTGAACCCGCAACCTGCTGATTACAAATCAGCTGCTCTACCGATTGAGCTACGCCAGCAGATTTTCCACCTATTTCTTTATTAATATCAAACTCTTACGCTATCAGGCAAAAAAACACAAAAATCCACCCTCAAGCGAATTGCCAAACCTAGTTTTTATGACTTGTTTTGTCAAGTAAATTTTTAAAAAATATTATCGATCGGCATGAAATATAGATTGATTTACCGACTTCTTAAAGATTTCCCTATCCGCTGATGACGCATCCAAAAGGATAATTGACGTCAGCATGAATTTTTCCTTTCCAGAAAAAATATTTTGACAAAATATTTTTTTTACACTAAGTTGTTTACACTTTTTAAATGAAGGCTAGATAAAAACGATGCTGTATATAGCGAGAAATCAGAATTTAGAACTGAACATCCTGCCCCTGCTTTTGGGTCTCGCTCTGCTGCGCCTGTTACTCAGGGCCTGCCGCTCATCGTTTTTAGGTCATCACTAGAAATATAAACATAACTGATAACCTAAAAGGCCGTGGGCGGAAGAAACCCACGGCCTTTTTTATTTTTGTTTTAGATAAATTATTCTAATGAGGGGGAAAATATGATGAAGAAAGACAAAAATCGCGTTTTTATTTTCGACACGACATTGAGAGACGGGGAACAATCGCCAGGCTACAGCATGAACACGGAAGAAAAGCTGATGATGGCCCGGCAACTGGAAAAACTCGGCGTCGATATCATCGAAGCGGGATTTCCTATCGCTTCGGAAGGCGATTTTGACGCCGTCAAGCAAATCGCCAAAGAAATTAAAAAATCCCAAGTGGCGGGACTGGCGCGCGCCAATAAGCTGGACATCGACCGCGCCTGGCAGGCGATAAAAGGAGCGGCGCATCCGCGCATTCATACTTTTATCTCCTCTTCCGACATTCATCTCAAGTACCAGCTCAGAAAAAGTCGCGAGCAGGTGCTCAAAGAAGCGGTCGATGCGGTGAAGCTCGCCCGCTCCTACACTCAAAACGTGGAATTCTCGCCGATGGACGCCACGCGCTCGGACAAAGATTATCTTGTCGATATGGTATCCGCGGTAATTGACGCCGGCGCCGGCACGGTGAACATCCCGGACACCGTGGGCTATGCCATTCCCGAAGAATTCGGAGATTTGATTGCCTATCTTTTTGCCAATGTCAAAAATATGGGCGATACGATTGTCGCTGTGCACTGCCACAATGATCTGGGACTCGCCGTGGCGAATTCCCTGGCCGCCATCCGCAACGGCGCGAGACAGGTGGAATGCACCATCAACGGCATCGGCGAGCGCGCGGGCAACACAGCGATGGAAGAAATAGTCATGGCATTGGCCACGCGCAAGGATATGTACGGACTCTACACCAAGATAAACACAGATCAGATTTATAAAACGTCGCGCCTGCTCACGCAGATTACCGGCATACCGGTGCAGCCCAATAAGGCTATCGTGGGCGCCAACGCCTTCGCGCATGAATCCGGCATTCATCAGGATGGGCTCATTAAAGAAAAAATAACCTATGAAATTATGACGCCGCAATCCGTGGGCATCAGCGACACGCACATCGTCCTGGGAAAACACTCGGGCCGTAACGCTATTTCGCATCATCTTAAAAAGATGGGGTACAACCTTAATGATGAACAAATCACCAAAATAGCCGCGCGCGTGAAGGATCTGGCGGACGTGAAAAAGGATATTTATGATGAAGACCTCGAAGCTATTGTTTCCGAAGAAATTTACCGCGGCGAGGACAAATATAATCTCGTTTACCTCAACGTGGTAAGCGGCAATGTCGCGGTGCCGACGGCAACAATGGAGATGAAGATCGGCGATACAATCGTGCGTGAGGCGGGCTTCGGCAACGGCCCGGTGGACGCCACTTTCGCGGCCATCCGCAAAATCACCAAAACCAATTACCAGCTCCTGCGCTATGCGGTCAATGCCATTACCGGCGGCTCGGACGCGCAGGGCGAGGTCAGTGTGCAGCTCAAATACAACGGCCATTCCGTGGTCGGGCGCGGTGCCGATCCGGATGTCATTGTGGCTTCGGCCAAGGCCTATATCAACGCGCTTAATCGCCTGGAATTTTTAAAGGACAATGTCAAAAAAGTTAAGGTTGTTGAATAATAACAAAAAATGAGTTAAGGACAACTTCATTTTTCAGGCACAGGAGACTATTTGTGGGAAAGACGATTACGGAAAAAATTCTGCAAGCGCATACCAAGCTCAAAGAGATTCACCCGGGGCAATTGATCAACGCCCGCGTGGATATTGCTCTCGGCAATGATATCACGGCGCCCATCGCCATCAGGGAGTTTCGCGCGGCGGGCGGGAAAAAGGTTTTCAATAAAAACAAAGTGGCGCTGGTGCTGGATCACTTCACTCCCAATAAGGACATAAATTCCGCCGAGCAATGCAAGGCAGTACGGGAATTTGCCGTCGAACACAGCATTGTGCATTTTTATGAAGGCGGACAGGTGGGCGTGGAACACGCGCTCCTTCCCGAAAAAGGAATCGTGCTTCCCGGTGATCTGGTCATCGGCGCGGACAGCCACACCTGCACCTACGGGGCGCTGGGCGCCTTCGCCACCGGCGTGGGGAGCACGGATCTGGCCGCGACCATGTTGACCGGCGAGCTGTGGTTCAAGGTGCCGCAATCCATTAAATTTATTATTCACGGAAAAATGAAAAAATGGGTTTCCGGCAAAGACCTGATCCTCAATATTATCGGGCGCATCGGCGTGGACGGAGCGCTTTACCAGGCTATGGAATTCACCGGAGAAACAATCAGCAAACTTTCCATGGCGGACAGATTTTCCATCGCGAACATGGCAATCGAAGCCGGCGCCAAAAACGGTATTTTCGCGCCCGACGCGATAACAAAAGAATACATCAAAGGCCGCGCCAAACGTGCCTATAAATTTTACTCCTCCGATGCCGACGCAAGTTATTCTCAGATAATTGAAATTGACGCCGGCAAGCTCGAACCGCAGGTGGCTTTCCCGCATCTTCCCTCAAATGTCAAAGGTGTAAGCAAAGCGGGAAAAATAAAAATCGACCAGTCGCTCATCGGCTCCTGCACAAACGGCCGCATCGAGGATTTGCGCACGGCGGCAAAAATTCTAAAAAAACGTAAAGCCGCTCCGCATGTGCGACTGATTATCGCTCCGGCGACGCCACACATCTACAAACAGGCGATGCAGGAGGGGCTTTTGGAAACATTTATGAAAGCCAACGCGGTAATTTCCCCGCCGTCGTGCGGCGCTTGCCTCGGCGGCCATCTGGGAATTCTCGCAGCGGGAGAAAGAGCGGTGGCAACAACCAACCGTAATTTTGTGGGACGCATGGGGCATCCGAAAAGTGAAGTTTATCTGGCCAGCCCCGCCGTTGCGGCGGCTTCCGCTGTTTTGGGCAGGATTGCGTCACCTGAAGAACTTTAACCTTTAAAAGGATTTTGCATAATGAAATTCAGCGGAAAAGTCTGGAAATTCGGCGACAACATCGACACGGACGCGATCATTCCCGCCCGGTATCTCAACACTTCCGACCCAAAGGAACTGGCCTTGCACTGCATGGAAGACGCAGATCCTAATTTTGTCAAAAAAATGAGGCCGGGAGACATTATCATCGGGGGAGAAAACTTTGGCTGCGGCTCCTCGCGCGAACACGCGCCGATCGCCATCAAGGCCGCGGGCATCTCCTGCGTGGTGGCCAAAAGCTTTGCCCGCATTTTCTACCGTAATTCCTTCAACATGGGTCTGCCGATCTTTGAATGCCGCGAGATCGTTGATAATATTGCGGAAGGCACGGAAATCAGCATCGATAGCGCCAAAGGAACAATTACGATTAGAGATGCGCAAAAAACTTTTGCTATAAATCCGATTCCTCCCTTTATGGAACAGTTAATCGCCGACGGCGGCCTGCTCAAACACATCGCAAAGAAATGAAAAATCAATGATCAAGAAAGATTTTATAATAACGATTTTCCCAGGCGACGGCATTGGCGTGGAAATCATGCGGCAGGCGCGACAAGTGCTCGACTTTCTCTCCCAGAAAATCGGCTTAAACCTTCAGGTCAGGGAAGGCCTTATTGGCGGCGCCGCTTACGATAAATACGGCATTCCCCTGCCGCCCGAAAGCCTGGAGATGGCACTACAAAGCGACGCCGTGCTTCTGGGCGCCGTGGGCGGCCCTAAATGGGAAAAACTTGATTATTCCGTAAGGCCGGAAAGGGCGCTTTTGGGTCTGCGTAAGCAACTGGAGCTTTTTGCCAATTTAAGGCCCGTGGTCGCTTATGACGACCTGCTGCACGCATCCACACTGAAAGAAGAAATCCTGCGCGGCGTCAATATTATGATTGTCCGCGAGCTTACCGGAGATGTTTATTTCGGTCAGCCGCGCGGCGTAAACAAGGAAAACGGGCAACGCACAGGCGTAAACACAATGATTTATACGGAAGAAGAAATTGAACGTGTCGCCCGCTTCGGTTTCGAAATTGCCAGAAGCCGCCGTAAAAAACTTGTTTCCGTGGATAAAGCCAATGTCCTCGAGTCTACTGAACTATGGCGTGATATCGTCACAAAGGTGGGAAAGAGCTACCCGGATGTGTCGCTCAGTCACATGTATGTGGACAACTGCGCGATGCAGCTCATCCGCAATCCGGCGCAGTTTGATGTCATTCTGACCACAAATTTATTCGGCGATATTTTGAGTGACGAGGCGGCTATGCTGACCGGCTCAATCGGCATGTTGCCTTCGGCAAGCCTTGGCGCCAATCACGCCATGTATGAACCGATACACGGCTCCGCGCCCGATATCGCGGGGCAAAATATCGCCAATCCGGTCGGCACCATTCTGTCCGTGGCGATGATGCTGCGCTATTCCATGAAACTTTCCCGGGAAGCCGGGTTTATCGAAAAAGCTCTGGAGAAAACACTGAAGGAAGGATTGCGCACCAAAGATATTTATCGTCCCGGCGACAAACTTGTCGGCACTGACCAAATGGGCGAAAGCATTCTAAAAAATCTGCGGAAATTTTTTCCTTAACAAGGTAAGATACAGCGCAACAAACAAAGCTTGCGGTTATTTCTTTTTTGAGGACACAGGTGATGGACGGCGCTACCTTGCTGAAAAAAATAATAATTTCGACGCCGACAGCGAAAATCTATCGGCGGCTGGGCTTCAAAAAAGCAACTTCCCAGCTAACCCCCAAAACGAAAAATGAAACCGAAGCGCACATCGAAGCGGCTGTTTCGCTTATTTCCCTGCGCGGCTCTTTTTTACGCCTTAAAACAAGCGATAATGACGGGCAACTGATTAAGTTTTTCTCCGGCGTAAATTTTTCCAGTAAAAAATTGTCCCGCTTTCTGCGCGGTTGCCCTGAAGCTGTGCTCCTGGGCGCGACAGCCGGCTCCGAAATTATGGAAGCGATAAAAGAAAAAACGGCCCAGGGTGATTTGCAGGCGGCGGTGGTTTATGATGCCACCGCCAGTGAAATAGCCGATGCCGCGCTGGACTGGATAATGGATTATATCAATCAGCTCATCCGCCGCGAAGGAAAAACTCTGCTGCCCAGACGTTTTTCGGCGGGTTACGCGGATTTTGATTTGTCAAATCAAAAAACAATTTACGAGCTTCTTAATCTGGATAAACTGGGCGTGCGAATCACCGAGGCGTATATGTTGCTGCCGGAAAAATCAGTTACTGCAATAAGCGGAATCTGTGGTTAAGCAGGCGCCCGAATCATTTGAAATCAAAAAAATAACCGTAACACGGACATTGACGTTTAAGAGAAAAAGCAATAAATTACCGACCCCGTAGCATTATTGTTAAATATTTTTTATTTTCATTAAAATAATTTTCACTTCCTCAAACAAAGGTGATATGGAATATAAGGAGTAAAAAATCCTGCGCATTTTCTGGAATATTTTATGAATAAAGAAAAAATAACCAATTTATGGAAAAAGAAAATCGTTATTCTGGACGGCGCTACGGGAACCGAACTGCAGAAAAAATCAATGCCCGCCGGTGTTTGCCCGGAGCTATGGTGTCTGGAAAATCCGAAAATTCTGGAAAGCATTCACGCTTCTTACGCTCAAGCCGGAGCGCAAATTGTTTATACCTGCACTTTCGGCGCCAATCGCTTCAAGCTGAAACAATACGGATCGCAAGATAAGGTCGAAGCAATCAATAAAAACCTGGCGCGGCTGGCCCGAAAAGCATGCGGGCCAAATACACTCATTGCCGGAGATATTGGTCCTAGCGGATTGTTTGTCGAACCCTTCGGCGATTTGCCCTTTGAAGAAGCAATAGAAGCATTCAAAGAGCAGGCGCGCGCGCTGATCGCCGGGGGCTGCGATCTGATCGTCATTGAGACCATGATCGACATTCAGGAAGCGCGCGCGGCCCTTATTGCCGTCAAGGAATTAAAAAATATTTTCACGATTGTTTCACTGACTTATGAAGAAGACGGGCGCACACTGGGCGGCACAGATCCCTTAAGCGCGCTGATCACGCTGCAGAGCCTCGGCGCGGACGCCGTTGGCTGTAACTGTTCCACCGGTCCCGAAAAAATGGCCGATATCATCGCGTCCCTAAAGCCTTACGCCAAAGTGCCTCTTATTGCCAAGCCAAACGCGGGAATTCCAAGGCTGGAAGGGATAAAGACTGTCTTTGATATGGAGGCAAAAGAATTTGCCGCGGCCTGCCGCGGACTTGCCGCTGCGGGCGCAAATATGCTGGGCGGCTGCTGCGGCACTACCTCCGAACATATCAGGCTTTTGAGCGGTTTTGCAGCTAAGATCAAGCCGAAACCGCCGCGCGTAAAGTCGCTGGCTGCTCTTAGTTCCGCGCGAAAATTTTTATTGCTGGAAGAAAATAAACCGCTGATTATCGTCGGCGAGCGCATCAATCCCACCGGCAAGAAGGCGCTCCAACAGGAACTGCTGGAGGAAAAAACATCGCTGATCCGCCAGATGGCGCTTGATCAGGAAAAGCAGGGCGCGGATTTACTAGATGTTAATGTCGGCCAACCAGGAATTGACGAAGTCAAAACAATTAAAAAGGTGACTACACTGCTTTCCGCGGTCAGTCCCCTGCCCTTGGTGGTTGATTCCTCCCGCGTGGAAACAATCGAAGCTGCTCTACGTCTTTATCCGGGGCGAATGATGATTAACTCCATTTCGGGAGAAAAAGAAAAACTAGCCCGGCTGCTGCCACTAGCGGCAAAATACGGGGCGATGTTTATTCTGCTGCCTTTGACCGCGGGCAATATTCCGCAAACAGCAAAAAAGAGGCAGGCCGTCATTCAGAATATCTACAGCCAATCCAGAAAATTTGGCTTCACTAAAGATGATTTCGTGGTGGACGGACTGGTAATGGCGGTTGCATCGGACGCCCAGGCGGCGCGGGAAACTCTAGCCACTGTGCGCTGGTGTCACGACAGTTTCAAGTGCAAAACAATCCTGGGCGTATCGAATGTATCCTTCGGCATGCCCGGCCGCCCCTGGCTCAACGCCACATTCCTGGCGATGGCGCATTATTGCGGGCTGACCATGGCTATTGCTAACCCGGCAGCAGCGGAACTAATGAACGTTAAAAAAGCCGCTGATGCGCTGGGTGCAAAAGACAATGCCGCCAAATATTTCATCAGACACTTTTCCGCCGAGACCGCCCCTGCCCCGCCGCAATCCGGCCAGCCGCAATCCGTCGCGGAAAAAATCGCCACGGCCATTAAAGACGGTGATACGGAAAAAATTACCGGTTTAATCAAAGAGGCGCTTTCGGCTGGAATGGATCCTTTCGAGCTGGTCAATAAAACGATGATCCCGGCTATCGTGAGCGTGGGCGATTTATACGAAAAAAAGATTTACTTCCTGCCGCAGTTAATGGCGGCAGCGCAGACGATGGAAAAGGGAATGGATTATATCGAGCCGCTGCTGAAGAAAAACGCCGCGCAGAGCAAGGGAAAAATAATTCTCGCCACCGTGCAGGGAGATGTTCATGATATCGGAAAAAACATTGTCGGGCTTTTGATGAAAAACTACGGATACGAAGTGGTCGACCTGGGAAAAGACGTTTCCGCGCAGTTCATAGTCAACGCGGCGCTGAAAGAAAAACCGGACATTATCGGCCTTTCAGCCTTGATGACGACCACAATGGTCAACATGAAAGAAGTAATCAGCCTGGCGCGCGACAGGGGAATAAAAACAGATTTCCTCATCGGCGGCGCTGTGGTAACCCAGGCTTACGCGCAATCCATAGGCGCCCACTACGCCGCGGACGGCGTGCAGGCGGTAAAAACAGCTGATAAATTAATCAAAAAATAACTTGGGGTTATGCATTTATTCGGATTCTCAAAAGGCAAATCGGAAACAGCGCGGGCGCTATGCGTTTCTGCTTTGCTTCATCTTGGCTTACTGGGATTTTTAATCTTCGGGCCAAAAAACATTTCCGTCACCCCGCCCGCCCTCGCGGGCATGAATCTGGTCTGGGTTTCACTGGGCTCAGACACGGGACAAAGCGGGCTGTCCGCTGCTGTATCTTTAAGTAGCAATCAAAAAGCATCGGGAGAAAAAAGCGCTGCCGCGCATCGCTTTGCGCAGGCCGTCTACGCCACACCGGGCATTACCCAAGCGTCGCGGGCATCTGACAGCATTGGCCAAAAAGATGTGAACGCGGGATCACCGCAGCGAGCAGGGCTTGCGGATGGCGGCAACTATTCCGCTTTTACTGCCTATCCCGCATATGGAGAAAACATGCCGCCTGCCTATCCCGAAGTCGCGCGCCTGCGCGGTTATGAAGGAATCGTGCTGATTGCCGCAGAAATTTTGCCCAACGGCCGGGTAGGCGAAACAAAGATCAAAAAATCATCCGGTTATGCCGTGTTGGATCAGTCGGCGCTGGACGCGGTGAAGCCGTGGAGATTTGAGCCGGCAAAAAAAGCGGGGCAGCCCTTTACAATGTGGGTGGAAGTGCCTATAAAGTTTGTTCTGCAAAAAAACAAAACTACTTCATAATAAAATATCAGGAAAACAAAGATGAACATCGAAGGCAAAAAAGAACGATTGGGTAGAATTATCATTGAACGATCATTTAAATACAGCGACAATCCGCCCTTTACCCTCGCTTCCGGGAAAAAAAGCAATTACTATTTTAACTGCAAGCCGACAACACTGGATCCGGAAGGCATGAACCTCATCGGCGAGATAATTTTTGCCATGCTTAAAAATGACGATATCACCGCCGCCGGGGGGCTCACGCTGGGCGCGGACCCGATCGCCAACGCTCTGGCGGTAATTTCTTACCAGAAGGGCAAACCGATAAAATCATTTATCGTGCGTAAAGAAGCCAAAGAACACGGCACAAAAAGCTCCGTCGAAGGTAATGTTGCCGCAGGGGAAAAAGTTGTCATCATCGATGATGTCATTACCACCGGCGCCTCGACAATCACGGCAATCGAGCAGGCGCAGAAAGCCGGCCTGATCGTGCAGAAGGTGGTGGCGCTGATCGACCGCGAAGAAGGCGGGCGGGAAAATATTCTGCAGCATGCGGATAACATCGAAGCTGTATTCACCAGAACGCAACTCATGAACATGCGTTCGCAGATGAAATAAGATGTTTTTATTTTTCTTTGATTCTCCCGGCAACTATCCTAAGGATTGCCAGATAAAGGATTATTTATGCCCGAAAAAACTCCTTATCCAAAACCGTCTTTGCGCGCGGGTGACAGCCTCCGCGGCTTTAAAGTCCTGCGCGTAAAACCCATAGCGGCGCTGCGTCTGACGGCTTATGAACTTAAACACATAAAAACCGGCGCCAAAATTTTGCACCTGCATTCATTCGAGCGCGAGAATTTATACGCCATCTGTTTTCGCACTCCGCCGGAAGATTCCACCGGCCTGCCGCACATTCTGGAACATTGTGTCCTGGCCGGCTCCGAAAAATATCCGCTCAAAGACGTTTTCAAGGAACTGCTGCGCTCATCCATGCAGACCTTCCTCAACGCCTTTACCTATCCGGATAAAACCGTGTATCCGGTCGCCAGCCAGATAAAAGCGGATTTTTATAATCTGGCGCGCGTTTATACCGATCTTGTCTTGCACCCGCGACTGCTCAAGGAAAATTTTCTCCAGGAAGGCCATCATTTCGAACTTGCTGTGCCCGGTGATTTATCCAGTGATTTAATCATCTCCGGCATCGTTTATAACGAGATGAAAGGCGCGTATTCTTCCGTCGACGCCCTGATGTACAAGGCGCTCCAAGAAAATCTCTATCCTAAGAGTGTCTATGCTTTTGACTCCGGCGGCGATCCCGACGTGATTCCCGCGCTTACTTACCAACAGTTCAAGGATTTTTACCGGCGTTATTATTCCCCGGCCAACGCCCGCTTTTTCTTTTATGGCGACATCTCTACCGCCGAGCACCTCGCGTTTCTTAGCGAAATGCTGGCAGATTTTGATAAAATCAAAGTAAATTCCGCCATTGAAAATCAACCGTTTTTCAGCCGGCCCCGCTTAGCCCGCAGTGTTTATCCTGTCGACAGGGAAGAGCCGACCGAAAAGAAAACCATGGTCAACGTCGCCTGGATGCTGGCGGAAAACACCGATTACGAAACAGCGCTCCTGCTGCAGATCGTTTCCGGCCTTCTCATCAGCAGCGCCGCCAGCCCCCTGCGCAAGGCGCTGATTGACTCCGGCATGGGCGAAGACCTGACGCCGGTCAGCGGGATGGAAGCGGATCTCAAGCAAATCATGTTTTGCGTTGGCTTGCGCAACGCGGAAAAATCCGATGCGGAAAAAATCGAAGAACTCATTCTGGACACGCTCCGGCAAATCGTCACAAGGGGATACGATAAAGAACTGATCGAAGGAATTCTGCATCAGGTGGAATTTCACGGACGCGAAATTGTCCGCGGCTCTTATCCCTATGGCATCGCGCTCATGGGCAGCGTTTTTCAAACCTGGCTCTACGACGGCGATCCGCTGGCCGGTCTTGATTTTCCGAGAGAAATCACAAGAATCCGGAAGCTATGGTCTCGCGACCCGAAAATTTTCCAGAAAATCACCAGAAAGTGGCTTTTGGACAACCCTCACCGGGTTCTCTCCATAATGGAGCCGGATCCCGGTTTCACTCATCGACATGAAGATAAATTAAAGAAAAAAATGGCCGCGCTCAAAAAAGGATTATCAGAAGAAGAGTTAAGGCGAATTGACGCGCAGGCGGCGCAATTAAGAAAATTCCAATCCGAACCGGACGCACCCGCAGCGATAAATACCTTGCCAAAATTACAGCTAAAAGAGATACCGCGGCGCGTCGAAACGATACCCGTCAAAGCTCTGCGTGTTGCCGGCACAGATGCTCTGCAGCATGAAATCTTCACCAACGGCATTTCCTATGTCGATCTGGCCTTTGACCTTGCGTGCGTTCCCGAAGAACTGCATCCTTACCTGCCTCTGTTGGGCAAAGTCATGACGGGCATGGGCGCTGCCGGTTTTGGCTATGAAGATATGGCCAAACGCATCGCGTTGCACATGGGAAATTTCGGCTACGATCTAGCCGCCGGGTTCTCCGCAGACGGGAATAAAATCTGGCAAAAAATGATTTTCTCCTTCTCGACCCTCTATCGTAATCTCGGCAAAGCCGTAGATATTCTGCGCGATGTATTGCTTGCCGGAGATCTTGAGGACAGGGAGCGCATGCGCGATTTAATCGCCGAAAGAAAAAATTCCCTGCAATCGGCCATCGTGCCTTCAGGACATATTTTTGCCAAAAGAGCGGCGGGAGCGGCTCTTACTTTACCGGCCTGGCGCGACGAGCAATGGCACGGTCGCACGCAATTTAGATTTATGCAAAAGATCGCCGCGGTTTTCCCCGAGGCGAACAAGGATATCTGTGAAAAACTGGCAAAGCTTAAGGAACTAATCTTTACGAGAGATAATCTTCTGGTTAACTTCACGGCGGATGGAGAAGGGCTGAGAAAAACGCAACATATAATCTCGCCCCTTCTGGAAAAGATTCCCCGTAAAAGCGTGCCGGCAAATCAGCGTTCGGCGCCGCTTACTCCCGTGCGCGCGGGCATCGCTGTTCCTTCGCAGGTTTCCTACATCGCCCGCGTCCTTAAAGCTCCGCCCTACACGGATCCGGCCACGCCGATGCTGACCATTGCTTCGCGCGAACTTTCCAACACATATCTGTACAAGCACATACGCGTCCAGGGAGGGGCCTACGGTGGCATGTCGACTTTTGACGCGACGACGGGAATCTTCGCTTTTCTATCTTACCGCGACCCACACATCGTAAGGACTTTGAACACTTTCGAGGAAGCGCAGAAATTTTACGCGCGTCATCTCCTGACCGATGACGATATGGAAAAAGCCATCATCAGCACGCTGAGCGCCATGGATAAGCCGATGGACCCGGCGGGAAAAGGATATATCTCCATGATGCGTCACTTTGCCTCTCTCGATGATAAAATGCGCCAGAAATTCCGTCAGGATATTCTTTCGGCAACGCCTGCCAAAATGAGACAGGCGCTGGAGAATTATTTTTCCGCGAAGATTAAAGAAGAGGCTGTCGCCGTTTACGCGGCAAGGGAAAAACTTGATGAAGCAAATAAAGATTTAAACAATAAGCTGATGATCGAAAGCCTCATGTAGAAATAAAGGTTTCTCTAATCAAGGCGCGACACATTTTAAGCATTACCCAGCCGTGCCGGCGAACCAAACTCGTGCAGAAAAGTTTTTTCCGCATCAAACGTGCCAATTAAAATCAATTCATCATCTTTTTTAATAACGGTGTCCGCTTCCGGATTAATCCACATTTTCCCGTTGCGGGAAATAGCAATGACCGTGCAGCCCGTTTCTTCCCTAATACCGGAAGCGCTAAGCTGCTTACCAATCAGGGTTTCGGGAACACGCAGATGGAAAACATTCAGCCCTTCCGTCAAAAGAAGGGTATCTTCGTTTCTGAGATAATTAAAAATACTGTTGGCGCCCAAAGATGCGTTGGAAATGACAAAGTCCGCCCCGGCGCGGTGCAATGTGGATACATTCCTGTCCGCGCTGGCACGGCTCAATATCTGCATGTCCGGCCTCAAACTTCTTAAATATTTTGTAAGATAAATATTTGTGTCGTCATTGTGAGGCGTGATCAACGCGGCGGGCGCTTTCTCAAACCAGGCTTTTTCCAGCGTGTTGATGTCCGCGGCGTCTCCGAACACATAACTATCGCCGGGACGAGCTTTTTTCTGGCTTTTTTCAATAATCAGATAGGGGATTTCCCGCTCGCGTAACCGCGCGGCGGCAGCCAGCCCCACGCGCCCGCCGCCGATAATGATTACCGGATCACCCGCCACCTTGCAGATGTGATAAAAAGAATATACTTCATCATAAGCTTCCAGCGCATGTTGCGAACCGGCGAATACTAATACGCTGGTGCGGTCAATAACTGTCTCTGGCCGCGGCAGGATAAATTTTCCCCGCTGCCAGATACCCACCACGGAAATGCCGTAGAGCTTGCGCAAATCGCTCTCCAGAATTGTTTTCCCTTCCAGTGGCGTTCCGACAACCGGACTCTGCGCGATAATCAAACCTTCGTAGCGTCCGATAATGTTTGATCTGCAATCACCCGCGATCGTAAGATTAGCCAGTGATTTTCCCAGCATTTCATAAAGCAGCAGAACATGAGAACTGCCCGCCATTGTCAGAATATCGACTGAATGCGGCGAATCTGCCGTGACAAAAACAGGGACGCGTTCGCTCATTTCCCGCACTGTAAAAGCAATGTTTGTGTTGACCTGATCGCTGTTGGTCGCCACCACCAGCGAGGCATTTTCCACGCGCAGTCTTTTGTAAGTCTGAGGATCATCAATGCTGCCCAACGCCACCGAAACTCCCAGGTCATAAAGCTCCAGTGTGCGCTGCAGATTTTCCACAACCACGACATATTGCTGATTATAATTGACAAGCTTTTCGATAAGGCCCATGGTCACCGGATCGTAATTGGTGATGATCACGTGGCCTTTCGCCTCCGGCGGCAGTTCGCGCGGGGCGCGGTTTTTCGCCTGCGCCTCCATCCAAGGCGCGAAAAAGAATTTAATGAAGATGAACGGCAGCAAAACCAGCAGCAGAACAACACCAGAAAGCAGCACAAATACGGAAAAAATTCGGCCGATGTCGGAAGTAAAGGTAATATCGCCAAAACCGAGCGTGGACATCACCACCATAATCCAGTAAAAACCGGTAATCCAAGAATGCTCCTGGCCTTCGGCCGCCATTAGATAATGAAAAATGACGCTGTAGATACTAATCAGCATAATCAGCGCAAGGATATATTTGAAAAGCAAGCTAATATTGCGCTGACCTATCTTGCCGGAAAAAACAGTAGTAAATAAAGAGGGTAAAAATTTCATGTCTTAATATTCAATTTAGGCGCCTGTTTTGCAAAAAACCCTTTTCCCCGCGCTTTTAATACAGTATAGAAATACCCCTACTATCTGTCAAGCTGTATCAGCTTAAAATCATGCTGCTTTCGAATGTGGAAATGCTTTGACACTGGGCTTGATGCGGCATTATACTGCTGAGCAAAAATAATTGCAGGGCAATAAAATGCAGTTGATTCTCATTCGTCACGGCGAGACGTCGTGGAATAAAGAAGGTCGCGTGCAGGGAACCAGCGATATCGAATTAAGCGATGAAGGAATAAAGCAGGCGCGCCTCCTGGCCATCTCCCTGAAGGCGCAAAAGATTGATGCAATCCACGCCAGTCCCCTGAAACGCGCCATGCAGACCGCGCAAATCATCAACCAGTATCACTCGCTTGAAATTCAAAATCACCAAGAATTGATTGAAATGAACCAGGGAGATTTTGAAGGACTATCATTTAAAGAACTGATGAATGATAAAAAAGATTTTTTAAAGCAGTGGATTTCCAACCCCGCCGCGGTAAAAATGCCCAATGGCGAATCTCTGGCCGAATTACAAACACGCGCCTGGCAGGCAATGGAAAAAATTATCGCGGCCGACAAAAATTCCCTTATTGTTTCTCACAATTTCACCATCGCCGCGATTTTATGCCGCCTGCGCGACATCAGCTTAAATGAATTCCGTCGCACATGCGTGGATACGGCATCAAAAACCGTCGTTTCCATGGAAAAAGACAAGGTGATTATTGACCCGCTCAATGATCGCTCACATCTGTTTTTATCACCAAGAGCTTAAAGTAATATTTGTGTCGTTTCGACCGTAATTTCTTCATAATTTACGCCTGATTACTCTTGACAAAAGCAATGTTCCCGTGATTAGTCCACACGGATTAATTGGGGCGATTATGGCATGAAAAAACCGGCAAAACGAAAAGCAACAACCGTCGGGAAAAAGACGCCGGCGGAAAGTAAAAAGAAAATTAACGGCACTAAACACGCGGCGGATGTTTACCGCAGCCTGGTGGAAGCGACTACTGATTCCATTTACATGGTGGATGCCACCTGCCGGTATATTTATGCCAACCCGAGATACTGCGCGCGGTTGAAACTTTCTCTTGCCGAGATTATCGGAAGGCCGTATGGTGATTTTCACCCACCGGAAGAAACCGCGTCTTTTGAAAATGACGTCGCTCACATTTTCAAAAAAGCACTCCCCTTTCAGCGCGAATACAAAAGCCACAGGGACGCAAATGAATTCTTGCGCACCTTTTATCCAATAAAAAAATCAGCGGGCAAAGTAACGGCTGCCGCGATCATTGCCAAAGATATCACCGCTCTGCGCCGCGCGCAGGAGCTTTACAGCACACTGGCGCAAAACTCGCCCATCAGCGTCATGATTATTCAGGATGGCCTCATTAAATGGGCAAACGGTAAAATGCGTGAAACATTGGGATACACGGATAAAGAGCTTCTTGATAAACCATTTGAATCTTTTCTGCATCCGGAGGACCGCGAATCCGCAAAAAACAATTTTCTTTCCATGCTGAAAGGGGAATCGTCCCTGCCCTATGAATACCGCGTTCTCGCTAAAAATGGCGATTATTTATGGCATCTGGGTACCGTAGCTTCCATAACTTACCAAGGCAAAAAAGCGGTTTTGGGAAGCCAAATGGATATCACCGCCCATAAGAAAATAGAGCGGCAATTGCGGCAGAGCGAGGAGCGTTACCGTTCGATTATCGACACCATTACCGATGCTTATTATGAAGTTGATCTTGCCGGTAATGTCACCGCGTTTAATGAACCTTATCTAAATCTTTACGAATACAGCGCCGCAGAAATGCAGGGCAAGAATTACCGTGAATACGTGGATAAGGAAAAAGCGAAAATGGCTTACTGGGTTTTTCATCAGGTTTTCGAAACCGGCAAACCGACGAAGAAAATGGAGTGGGAAATTATCGCCAAAAGCGGCAGAAAAAAACAGGTAGAGCTATCAGTTAGCCTGATTCGCGACGCGCAGGGAAAACCACAGGGTTTCCGGGGCATTATCAGTGATGTCACGGAGCGGCGCCGGTCAGAGGAAATCATCAGGCATCAGGCCTTTCATGATCCCCTGACGGGGCTGGCCAACCGGCTTCTTTTTTATGACCGCATGCAGATGGCTTTCAAATTGGCTAAGCGAAACCAGGCAATGGTCGCCGTTATCATTCTGGACATCGACAAATTCAAGGAAATAAATGACTCTCACGGGCATAAGGCGGGAGACGATGTTTTAAAAGCGATAGCGGACAGGCTTTTACAAATGGTGCGGGCCAGCGACACGATTGCCCGCTACGGCGGGGATGAATTCACGTTGATCATGCCTTCCCTTTCCTGCGAGGAAGACGCGCTTACCGTCGCCCGGAAAATCATCACCGCTTTCCAGCGTCCTTTCGCCGCAGGCGAAAAAAAGATCGATGTCACCGTCAGCATCGGGGTGGCCATTTACCCGGCGCACGGAACAGACAGCGACACCCTTTTGAGCAAGGCGGACAATGCCATGTATCGGGCTAAAGCCATGGGACGCAATAAATACTGCTGTTACGGCAATTAGTCACTAATTTTTGATTAATCAAAAATAGTTTTTCGCCGGCGACTGAAGATTAGGCCAGCATCTTTTCCAGTTGCGCCAGCGCCTTGGATAAATTTTCCGGCTGTGTGCCGCCAGCCTGCGCCATATCGGGACGCCCGCCGCCGCTGCCGCCAACCAACGGCGCTATTTCCTTGATGATGTTTCCCGCATGGTATTTCCCGGTCAAATCTTTGGTTACCATGCAAAGCAGCATCGCTTTATCGCTCGCCTTTCCACCTAAAAGAATTATGCCTGAACGCAAACGGTCGCGCAGTTTATCGCCGAAATCGCGCAGCGTTTTGGCATCGGCGATATCGACCTCAGCGGTCAGCACTTTTACGCCCTTGATTTCTTTGGCCTGGCTCATCAGATCACCGGAATCCTTGGCGGCAAGTTTTCCTTTAAGTGTTTCGATTTCCTTTTCCGCGTCTTTCAGGGATTTCAAAAGCTTTTCCGCGCGGTCATGCACTTCCGAAAGCCCCGCTTTAAATAACCCCGCGGTGCGCTTCAACTCCCCTTCCGTTTTCTGCGCGTAGGCCAGCGCTTCCTTGGCCGTTACGGCTTCGATGCGGCGCACTCCCGCGGCAATCGCCGATTCATGAACAATTTTTAAAAGACCGATATCGCCGGTGCGCCCGACATGCGTGCCGCCGCAAAGCTCCATGCTCGTTTCACCCATTTTTACGATGCGGACCGTCTCGCCGTACTTCTCATCAAACACCGCCGTCGCTCCTGTTTTCAAAGCTTCCTGCAGCGAGCAAACGCTTGTCTCCACCGGCAGGTTTTTTCTAATCATGTCATTAGCGATTTCCTCAACGCGCCTGAGTTCCTCGTCGCTGATTTTGGAAAAATGCGTGAAGTCAAAACGCAGTCGTTCGGCATTTACCAACGAACCGGACTGCTTGATGTGATCACCCAGCACGGCACGCAGCGCGGCCTGCAGAATATGCGTGGCGGAATGATTGGCGGCGATGGCCTTTCTGTTTTCGGCATCAACAACCAGCCTGGCCTCATCGCCTGTTTTTATTATACCTTTTTTGACTATTCCTTTGTGGACGATCAGGTTTTCCAATGGTCTTTTTGTGTCCTGTACCTCAAAGTAAAACCCTTGCCCTTCCAAATATCCCGTATCCCCCACCTGTCCGCCGGCCTCTCCGTAAAAAGGCGTTTTTTCCAGAACTATCTCTGCATTTTGCCCTTCGCCGATTTCCTTTACCGCTTCTCCCGCAAAAAATATTGCCGCTATTTTTGACTTTGTCTGCGGTACTCCCTCGTAGCCGCAAAATTCCGTTGTCACGCCGGCGCTAGTTGTTTTCAGGTAACAAGCGGCAATCGCTTCTTCGCCGCTGCCTTTCCATGCTTCCCGCGCGCGTTCGCGTTGACGCTCCATTTCCGTCTCAAATCCCGCGGTATCGATCGTGAGCTTATCGTTTTTAACAATATCCGCCGTCAAATCCGTCGGGAAGCCGTATGTATCGTAAAGTTTAAAAACAACCGCGCCCGGCAGCACGGACTTGCCCGCTTTTTTTAATGCCGCAGTTTCTTCCTGCAAGATGCGCAGACCAGCGTCGAGCGTTTCCAGAAAACGCTGCTCTTCGTTGAGAATAACCTTTGTAATATATGAAGATTTCTGCGCCAGATCAGGGTAGGCGTTTTTCATCATCTCCATCACTACTTCGGCGCACTGATACAAAAAAGGCTTATTAATGCCGAGCATTTTGCCGTGGCGCGCGGCGCGGCGTAAAATGCGGCGCAAAACGTAACCACGGCCTTCATTGGAAGGCAGAATGCCGTCACCGATTAAAAATGTCACCGCGCGGCTGTGATCGGCAATGACCCTGATCGATACGTTATTTTCTTCCTTCTTGCCGTAGGTTTTACCGCTGATTTCTTCGACAAACTTAATGAGGGGAGTAAAAAAATCCGTATCATAGTTGCTTTTGACGCCCTGCACCACCGCCGCCAGGCGCTCCAGACCCATGCCGGTATCGATGCTGGGCTTGGCCAGCGAATTTAATCTGCCGTTTTCATCGCGGTCATATTGCGTGAAAACCAGATTCCATACCTCCAGATAACGATCACAGCCACAGTCCAGATCGCACGTGTCTCTGCCGCACCCAGCGCCTTCGCCCTGATCGTAAATAATTTCGGAACAGGGCCCGCACGGGCCTGTTTCCCCCATCATCCAGAAATTGCTTTTCTCATCCATGCGGACAATGCGCCCGGCGGGAACTTTCATTTTTTTGTTCCAGATTTCAAACGCCTCGTCATCATCCTTAAAAATTGTTACCCACAGTTTTTCCTTGGGCAGTTTGATCACGTCCACCAGGTATTCCCACGCCCAAGCGATGGCTTCCTCCTTGAAATAATCCCCAAAGGAAAAGTTGCCCAGCATTTCAAAAAAGGTGTGATGGCGCGCCGTCACACCGACATTCTCCAGGTCGTTGTGCTTGCCGCCGGCGCGGGCGCACTTCTGGCAGGAAGCGGCTCTGGTGTAACCTCTGTTTTCCATGCCCAGAAAAGCGTTTTTAAACTGCACCATACCCGCGTTGGTAAAAAGAAGCGTGGGGTCATCTTTGGGCACTAAAGAAGAGCTGGCAACCAGCGTGTGTTTTTTCCCCGCGAAAAAATTCAAAAAACTTTCTCTGATCTGGTTACCTTTCATCGCCATCGAATTCTCCTTGTTCGGCCTCTCCCAGTTTGCGCAAAATAAGCCCGGCGGGAAAACCGCGCCCCAGTAGGCTTTTAAAAATTCTTTGTTTTTCCTTATTATCCATAGAATCCGTTCTTTTCCCGGACGTTTTTTTCCTGATCAGTGCCTCCACTGCCGCCTCTTCGGTAACATCCTGCCGGGCAACCTGCAAGGCAGCGTCAATCAACCTCTCCTCAATTCCTTTTTCCCGCAGGCTGAAGGTGATTTTTTTATTGCCCCACTGTTTATTTACGGCCAGATTCGTCGCCCAGCGCCGCGCGAAAGATTCATCATCCAAATAATTAAATCCGCGCAACGCATCGATTGTTTCAGATACAACGGATGCGGGAAACCCCTTTTCCCGCAATTTTTTTTTCAGCTCTTTTTCGCTGTGCGGCCGCAGCGACAAAAGGCGATAAGCTTTCTGCTTGGCCGCCGCTGCATCAAAAACTTTCACTAATCTTCTTCCTGCTCCTCAAGAGTCTCCATGCCCAGCTTCGCCCGGATTTCGTTTTCCATCTGCTTCATGACATCCGGATTTTCCTTGAGGAAAACACGGGCGTTATCACGTCCCTGCCCTATACGGTCACCCTTATAGGAATACCAGGCTCCGCTTTTTTCCAGAATGCCATGCTCCGCGGCCAGATCAAGAACGTCTCCTTCGCGGGAAATGCCTTCGCCAAAAATAATGTCAAACTCAGCTTCCCGGAAAGGAGGAGCCAGTTTGTTTTTCACAACTTTAACTTTGGTTCTGAAACCGGTAACATCCTGACCGGACTTGAGCGATGTCATTTTCCGGATATCGAGCCGCTGCGACGCGTAAAATTTCAGCGCGTTGCCGCCGGTGGTTGTCTCCGGATTGCCGAAGAAAACGCCTATTTTCATGCGCAACTGGTTGATAAAAATAACGGTTGTCTTGGATTTGCTGATGCTGCCAGTGAGTTTGCGCAGCGCCTGCGACATAAGCCGGGCCTGCAACCCCATCTGTGCGTCGCCCATATCACCTTCAAGTTCAGCCTTCGGCACCAGCGCCGCCACGGAATCAATCACTAGAACGTCCAGCGCGCCGCTGCGCACCAGCGTTTCGGCGATCTCGAGCGCCTGCTCTCCCGTATCCGGCTGGGAAATGAGGAGGTCATCGGTGTTGACACCGATTTTCTTGGCGTAAGTTACATCGAGGGCGTGTTCGGCATCGATATAAGCCGCCAGGCCGTTTTTCTTTTGCGCCTCCGCCACGATGTGCAGGGCCAGCGTGGTTTTTCCGCCCGATTCCGGCCCGTAAATTTCTACGACTCTGCCGCGCGGCACGCCGAAAGTGCCCAGCGCGATATCCAAACTGAGCGAACCGGTGGATATCGCCGGAATGTCCGCCACCTGTTCGCCGCCGCCCAGCTTCATAATCGATCCTTTGCCGAACTGTCTTTCTATCTGCGTGATGGCCAAATCCATCGCTTTTGACCTGTCTGTGTCTGCGCCCATATTACTCCGCCCTCCATTGGTTTTATTTTCCCTGCTTTTTTCTTCCACGTTTACTTTGTCTTTTTTTGCCATAATCGTTTCCTAACAATGAAAAGAAAATTTTTCCAGTTTTGTATAAATTGCCCCCTGCGGGTTAAGCCTACTTTGAAATAAAAACATTTCGTTACAAATAAATGCGCCGGCGCAGTAATCTTCATATTTGCGCAAGGCTTCGCCCACCCCTTTTGCCTGGCGGGGATCTTTAATCCGTCCCAGGGTAAGATGAGGACGGAAATTGCGGCCTTCGCGCGCGAAACCGATTTTCTCAAACTCTTCTTCCAGTCGAGCCTGCAATGCCGCTAATTTTTCCGTGTCACCGGCAACACCCAGCCACAGCACGCGCGGGTTTTTGCCGCCGGGAAAACAGCCGGTTTTTTCTATTTTCAAAGAGAGCGGAGGCGTCAAAGCTATCTGTTTTTCCGCCGCAGCGCAAATATTTTTTACATCATTTTGGCTGATATTACCAAAAAACTTCAGCGTGAGGTGATTGCCCTGGGCTTTCGTCCAGCTTACTTTTCCGGCTATGTCCTTTTTTAATTTTTTCTGCAGTGTTCCAACCGCATCCAGAATAGCGGCAGGCGGCTCAATCGCCAGAAAGGCGCGGATATTTTTTTCTTCTTTATTCATTTATTTCTCCGCGCTGGACAAATAATCGAAAAGCAGCATGAGCGCCGCTTCGGAAAAAACTAGTTTATTGCGCCTTCTGTCCCAGCGAAAAGCGAAATGGCGGCAGATGGTATTTTTCGCGTCCGCCAGCGCCAGATAAACCGTCCCGACAGGTTTTTCTTGAGAGCCGCCGGTGGGTCCGGCAATACCGGTGGAAGCCAGCCCCAAATCCGTTTGCGCGTTTTGCCGCGCGCCCTCAGCCATTAATCGCGCTGTTTCCTCGCTGACCGCGCCGTGCTTTTCCAAAATAGCCGCGGGAACGCCCAGCAATTCCATTTTTGCCTTGTTACTGTAGGTTACGAATCCTCTTTCCAGGAAATCCGAACTGCCCGGCACATCGGTCAGGCGGCTGGCAATAAGTCCTCCCGTGCAGGATTCCGCCACCGCCAGCGTCAGCTTCTTTTCCAGAAGATTGCCGGCGACAACCTCTTCCAGCATTTTATCACCGTAGTGAAAAATATTTCTTTTCAGACGGGCGGTAATTTCATCCTGCGCTTTTTTCAATTTATCCCGCGCCTCTGCCGGCGTTTTCTCACGGGAAATAATAACCAGATGATTTTCCGGAAAAACGGGATAAAAGCCAACGCTCACGCCAAGTGAATTAAAGTCAATGTTTTTGAGCGCGTCATCAACCGCCGCTTCGGAAAGGCCGAAGGTTTTTATCGTTTGTTTGGCCACGTGCAACTGCCCCTGCGGGAAGTGCTCGCGCAATACAGGAAGGACTCCTTCTGTCAGCATTCTTCTTGCCTCACCGGGCACGCCGGGAATGACAAAAATAAGTTTTCCTTCTGGCTTTAAAAAAAATCCCGCCGCCGTGCCCACCGGGTTGGCAATCACCCGCGCGCCCTGCGGGAACATCGCCTGCTTGGCGTTGTTTTCTATCCAGCGCAGATTATATTTGGCAAATATTTCCTTGATGTAACTGAGAACATTTTCGTCGGTATAAAGGGGCAGACCGAAAGCTGCGGCTATTGCCGCTGAAGTAATATCATCTGCGGTAGGACCCAGTCCACCTGTGCAGATTACGGCGTCAGTCATGGATAACAAATAATTAAGGCGGTCTTTGATTTTGGCAAAATCATCGCCGACGGACAAGATGGCTTCCACACTCCATCCTTCCTGATTAACCTCGCGCGCGATAAAAGAAGCGTTGGCGTCAGCCGTGCGCCCGGAAATCAATTCGTTGCCAATGGTCAGAATGCCAATTTTCATAAAACACCAAAAATCACTAAAATCAGCAGTATCGCGCCCGTGTAGATGCCCGCGCCGATATCATCGGCCACCACGCCCCAGCCGCCGGGAAATTTCTGAAAATCACGAAGCGGAAAGGGCTTTAAAATATCGAAGATTCGAAACAGGACAAAAGCCAGCAAAAGGTTTAAAAAATTTATCGCTACCGGAAGCATAGCCAGAAGAAATCCGGCGATTTCGTCAATAACAATGCGCTGGTCATCTTTTTTGCCGTAAACTTCCTCCGCGCGCCCGCTCACATAAACAGCAACTCCCGCCAAAACCGCCACAAATAAAAACCGGAAAACCCAGTGCAGGGGCAGAAAGGCCAGGCAAAGCAATACCCCCACCAGCGTTCCCGCCGTCCCCGGCAGCACGGGTGAAAGACCCGCACCAAAACCGGTGGCCAAAACCTTAATAATTTTGTCTTTTGTAACCATAATGAAGCGCCTGGATGAAATATCAATTGTTTTCAACTAGTTAAGTTTTTACAGGCTAGCTTTTTTCCCCCTGCCTGTCAAATATTTTTGCCGGTGTTTTTAAACTTACCTGCCCTGCCGGCAATAAAAACCCTTGACAATAGAACAATCGTTCTATAGCATAGCTGCCATGAAAGTCAAGCGAACTTTAGAAGATGTGGAAAAAAAGATTTTCGCCTTTTTCCGGCGTAACCGGCGCATGCCGACTTATTCGGAAATGGCGGAGATCATCGGCGTGCGTTCCAAAAGCGTTGTCGACTTCTGGGTGAAAAAACTGATCAGCGCGGGAGCGCTGCAAAAAGACGCCAAAGGATTTCTGGCGCCCGCGCGCCTGTCGCTGGCGCTGCCGCTGGCCGGAGATGTCTGCGCCGGATTTCCCTCGCCCGCGGAAGAAGAACTGCGCGATGTTATTTCCTTTGACGAATATCTGGTCAACCGGCCCGATAATTCCTTTCTTCTTTCCGTCACCGGCGATTCCATGTCGGGCGCGGGCATCATGGACAAAGATCTGGTGATTGTGGAGCGCGGCAGAGAGCCGAAAAACGGCGACATCATCCTGGCGGAAGTGGACGGCAACTGGACGATGAAATATTTTTGCAAAAAAGGAAAAACAGTAACGCTGGAGGCGGCCAATCCCAAATACCCGCCGATTATTCCCAAAGAAGAACTGCGCATCGCGGGGGTGATTACCGCCGTGGTGCGTAAATACCATAAATAATTTTTTAGAAAAAAGAGGAAATCCTATATGCAAAGCAAAGTTATTTTTTCCGAAAACATCTTCAGAGCGCGCGCCATGGACAAACCAAAAACACTCTACCCCACAAAACTACTCCACAAGTTCCGCCAATTTATCGAGCGCAGTGATTGGGATGAACGTCTGCCAAAATACGAAAAATATATTAATTGGTTTTCCTACGGCCTTATTGCCGCATCGGCACTCTTCTTTCTTCCCGTTTGTATATCGCTTCTGACGCGCTAAGCTCGCTTGATCAAATGGGGATGGGAAAAATGAAAGAAGTTGATTGTTATTTAATATTAAGATATCAAAGCCGAAACAGACAATTTCAACATTGGCGCTTATACAGCAAATTTGCAGCGTTTGCTATATTAGCATAGGTCTATATAAACATTGTTACACGAATATTATCGAATAGTAGAAAAGGATAAAATATGGCATTTGAGAAAATAGAGTACAAAAACCTCAATGCGAAACAACAAGAAATATATAATTTCCAGAAAATAGCAGCTGTTCTAGCGGATTATGGTTTCAATTGCATTAAGCTATCAGATGATTGGCAAGGCGCAGATTTCATTGCATATCACAAAGACGGTAACGAGACCTTGAAAGTCCAATTAAAAGGACGAGTAAACATAGATAAGAAATACCTTGGTAAAGGTCTATATGTAGCGTTTCCCGTGAATGGATTTTGGTATTTGGTAGAACATGACATGCTCGTTGAAATAATTGGAAAAACAACAAACTGGTTGAACACACCATCTTGGATTCAAAGTAACCACTATCATTCGGCTGCTCCAAGCAGGGAACTTCTGGAGCATTTAAGCAAGTATAGACTTTAATCGAGCAATCTTGAGAGTCTATTTTTTAGTAATAAATAACGTGTAACCTGGCGCTAGAGCCGATCGCAGCCCGCTGGGCTGTTTCGACTCAGCTTTTCGCTAAATCGATTTTAAATTATGAACAATTCAGACAAACAATTTATGCAAATGGCTGTTGAGCTGGCGCTGCAAGGCATGCGCAACAACGAAGGCGGGCCCTTTGGCGCCCTTGTGGTTAAAGATAAAACAGTCATCGGAAAAGGAAACAATCGCGTCCTCTATAAAAATGATCCTACCGCTCACGCGGAAATAGAGGCCATACGCCAGGCCTGTCATAATATCAAAAGTTTTCATCTGGAGGATTGCACCCTCTATACATTGTGTGAGCCGTGCCCCATGTGCATGGCCGCTGTTTATTGGGCGAAAATATCAAAAGTTGTTTTCGGCTGCACCAGAAAGGACGCGGCTAAAATAGGTTTTGCTGATGATCTGCTCTACAAAGAATTAAATATGCCGCCTTCTGAACGGAGCATTCCTATGGAATCAATATTGAGAGACGACTCGCTGCGTGTCTTTGACGAATGGATAAAAAAGCATGATAAAATAAATTATTGAGTTATTCAGTTACCCAAACCGGTTGGAAATTATTTTTGTTAAAAACCGCCAATAACTGAATCTTTCTTGATTTTTTATCTACACTTTTTAAAAGTTTTATGTCCCAGCAATTATTTTCTCTTTCTTCATGGCCGCGGGCGATTGTGCATATCGACGGCGACGCTTTTTTTACCTCGTGCGAAGAAGCGATTCATCCGGAGCTGAAAGGCAAACCGCTCATCACCGGTGGCGAACGCGGTATTGTAGCCTGCGCGAGTTACGCGGCGAAAAAAATAGGCGTCAGGCGCGGCGTGTCGCTGCCGGAGGCGCGCAAAATCTGCCCGAATCTGATTATCCTGCCATCGGATTATGAAACCTACAGCCTGTTTTCGCGGCGGATGTTTTCCATCATGCGCCGCTTTACGCCCGACGTCGAGGAATATTCCATCGATGAAGCTTTTGCCGATATCACCGGCATGCGCCGCGCGCTGCATTCCTCCTACGAGGAAATCGCGCTGAACATGAAAAAAGAAATTGAGAAGGAACTGGGCATTACCGTTTCCGTGGGGTTGAGCATCACCAAGGTGCTGGCCAAAGTCGCTTCCAAGCATCAAAAGCCATCCGGCATGACGATAATCAAAGGACGGGACATCGCGCGATATCTGCGGGACCTGCCGGTGGAAAAAATCTGGGGCATCGGTCCTGCCACCACTAATTATCTGGCCAAAATGGGCGTGCGCACGGCGCTGGCTTTCGCCGGGCTTCCCGAAGAAACGGTTTTGAAAAAATTCACCAAGCCAGGCGTGGAAATCTGGCAGGAGCTGCGCGGCAAATCCGTTTATCCGGTGGTGCCCGAAGAGAAAAGCACCTACGCCTCCATCAGCAAAACCAAAACTTTCGCGCCGCCAACCTCCGATGCCGACTATCTTTTCGCGCAACTGATGCGCAATATGGAATCCGCCTGCATCAAAGCAAGGCGTTATAACCTCGCGCCGAAAAAAATTGTGGTGTTTTTAAAGAGACAGGATTTTGAGACAAGCGGCAGCGAAGCTGTTCTTTCCCGCCCCTGCTGCCGCCCGCTGGAATTCACCGGTGTTATCCGCGAGCTTTTCAACGAATGTTATCGCGCATCTGACCTTTACCGCGCCACCGGCGTGATTCTATGCGATTTAGTCTCCGACCGAAACATCCAGTATTCGCTTTTTGATGATCCCGTGCAGGCGCAAAAAATAAGAGAAATTTACAGCGCCGCCGATGATTTAGGGCAAAGATACGGCAAACACACCCTGCATCTGGGCTCGTCCCACCTGATAGAAAAACTGGGCCGGGGTCGCCGTGGCAACCCGACAGCCCGTGAACAGACTCAGCACAAGGGAGAAACCCGCCGCCGCCATCTGGCGTTGCCGCTTTTTCATGTAAAACCTGAATAAAAACCGCCGGTCAGACGTTTTCGTTTTTCGTTGACACGCCCCTCTCTTGTCCTTATACTTATTTTACAATCAACAAAACGAGGTGAAAAAATGGCTGATTTTTCCGTGAAAACCGAAAGCGGTATCAATACTTACCGCAAAGCAATCAGCGCGTTTGTCCTTTTATTTGCGCTGCCTATTCTGCTGAGCGTGATCAATATAACTTTTGCCGAAAGCTGGAAGATTCATTTTTTCCCGGCGGCAGTCATTTTAGCCGCGGTGATTCTCGGCCTGCCCGGCGGAATTGTTGCGGGTATCTCCGGCTCTCTTTACACCGCGCTTTTTCTGGGCAATCCTTATGTGCTTGTGGGCAATGCCCTTTTCGGCGCCATGGCCGCGCTGTTTTATAAAAAAACGGGGAAAGTTATTCTTTCCGTGCTGCTGGCCTATATGATCCAGTTGCCCTGGCTCATTCTGACTGACTATTATCTCGCTGGGCTTTCCGCGGATTTCATTGCACGGCTTGTTGTGGTGCTGCTTTTGGGAAATGTTTTATGGGCGGCGCTTATCCAGGCGAACATTGTGCCGCTGAGAAAACTTTTCGGGCACAAGCCATAAGACCTTTGTACGTTTTACTTATTACCTGGATAAAATCATGACCGACGAGAATAAAACCAATCGGCGGCAGTTTCTCAAAAAGGGATTGTCCCTGGGGATGGTTGCGGGCGGTGCCATGATTTTGGGAAAACCGGATTTTCTGCTGGCGCAGAACGCCCCGCAGGGCTTGCCTGACCTTGTCGCCGTGCGTAACGGCGAGCCGGATACCTTGTTTAACAAAGGCATTGAGCTCATGGGTGGCATGAGCCAGTTCGTCAAAAAAGGTCAGACGGTTGTGGTAAAGCCCAATATCGGTTTTCCGCGCCTGTCTCAGGCCGCCGCGACCACCAATCCTCTTTTGGTGAAAACCATTGTGGAGAGCTGTTATGCCGCCGGTGCGCGGCGGGTTTATGTTTTTGACAATGTGGTTTTGCCCACCTCCGCCAACGCCCGGAATTGCTACAGGCTAAGCGGCATCGAAGATGCGGCCAAAGAAGCGCGGGCAATCGTTGTCCCGGTGGATGATTTCAGCTACCGCAAAGTGGAAATACCGGGCGGTAAAACTCTGAAAACGGCGGAAGTGCACAGTCTGATTTTGGATACCGATGTCTTTATCAATGTGCCGGTGCTCAAACATCACGGCTCCGCGCATCTTTCCATAGCGATGAAAAACCTTATGGGAATAATCAAAAACCGCATGGAATACCACCTGACCGGCTTGGATCAGTGCATCGCCGATTTCTGCCTTTACCGCAAACCAGATTTAAACATTGTGGATGCCTACCGCGTGATGATGAGCCACGGCCCCTCCGGCCAGAATGTGGAAAACCCGACCAACGTGCAGCTGAAGAAAACCATTCTCCTCTCCCGCGATATCGTCGCCGTGGACGCGGCGGCGACCAGAATATTCGGCAGAGAACCGGAAGAAATCGGCTACATTAAAATGGCCCATGCGCAGAAAATCGGCAACATGAATTTGAAAGATCTTAGAATAGTGACTTTCGCCCTGTAAAGGACATCTTCATTGCGCCTGATTAAAATCCGCATTTTATTTTCCTCGCTCATATTTACTTTATTTGTTATCCTTTTTCTCAGCAGTGAAAGAACAGCTACCTCGCTTTCCTCTGTTTTGCTGTCTTTTCAGTTTGTGCCGGTTCTCATCAAAATTATCAGCAACCCGGGTTTCTTGGTCATCATGGGGCTGGTTTTTCTTTTGGTCATCTCATTGCTTTTCGGCAGAGTTTACTGCTCGTTTCTCTGCCCGTTGGGAGCAATGCAGGATTTTTCCATCGCGCTGTCCCGCAGGCTTCGCAAGCGCAAAAATCATTCTTTTCAAAAGCCGCTTCCCTGGCTGCGTTATTCGATACTGGCTTTGACGGTTGCTCTGACGCTTTCCGGCTCTTTGGTTTTGCTTAACCTTTTGGATCCATATTCACTAACCGGCAGGATCATTAATCATGTGATGGAGCCTTCTTTTGTCTGGATTTATAACTTAGCCATCGAAATTCCCAAGTTCTTCCATATATACCTGTTTCAGAAAGAAACCGCCTATATTCCTCCTCTGGCGCTGGTTGTCAGCCTGCTGTTCTTTTTCAGTATCATGCTTCTTTCAGCGCGCCACGGGCGGCTTTACTGCAACACGGTTTGCCCTGTGGGTTCGCTGCTTGGTCTGATTTCCCGTCTTTTTTTATTTAAGTTCACGCTGGACGAGAACCATTGCGCAGAGTGCTTGCGCTGCGAAACCGTCTGCAAGGCAGGCTGCATCAATCCGAATGACAAAACTATCGATACAACCCGTTGCGTAGCCTGCTTCAATTGCGTGGCCGCCTGTCCCCAGCCGGCAATCAAATATCAATATGCTCCGTCATTGGCCGCGCAGAAAAAATGGTCGGCGCAGCGCCGCAGTTTTGTCATCGGCAGCGCGGCGGCCCTTTTTTCCGTCTTGCTTGCTTTCAACAACAAAGTGCGCGCGGCCCTGTATGCTGCGCGCCGGAGTCAGAAACCGCCGGCAACCCCACCCGGAGCGGTTAACCTGCGGCGTTTTACGCAGTTTTGCAGCGCCTGCCATCTGTGCGTGAGCGCCTGTCCGACCAAAGTTTTAACTCCTTCTTTTTTTGAATATGGCGCTGCGGGCTTAATGCAGCCGCTGATGGATTTTGAAAGAAGCTTTTGCGATTACGAATGCAATGTCTGCGGGAACGTCTGCCCTACGGGCGCGATACTGCCGCTGGCGCTGGAAGACAAAAAACTGGTGCGGATAGGAAAGGCCGAAATTTTTGAGGACATCTGCGTGGTCTATGTAGATCATAACAACTGCGGCGCCTGCGGCGAGGTATGCCCCACGCACGCCATCAGCTTTATCGACAAAAAGAACATTCTCTATCCTGAAGTAGATACCAAATACTGTATCGGCTGCGGCGCCTGCCAGCTGGTCTGTCCGACAACGCCCAAAGCCATCGTTGTCCACGCTTTGGATACCCACGAACAGGCTGTCAAATATGTGCACGCCGTCAAGCCGGTTAAGCGTCCGCAAATGCCGGACGCTGACTTTCCTTTTTGAACAACGGGCGTATTAATAAACACCTTAGCGCTTTTTCAGATTCTCGATGAAATCCAGATAATGCCTCGCCGCTTCCTCTGGCCTTTCAATCATCGGCACATGTCCGCAATCTTTCATAATCACGGTTTGATGATTTTTTATGCCTTTTTCAAAGACGGCAACGCTGGAAACATCCAGAATTTTATCCTGGTCACCCCAGACGATGAGTACCGGCGCCTTTATCCGGGGCAGTTGTCTTTCCAGTGATAAAAAATCCGGGCCTATTTCCCGCAGTGCTTTTTCATAAAAGCCGCGGTTATTCAGGGCGGCCTGCATAAATACTTTTTTGAACGGATAAGGCAAAGGGGGCGGATTGACAAAAAGCATCTGATAAATGCGCAGAAAATCCTTCTCGTCTTGCAGCACGAGCGGATTAACACCCGCTTCAATTTTTTTCATCACTGCGCTTTTTTGCGGCGAGGACACTCCGGCGGCATTAAAAAGCCCCACACTCAGCACTTGCTCAGGATAGCGTACCGCGTAGGTACCCGCGAAAAGTCCGCCCATGGAACTTCCGGCGATATGGAATTTTTCCAGATTCAGCGCGCGAGCAAATTTATGCAAGCGGATAATCTGGTTATTTAGATCATACGGTGCGTCCATCAGTTTGGTGCTTTCTCCGTATCCGGGGATATCGGGAATGACCACATGGTAATCTTTGGTTAAATATGCGGCAAAGCCCAGCCAATTGTCTTTTTCCCCCGTATAGCCATGCAACAGCAGAATCGTCGGTCCTTTGCCCCCTTCCAGATAAACAATATTATGATCTTCAATTGTTACCTGCTTCTTGCTCAAACCCGCGGCGCTGCGGGCCCGGTCGATCATAAAACCGGCGACTTTTTCCGGAAACGCATAGTAGGCGGCAACGGCGGCCGCAACGATGACAAAAAGCGCAATGATAATTTTTTTCATGTTGACATATCCTTCCTTTTCTACATATATCTGCGAGGACTTTTTTATGCTTATAACACCTCTTGAAATTAATATAAACAAGATTTGGACTTTATTGATAAGCATAGGCAGATGTTTTGCAGCAACATGGGCTCTGCGTTGATCAGGCACGCCGTTTGAGGAAGATATGAACAAAAAAGTAATTTTCGCGGTTTTGGCCTTAGTGTTTTTGGTTGCACCGACCGCGGCAGCAAAAACCATTATCAAGCTCGGCTCGCCCGTAACGGTGGTGGAAAATGAAACTGTTGATAATGTCATAACTTTCGGCAGTCAGATAACGGTCAGCGGTCTGGTCGAAAGAAATGTTATCGCCCTGGGCGGCTCGGTCGTGCTGACGGGCAAAGCCGTGGTGCGGGGCAATGTTTTTTCCCTGGGCGGAGTTATTGCCCAAGGCAGCAGCGCGCAGGTTTTCGGAAAAACCACCGAGATTAATTCCGCCAATATCAAAAACAGTTTCAGCTCTTTTTTCCGCGGCGAGCCCGAAGGATGGCCGGATCTTGTAAACATTTTTTCTTTTCTTTTTCAGGCGATCATTTTTATTTTGGCCCTTTTCTTAGTTTTTATCTTTCCCGGCTCAATAAACGCGCTGAAAAAAATAGTTCAAAACAACAAGGTTAAATCTTTTTTTGTGGGCTTTTTCATTACCTTGATGATTACGCCTTTTTTTCTCTTCCTGATTCTTTCGATCATCGGTATTTACCTAATACCCGCTTTCTTTATCGCGTTGGTTGCCGCTTTCATGTTTGGCTATATCGCCGCGGCGGCTATCCTCGGTGACTTCACCTTATCGGCAATATTTTCCTCACGGGAAAAATCGCTTTTTAAAGAAACATTCGGCGGCCTGATTTTACTTCTGATTTTGGGCTGGCTGCCCTATGTGGGATGGCTCATTAAGATAGTCATGCTGACGATGGGTTTCGGCGGCGTAATGTTGCTTGTGTCCGGCGCCAGAAAATAATTATCTGATCTGCAATCAGCCGGCGGCTACACGCCTGTGCCTTCTGATGGCCAGCGTGTAAAAAACGATATTTATGGCGACCACGGCCGCCCCCAGCATCAATTGTATTTCTCTCGTTAAATTTTCCGGATAAATCAGAGGCAAGAGGTATTGCGCGATAAAATCGCCAGTGTAAGCATCACCGCCGGCAAGCTCGCGAAAATGATTTTCCAGCGGCGTCAGAGGGCAAATCCAGCCGGTAAACTCCACAACCGCTCCCCATAATGCCGCCGGAAGATGCAGCCAGGCCGCGCGCGGCCAAAATATTACCAGCGCGCCGCCCGCCACGACAAAGGCAATAAATAAAAAATGCGCCACCACCAGCGCATCAGCGAGCAAGAGATTCATTCCCCTCCTTACTCATTCAGCGCAAATAATAAGCATAGGTAAAAATTAAGCGCTTAGCCAACCCAATCTTCGGAAAGAATTTCGCCGCGGATACCGACAATAACCGCTTTGAGCGGCACTTTTCTTTTGGCTTTCTGCAAGCCCGCCTGGGCTACCTGCATCAGCCCGCGGCAGCAGGGAACCTGCATGATGATCACGGTCAGCGTGTTGATTTTGGCTTCATCTGCCAGGCGGCTGATTTTTTCAATATATTCTTCCTGTCCATCATCGAGTTTTGGGCAGGCAATCGCCAGACTTTTACCTTTTAAAAATCGCTGATGAAAATCGCCTAGCGCATAGGCGACGCAATCCGCGGCCAAAACCACATCCCGACCGCGGAAAAAATCAGCGGCAGGATTAACCAGAGGCAATTGGACCGGCCAATGTCCAAGCTCCGAGGACTGCGCCAAATGAGGCGCCGCAGATACGGCACCTGCAGGTTTTCTTTCCAGCGTCGCGTGGGTGGATCCGGGGCAGCCCGGCTGCGGCATCACGGGTAAATCGTGCGCCGACGCTTTTCCTGAAGTTTTCGCCAGATGCTCCTGAACAAGTTTTTCATCAAAAGGCGCAGCATCACGCTCTTCAATGGACAAAGCGCCCTCAGGACATTCACCCAGACACGCGCCTAAACCGTCACAATAGACATCGCTCACGAGCTTGGCCTTGCCGGCGATTATCTGAATGGCGCCCTCCGCGCAACCCGGCACGCACAAACCACATCCCGTGCATTTTTCTTCGTCAATCTTGATTATTTTACGCTTCATAGCATCCTTTTCATCGAGTCTAAAAATATTGTGAATAGCCCGTCATTTCTTTGAACTTCATAATATCATGGCCAGGAAATGAAATGACCGAAGCCGTCCCATAAACGTTCGCAAAGCAAAGATTGCTTCATCACGCCACGGCGCGATAACGCAATGACAACAAGATTAAGACATTTTTTTCATGGAATCCACGAGTTCCTGAACAGCCGCGGCGGATTTTTTCAGAGCCTGCTGTTCTTCCGCGGTAAGTTTCAACTCGATAATCTGTTCAATACCCTTGGAGCCCAACTTGACCGGCACGCCGACAAACAAATTGGAAATCCCGTATTCTCCTTCCAGATACGCGGCGCAGGGCAATATCTTCTTTTTATCCTTTAAGATCGACTCCGCCATTTCCACCGCCGCCGAGGCCGGCGCATAATAAGCGCTGCCCGTCTTCAAAAGACTGACGATCTCGGCGCCACCGTTGCGCGTTCGTGTTACGATTTCGTCAATCCGTTTGGCATCAATCAGCTCCGTAATCGGCACACCCGCCACGGTGGAAAAACGCGGCAGGGGCACCATTGTGTCGCCATGCCCGCCTAAAACCAGCGCGTGAATATTTTCCACGGAAACATTGAGTTCCATGGAAAGGAAAGCGCGAAAGCGCGCAGAATCCAGAACGCCCGCCATGCCGATGACTCTGTGCTTGGGAAAACCGCTTTCGTCCAGCGCCACATGACACATCGCGTCCAGCGGATTACTGACAATAATCAGAATGGCGCTTGGCGAATATTTGACTACTTCTTTGGTAACACTTTTGATAATACCGCGGTTGGTGGACAAAAGATCGTCACGGCTCATGCCCGGCTTGCGCGGAATTCCCGCGGTGATAATCACAATATCCGAGCTTGCCGACGCTTCGTAGGAATTAGCCCCCGTCAGATGGGCATCGTGCTTTTCGATCGGCGCGGCCTGCGTTAAATCCAGTGATTTCCCCTGCGGCACTCCCTCAATAATATCCACCAGAACAACGTCGCAGAGCTCTTTTTCAGCCAGTCTTTGCGCCGCGGTCGCCCCGACATTCCCCGCCCCGACAACTGTGACTTTATGTTTCATTTTATCATACCTCATATTTCTGTTATTTGATAAATTTTGGTTTATATGCGCCTATCAATACTTAAAAAAAAGCTGCCGTCAAATACTTTTTGCGTGTTGCAAAAACAGATTATGTCAGGTAAAAAACTTTTTCATGAAGAAACTTTTCGGCACAGACGGCATCAGAGGCGTGGCCAATGAATATCCCATGACCGCAGAAATAGCAATGGGTGTGGGGCAAGCCATCGCCCATCTTTCCTTGAGAAAGGGTCACACGCCGCGGATAATTATCGGAAAAGATACACGCGCCTCCGGCGACATGTTCGAAGAGGCAATCGCGAACGGCATTTGTTCGCTGGGCGCTGACGCCATTTCCATGGGCGTGATTCCCACGCCAGCGGTCGCTTTTTTAACCAGGAGCACGCGCGCCGACGCGGGAATAGTTATTTCCGCCTCCCATAATCCCTCGCAGGATAACGGCATAAAAATATTCAACAATGAGGGATTCAAGCTCTCCGACAAAAAAGAACATCAAATCGAAGAGCTAATTTTGTCCGGAAATTCCCAAGCACTATTCCCTACCGTGGACCGGACAGGAAAATTATTACGCATGGATGATGCCGGCGGTCGTTATATTGATTTTTTAAAGGCTTCTTTTCCGCGAAACCTCAACCCAGAAGGAACAAAAATTGTCCTGGATTGCTCGCACGGCGCGACGTATAAAGTCGCTCCCGCGGTCTTTTCGGAACTGGGATGCTCGGTGACCACCCTTTTTAATCAACCGGACGGGAAAAATATAAATCTGAATTGCGGCTCCCAGCATCCCGAGAAGCTTGCCGCCGAAGTGCTGCGCCAAAACGCCGACGCTGGTTTTGCCTTCGACGGTGACGGCGACCGCGTGATTTGCGTGGACGAGAAGGGCAATATCCTTACCGGCGATAGAATTCTGGCCATCTGCGCCGCTCTTTTAAAGAAAGAAAACAAGCTCCTCAACAATCTGGTGGTGCGCACGGTGATGAGCAATGTGGGCTTAACCATAGCTTTTCAGAAGCTCGGCATCGATTCAGTGCTGACCGATGTGGGCGACCGCTATGTTTTGGAAGAAATGCAAAAACGCGGCGCGGTCATCGGCGGGGAGGACTCTGGCCATATTATTTTTATGCAACATCACACCACCGGCGACGGGTTAATCACCGCGCTGCAAGTGCTTGCCGCTATGAAGAAAGAAGCCCAACCGCTCTCACAAATGGCCGCGATTATGAAAGTGTTTCCGCAGATGCTGATCAACCTGGAAGTGAAAAAGAAGCCGAAAATAGAATCCGTGCCGGAAATAATGGCCGCGATTAAGGAAGTCGAGGAAAAACTCGGCGACAAAGGCCGCGTGCTTGTGCGCTATTCCGGAACGCAGAACATGTGCCGCGTGATGGTGGAAGGCCCGACCAGGGAAGAAACGGAAAAGTATTGCCGCCAAATCGCCGCTGTCGCGCAGAACATTCTGGCCTGAAACTGACAATAATTAAATCATGAAAATAGCAAAATCTCTTGTGCTGGTTGCTTTATCCGGGCTGTTTTTTCTTAACGGCTGCCTGCCAGTGGATAAAATTTGCGGCTCTTCCACCAAGGATCCGGAAAAGTTTTTTTCTGAAGCCAGTCCGCAGGCACGTACCCTGGTAGAAAAGGCATGGCATGATCTTCCCGGCAAGTTCGCCTACGATCTGCATGTACATGTTCTGGGTGATGAAAATGACGGTTGTTTTGTTAATCATAAAAACATGTCGCTGTGGAACATTACAAATTATTTAAGAATGAATGCCTACTTCAGTGCAGCCCAGGTTAAGGACAAAAACAAGATCAGCAAATATTACATCCCCCACCTGGTAAAATTAGCGCGCAATATGGGATTTCCCGTGCGCCTTTATCTGCTGGCTTTTGACAAGTATCATGACAAAGAAGGAAACGTGGTCTTGGAAAAAACCGATTTCTACGTTTCCAATGACTACGTCGTAAAACTGGCCCGTGATTACCCGGATATCTTTACGCCGGTTATTTCCGTTCATCCCTATCGCAGGGACGCAACAGCCGAATTGGAAAAATGGGCGGCGCAAGGTGTCCACATGGTAAAGTGGATCCCGAATGTTCAGGGCATTAATCCGGCAGACAATGCGCTTGTGCCTTTTTACAAGACAATGAAAAAATATAATATGGCGCTGTTAACGCATGCCGGCGAAGAATATGCGCTGAAAAGTCATGGATCACAATCTTTCGGAAATCCATTATTGTTGCGCAAACCGCTGGATATGGGAATAAAGGTGATCATCGCGCATTGCGCTTCGGCCGGAAGGAACGACGACCTGGATGACCAGCGGAAAGAAAAAATTCATAATTTCGATTTATTCATGCGTCTGGTGGCCGAAGAAAAATACAAGGATCTTCTGTTTGCCGATATTTCCGGCATAACACAGTTTAACCGTATGGACGTCGCGTTAGCGACGTTAATCGAACGCCGCGACCTTCACACGCGCCTAATCAACGGCAGTGATTATCCCCTTCCCGCCATCAACATCCTGATCCACACGCATAAATTGGCAAAGAAGGGATATATAACCACAGAAGAACAAAGAGCGCTGCAGGAAATTTATGATTATAACCCTTTGCTCTTCGATTTTGTTTTAAAAAGAATTGTCCGCCTGCCGGGCACAGAGCAACGCTTCAGCGCCGCTTTATTCAGCAATAATCCTCTTGCCGGCAATTAAAATAATCTTTCCGTTTAAATATTTTTACTTATCCACGCGGATGAGCATCGCGTCGCCCTGCGCATGTCCCGAACAAATTCCGCAAACGCCCCAGCCGCCGCCGCGACGCCTGAGCTCGTAGCCCAGCGTCATAACGATGCGCGCGCCTGTGGCGCCGATGGGATGGCCATAGGCCACCGCGCCGCCGTTGATATTGACTTTCTTAAACATCTCTTCCTTGGACATGCCCAAAATGGAGCGGCAGCTCACCAGCGCCACCGCGGCAAAAGCCTCATTTATTTCGATCAAATCCATTTGCTCCAGCGTCATGTCGTTTTGTTCCAGAATTTTTTTAATCGCCAATCCGGGCACGGTGGCAATATCTTTTGTCGGCTGAGATACTTCCGCGTAATCCACAATGGTAAAAAGCGGTTTTAAACCAAGCTCATCAGCCTTTTCCCTGCTCATCAACAAACAGACATCGCCGCCGTCATTCACACCGGGAGCGTTGCCGGCCGTGACGGAGCCAGGCTTACCGGTAACGGTGCTTGTGTGGCCGAACACCGGCGGGAGCTTCGCCAGCCCCTCCAACGTCGTGTCCGGACGTGGCCCTTCGTCTTTATCCATAATAAAAACTTTCTTGCCCTGCTTTACTTCCACGGGAAAAATTTCTTCAGCAAGCTTGCCTTCGTTCATCGCTTTGACCGCGTTCATCTGCGAATTGAGCGCCCATTCGTCCTGTTCCTCTCTGGTAAATCCAAATTCATCGGCTACTTCCGAGCCGTGAATCGCCATATGGCGGTTATAAAAAGCGTCCCACAGGCCGTCATAGACCATGGAATCAACCACGCGTCCGTTGGGCAGCGCCATTCTGGCGCCCCAGCGCATATCCGGCAACACAAAAGGGCAGTTGCTCATGCTTTCCTGACCTCCTGCGATGCAAATATCGGCGCGCCCCAAAAGAATCATCTGAAAAGCCAAATCAATTGTCTTGATGCCGGAGGAGCAAACCTTGTTGACCGTGATAGACGGCACGTATTCCGGCACACCGGCCAAAATTGTCGCCTGCCGGCCGGGAATCTGGCCGCAACCGGCGGGAACAACCTGCCCCATAAAAATATAATCCACGTCACCCGGTTTCACCTTGCCTTCCGTCCGGCGTAGAACTTCCTTAATCGCCAGGGCGCCTAATTCCATCGCCGAAAAATCCTTGAGCGCCCCGCCGGAGCGTCCGTAAGGCGTGCGGCAGGCCTCCACGCACACAACTTCGCGGAATTTTCTGTGCGGGTTTTTCATCTTCTTCCCCATGGTGCTGAAATCGGGTTTCCTCTGCCCGAATTTGGCCACCGGCGCGTCCTTATATATATCGTCTCTTGTTTTATCCAGTTTCTGCGCTACTTTGGACATAATATTTTCCCCCTTCATTTGCTTAAAATGAATTATGACCATGCTTTCTCAGTGACGCTTGTCACTTTTATTTGATGGAGATGCGTTTTTCTCGCATATTGAATGCTTTTAGTCAACTGTTTTGCCAAGCCTTTAATTTTAATTCAATTGACGAAAAAATAATATTGATATAAAAATATATCATAGCATTAAAAAGAAATTTCAAAAATATTTTCATGAAAAACAGCGTTGCCTTCAGAATAATATTGCTGATCTTGCTCATTTCCCTGGGCGCTTATCTCTTTTATCATTTCGACCTGCACCTTTATTTTAAGGATAAAACAAAATTAATTCTGTTTATCAAATCATTTCACCCCTATGACGCGATTGTCTTTATTCTGTTGCAAATAACACAGGTTGTGGCCGCCCCCATTCCGGGAGAGATCACCGGTTTCATCGGCGGCTTTCTCTACGGCCCTCTCTGGGGCACTATTTATTCCACCGTCGGCCTGACGCTGGGCTCCTGGCTGGCTTTTATGCTGGCGCGCTTTTTCGGCATGCCGCTTTTGGAAAAATTCGTCAAAAAGGATATTTTCGAAAAATTTGAAGATTTCATGGAGCACAAAGGGATGATTGTATCCTTTTTGCTTTTTTTGATTCCCGGTTTTCCCAAAGATTATTTGTGCTATATTTTAGGCGTCAGCCGCATTCCCACATGGACATTTCTGATAATTTCCGTAGCCGGGCGTCTGATCGGCACAATCATGCTTTCCATCACCGGAAATGTCGCCCGCAATGAGCAATATTTCGCTCTGGCAGTTATGGTGGGGATCGGAGCGGTTATTTTTATCTTCGCCTATTATTACCGCGACAAACTGCTGGAGATTCTAAAAAAACAAAAATAACAAAAAACAACTCTTAACCTCCAAAAGATAAGGGAGCTTTTTTATATTTGCCTTTTATCGACTACCTTCGTGATTTTACCGTCATGCCGCGGGATGCTGCGGGCTTCCACCAGCTTGACATCAACATTAATCCCCGCCTGAGTGTTGATGCGTTTTTTCACCGTCTCCACAAATGAGCGCTGCTTCTGCAGTTCCAGAGAAAATATCTTGTCGGTGACTTCCACGACAACCTCGAGGTTATCCATAGCGCCTTTTCTTTCGATAATCAGCTGATATGGCGGCTTCTCCTCGGCCACGCTGAAAAGAGCCTCCTCAATCTGCGCCGGAAAAACATTAACCCCCCTGATAATCAACATATCATCGGACCGACGCATAACTTTCTGCATCCGCACCAAAGTCCTCCCGCAGTCGCATTTTGCGTAATTCAGAGATGTAATGTCGCCCGTTCGGTAACGAACCATGGGAAACGCCTCTTTAGTCAGCGTCGTGAGCACCAGTTCGCCTTCCGCGCCGGGTGAAAGCTTTTTGCCGGTTTCCGGATCAATAATTTCCGGGATAAAAGCATCTTCATATATATGCAGACCGTTTTTGCAGGAACACTCGCCAGCCACACCCGGGCCGATTACCTCGGAAAGACCGTAATTATCCGTAGCGCTAAGCATCAACCGGCGTTCAATTTCGGCACGCATTTTTTCCGACCATGGCTCCCCCCCGAAAAGGCCGACTTTCAGAGAAAGAGCGTTGGGGTTGACGCCCACCTCTTCCATCCGCTGTGCCAGAGCCAGCGCGTAACCGGGTGTGCTGACCAGCACCGTTGTTTTGTAATCCTGCATGATCATTATCTGCTTTTCGGTATTGCCGGTGCTCATCGGAATGACAGAAGCGCCGATTGCTTCCGCGCCGTAATGCATGCCAAACGCGCCGGTAAAAATGCCGTAGCCGAAAGCAATCTGCACCAGGTCATCGCGCGTAACCCCGGCGGCGGTCATCAGGCGCGCCACCAGATTCGACCACATCCTGATGTCGTTTTTTGTGTATCCCACCACAATCGGCTTGCCGGTGGTGCCGGAAGATGAATGAATGCGCACCACCTCCCGCAGCGGCACGGCAAACATGCCATAGGGATAATTATCCCGCAAATCCTCCTTGGTGGTAAACGGAATTTTTTCCAGATCGGAAAGCGAACGGATATCCTCAGCGATAATATCCAGCTTATCAAAGGTCTTTCGGTAATGAACAACATTTTTATGAACCCTGTTCATGACGGCCTGAAATCTTTCCAACTGCAGCTGCTCGATTTCATCACGCGACATGCATTCGTTTTTTTCATCCCAGATAACCATAGATAACCCTCCCCCAATTATAAACCGGTTTGGCTGATAAAACTGAATTTTTTCGTTAATATTGATATATTCAGCGCTCCCATATTTCTTTTTTTTCTTTCCCGAGATAGGCGCGCTGCACTTCCTTGTTCTCCAGAAGATCAGCCGCCATTCCCTCCAGAATCAGTCGGCCTGTTTCCAGAACATAGGCGCGATGCGCTATTTTCAGAGCCGCGCGCGCGTTTTGTTCCACAAGTAAAATCGTCGTGCTTTTTTCACGCGACAAACCGGCAATGACCTGAAATATTTCCTGCGCGATCAGCGGCGCGAGTCCCATGGAAGGTTCATCCAGAAGCAGCAATCTTGGCCTGGCCATGAGCGCCCGGCCGATGGAAAGCATCTGCAACTCTCCCCCTGATAAAGTGCCGGCAAGCTGTTTTTTTCTTTCCCTGAGAATCGGAAACAATTCATAAACCATTTCCGCGGTTTTTTTAATCTGCTCCTTTTCCTTTTTAGCCCGATGATACAGGTAGGCGCCCAATTCCAGATTGTCTTCCACGGACAAAGGCTTGAAAATCTGCCTGCCTTCCGGAACCTGTGATATGCCCAACTTGACTATCTGGTGCGCGGCCAGACTACCGATGGGAAGATCACGAAAAAGAATCTCGCCGCTGCGCGGCGGCACGATACCGGACAGAGAATTGAGCAAAGTCGTCTTGCCCGCGCCATTGGCGCCGATAAGCGTGACGATTTCCCCCTCGTTCAGATGCAGGGATACATTTTTCAAGGCATGCACCTGGCCATAATAAGTATTGATGTTTTTTATTTTCAGCATGGCTACTCAGCTTTATAATGGCTTCTTTTAGGCGTCAAGCCTCTCCCAGATAAGCGGCAATAACTTCCGGATTTTCCTGAACCTCGCGCGGTGTGCCCTGCGCCAGCTTTTTTCCAAGATTCAGAACAATGATGCTCTCACAAATATCCATGACCAAATCCATATCATGCTCGACAAGCACTACCGTAATCCCCAGTTCTTTTATCCTGCGGATCACCGCCGCGAGCTGCAGCGTTTCGCGGCTGTTTAACCCCGCCGCCGGTTCATCCATCAAAACAATCCGTGGCTCCAAAGCCAAAGCGCGGGATATTTCCAAAAGACGGCTTTTCCCGAAGGGCAGATTATCCGCTCGCATCCGGGCAATATCCGCGATGCCGGTAAAATCCAGCCAGTACATGCTTTTTTCCCTGATGAACTTTTCTTCCCTAATCTGGCGGGGCAATTTGAAGGCGCAACTGAAAAATCCGCTGCGGCTTTTCGTGTGCAGCCCGACCATGACATTTTCCCAAACCGTCATCTGCCCGAACAGCTCCACATTCTGAAATGTTCTGACCAGCCCCAGGCCGGCCAGTGTTTCCGGCGGAAAATAAGAAATATTTTTCCCTTCCAGAAAAACTTCACCGGCGGATTGGGTATAGAGCCCGGTGATGATATTAAACAAAGTTGTTTTCCCCGCGCCGTTGGGACCGATAATACCGGTAATCGATCCCCGGCAAACGCTCAAAGAAACATCTTCCAGCGCGGTCAGACCGCCAAAGATTTTGGTTATGTTGTTTACTTTAAGCATCGGCGTGTCTTTTCTTTTTTATTTTTAGAACTACTTTTTGCGCGAGCATCTCCAAACCGCTGATCAGCCCGCCGGGCATGAACATGTTCATGATGATGAGTAGCAATCCGTAAATGACCACGTCAAAATCTTCGAAAACACGCAAAAATTCCGGCAAAACCGTTAAAATAGCGGCCCCCAAAAAAGAGCCATAAATACTGCCCAGGCCGCCGACCACAACCATCGTCACCAATTCCACCGAAAAGTTGAATCCGAACGAAGCCGGCGAAATAAAAGTCAGGGCGTGCGCGTAAAGACTTCCTGCTACGGCGGAAATGAAAGCGGAAACAGTGAAAATCTGCACTTTGAGAAACCAGGCGTTGATGCCCATCACGCGCGCCGCGACTTCCGAATCATGCACCGCCCTGAGCGCCCGACCGATGCGCGATTGAGACAAGTTAATTGAAAGCAGCATGACGCAAAGAGTGATTATCCAGACCAGATAATAATTGTACAAGTCATTGTCAAAGATGATTGTGCCTATCTGCAGACTGGGAATGGAAGACAGCCCGGAAGGCCCGCCCGTCCAATCAACCGTTTCATTAAAAACAATATAAATGATGATGCCGAAGCCCAAAGTAGCCATGGCCAGGTAATGGCCTTTAAGCTTGAGAATGGGAAAACCGATAACAAAAGCGATA
>DLNC01000012.1:43538-181763 GCA_002478265.1 Syntrophaceae bacterium UBA7520
AGGTTCAGCGCCACGGCCAGCATGGTGTGAATGCCGATAAAAACCAGCACGGTAAGCAGATAACTTTCCCGGAAAAAAACGGGGGCCGACAGCAATGCTAAGGCAAAAATCAAAAAAATAAATATCTGGCGTTTTTCTTCCGTTATCATTTGCCCTTTACTTTATGGCGCAAATTTGCTTATCAAATATTGATAAACAACGCTCCCTCTCTAAACTCTTTCCGTTTCTTTCGCCCCGAATAAACCCTGGGGACGCAAAAAAAGAATCAGCAGTAAAATTATAAATGCGATCGCGTCCTTGTAACTTGCGGAAATGAATCCGGCGCCGAGCGCTTCGAGCAAACCCAAAAGGAGGCCGCCCATCACCGTGCCCAAGCCGCTGCTCATGCCCCCGATAATCACCGCGCAAAATCCTTTCAATCCCAGCATGATGCCCACATCATAAGAAGTCATCGTCAGCGGTGCGATAATAATGCCCGCCAGCGAGCCGATAGCCGCGCTGATGGCAAAAGAAATCATCACCATGATTTTAACATCGATGCCGACCAGGCTGGCGGCCTGAGCGTTGTAGGCGCAGGCGCGCATTGCCTTACCGATGATGCTGTGATTGAAAAAGATCCTGCTGAAAAAAATGACCAAAAGCGTTATGCCGAAAATCCAGAGATGCTGCGGCATGATCGTCGCGCCGGCAAGATAAAGGGGATCCGTTCCAGAAAAGGCAGGCAGCGCGTGCGTGTCTTTTCCCCAAACAAGCATCGCCGCGCCGCGAATAAAAATGCTCGCTCCTATGGTGATAATTATCAGGCGGATGGGTTTGGCGTTTTTGAGCGGCCTGATGGCCAGCCGCTCAAAAGAAATCCCGATAAGCGTCGCGATAAGAACGGAAAGAATTATGGAAGGGGCCAAAGGAAAGCCGCAGAACACAAGAAAAAAAAGCGTCAACATGCCGCCCAGCATGACAAATTCGCCCTGCGCGAAATTGATAATGCCGGTGGCATTATGAATGATAGCAAAGCCAAAACCAATCAACGCGTAAATGGAACCATTGGCCAGGCCGGATAATATGTACTGGAATAACTGACGATAATTATCATCCATGACTGACTAAACGACCCGCTGAATATCAACGCGGCGCGGGTAATTATTCACCACCCACGCCGCGTCCCAACAAATAGATTTATTTATCTTAGCAACACCACTATTTTATAAGCTGCCAATCACCCTGCCTGATCTGCACCAAAACAAACGCGTCTTTCGTCAAACCGGCGTGGTCGGTCGGGGAAAAATTAAACGTGCCGCCGATGCCGGCAAAGTTTTTTGTTTTTTCCAACTGGTTGCGGATTGCCGCGGGAGTAGCGCCACCGCGCTCAATAGCACTCTTGAGCAGCATAATCGCATCCCAGGCATGGCCGCCAAAATGATCGCCTTCCACGTTGAAATTCTTGCGGTAGCTGTTTACGTAGCTCAAAAGCGCTTTTTTCTGCGGATCGTTGTCCGGCAATTGATCGGCGACAATCACGCGACCGGAGGGAAGAATTATGCCTTCCGCGGCGTCACCGGCCAGCTCAATGAATTTTTTCGAAGAAACACCGTGGCTCATAAACACAGGAAGTTTAATCCCCAGCTGTCTTACATTGCGCGCGACCACCGCAGGCCCGGGATTCGTCCCCCAGCAGACGATCGCCTGCGCTTCACTACCGCGGATTTTGGTGAGCTGCGCGGTCATATCCGTATCTTTGGGTCCATAAGTTTCATCAGATATTATCTGTATGCCGAACTCGTCAGCCTTTAACTTAAGCTGCTCCCTTCCGGAGGAACCAAAGCCATCGGACACCGTAAGAATGGCTATTCTGCTGATATTCTGCGTTTTCATGTACTCGTATATTTTCATGACGGCCAGAACATCGTTTTGTGCTGTTTTAAAGACCCATTTTTTTACCGGATCGGTAATTTTAATCCCCGCCGCGCAGGAAATCAGAGGAATGCCGGCTTTCTCCACAACAGGTATCACCGCCATGCTGTCACCGGTAGTGCTGGGACCGATTATTGCCACCACTTTGTCATTTTTTATCAGCCGATTCACAGCCTGCACGGCCTTGGTGGCATCCGCCTGCGTATCATAAACAATAAGTTCCACCTTACGGCCTTTTATGCCGCCGGCTTTGTTAATCTCATCAACCATCATCTGCGCGGTGTTGCGTTCCGGCTCGCCCAAAAAGGAAGCTGGGCCGGTTACGGCAAAAAGCGCTCCTATCTTAATGGGCGGGGCGGCAAAAACCGCACCGGCAAAAATTACAAAAAAGAAAGAAACAAAAACAATTCGGAAAACATTTTTTAACATAACCCCCTCCTTGTAATAAACTTATTTAACGCCAAATCAATAAGAAATACGCAAGTTTTCAATGGCCTGTAAATCATAGATAAATTTTTGTGTCAAACAAAAAAACAAAGCATATTAATTAATTATGGCACCGGGAAGTTTCCCCGGGTGATTTCAGGAAACAACAGGAATCCTTACCGTAAAGGTAGTTCCTTTCCCTTCTTTGCTTTCCACGGAAATATCGCCCTTATGACGCTGGATGATCTCGTAGGAAATGCTCAGGCCCAATCCCGTGCCCTTGCCCACTTCCTTTGTGGTAAAAAACGGCTCAAAAAGCCTCCCTATGTTAGCCGAGGAGATGCCTACGCCTGTATCGGAAACAGAAATAAAGATTTCATTGTTTTTTTGCCATGTCTTAATTTTTATTTCTCCTTTTTCAGGAATCGCCTGAAAAGCGTTGAGCAGGAGATTAATAAAAACCTGGCTTATTTGTTGCGGAAAACATTTGGTTATGGGAAGCTTGCCGTAATTCTTGTGCAGGGCAGCTTTATATTTTAACTCATTCCAGACAATATTGACGCTTTGCTCCATCACTTCATTAATATCGGCTTCCAGATAATCAGCATCATCCACCCGTGAAAAACGGGTAAGTTGCCGCACAATTTTCTGTACCCGTCCCGTCCCGTCAAGAGATTCCCGCAATAATTTATTTACGTCTTCCTCGATATAATCAATCTTTAGCTCCTTGCGTCTTTTTTCCAGTTTTTCCATAGCATCCATGCCGCAGGCTGATTTAATAACAGCTTCCTGATCATGGAGAAAATCCAAAAAACGTCGCGTGTATTTATCCAGTGTGTTGAGATTACTGGCAATAAACGCCACGGGGTTGTTTATTTCGTGCGCCACGCCCGCGGCCAGCTGTCCAATAGAGGCCATCTTTTCCTGCTGCAGTATCTTGGCCTGTGATGTTTTCAATTCTTCATAAGCCTGTCCCAGCTTCTCCAGAGTGATCTGGACATTTCTGCGGCTCTCTTCTATTTCTTTATTCTTATTAATCAGTTCGTCACGGCTTGTTTTTAGTTCGTTTTCAGCGAGTTTACGCTCGGTAATATCCCGGGAAATACCACGGAAGCCGATTATCTTGCCCGCAGAATCTCTGCGCGGCGACGCGGATGTTTCCAAGTATCTTTTTGTCCCGTCTTTCCTGATAATTTCATATTCCTGGATATCCGCCTTGTTACCCGTTTTGTAAATTTCATTATAAACTTTGAAGCGTTTTTCGGCGTTCTCCTTATCCATAAATTGCTTGTAGTTGATGTTTTGAAGTTCTGCGCGTGAATATCCGAAAATACGGCAAATCGCGTCATTATAAAATGTGCCGTTGCCGTTTAGATCAAGCTCAAAATACCCCTCTTCCATTTCGTCCAGAACTGTCCGGTATTTTTCTTCGCTTTTGCTAAGCTCATCTTCAATCAATTTACGTTCTGTTATATCCCTGGCCACGCCATAAATACTTGTTAAGACGCCTTGGTTATCACGGATACCGCTGACGGTCATATCCAACCAGCGCGTGGAACCGTCTTTATGGTAATACTCCAGCTCTATATTCAGTGTTCGGGCGGGGTCCGCGCCTCCTTGTTTTTCCAGGGCCAATTCCTTATCTAAAGTGTCCAGCGCCAGTTTCAGTGATTCCGGCGTTAGCTGCTCGCTTAAGCTCTGCCTCATTCTTTCTTCCTGGGTAAAGCCCAGTATTCTCTGAATGGAGGGAGTAACGTATATCGTCGATAAATCCAGGCCGGCTATCCAAACAATATCCGTCATTGATTCGGTCAGAAACCGGTATCTCTTTTCGCTTTCCCTGAGCGCCGCTTCCGCCTTTTTACGTTCGGATATGTTGCGGGTGATGCCGCGGAATCCTATCGGCTTGCCCTGCTGGTCTCGCATCAGAGACGCGGAAATTTCATTAAATACTTTTGTGCCGTCTTTCCTGATGGCCTCCATTTCCAGCGCTTTAATGGGGATGCCCGTACGGTAAAGCTCAATAAAGGCCTTGCGCGTTCTTTTATATGTTTCGTTATCCTGATACTTGCGGGAGTTCATCCCCATCATTTCTTCCCTGCTGTAGCCGAGATTTCTTGCCTCAGCGTCATTAAAAAATGTATAGTTGCCTTCCAGATCTATCTCGTAATAACCGTCATCAATGCTCTCCAGAATTGTCCGGTATTTTTCTTTGCTTTCACGCAGGGCGTCTTCCATTTGCTTGCGCTCGGTTACATCACGCGAAACTCCCCGAAAACCAACGGGCTTGCCCTGGTTATCCACGATCAGAGATGCAGAAGTTTCAGAATATATTTTCGTTTTGTCCTTTCTGATGAATTCAAAACTCGCGGTCTTGACCAGCTGACCCGTCTTGAAGATTTTATTATAGACCTGAAACAGTTTTCTTGCTGTTTCTTCGCTTGTGTATTGGCGGAAGTTCATGCCGATCAGTTCTTTTTCGGAATACCCGAGGTTCGCGCACATTGCCTGATTCACAAAGGTTAAATTCCCGCCAAGATCAACCTCAAAATATCCCTCCTGCATGTTTTTCATGATGCTGCGGTATTTCTCATCACTTTTACGCAGGTCATCTTCCGTTTTTTTGCGCTCGGAAATATCCAGCGCGGTAAAGGTCACGCCGCGGGAAAGATCCGTGGGATCGATCGGCGTGGATGACAATAAAATATCTATAATCGTGCCGTCTTTCTTTTTAAACCGTGTTTCGACAGAGCCGGTGCCTTTTTCGGAAATTTGCCTGTATTTTTCCTTGCCCACATAATCAAATTCTTCCTGCGTGGGATATATCAGGCGCGCGCTTTGTCCAATGACTTCTTCCTTATTATAGCCGGTCATCTCGCAAAAACGATCGTTTACATCCACAAAAACACGATCAATGATGACGCCGATGCCAATCGGCGCGGCGCGGAAAATGCTCTGCATTTTTTCTTCGCGGCGGCGCAGGTCTTCCTCCATCATTTTACGCGCCGTAACATCACGCGATACTCCCCGAAAACCAACGGGCTTGCCTTTCTCGTCTCTGATAAGGGAAACGGAGGTTTCATGTATTACTTTTCTGCCGTCTTTGGTAAACGATTCTAGTTCCAACGCCGCTATGGGTTTACCAGTTTTATAAAGTTCACGGTAGGGTTTGGTTATCTTCGCCGCTTCCTCCGGGCTTGTGTGCATTCTAAAATTTTTACCGAGCAATTCTTCCTTTGTGTATCCAAGAAACCGGCAATTCGACTCATTGGCAAAGGTATAGTTTCCTTCCAGGTCGAGCTCAAAATACCCTTCCCTCATCGTCTCCAGAATATCGCGGTATCTTTGCTCGCTTTTACGCAAATCTTCTTCCGCACGCTTACGTTCGGTGATGTCTCGGGTAACACCGGCCATGCCGGTGATTTTTCCCCTATCATCGAAAATGGGCGAGCTGCTAACCTCCATCAAAACAATGCTTCCGTCCTTTTTATAATGTTCAGCTTCCATGATCAGGCGGTTATCAGTAATTTCGCCCTTGATAAGTCTGCCATAAGCAATCATGACCTTTTTTAGCGTTTCCGGAGGATAAACATCCCTCAACTGCATCTTTATTGCCTCCTCAACGGAATAACCTAAAATTCTGGTTACCGCGGGCGAAATAAAAGAATAACTCTGAGAGGATAAATCAAATTTCCAGATAATATCGTTGGCGTTTTCCACCACCAGGCGATAGCGCTCTTCACTTAAGGCGAGATCTTTATCAGCTTGCCTGCGGGCGGCATTTCTGCGTTCCGGAAATTTATCGGACATTTTCAATCTCTTCAACTACCAATGATTTACGTTTCTACTTTTGAAATAATTTTACTTTTAGGATCGATTACGATTCGTCGCCCGTGTCTATGTCTCCTCTGGTTCTTCAAAGGATTTTTCTTCGATCAAAACCGTTGCGCCGGGCTGCTCCGGCAAAGACTCGACGGCGCGCAGTTTGCTTTGTATGGTCTTCGATTTTTTGCGGACATCATCAACGCCGCTGGCTGCCTGTTCAATTCTTTTGTGCACAACATCAAGCGCTTCCCCGAACCTGCCAAACGCCGTTTTTACTTCACTCAAAACTTTCCACACTTCGTTTGAACGCTTTTGTATCGCCAGCGTGCGAAACCCCATCTGAAGGCTGTTTAGAAAAGCAGAAATTGTGGTCGGGCCGGTGATGGTTACCTTGTATTCGCGCCTTATTTTTTCAAAAAGGCCGGGAATGCGCAAAACTTCGGCAAAAAGGCCTTCGAAAGGTAAAAACATAATGGCAAAATCCGTGGTACATGGCGGATCAATGTATTTGACACTGATATCCTTGGCGGATTTTTCGATTCTGGATTTGAGACTTTTTGTATAGGCTTCAATTTCGCCGCTGTCGCCTTTTTCATAAGCGTCAATCAGCGACATGTAATCTTCAGTGGGAAATTTCGCGTCAATCGGCAGCCAGAGAAAATCGTCGGCGTCTTCCTTGCTGGGAATTTTTACCGCGTATTCAACAAGCTCGCCGCCTTTTTCCTTGGTTTTAACATTTTTTTCATACTGAGCGGGAGTCAATATTTCTTCCAAAATCGCGCCCAGCTGCCCTTCGCCCAAAACGCCTTTTGTCTTGACGTTGAGCAGGACTTTTTTTAAATCACCCACCCCGTTGGCGAGGCTCCGCATCTCCCCCAAACCATTCTGCACCAGTTCCAGTCTTTCGCTGACCAGTTTAAAAGCTTCGCCCAGCCGGGTTTCGAGCGTAGTATGGAGTTTTTCATCGACAGTGGCGCGCATCTTTTCCAGCTGAAGGGTGTTATCCTCTTGAATCTGTTTGAGTTTGCCATCCACCACCAGACGCACGTTTTCCATTTTCTGCTCAACGGAATCGCCGAAACCTTTGAGCGAACCCGCCAGTTCCGCTCTTTGTTCACGAGATTGATTCTGAACCTCGGCGCGGAATTTGGCAAGTTCATCGCGCAGGTAATTTTCCGTGCGCTCCTGCAGGTTTTTCAGAATATCGAGCTTACTCTCCAAAGGCGATGACGATAAAGAGCCGCGCCTTAACTGCCAGATGAGCAAAAAGAAATTGATAAGCAGCAAAGCGGTGATTATATAAATAATTATTTCCGTCATCTCGTTTGGTTCTTTCGACGTCCTTTTTAAACCTTCACCCTAGAACACTCTCCGAAAATCCTTGTCTTTCATTATAGTGGTGAAAGCCAAGTCCACCAGGCGATACGCCCGTTTTTCCAGCTCCGGCACTTTATCGGTGCTCGCCGGCGGCATGTTCACGGTAAACGCCTTGTCCAATTTTGTTTCACCGTTTTTGAATACAAGCGCCTTAAACTTGAATTCCTGATCAGTCATGGAAGTGATGATAAACTGAAACTCCGAAACGCCTTTCGGCGCTCGGTAGGCGCCAGGACCGGGCGCGCCCCACCAATAACGATGATGATAGTAACGATCGTCGCTCTGGTAATCAACCACGCTTACACCGATATGACGAAAAGCTTTTTGAAAACAATACCAGTAATAACTTTCCAGCGTGGCGTTTCCTTCATACATGTACTTATTATCCGCGCTGAAATAACCCCACGATTTAGTGTTGGGCGCCTGATTCTGGAAAGAAGCTAGCACCACCTTCTTTCCCTTAAAATAACCGTAATCCGCCGCCCGGAAAGAAGGAGAATATTTTTCATAACTCATGCTGACCTTTGTTCCGCCGGTCGTGGCACAACCAGCCAGAAATAAACCGATAACACCAAGCAGAACAATTTTGTAACAAATAGAAATGTTTTTCATGGATGCGATACCTCCTTATGCCTTTTGCTGTCAAAAACTTAAACTTAATCAGTTGTTGCCTGTTTGTGACAAATATAACGGTCACAAGACAGGACTGTCAAGCAAAATGACTTAGAGATCAAGCCATTAATCTAACGTAATTGTTGTAACTATTACGGCATATTGCAAGTTGCATAATTTATCTGATTTGGGTATAAGCCAAACATCCGTTTTAAGAAACAGAAAAGGAAAACATCCCAATTATTTCAGGATTATTTCATGGCGTATCGAATTGAGGTCGCATTTAAAAAAGACATACGCGACGCTTTGGGTGAAAAGACAAAAAAACGCATTCGCGGTAATCTGGACCTACCGGTGGCGAACGTGGCCACCATCGAAGTTTATACTATAGAGGGCAATCTTACAGCCGAAGAACTGAAACGCGCGGCCGAAGGGCCGCTATCGGATCCAGTGATCCAGGAATACGCGGTCAACCTACCTTTAGCGAAAAATTTTGACTGGCTGATCGAAGTGGGCTTTAGGCCTGGCGTTACTGACAACGTCGGCAAAACGGCGCGCGAGGCCATCACGTTGCTTCTGGGAGAAAGCCTGGGAAATCGCAAAATCAATGTTTACACCTCCCGGCAGTATCTGCTTTCCGGCCCCGTTTCGAGAACCGACGCGGAGAGAATCGCTTCGGATCTTCTGGCCAACGATTTGATTGAGCGCCACCTGGTGGTGGGGAAAGATGAATTTGACTTTCAAAAAGGTCTGCCCGCGGTCATCCCGCAGGTTACGGGAAAAGACAAGCCACGCGTGGAGCAAATCAATTTGACAAACCTTGATGCCGCCGCGCTTTTGAAAATCAGCCAGGAAAAACTCCTTGCTTTGAATCTCGAAGAAATGCGGGCAATCGTGAAATACTACCGTAATCCCGCCGTCGTCAAAGGCCGAAGGAAAATAGGGCTTAATGAAAACACGACCGACGTCGAGCTCGAATGCCTCGCGCAGACCTGGTCGGAGCATTGCAAACATAAAATCTTTAACAGCCGTATTGAATACCGAGACGGCCGGACAAAGAAAATCATCAACTCGCTGTTCAAGACTTTCATCAAGGGCTCGACAGCAAAAATCCGCAAGGCCAAAGGCAAAAGGGATTTTTGTCTGTCGGTGTTTGTGGATAACGCGGGCGTTATCAAGTTCAACAATAAACACAATCTGGTCTTTAAAGTCGAAACCCACAATTCGCCTTCGGCGCTCGATCCTTACGGCGGCGCGCTTACCGGCATCGTTGGCGTAAACCGCGACCCGTTCGGCACGGGACTGGGCGCGAAGCTCATCTTCAATACAGATGTTTTTTGCTTTGCCTCGCCCTTCCACAAAAAGAAACTGCCGCCGCGCATTTTGCATCCGCGCCGGATTTTTGACGGCGTGCGCGAAGGTGTGGAGCACGGCGGCAACAAAAGCGGTATCCCGACAGTCAACGGCAGTATTGTTTTTGACGAGAGATTTTTGGGCAAACCCCTGGTCTATTGCGGAACGGCCGGCATCATGCCGGCTAAAATCAACGGCAAACCATCTCATAAAAAAGAAATCAAGCCGGGCGACGTCATCATCATGACGGGCGGCCGCATCGGCAAGGACGGCATTCACGGCGCGACGTTTTCCTCCGAGGAGCTTCACGAAGGCTCGCCGGTCACGGCCGTGCAAATCGGAGATCCGATTACACAAAAGAAAATGACGGATTTTCTGCTTAAAGCCAGAGATATGGGGCTTTACCGCGCGCTCACGGACAACGGCGCTGGCGGGCTTTCCTCGTCCGTGGGTGAGATGGCCACCTATTCAGGCGGATGCGAGATGGACCTGTCGCTGGCGCCCCTGAAATACGCAGGGCTTCAGCCCTGGGAAATTCTGGTCTCTGAGGCACAGGAGCGCATGTCGCTCGCGGTCGATCCGAAAAAGGTCGGAAAATTTCTGGAACTCGCCCGCAAGATGGACGTGGAAGCCACCGTCCTGGGCAAGTTCACCAACTCCGGCAAATTCCACATCCGCTACGGCGAAAAGACCGTCGCCTATCTCGATATGGGCTTTTTACACGAAGGTGTTCCGCAGATGAAACTCTTCGCCAGCTGGAAAGCTCCCAAACATCTGGAGCCAACATTTAGCCCACCTGCCGATTTGGGTAAAGCGCTAATACAGATGCTTGGACGCCTAAATATTTGTTCAAAAGAATCAGTCGTCCGCCAGTACGACCATGAAGTCCAGGGTGGTTCAATCATTAAACCCATGGTCGGCGCGCAAAATGATGGACCTTCCGACGCGGCGGTGGTTCGTCCCGTGTTGGATTCATTTGAGGGCGTCGTCGTGGCACACGGCATCTGCCCGCGCTACAGTGATATTGACGCGTATCACATGACGGCCTGCGCGATTGACGAGGCAGTGCGCAACGCCGTGGCCGTGGGCGTGGATCTCGACCACCTCGCGGGACTCGATAATTTCTGTTGGTGTGATCCTGTCCAGTCCGACAAAACACCGGACGGTCATTTCAAACTCGCGCAGCTCGTGCGCGCGAACATGGCCATTTACGATTACACCACCGCCTACGGCGTGCCCTGCATCTCCGGCAAGGACAGCATGAAAAACGACTACTCCATCGGCAAGACGAAAATTTCCGTCCCGCCAACGCTTTTGTATTCCGTCATCGGCAAGATTCACGATGTGCGCAACGCCGTCACGATGGATGCCAAACGCCCACAAGATCTGGTCTATATCCTGGGCGAAACACGCGACGAACTGGGTGGCTCGGAATGGTTCGGCCAGCATGGCGTGATTGGAAACAAGGTTCCGCGCGTGGACGCCAAAAAGGCGATAAAACTCTATCGCGCCCTAGGAAAGGCGATCCGCGCGGGACTGGTGGCCTCGTGCCACGATTGCTCGGACGGAGGTTTGGCTGTGGCGCTGGCCGAAACGGCTTTTGCCGGAGGACTGGGTCTGAACATTAATTTAAAAAATGTCCCTTACCGCGGCAAAAAGCGTGACGATTATATTTTGTTTTCGGAATCAGCCAGCCGCTTTGTCGTGACGATTCATCCAAAGGATCAGGCAAAATTCGAAAAACTCCTGGCCGGACAGGTCGCACGCGAAATCGGGTTTGTGACGAGCGACGGCCTTTTACAAATCAGCGGCCTTTCCGGAAAAATAATCATCAAAGAAAAAATCGGCAAACTCAAAGCAGCGTGGCAGGCGCCGCTTAATTTTTGAACAGGACGTCACTAATGGCAAACAAGGTTAACGCGATAATCCTCACCGGCAACGGCACGAACTGTGAAATGGAAATGGCGCACGCCTGTAAGCTCGCGGGCGCTGACCGCCACGACATTGTCCATATCAGCGAACTCCTCCACGGCGAAAAACGTTTGAACGATTACAATTTCCTGAACCTCCCCGGAGGCTTTTTGGACGGTGATGACCTGGGCTCGGCCAAGGCCGGCGCCAACCGTTTTCTGCACGCGCCCATTTCCGGCGCAAACGAAATGCTCATCGAAGAACTTTTAAAATTCATCAAACGAGGCGGCCTTATCCTGGGAGTATGCAACGGCTTTCAACTGATGGTCAAGCTGGGGCTTTTGCCGGGCATGAACGGCAATTACACAAAACAGACGTCCACGCTCACGTTCAACGACTCCGGACGTTTTGAAGATCGTTGGGTGTACCTCAAGGCCAACAAACAAAGTCCCTGTGTGTTTTCGCGCGGCCTCGAATTGGTCTATTATCCGGTGCGCCACGGCGAAGGAAAATTTATTCCGGAAAGCGCCACAATGCTCGCGCAAATCGAAAATAATAATCTTGTTGTTTTCAGATATTGTGACGCAAAAGGATCCGTCACTATGGATTACCCCCTTAATCCTAACGGCTCCACCAATGCCATTGCCGGCATTTGCAATGAAACCGGCCGGCTTTTTGGCATGATGCCGCACCCCGAGGCGTTTCTGCATCGCACAAATCATCCGCGCTGGACACGCGAGGATCTTACCGAAGAAGGCCAGGGTTTGGCGATTTTTCAAAACGCCGTTGCGTTTATCCGCAGTGATGAATTTTAGCACCCAAATCTAACCAAGACCTCTTCGCGCCAGCAAGGACAGGCCGGCGAATACGGCATGCGCCGGAGTTCCTGCCGGGCTGTGAACTTCATACGCAGCAAATGATTTTAATTTGATTTTTTTCCGATTAAATCAATCACCGTAATTTCCGGCGGCGCGAAAACCCGCACAGGCGGCCCCCAGGTGCCGGTGCCGCGGCTGACATAGAGCAATTTTTCCGGCGCTAACGCATGTAATCCGTAAATTTTCGGGAAATATAATTTGACAATGAAACCGAAAGGATAAAGCTGCCCGCCGTGCGTGTGGCCGGAAAGCTGCAGGTTAAATTTTGCGTTAGGATCAACTTGAGGCTGGTGCTTCAAAAGAAGAACAAATCCATCTCTTTTTTCCGCGAGCTTTCGCTTAAATGATGCGCTTTTATTTGTCGTGCCGGGTCGGCGCCCGGTGATGTCATCTTCGCCAAAAACCGTGATGCCCGCCATATCTATATAGTCATCGCGCAGAAGCTGAAATCCCGCCGCCTGAATGAATTCCATGGAGCGTTTCAGCCCCGCGTAATATTCGTGGTTGCCCAGGATGGCGATCTTTCCGTAGGTGGCGGGAATTTGCGCGAAGCGACCGGCGTCATCCATAATATTGTCCAGCTCACCGTCAAGCAAATCACCGGTGCAAACCAGAATATCGGGGCGGGCGTCCCGCACAAAATTGAGCAGGTTATCCAGGCGCTTTTCACGGATAATGATGCCTACATGCACGTCTGATATCTGCACGATGCGCAGCTTACCCGGTTGGGGCAAAACTTGGTTTACGGCAATTTCCAAGTGTTTTACGCGGATGTTTCGCGCTTCAAAATAACCATATACAACCAGAACAGCAGATAAAAGGACGGACAGGCCGAAAAACATTGTTTTTAGCGGCAGTGAATCTGAACCGAATATTTTATATAAAAGCCTGACCAGATCAAAAGACAGACTAATGAAAAAAAACAGGAAAACAAAGGCCATCCACAGATAGCCGATGCAGGCAACGGCGCGCGCTATCTGTTCGTGGCGCAGCGATTCAAGCACGCGCACCAAAACAGGCGCGACAATAAGCAAAATTAAGACAATGAGAAGCACTATCTGCAATAAGCCGGAAAAATGAAAAACACTTCGCGCCCGAAAGAAAAAATAGAAATTTATGCTTCCGTATAAGCAGAAAAAGGTTAAAAGAAAAATAATCATCCTAAGTTCCATGCCGCTCCATTCACGCTATAAAGAGTAAAGAAAAACCACCGTAATGTCAATAAACAGAGCAAATTTAATCATCAGGTAGAACTTGACAAGGTATGTCCCTTAAGATAAATACGTCATCTCTTTGGAAATTTGGACGCCGATGTAGCTCAGCCGGCAGAGCAACTGATTCGTAATCAGTAGGTCGCCAGTTCGATTCTGGCCATCGGCTCCAGAAATACCAGCAAGCCATACGCTCTTCTGTCCACATAAGGCAAAATTTTTTTATGGCCGAAGTTCTCATCCACAAAGCAACTTATGATTACCAGCAGTTAAAACCGGCTGTTTTTTCAATGCTGGATAAGCTGGCCGGCAATAAAATAAAAAGCGGCCTGCGTGTTTTGATAAAACCAAATCTTTTGTCTTTTGCCGAGCCGCAGAACGCGATTTTGACGCATCCTCTGATCATCAAAGCCGCCGCGGAATATGTTCTGGAAAAAGGCGCGCGTCCACAGGTTTCCGACTCGCCGGCCATCGGCTCATTCGCGCGCATTTTGAAAACGAATAGAATAGATGAAGCCCTGGCGGGACTTGATGTTGTTTGCTCTGCCTTTAAAAATACCCTGCTGACGGACATCGGTCCTCCTTACGGAAAAATCGAAATCGCGCAAGATGCCGTCGAGGCTGATGTAATCATCAATTTGCCGAAGCTCAAAACGCACACGCAGATGCTTTTGACTCTGGCCGTAAAAAACATGTTCGGCTGCATTGTTGGTTTTAAAAAATCTCAATGGCATATGCGCGCGGGCACAGACACGGACGCTTTCGCCCGCCTGCTGATCGCAATTCATCAGGCAGTAAAGCCGACCGTCTCCATACTCGACGGCGTCCTGGCCCTGGAAGGCGAAGGCCCAGGCCGGGGAGGGAAACCCCGTCACATCGGAATTATCATGGGAAGCGACGACAGCTTCGCGCTGGATATGGCCGTCTGTCAATTGCTCGGTATTGGCTACAAAAGCACACCTATTCTCAAAAACGCTCTTGAACTGGGAATTCTTCCCGCGTGCGAAGTTAAGGGCAGCCTGCCACAGGTGCCGAATTTTCAGTTTCCTCCCTCTTCCGGACTTATCTGGGGTCCGCGCTTTCTGCATAATTTCATGCGCCGCCATACTATGGCCCTCCCCTTCTGTAATTATTCTTTGTGCGAGATGTGCTCCCAATGCTGGGATTTATGCCCGGCCAAAGCCATTGAACCGCTTGCCGAAAAAATTAAATTCGACTATAAAAAGTGCATCCGCTGTTATTGCTGTATTGAAATCTGCCCTTACGGCGCCCTGCACGCGCAGGAAACGATCGGCGGGAAAATAACCAGAAAGCTAATGGAAAAATTTTCTTGAAGGATTGATGTGATTTTGCAGCCCGATTTTACCAAATATTCGCTAGCCCTGATCAAAAACAATCACGTTGTTTATTCATCTCAGGAAAGCGGCTTGAGGCCGCTTTGGGATTGCTTGCAGAAATACCGGGGCGCGGGAAATAATTTTACTTTATTTGACAAAATAATCGGACTGGCGGCGGCCAGACTTATTGCTGATGCGCAAATAATCTCGCGGATAGAAACTCTTTTGGCCTCCGCGCCGGCAAAAAAATCACTGCAGGAGAACAACATTTTGCTCAAAGCGCGGCAGATTGTTCCCAACATCCTCACCAAAGACCGCGGCGCAACCTGCCCCGGTGAAATAATCGCCTTAAACACAGCAGACACTGGTGAATTTTTGGCAAAGATTGAAAAAATGCTAAAGCGTCAATAATCATTTCATTCTTATCAGCGTGATATTTTCTGAACAAAAAAACTAGACCTTTTTATTATTTTTTCCCAGTTTCCATTGCGGGCAAAGAGGGGACGAACCGGGCTGATAATCGCGGCACACCTGCGGCCTTGTTTCATATATCGAACACAGCCATTTATCGCCTTCACTGTAGAGAAAAGGGCATTCGCGCGGATAATCGCCGGTATCCGCGGAAATCATTCTATCTCCCACCCAAATCAGGTGACGGTGTTCGATGATTTCCAGAATGTCCTGCCTAGCTTGTGCTCGCCACCGCGCAAAATCCTCTTTATCCGCATACGCGGTCAGATCAACAAAGCAGCATTTGCCGCAACATAAACAGCTAAGCGGCTTGGCCATAATTAGAATACTTCCAACTTCAATAACAAAAGCCAGGAAAAACAATTTTCCTGCCGAATCTTTAACTACTTTTTTTCACAATACTGTCGAGTTGGGAAAGAGCGTCCTCCATGGTGCCGATGTTGAGCACATAAGCGTCCGCAAGCGCGATGCAAACCGCCACGCCGTATTCGATTTCTCTTTGGTCGCGAAGCGCGAAATGTTCCACGGAATCGTCTTCGCGCCCTCTTTGCCTGACCCGATTTAATCTTATTGCGCGGGGCGCCACAACCGCCACCACCTGGCAGGCCGTCTGCGAGCGGATCCACTCCACTTCCGGCCAGGAACGGATGCCCTCCAGAAAAACAATTTCGGCTTTCGCCTTTAGGGCCTCTGCCACCGCCAGGCGTGTCACACCCAAACCATCATGCCCGCGCATTTCGGTTGATATTTTTGCCGACATCTCCGGATCACCGCTTACTCCTCTTTTGCGGATTTCCGCGCGCACGAAATCACCTGTGGAAAATAGCGGATATTTATGCGCATGCGCGTATTGCGCCGCTATATTTTTGCCCGCTGCCGGCATGCCGGTTATAATAAATATTTTCATATTTCATTCCTATAATAAATTATGCGTCTATATCTATATCCGGATTTAGCGCCTGAAATGAGTAACTCTTTTATAATGCTTTGTAAAGCGGCACGTTGATGGCAGATAAAAAGAAAAGCGCGCCGGGAAAAATCCCGGCGCGCTTAATGGGCACCTTATACCATCCTTGTTAATAAGGACAATTACTCAGATACGTTTGGAAGCGTGAGCTGGTCGCATACGCTGTGTGCTCAGAGCCACACAAAAACGGTGTGTAGCGGGTATCGCCGTCTACAAAACGTTTGGCAAAAGCCACGCCATAACGGCCGATGCGCTGATCGGTACTGTTCGGCGTGAAATGCGACGCGCTATTCAGCAGAGCATAGGCCTTTTTGGGATAAACAAGACTATTGTAGAACGGACGCGCGTGTGAAGCATAAGGAGCAATCGTATCACCATCCGCGCCGAAAATCATCTGCGGCACACGCACCGAGGAGAAGCTGGTGTAGGTGTTCCACGGCGTCATCGGAATGCCGACGCGTAAAGTGGAATCGTTCGCGGAAGCAATCAAGGTACCGCCGCCGCCCATGGAATGACCCGCGACACCTCTGTCCGCCGTACGAATGCGGGAACGAATCGTGCTGCTCGATGAATTAAGCAGGTATCTCAAAGCTGCCGCCAGCTGCGTCGCACGGCTCGAGGGATAATCCAAAGTAGTGGTGGTGTTCATCGCAATGGTCACAAACCCATGGGTGGCCAGTCTGCGGGCAAACCAGGCAATCGAGGAGCTTGTTCCGGTAAATCCTGGACAAACCGCGATGGCGCCATACTGCCCTGATGTGGTCGGATAATAGATCGTGCCGCCGCCGAAACCCAAAACCAGGCTCGAGACGCTGCTGGATGACACCGAGAAAGGCCCGTCACCGTTGAGCAGGGTGGATGTCGGGTTTGGACCGATTTCCACCGCATAGGCCATGCTGATCATCATCAGCATACTGAGGATAAAAGTTAATAAAGTTTTAACAACTTTCATGACAACCTCCTTCTTTATTTTTTAATGCATTCCTTCCTGCCGCTTATTGCGACTTCACTGGTTAATCCGGATGCTGATTTTCCCGAACATCCATCCAGGTTATCCAGGCAATGCCTATGTAATTTCTTGCGTTATTCCCCGTGAGAATACGTGCCTCAAGAGATTTCTGATTGAAAAAAAGCGTGTATTTATTTACTTGGAAGATTACTTTTTGCAGAATCCATACCAAAATTACAAAAATCGGCAGGGACTTAATTAATTAATAATATCAATGAATTTCATGCACAGGAGATTATGGCGTTGATCATCACTTGTGTGACATAACACACATATGTGACTGTGGCTATGCGAGGCATGTCACATTATAGTGAGAATTATTTATTATGGCCGATTGATATAATATGCGGCGCAAAGTTATTGCTTAACACTGCTGTCTGCAGTTGATGAAAATTAACAAAGCCTCCCTTCCTACCGAAAACAGCGGGATATTTTTTGTCATGCCAGCTCATACTCGCATTCAGTTTCTGTATTCCGGCCAACGGCCTTACCTTGGGATAACTTTTTGAAAAAGAGCAAGCAAAAGCCCGATGAAGAAAATATTATCGGGCTTTCTTGTTACATTTTCTGCTGTGTTTATTCTTGCTTGATTAAAATAATCGACATCCTCCTGCTTTCTATTGCACAAAATCCCGGAAGTGCACGGATATACGGACATTGTTTGATGGCCAGTTGGGAACATTAACATACTGTATTTTTCCGCCGCCCCCGCGGGGAATCATCCAGACGGCAACAGCGCGATTTGTCGGTGAGGATGCCGGAATATGGATATCCAAGCCAGACATAAATGTGATCGCGTGGAAAAAGGCGATTGGCGCGCTCAGATCCGTGGCGCCCAGAACATGGGCTTCATAATACGCTATGTTATTAAAGGGTGAAATATTAGGCAGACCGTTATCCGGAGCTACAGGCCCCCAGTCCAGCAGGAATAAGCCGGAAAGATGCTTCATCCGCGCTCCCGCTTGCTCGGTCAACACGCTCCAGCCGTCCACTAGGATAAGGTCGTTTTCTTCTTGCTGATCCCCCCACATTTCCTTGTCGCGAGAAATAAGGATATTCGTGTGATTGCCCGTCTTCGTCAGAAAATTGCCCAGTCCTGTCGGCGAAAGAGGATTCGATGTATTGAGGCGCACGAAATAATTGTCCGTCATAAACGGCTCGCGGTAAAAGTAATGTTTTGAGCCGGTGGTGTGTTGGAAGGCGAATTCATAGGTTGAACCTTTTTCCACATCAACGGGTCCCCAGTTTCCTGTGCTGTCAATCGCAAGCGATGCGGTGGCTCCGCCTATCCGCTGCGCGGTTACCGGATGAATTTTGAAAATTTCGAGGGTGCCGACTGCTCCTGTATTTTGCGGGAAGTAAAGCACTCTTCCTTCCATCTTAACCGTATTGCCGGTTGCCGCCGGTATATTTGTTGTCGTCGGATTTCTGCCGTTGAAAAAATTAAATATTTCCAGAAAAGATTCCGCCGATGTGCAGATTTGGATATGGGACTGATCCAAAAGATAAACGTTTGTCGCGCCCACAATCAGGCGAGCGTATGGATCCGCCGGCGGCCCGGCAGGTAGCCAACCATCTGCCCACAGCGCCAGCGTCGGCACGCCGCCGGGCAGCGCATCAGCCGGGAAACCGTCAACATTTACATAGTGTGCTACTTTGGCGGCGCGCTCCGATGTGGACAGGTAAGCCTGTGATAATCTTGTGCCACGGGAATGTCCAATTAAGTCAACCCGGTCTTGCCCTGTTGCCTGAAGCAGTGCATCAATAATTTCGTCAAGCCCGTCGGTCTGATTTTCCGGGGCAGGCGCGCCGGTTCCCGTGTCGTGCTCGTAAACCGCCAGATATTCAGGGGGATAACCGTTGGCGATAAAGCGTTGGGCCTGTGATTCGAACTGGGACGCGGAGCCGGAAAATCCGTGCACAAAAACAACAGGTCGAAAAGAATTATCGGCGGCGGGTGATGATCCGCCACCGCAGCCGGCAACAAAAGGAATAAGCCCCATGAGCAAAAAAATCGTTAAGCTGCGGAAGAAAAATTTCCTGTTTGATACCATGCTTACTGCACCTCCTTTACAGAATTAATGGCTTGCATCATCCGGTCAGAGCTATTGTCCGGGGTGTATTTTGTAAAATATATTCTTTAATTTCGATGGTATCTCTCTGCCGGTAAGAAATGCCGCCGCCCGTGGCTATATTTCCTGAATGAAAATAAAGCAAAATATGCGCATCTTTTTTTCCAAGATGCTGTCCATTATCCGGGTTTTATTTACGGTCCGGATCGTAGGCGGCGGCAAGTTCCGGACTGTTTTGCAGCAGATATTGTGCCCGCTGCGCTTTTTCATCCAAAGACAAACTTTTGTCTTTCTCTATGGCCATCAGATAAATCAGCTGCAGGCTTATTTTTTCCTCATCGGCATAAAAAGCCCGGGCCACATCGGCGCCGAAGTGCAGCAGGCGCAAATCATGCATCCCCTTGAGCTGCACCAGAACATCTTCCACCGTTTCCGGCGCCACGTCCGGCGGATATATTTCTTTTACGTCGCGGGTGTATTTGTCAAAATAATCCACCAGATTGGCAACCTGACGATGGGCACTGTCCGGCAAAACGGTGGCTAACTTTCGCATTTTTTCGGCCAATTCTTCCGGTGTATTAAGCGCATACAACTTCTCGATATTGATGCGCGTGGTTTCATTCAATACCAGATTGCCGCGCTCGTCGGCCTGAAACATGGTATAAATTTCTTCTTTTTTGCCGGTCTCTTCGTCTATTTCCCTTTCGATGGTCGCGGCGACTACTTCCCTGCAATCCGGAGTGCCGCAGGCGCTCAATGTTCCCGTTGATTGCTCATTGGGATTATGAGCTGACAGAATATGCCGCGCGACGCTTTTGTATTGCTTCATTGTGGGGTCTTCGCGCAGGAAATAGCCTGCCGTGCCCGCAATAATCAGCATGACCAAAACTACCCAGGTCAACTTCGGCTTCTTATTCATCAGTTCCTTTATTTTCATTTCAAGATAACCCCTTTAAGATGAAGCATTATATGATGGCTAAATCAATAGAATCAATAATTTGTTTTGCGGCAAATAGAACGCGCCGAGATAAATCCCGGCGCGTTCTATTTTTACCCCCTCACCAGCGCTTTTAGTACGGGCAAGTATTCAGGAAAGTATCGAAGCGTAAGCTAGTCGCATACGCCGTGTGGGAAGCGCCACACAAAAATTCATTATAGCGGGTATCGCCGTCCACAAAACGTTTGGCAAAAGCCACACCATAGCGGCCGATGCGCTCATCCGTTGTATTTGGTGTGAAATGCGTTGCGGCATTCAGCAGAGCATAAGCCTTTTCGGGATAAACAAGGCTGTTATAGAAAGGACGCGCGTGAGACGCATAGGGAGCGATGGTGTCGCCATCCGCGCCGAAAATCATTTGCGGCACGCGCACCGAGGAGAAATTGGTGTAGGTGTTCCACGGCGTCATTGGAATACCGGCCCTCAAGGTGGAATCGTTCGCGGAAGCAATCAAAGTTCCACCACCGCCCATCGAATGACCCGCCACGCCGCGGTCCGCGGTGCGGATGCGGGAACGGATTGTGCTGCTTGAGGAATTCAGCAGATACCTTAGAGCAGCGGCAAGCTGTGTGGCACGGCTCGATGGATAATCCAATGTGGTGTTAGTGTTCATGGCAATGGTCACAAAGCCGTGCGTGGCCAGTCTGCGGGCAAACCAGGCAATCGAAGAGCTGGTGCCGGTATATCCCGGGCAAACCGCGATGGCGCCATACTGACCCGCTGTAGTCGGATAGTAGATTGTGCCGCCGCCAAAACCCGTCACCAGACTGGAGACGCTGCTGGATGACACCGCAAAAGGCCCATCACCATTGAGCAGGGTGGATGTAGGATTTGGCCCGATTTCCACCGCATAGGCCATGCTGACAACCATCAGCATCGTGAAGATTAACGACAATAACGCTTTTAAAACCTTCATAAAACCTTCCCTCCTTAAAAAATTGAATTTAAAAAAATTACTTCTTACCGCCTGCTGCTGTTTCATATAACAACACGGCTTGTTGATTTATCCGTGCCATTAAAGCGTTGAGTAAAGTCACTGAAAGACTACTTTCATCTAGATCTTTATAAAACCAATTTTACTCAGTTGGCTTTCTACTACAAAACACATGCCAAAATAATTGATACGCAATTAAAATTAATTATCAATAATATCAATTTGTTAAGCATGAAGAGAAAAAGTTTATATAGGCTAAAAGTGTGACATGCCACGCTTTTGTGGCTGTGGCTGGCTGGGGCAGGCCACAGTTTTTCTTAATAAGTCAAAGATGACGGCAATTTTAGCGATGAAATAACAAAGCGGAAACTAAATTGGACAGAGAAAGCAAGCCACTATGGTAATCAGCGATTGTTTATTTTCTTTCTATAACCAAAAGCATATAGCGTTTGTTCGCGGCGAAGATATACGGGTCTGTTTTGTCGGTATTCTTTTTGATTTTTGCGTCTATCTCCGGCAGCGCCCCCTGCAGCGCGTAATACAGGCCCGGAGCTTTTACCTTTAGCTTTTCCAGAACAAAATCCTTTACCGGCAACCCTATTTTTGTCGAGAGCATATCGACGTAGCGTATGGTCGGCATAATATGAGGAGTGATATCTCTTTCGGAAGTAATCTCAAAGCCGTATTTTGCCAATTTATCCGCAAAAATCTCCCAGTTGTGTCCCGATTTGCCTCCCCTGGCGCCTGTTTTGAAATAATCACAGACGATCCATTTTCCGTTTTTCTGGAGTATTTTATCGATAATCGGCAATGACTGATCAAGCTTTAGATACTGCAGCGATTCCGAAGTAATGACCGTGCCGAAGGAAGAGAAAAAATCATCAGCCTTCATATCTTCAAAGCGGCACTCCAGCAATTCGACGCCAAGGTATTTTTCTCTGATATGCTTTGCCTGGTTTTTGTCGGGTGTAAGAGCCGTCACTTTAATCCCTTTCTTCTGCATAAGGGCAATTAATCCGCCCATGCCGCAGCCGATATCCAGGACCGGTTGCTCATAGTCGTCAATGAGATTCACAATCTGCCAGCCGTAATTTTCCTGCGCCCGGTAAATATCATTAAGCGATATGTCTTCCGGCTTTGTCTGCGTGTCTTCAAAGTAGCCATAATGCAGGAAATCGCCGGGCAGCAACTTCGAAAATAATTTAAGCTGGGCGTCGTCAAAAGCGCGTTTCTGCTTTTTTCTGCCTAACTGCAGCTTTATCACCTGAAATAAATGCTGCGGATAAAAAAAACGTTTAAGCACGGGAAAGATGATTTTTTTACTCATTTTTATCTGTAACCTCTTAAGGAGAATTCAACATTCAAGTCCGGGAATACGCAAACCATTAAACGTTGAACCGGAAATTGATGATATCGCCGTCCTGCACGATGTAATCTTTACCCTCCAGATGCAGGCGACCGGCGGATTTCACCTGCGCGGCGGACGCGCCGTGCGCGACAAAATCGTCATAATGCATGACCTCAGCCTTGATGAAACCGCGTTCGAAATCATTATGAATGGCTCCGGCGGCTTTCGGGGCTTTTGTGCCCTGAGGTATTACCCATGCCTTTACTTCGTCCTCGCCGACGGTGAAAAAACAAATGCGCCCTAAAAGCGAAAAAGACGCCCGGATAATTCGACCGAAAGCGGGCTCGGCGATGCCCAGAGAAGATAAAAATTCCTTCCGTTCCGCTGCCTCCAGAGAGGCCAGCTCAGCCTCAATTTTACAGCAGATGCCCATCACCGGCGCGGATAATTTCGTCTCCTGCGCGAATAAATCGGCAAAGGAAAGATTATCTTCCGCCACATTGATGACAACAAGTTCCGGCTTGATCGTCCAGAAAGAAAAACTGCGCAGTAAAAATTCCTCCGCCGCCGTTAACCCGAGCGCGCGCAGCGGCCTGCCCGCTTCCAGACAACCTTTAAGCCGCGGCAGGAGTTCGTTTTGCGCGGCCTCCTGCGGAGAAACGGCTTTTTTGGGCAACTTTGCCGTTCGTTCCATCTTTTTTTCGATAATAATCAGATCGGAAAGAATAAGTTCATCGGCAAGTTTACGGTAAGCATCCAGCGACAGCGAAACATCAGGCAAGGAAAACCCGTCCACCACATGCAAAATTCCATCGGCGCCGCTTAAATGCTGACGGACAGCCTCCCATGGTTTTTCTCCCACAACATGTACGTCGACAAAAGGAACTTTGGCGGGAGTTATCTTTGCCGGTTTATAAATTTCGACCAGTTTATCAAAACGTTCATCAGGCACGGACGCCTGCCCCCGCACTACCGGCTCATTGTGCTGCCCGCCTTTCACTCCGGTCATTATTTCAAACAAGGCGCTCTTCCCGCTTTGCGGAAGGCCCAGAATGCCCATTTCCATAATAATTTATCTTTCTAGATTTTAATTTAGCGGCACAGAGATTGCCACGTCGCTTCCGCTCCTCGCAATGACAGACTGATTATTTGAACTCTTTCTCGATTCGTTGCATCGCTTCCTGCAGACGGTCATCCGGCACGGTCAGAGAGAAGCGCACAAATCCTTCGCCGTACTGGCCGTAGGCCGTGCCGGCGGCGACAACCACCGCCGTTTTGTCAAATAAACGATTGGTGAATTCCAGCGAAGTCATTCCTTTCGGCACGGGCACCCACAGGTAGAAAGTGCCGCGCGGCGCATTGAATTCAATGCCTATTTTTTTCAGCGTCTGTAAAACCAGCGCGCGGCGACGCGCATAAATGCCGAGCATCTTGTCCACAAAACCGGCTTCGTTTTTGAGCGCCGCGATGCCCGCGTACTGGATGGCGTTGAAAATTCCGGAATCCGTGTTCTCCTTAACCTTGCTGATGCCCGCGATCAAATCCGGATTACCGCAAGCCATACCCAGGCGCCAGCCGCACATATTGAAAGGCTTGGAAAGAGAATTCAGCTCGACACCCACGTCTTTTGCTCCTTTGGCATGCAGAAAACTTAAACGCTTTTGCCCTTCAAAGACAATCTCGCCGTAGGGATTGTCATAACAAACGGCGATGTCAAATTCGCGCGCGAAAGCTACGAGCTTATTTAGAAAATCCAACGTGGCGCAGGCGCCAGTGGGGTTGTTCGGGTAATTGAGAAACATCGCGACTGCTTTTTTCGCGATATCCGTGGGAATATCTTCCAAAACCGGCAGATAATTATGCTGCGGCAAAATAGGAACGTTGTGGGGAATCCCTTCGCCCATCAGGATGCTCGAGCGATAAGCCGGATAGCCAGGATCGGTCATCAAAACAATGTCGCCCGGGTTCACGCGCGCCAGCACAAAATGATGACATCCTTCCTTGGAACCGATAAGCCCCAGAATTTCCGTCTCGGGGTCAAGAGAAACTTCGTAACGGTCGGCATACCAGCGCGCCACCTCTTTGCGAAAAGCCAGCATGCCTTTTTCTTCGTCAATGGGATAACGGTGGTTGATAGGATCACGTGCCGTGCGACACAGCTCGTCAATAACCGCATCGGGCGTCGCTTCCACCGGATCACCGATAGCGAGCGAAATCACATCCACGCCCTCAGCCTTGGCCTTGTTTATTTTTTTTCTGAGTTCCATAAAAAGATAGGGCGGTATTTTTTTTAAACGATTGGCTGTCTGCAAATTTAACCTCCAATAAATTACAGAATGTAAATTTCAGAAAGAAAACCTACAATAAGCAATGGCCTGAAATATTCAGGTATTCAGAATAACGTCCTTATTTGTACGCTTCCTCAAAAAGATAACCCTGATAAACTATTTTTACGCGGCCTTCAAGGTAAATTTCTCTGAAAGACTCTTTTTGACGCGTGAAATAGATTCTTAGTGTTTCACCGCTTTGCACAAGCGCATCAGCGGGTGAATCAACCAGCTTCCTTTGCGCCGCGGCCAAAACAGCAGCGACAGCGCCTGTGCCGCAGGCAAGCGTTTCATCTTCCACGCCGCGCTCGTACGTGCGCACTTTGAGCGTGCGCCGGTCAATTACCGCAACAAAATTTACATTGGTTCCTTTGGGTTGAAACCGTTCATGATGACGGATCTTGCGTCCCCAGTTAAAAACATCGAATAATTCCAGGTCATCGGCAAAGTTTACCGCGTGAGGAACGCCCGTATCCACAACGTCCAGCGCGAATTCCCGGCCATCAACAACTATTTTTTGATCGACGCTGACCACAGAAGGATCGGTCAATTTTACTTTGGGCACGTCATTTTCAATTTCCGCATGGATAATGCCGGCCATGGTTTCAAAAAACATTTTTCTGCCGGCGATTCCCTTGAAATGCGCCAAGAGCGCCACGCAGCGGGCGGCGTTGCCGCACATCTGGGCCGGGGAGCCGTCGGAATTGTAAAAGCGCCACTTAAAATCGACGCGCGCCGAAGGTTCGATCAAAACCAGGCCGTCGGCGCCTGCGGAAATTTTTCTCTGACAGATTCTGCGGGCAAAGGATGACAAATCACCAACGTTCAGCGACAAATCCCGGTTGTCAATGATAATAAAGTCATTGCCGCTGCCGCTCATTTTATAAAACTCTATTTTCTCAGATGCTGCTTTTATCATCAGGTATCTATGATTATATCATCGACATCCTCGGCGCGTTTGATGGTGCGGGTAACGCGCAGCACTTCTTCCGCCGTCGTGATTCCTTTCAGCACTTTTTGTATGCCGTCTTTCTGCAGCGTAATCATGCCGCGCTTAATGGCCAGATCGTTGATCTGGTTGGCATCCGAGGTTTTCAAAACAAGTTTCTTGATATCATCATCAACCGTCATGATTTCAAAAATTGCCGTCCGGCCGCGGAAACCGGTCTGCATGCACAGGTTGCAGCCCTTTTTGCGGTAAAAGGTATTGTCTTTTAAGACTGATTTATCCAACCCCAGGTTCGCCAGAGATTCCCGGTCCGGCACGTAGACTTCCTTGCAGTGCGGACACAGCACACGCACGAGGCGTTGCGCGATAATGGCGATGACGGACGAGGTCACCAGAAAAGGCTCGATCCCCATATCGATCAGGCGCGTAACGGCGCTGGCCGCGTCGTTGGTATGCAGCGTGGAAAAAACCAGATGTCCGGTCAGCGATGACTGGATGGCGATTTCCGCCGTTTCGCGGTCGCGGATTTCGCCGATCAGAATAACATCCGGGTCCTGGCGCACAATGGAGCGAAGCCCCGCGGCAAAAGTCAAGTCAATTTTGGGGTTCACCTGAATCTGCCCCACGCCGTCGATCTGATATTCGATCGGGTCTTCAATGGTGATGATGTTTATTTCGGGACGATTGATCGTGGAAAGCGCCGCGTAAAGCGTCGTTGTTTTGCCGCTGCCCGTGGGGCCGGTAACCAGAATAATGCCGTAGGGCGATTTAATCAGACGGTTGAGCAGGCTGATGCGCTCGTCATGCATGCCCAGATCGGCAAGTTTTAGAATATTGGCCGATTTGTCCAGCAGGCGCAGGACAACGCGCTCGCCGAAAGCCGTGGGGATAATGGACACGCGGATATCAATCAGGCGGTCGGCGATTCTTATTTCAATGCGCCCGTCCTGCGGCAGGCGCTTTTCCGCGATGTTCAGCTTGGCCATGATTTTAATGCGAGAGACCAGCGGCGACTGAATGCGCCGCGGCATGCTCATAATATCGTATAATACGCCGTCAATGCGGTAGCGGATTTTCAAATTGGCCGAATAAGGCTCGACGTGAATATCGCTGGCGCGGTCTTTAATCGCTCCGGAGACGATAAGATTGACCAGTTTAATAATCGGGGCGTCATTCACCTCATCGAGCAGATCCGCCGCTTCGTCTATTTCGGAAATGAGCTCGTCGGCGGAAGACTCGTTCATTTCCTCAAAGTAATCTTTGGCGGAAGCGCGCTTCATGTCATAGGCCATATTGATCGCCGCCATAATCGCCTCCTGCGGCGCGAGCACGATTTCCGCCTCCGGCCTCTGCAGCAATTTGCGCAAATCATCTATGGGCTGGAAGTTTGCCGGATCGTTCACGGCAATCAGCGCGGACGCGGCGCTGACCAGCGGCACCATCTTGTATTTTTTCAGATACTGAATGGATATGCTTTGCGTAAAACCGATGTCAATATTTTCCACCGGCAGTTCATTCAGGACAGAAAGGCCGAAATGCGCGGCCAGAATTTTCAGCAGATCGGACTCGGCAATCGCCTTTCTGCGCAGCAGAAATTCAAAAAATCCGGTGCCGTTTTTCGCCTGCGCCTGGCGCGCCTCTTCCAGCGCATCGGCGCTCACGCCCGCCAGCATCAGTTTTGCCTCCAGCGATAGAACGGGGGCGCTCTGCGACGCGCCTGTGTCTTTTCTGCCTTTGCTTTGAGTTTTCAGAGCCGTGTGTATTTTGGACATAGAGGATTACCTCCGGATCAGGATTTATCCGGAATTTCCTCTGCGGCAGGCAGGGGCTTGCTCTGCGGAGCGGCGGCAGGTTTTTTCTCGTCCAGCTTGATGACTCCTTCTTCAACGCGACCCATAGAATCTTTCTTTTCTTTATACAAGGCGCTGGCGTCTTCCTGCGTGCGGACAATGTGCGGCGTGATGAAAACATATAAATTGGTTTTCTCCCTGCCCGTGGACCTTGTTTTGAAAAGCCAGCCCAGAATCGGAATGTCTCCTAAGATAGGAACACGATAATTTGATGTCTGCGTACTGTCGCCGATCAGGCCGCCGATAACAATGGTTTCTCTGTCTTTAACTACAACAGAGGTCTTTATTGTTCTTTTCAAGGTTGTTGGTGTGGATACCTCTTTGGCGCCTGTAGATACAACCTTTGTTACCTGCTGAGAGATCTTAAGGCGAATAAAGTTTCCCTCATTAATATTCGGTGTAATATTCAACAGAACACCGACATCGCGATAATCATACTGGTTGTAATTCAATGTATTAGCTGAAGCAGTAGATGGCGTTTCCTGACGGGTGATATAGGGAACATTAGAGCCAACATTGATTTCCGCCTCTTCGTTATTGAGCGTCATAATCTGCGGCGTGGAAAGGATGGATACCTCAGAATCTGTTTTATAAGCCTGAACAACCGCGCCGATCGTTGGGAAAATAACATCGCCGATTTTTATTCCCGCACCCAGAATGCCCATGGCAAACCCTGCCGGGAAATTTGCTGAAACAAGAGAGGTTGTTGTATCAATAATCAGATCGGGTATAATACTATACCCGCCGGGACTTCCTGTTGTTCCTGCACCGCCGGATCCGATAAACACACCCGCTTCGCCTGCGTCTGTCCCCGCTATCTTGCCGGTGTCTTTCGCCCCGCGCCACTCGACCCCCAGCTTGAAATCCTTATTGGCGTTGACTTCCATAATCAAGGCTTCGATGTAAACCATAGGCCGCGAAACATCGAGCTGTTTGATGATGCCTTCGAGCACCTTATAATCCTCGCGCTCGGCCATGATAATGAGCGTGTTGGTGGCCTTATCGGGAACGACCTGAATGTTTTTGGAAAGAACGGCCGTGGTCGGGCGCGCGGCTCCGCCCGCGGTGGGCGTGGCCGTGGCCGACGTTTCCTTCACGATGCTGGTGAGCACCTTGGCCAAATCTTCGGCCACACTGTATTGCAGGCGGTAAACCTGGATGTTCGATTCATCGCGCGGCAGATCCTTATCCATCAGCTCAATCAGGCGACGCAAACTTTCCGTTTCCGCGACACTGGCCAGCAAGATGATCGAGTTTGTTCTGGCGTCAGGAACAATTCTGATGGGCGTGGCCGTCGGGCGGCGCTGCTGATAAATCGCCGAAAGAGATTTGGTCACCTCCGAGGCGGAAGCGTTGCGCAGCGGAATGTAGGAAATCTGGTCTCCGGCCCCTTCCACGTCCAGCGCCGCCACGATATCCTGCAGACGCTTTACATTGGAGAGGTAATCAGTAATAATCAACATGCCCGCCGGCGGATAAGAAAGCACGGAGCTGGTTTTGGGAACAATCGGATCCAACACCCTTTTTACTTCGTCAGGATTGGCGCGCTCCAGCGAGATAATCTGCGTGACCATCCGGTCATCCGGTGATTTCGCGTCTTTGCTTAAAAATGTTTCCAGACTTTTTTCCCGCGCGGAAACGGCAGGGACAATTTTCACCATGTCACCCACGGGCACGGTGGCAAAACCGTTCACCTCAAGAACAGACAGGAAAACCTTGTAGACATCCTTGATGGGAATTTTCTTGGGTGAAATAATGGTGGCCTTGCCCTTGACTCTGTCGTCGATGATGAAATTCTGCCCGGTAAGCTCGCTGATAAATTTTATAAAAACGGTGATATCGACGTTGTCAAAATCAATCGTCACGTATTTCTCTTCGGGCGTTCTTTTTGGCTTTGCCGCCGTTTTTGTTTTTGCCGCCGGCGTGGCGGGTTTGACGGTCTCTTCCGACGTTGCCTGTTTTTCCGGCGCCGCTTGCACGGTCTTTTGTTCGGAGGAAGCTTTTTTCTCCGGTTCGGCAACCTTTGGCAGAGCGGGAATCGGCGCTTCCGGAGCGGGATAAACGGTTTGCGGGGCAGGAGGCCCAGGCGGTGTGGTTGCTTGCGGCGGCAACTGTTCTTCAACCGTAGCCGGAGATTTTTCCTCCATATCGGCCAGCCTGGCCGCTTGGGCAAAATTTCCAGTCAGGCAAATTACAGACACCGCCAGCGACAAACACAAATAAAGGATAATTTTTCTGTTAAGCCTACAATGACTCATGGCAGTTTATCCTGCTCCCTGGTTAAACTAACAAATTCCGGCAATGCATGCAGAAATTTCAGATCGCCATCTTCCCTTGCCCAGCTTCTGGCCCGCGGGTTAAACTCAATCGCGTTTTTCAGATAAAATAAACTGCGGTCTTTATCCTTTTTTTGCGCGTAAACACAGGCCAGGTTGTAGTGAGCGTCAACATATTTGCTGTTAACATTTAGGGCGTCGTGGAAATATTTTATCGCCTTTGCGTAATTTCTCTCCTCCATGTAAAGCACGCCCAGGTTATTCAGCGCCGAGATGTTTTTCGCGTCAATATCGACAACACGGCGGTAAAGCTTTTTGGCTTCGGCCAATTTTCCTTCTCGATGTCGCTTAAGCGCCTGCCTGTAAATAACCGCGGTATCGCCGGTTTGTTTTTTAATCTGCTGCGGCGCGGTGGCAGGCGGCGGTGTTACAATCTCTTCTTTAATTTCCAAAGCAGCCTGCGGCGCGGCGGGCGCGACAACCTCATGCGGAACACCCTCGACCCTTCTACCATCCAGAATGTTCAGGTACAAAACCGCCGCGGCGGCCGAACAAACCAAAACCAATATCCCGGCCAACATTATCCATCTCGGATAACGACGTGGTTTTTTCACGGAGGCGCCCACAATGTGGCCGTAGGCCTCGTAGGGCGATCCTTTTTCTTTTTGCAACCGGCGTAAAGCGTCGTTTATGTAACTCATAATATCCTGTTGGTCAAGAAATTACGCGATAAGCTAAGCGGTTAAGCGCGTCCAGATTTTTCTCCACCCGTTCATTGTTTTCTGAAAATAATCAGCCCCAATATCCGCGACGGCCAGCTTCACTATTTTACGGCTGATTTTGCTAACATTTTTCGTATAAGCAATCAATAGCGCTCTGTCGCATAAAGCGTTGATGCGCCTGGGTATGCCTTCCGAAAAATTATAAATGATATTTAATGCCGAAGAGGTGAATTTAAGAGGCCCGGGGCCATGCGCCACTTTCAGGCGATGATCGATATAATTGGCCACCTCCTGCGGGGATAAAGGCTCCAAAGAATAGCGCACGACAATACGCTCGTTGAGTTGCCGCAGCGCGGGTTGCGCGAGCGTTGCTTTCAGCTCCGGCTGTCCAATCAGGATTATCTGCAGAAGTTTTTCCTGTTCCGTTTCCAGATTAGAAAGCATCCGCAGCTGCTCCAAAACACCGTAGGACAGGTTTTGCGCCTCGTCAATCAAAAGCACCGCCGTTTTCCCGGCGCCGTAATTTTTCAGCAAAAACCTGTTTAGCGCATCGATATAGGCCTTTTTGGTTTTGGCGTCTTTTCTGACCCTGATGCCGAATTCGGTCAGCACCGTTTCGAGCAAATCCATTTCGGAAACGGCGGTATTGAAAATGAGTGCCGTTTCCACCGAATCATCCAGAGAATTGAGCAGGCTGCGGCAGATGGTGGTCTTGCCCAGGCCGATGCCGCCGGAAAGCAGCACAAAACCCTTTTTTTCCTTAATGCCGTAGATGAGGCAATTCAGGGCGTCGCGATGATGCTCACTCATGAACAAATAACGAGGTTCCGGCGATAAGCTGAAAGGGTTTTCTTTCAAACCGAAATATTCAGCGTACATTTTTGCTTTCCTCTCTTTGCGCGCATCTTAGTGAAAAGAATAATTAATGGTTTCTTCTCTGCCCTGCCTTTTCAGATTAAGCACGATATTCTGCCCCGTCTGCATCAGGTTGACCAGTTGGAGCACATCGTCAGCGCTTTGCATAGGCTTGCTGTTTACATCTATGATGATGTCGCCGTTTTGCAGGCCGAGTTTCTGATAAAGACTGTCCGGCTTGATATTGGAGATAATAAATCCCTGCTGCGCGCCGCCTTCAAAATATGGCCGCACCTGGGCATTGGTCATGATGGATTGCAGGTCCTGCAATCTTTCCGTGACCTCTCTTCTGCTGACCGCTATCTGCGGACGGCTGACGCTTTCTCTGGCTGCTCGCGGCGAGGATAAAAGAGGCTCCTCCGGTGTCTGTTTTATTCTCAGCATCACGTCTCTGCCGCCCCGGTTAATCGTTGCCGTGTTGCGCGAAATGCCTACCAGCTTGGAAGAGCCGATCATGTCGCCGATGCGATAAAGACGCTGTTTCTTGCTTGCTCTCTCTTCGATGATGATATAGCCGAAAGATCCCGTGCCCGCGATTGTGCCTTTTAAATCGAATTCCGCAATTTCCTCGCCGGCGGCAAATACCCCGCCGCCCGCGCCGCCTGTTTCGCGCATCGTTGTCTGAAACAGATTGCGCTCGGTAATCACCGCGTATCGCTCCACTGGCTCTCCAACCGCTTCATCCGGGGGACGCTGCGCGTATGTCGCGCCCGCGGCGATTGTTTTTCCCGTTACCATAAAACCGACGACTTTATAAAAGAGACTCACGCCCTGATAAGATAAAACAGTTATCGCCAAAATCACCGCCGCCGCGCGCAGTCTGGCCGAATCAAGGTATTGAGACGGCAAAAAATCGCCGGCGCGGCTTATCCACTCATTAAAAAGCTGTTCAATTTTATTGAGCATAGCTTCTCTTATTAAATATATTTGAAAACAGGATTGGCCAGCGTCCCGCTGATGTTAACCTGCATTTTTATTTTATCCTTGCCGGCCACCTCAATGGTCCCCCTTAAATTAAGCCTGCTTTGAGTAAAATTATCCGCGGGGATAATTTCTCCGGCAAGCAGACAATTTACCCTGCCGCCAAAAATTTCGACCTTCTCCAGAACAATGCTCCCGTCTTTAAAAACGGCCTGAATCTGGCCTATTTCAAAATCAATTTTTTCGATGCCCAAAAAGGGCTCGACCAGCGGATACGAACCGGCGGAAATAGAGATATTTACGGCACCATCCGCTATTTTCCCGCCCGCGTCCGTCTTATAATTCAGCGATCCTTTGGCCCTGCCGGATATTTCTCTGCCAAGCTTATTTCTGATCAGTCTAACTTTTTGCAAATCAATGCTTTCAAAATCAAGATTTGCCCGCGCCGGGGGATAGAATCTTTCCAGAGAAGGCACGGCAATGCTTCCCTTAAAGCTGCCGTTATAAGCGCTGCCGCGCAAACCCAGATGGGTATTTTTATCCAGCAAGTTCTGCCACGAATACTGCACGTTAAGCGTTTCCCCCTGAAAAAGCGGCCCGGATGCCAGGGAGTCATTTTCCAGTGTCACGTTTTTCAATTTAATGCCCAGGGGAAAAGAAGCATGCAGCGAAGAAGATTTAAGGTTAAACCCGGCCAGGCTTGCCGCGCTCTCCAGCCTGCTTTTTAAAAGATGACCGGGAAAAAGAAGGTACAGAAACAAAATCGTGATGATGATTCCATATATAGTAAACCAGAGGGCTCTGCTGCGGAAAAACTTCATGGCGCTAGCTTCCTCCCCGATGCTGTTGAAACAAAACGATAGAGGAAATCTGCATTTGCGCGCTTAAATATTCCGGGCTGTCTTTCATTTTATTTACGGTAATTTTTTTAATTTTTACCAGTTCGTCCGGAGATTCTATAAGATACAAAAATTCCGTCAATTGCTTGATGGTTATTTTCTCCAGACGCAGATCAACCAGCGCTTCTTCAAAAGAAGCGGTTTGCGTGCCGCGGGAAGCGCTCATCTGTTTGATGTTGCCCTTAACGCGCGCTTCCGCCGCCTTTTTTTCCAAATAGGAAAATAAACTGAAATTTGTTCCGCGGGCGGATATAACCTGATTTACCGAAGCCAGCATATTTCTGTGGCGGGCAAATTCCGCGTCAAGTTGCATCATCTCGGCTAGTTTTACCTCATTTGTGGCAACATAACGTTTGACTTTCGCCATGGCTTCGCCAATCGGAAAGATAATCAGCTCCAAAACCAGCGCCAGTGCTACCACGACAATCGCCGCGGCCACCATGTAGCGCTGCTTTTTATCCAGTTTGCTCCAGAAGTCTTTTATCATTTGAGCTCTATCCTCATGCTGAACTGAACCTTATCGCCATCCTTGGCCAGACTGCTCGAGGCAATGTCCACATCCTGAAAATAGCGCGATTTCACCAATTCGTTTTTCGCCGCGGAAACAGCGTCCATGTTCTGCGCCTGACCGCTGAGCGTCACGATACCGTTTTCACAGCTGAAATCCGTCAAAACAATCCCCGCCCCGGCGGGCATCAGCGCTGATATCTCTTTTAGAATATCCACCACTTTTGCCCCCTGTCCCGCGCCGTACAAACCAAAAGCTTTCCTCTCCGCGACAAGCTTGGTTTTCAATTGCTGCAACGGGTCTACCATCGCCTGGGCTTCGGGATAATTTTTCTTAAAAATAAGCGCAATCTGTTTTTTAATCGCGCCGGCGCGATAGGCCTGCAACGCCCATCCTCCGATTAAATTTGCGGCGCCCATAAAAATGATGATGAGCGCGACAATTGCCGCCCGGCGCAGCCCTTTGCCTGCGTCAAAGCGCGCGCCGCGGGGGGCGAATTCGCCCTTGCGGAAATTAAAACCGCGTTTTTGCGAAACCAGTCTCAGCGCCGCCGCCAGCGCCGCGTTCATGATTTGCGGATGATATTTTTCCTTGATGTTCAGACCGATTTCCGTTTTAACTAACGCCGCAAGATCCAAGATTTCCACCGGCACGGAAAAACAGCTTTCCAATTCCCTGATCACCAGGGGAAACACCGCGCCGCCGGTCAGCGTGACACGGGAAATTTCTTTTTTCAAAGTCCCGTTTAATTTCATGATTTCCACGGTGCTTCTTATCTCACGGCAAAAATCCCTGCAGGCCTGAGATACATCTTCATCCGCCTCGGCGTGAGACGCGCTCTGCAGGAAAGACAAGGCTTGTTCCGGGTGCATCTTTTTCCCCCTTGCCAGCGCGCCGGCAAGAATTTCGCCGCCGAAAGCATATAAACGCATCTGGGCAATCTCGCCGTCCTCATAGAAACATGCCTCGGTGTCGCGCGCGCCGATATTCAACAACAGCGCGGATTCATCCGCGGCAGTTTTTTCCATCACCGAATAAGCAAGCGCGCCCAACGATACATCAACTACGGCGACATCCGCCGCCAGAGCGCTTTCTATTATTCCAACCAATTCATGGAGATTTTTTTTAGCCGTTACCGCCGCCAGCAGCCGTCCTTCCCCCTGTTTAAGATAGTCGCTGGCCATTTCCGCTTTGGGCAGAGGTATCACCGTTTCCAGTTCGAAGGGCAGCGTCTTTCTGATTTTATGATCATCGCGAAAAGGAAGATTTACCTGCCTGAGCATTACCTGTTCCAGCGACAAGCAAACACAGCAGGTAACATTCTGAAATATGGTCGTTTCCGACAATTTTTTCAGCGCCGGCTCCAGTCCGCCTTGCGCCTCAATGCTTATCGCTTCCGCGGCCAGCACATGCCCGCCGCCTCCGCCGACGCGGGAAAGCAAAACCGCCTTTATGGAGTTTGCGCCAATGTCCAGGCCGGCTACCACCGCACTCATCAATCAACTCCCCATTTTAATATTTTCGCGGATTTTCCATCCCGGGCAATAATAGCCGTGATTTTTTGCTCCATCTTGTTCATTTTACCCGCGGAAATAATTTTAAAATAATTGCTGTTCAGCGCCGCGATATTACCTAATGAATTATCGTAGGCGATATACCACGCCTGTGCCAGATCGTTGCTTTTATTGCGGCGGTATTCATCCATTTCCTGCGCTATCGCAGGCGTTATCGCGTCAGAAAGCGAGCGCAAAACCAGCAACGGCGCGGTATTGATATTTATCAAGCCGTCGCCGTCGGCGGTGACATAATCAGCCAAGGCCGGTTTTTCCTTTGTGCCGGCGAAAATTTCTTTGGTTATGCCCTTTATCATAAGCAATTCTTCAATGCAATCCAGCGGCGCGTTTTTCGCCCGGTAGGGCGGATCCTGCGCCAGGTAGTAGGAACTCTCCGCTCCGCCGCTTGTCACATCATTGTCTTCGTCAATCCAATCCTTGATGGAGGCAACTATTTCTTCGGCTTTTGCCCGGTCGAGCCCGAACTCCGGCTGGCCGAGCAGGCGAATCAGCGCCGAGCGCAGCACGGCGTTTTCCGCCAGCTTGTTGAGCGGAATCTTTCCCATTTCATCTTCCACGCGCACAATAAAATAGCCGTTGTCAAAAAATTCCCGGGAGCGCACAGACAGGGCTTCCGTGTTCGCCCAGTCGTCAAGCAATGTTGTCGCGTTTTCGCTGCTTGTGTTGAGCAGCAACGCGGTGGCGCCGTAGAATCCCGATTTGGCAATATAGGCGAGCTTAATGCCGTCGCTGATGTTGGCGGCGTCATAAATATCGGCGCGCGCCGAACGGTTGAGTTCAATCGCGAGCGCCACCAGCACGCTGACCAGCAGAATTACCGTGATGAGCGCGATGCCCCTATTGTTTTTCAAAGTTCTTCTGAAAAAAAACTTCATTTTCTCGCCGGCAAAAAAATTGTGGTCGTGAATTTATAGGGATTTTCGGCGTTGTTTTTATTGGCCAGCGCCATTTCCACTTTCACCGCGATAGGGGCTTTGCCTTTCTGCTCGGAAGACGCCGACAGGGTATCCCATGTCGCCGCCTCTCTGCCGCGTTCGTCGTAAAACCTTAATTTCCATGTTTCTAGATTTTCACAAATAACAAACCCTCGCTTCTCGTCTTTCCCCGGCTCGGGCGCAACACCGGGCGCGTCGCCCCTGATCAGAGAAAAAGTTTCACTCTCTTCATTTTTTCTCACGAAATAGGAAATAATCGCCGGCCTCTGCGTCACCGCTTTTTCCTCGAAGTCCAGGTGCGCCGCCGACCAGAACTTAAGCGCTTGAAATTCACGCCCTTCCAGCATGTCTCTTTCGGCTTGCAGGAAAAAGTCGCCCTTCGAGCGTTGCAGCGAGGAGAGGTCTTTAGTAAGCCGATCAAGCGATATTCGCGCCATCTTATAGATTTCCTGTTCATCGGCGACATCGTGGATAACCCTTAAGCTGGAGCTGTAGGAGGCGTAAACCGTCGTTAAGACCACGCCCAGAATGAATATCGCCAGGAGTATCTCCAAAAGCGTAAAGCCCCTTGTGTTCATTTTTATTTTTACCGCCGCATTAAGCATGATTAAACACCGGATGCCTTGTAAAGAACCAGCTTATAAACGCCGCCGCGCGCCAGATTTTTGTTAAAAACGGTAACCTCGATTTTCTTGAATTGCGGCAGCTGCGTGTCGGAAATATCAAGGCGCCAGCCGTATTGCGGATAATCCGGTCCGAAATCACCCTCCTGCTTGCGGCCGGTATTTACACCGCCTGTTTCAATTTCCGTCATTTTACTTTGCGCCAGCAAAGCGGCGCTGGTGGCAAATCTCGCTTCGGCGGACATGGAAACACTTTGCGACTGCAGTTGAAATACCGCCACGAGCGCGATGGACAAAATGGCCATCGCCACCAGCACTTCCACCAACGTGAAACCGAGACGCCTTTCACCTTTGATTGTTTTTTTTCTACTGCAAAGGCTTGTCACGTCCCAATCCTTCCCGGAGTGATATGTCCACGTAATCATCATAAACACCGGTAACGCCTAAAAAAGGATTCACCACCAGTGTCATTTTATCTTCGTTTTGCGCCAAATGAATCACCATGGGCGGGCATATGCTGTTTTTGCCGAATCTGATTCTTGCCTCTCCTGTGGAGATTTTTTTGCTATCGCCTAAGACTATATCCAATATTTCAACGCTGCCCGAAAGCTTACGGGCACGTTTTTTTACTTCGTGTTCCTTTTCCGCCGTCATGTCGGCGGTTACGATCCAGTAACTGGACGGCGGCAAATCAACGCAGAGAATGTAATCGACCTGTTCGCGCACGGCATCCACGCGCAGTTTCCTTTCCAGACCAATGAGCTGACGGGAAGCTTTTTTAAGATTATCTCCGGATAAAAAATTCCGCGTCGCGGGCACGGCCAAAAAAAGGATGATGCCGACCAGCGTGATCACCACCAGCACTTCGACCAACGTGTAAGCGCGCTGCCTGATTAATTTTGCGGCGATGATCCGGCTAATCAATTTCCCAGTTATTGATATCCGCATCCACGCCTTCTCCGCCCGGTTCGCCGTCCTTGCCCAGAGAGATCAAATCGAAATCACCGTGCGTTCCGGGGCTGATGTAGACAAACTCGTTGCCCCACGGGTCTTTAGGTACTTTGCCTTTTTCCAGGTAGCCGCCGGCGCGCCAGTTCTTGGGCAAAACCCCGACCGTGGGCGCTTCCACCAGCGCCCGCAGACCCTGCTCCGTGGTCGGATAATTTCCGTTGTCGAGCTTATAAAGCTTCAGCGCCGTTTCCAGGCTGGCCATCTGTATCTTGGCCTTGGCCTGACGGGCTTCGTCCGGGCGACCCATCACGCGGGGAATAATCAGTCCCGCCAGCACGCCCAGAATAACAATGACGACCATCAGCTCAATCAGCGTAAAGCCGCCCTGCCCGCTTTTTTTATAATTGTTTATCTTCATAATCCCCCTCTTTTGCGAAATAATTTCTCGAAAACTTTATTTTATCAATTGGTTCATTTCGAAAATCGGCAGCAAAATCGCCACCACAATAAAAAGCACGACCACACCCATGCCCAGCACGGTCAGCGGCCCTAAAAGCGAAGTCAGCGCGAGCGTGTCCGCCTGCGCTTCCGCTTCATAAGCGGTGGCCACGCGGTTGAGCATTTTCTCCAGCGAACCACTTTGCTCCCCTACCGCGATCATTTCCGTGACCATGGGCGGAAAAATCCCGCTCTGCGTGAGCGGGCCGGCCAGGCTTTGTCCCTCTTCCACCTCTTTGGCCGCCCTGGTGATTGTTTCGCCGATAAAAACATTATTAACCACGTTGCGCACGATATCCATCGCGGCCAGAAGCGGCACGCCGCTTTGCAAAAGCGTCGCGAGCGTGCGGGAAAAGCGGGCAATGGCGATTTTCAGATTAACCGCGCCAAACACCGGCGCTTTGAGGCAGACCGCGTCCCACCACCTTCTGCCTTCTTCCGTGTTCGCCGTCAGATATTTAAAGGCGATAATGGCGGCGGCAAGCAAAAATAAAACCAGCCACCAGAATACCTTCAGAAAATCACTGACCGCGATCAGGATAATGGTAATCAGCGGCAGCGTCTGGCGCATATCGGAAAAAATTTCCGTGATTTGCGGCACCACATAAGTCATCATAAAGAAAATCACGAGCGTTCCCACCAGAAACATCACCGCTGGATAGATAAGGAGCGAGCGGATGTTGCTTAGCAGCGCCTGCTGATTTTCGCTGAAATCAGCCAGGCGTTCCAGGACAAGATTAATTGTCCCGGAGGCTTCGCCGGCCTTGATCATGTTGACATAGAAAGGTTCGAAAACACGCGGAAAATTCTCCATGCTGGCAGTGAGGCTTTTCCCTTCGGTCAAATCGGCGCGTATCTGCGCGAGAATTTTTTTCAGCAGAGGATTTTTTGTCTGTCCCAGCAAAACTGTAAAGGAAGGAACCAGCGGGATGCCCGCTCCCAGCAGTGTGGAAAGCTGCCTGGTAAAAACCGCTATCTCCTTGGCGGAAACTTTCTGGCGCAGATTAATTTCCAGAATGCCCGCGAGAGCGGATTCCTTCTTGGGCAGGGCTTGTTTTATTTCTACGGGATAAATGCCCTGATCGCGCAATTGTTGTCGCGCCGCGGAGACGCCCGTGGCATCGACAATGCCTTTTTTTTCACGGCCTTTTTCGTCAAGGGCGATGTATTCGAAAACGCTCATTATGCCTGCTCCATTTGATATGAAAAACCGACGCAAACAACGCTTGTCGCTTAACACAATTTACTTTTCTGTTCAAACGCTTATGTAACCGCGCAAAGGCAGGGAAGCGCGGCGCGGCGCAAAGACGATAAATCCTCTCCTCTTCGCGACAGAGATTAAATGAACTCAGAAAATATTTATGCGGCGGACTTTTACTTCGGTATACGCAGATCGATGCCTTTTTCGCCCTGCAAAAGTTGTTTGAGTTTGGGCATATCCGTCTGACCAAAGCGATAGTGATAGGGATATAGAATTTTCGGCCGGAATGCGCGCGCCGCATCGGCGACCATTTCCGGCGTCATCGTATAGGGCAGATTCATCGGCAAAAAAGCCACATCGATATCAGGCAGTTTTTTCATCTCCGGCGTATTTTCCGTATCGCCCGCGATATAAACGCGTTTATCGGCAAAATTTATAACATAACCATTGCCCACGCCGTTAGGATGAAAAGGAACTCCCGGCGCACGCATATGCACAAGATTATAAGCGGGCACGGCTTCAATCTTCAGTCCTGCCACATCCCGCGTGTCGCCGTTTTTCATCACGATAACGCCCGACAGTTTTTTGGCGACCTCTTGAGTACCGACGATCGTTGTCCGCGGCGTTTTTATGTTATCCACCGCTTTCAAATCCAGATGATCCATATGATCATGCGTAATTAAAATTAAATCCGCCTTGGGCATTTTTGCGTAATCGGCTACCTGGGAGAATGGATCTATATAAATTAATTTTCCGCCGTGAGACATCATCAGGGAAGCATGGCCTAAAATATTTATCGCGAGATCGCCCTGCGCGGTTTTTATTTTATCCGTAAAGATTTTTTCTTCGGCCTGCACAGGCAGAACCATGCACAAAACAATCAAAGTGATCACTGTTATTTTTTTCATGACCTGCCTCCCCTTCTCAGCCGGATTTTCTGGCGCGCTCCAGCCATTGCATGTAGCGTGTGGAAATATCATCCGCCGGTTCCACGCAGAGACTTTTTAGATACGCTTTTATAAAACCTTTAAGAAAAGCCGCCGCTGGTAAGCGGTCGATTTTGTCTTCTTCGATACAATTAAGATAATCCAGGCGCACCCTAGTTTCCTGCGCGATTCTCTCCAGGGGTATGCCCAGTTCGTTTCTGATACTTTTCAGCGCGGCGCCGTTAATATCCGGGCCAGATAAAATTTCGCTGATCTTTTTGTTTTTTCCCACGCTTTCGCGCAAAATACTCTTGTTTGTTTTTTTCGGTAAACCCGTCGTTCCTGTCTGTCTTTTGACATCGTAAATGCAGGCGGGTCTTCTGTGCGGCCCTTTATCTGTTGTGGCTGGGATAATTCCGGCCTGCGCCAGTTCGGCGTCATATTTTTTTCTTTCCTGCGCGTTAATCAGCGTCAGATAAGCCCGCTCCAGCAGTTCAAGAATTTTTCTTCTCTCTTCAGTGGAAAAAAGCGAATAGCTAACCATTGAATCCGCTTCATAAATTTGCAAAGCGGCATTATAGGCGTGTCGTATTTCAAAAAAGGCCGCGTCCGGGCCAATATCCAGCATTTCGTAATAATTGAGTTTGGCAAAATCCTTCTTCATAAAGGTTTACCTCCTTTATGTTGCCGCCTGTCACGAATAACGAAGCAATAATTGCTGGCTGCCGGACTGCGCGATATTTTTGCTCAGTTCGCGTAAATCATAGGCGGTGCGGGTGTAGGGATAACGCTCCAGAAACGACACGCGCTGGCAAATAGCATCGTGCACACGGTCGTCAAAAGCGACATTGCCGGCAAATTCAATATGGAAACCAAGATGCTTTTCAATAATCTTGCATATCTGAGCGCCCAGCGCGATATTGTCGTGACGGCGCAACTGGTTAAGCACCAGCTTGAACTTAAATGAATTGAAATCAGACTCAAGCAGCTCGCCCTTATCCGGATGAGTTGTTTTGATTGTCTGGATAATGCAATCCGGTTTATTGAATGAGCCTTCACCAAATTTCCTGGTTACCTCCTGTTCAAGAGCCTTGAACTCTGTTGCGGTAAAATACTGGCGAATGCGGCGGAAATAAATGGAGCGAACCAGGCGGTAGACATTTTCAATGGATGTCGGCTCGGGCGTCGTGACAAAAATACTGTTTTGCGAAATCAGAAAAAAATCAAGCGTGTTGAAGGAAGTGCCGGCGCCCAGATCCAGCATGATCCAGTCGTAATCGAGCCGGGCGATCGCCCGCAACGTTTTAGACTTCTGTTCATAGGGCAGATTGGCGATATCCAGGGTGTCGTGCGCGCCGCTGATAATGTAAAGGTTGGGAACAGGGGTGGACAGCACCACATCTTCAAGCCGGGGAATTTTTCTTCTGATGAAATCGGAAAAGCTTTTTTCCGGATAGGGCACATCCAGCAGAGTGTGCAAGTTTGCGGAACCCAAATCAAGGTCAACCAACAGTGTTTTCTTTCCCATGGCGGCCAGCAGTCGCCCCAGGGAACTGGTGAGAAAACTTTTTCCCGAACCCCCCTTGCCTCCTCCTATCGGCCAGATATGCGCCATATGCCATCCGCTTTTTTTATTTTGCTATGCCATACACGATAAATTATTAATATTCAAGCATTATATGCCTTTTTACGCCGATAATTTCTTGACTTCTTCTTGTTTTGCTCATAGAAATCTATATCTTTTAAACGGCCTGATGATTAATGAAAGCTCGTGAACCAAAAATAAAAGTCGCGCTTCTGCAAGACACGCAAAAGGCGCAAATAAATCTTCACGGCGATTATTTTCTTGCCGGCGACACCGCACTGACCGGAAAGATAACCGCGGAAATATCCGAGGGTCATATCCGCTTCAAGGATGAACAAGGACGCACGCTTGGAAAAAAAAATGAAATCTTTCTTGCCGCGGCAAATCAGGCATCTTTCACCATCCCCCAGGTAAAAATCGGTATCGGTTTTCACTGGCAGCAAAACCAGGAGCAGACTTTTTACGGCGACATCCTTTTATCATCCGCCGGCCCGAAAACTTTTCATCTGATCAATATCGTTTTGCTGGAAGATTATCTCGCGTCCGTCATTTCTTCGGAAATGTCCGCCCGGGCGCACCCGGAATTTCTCAAGGCGCAGGCCGTGGCCGCCCGTAGCTGGCTTATGGCCATGCTGGAAAAAAAGAGAATACCCCGCAAGACGCGCCAAGCAAAAAATAAGAACGAAATCATCGTCTGGCAGGATGTTAATGACCATAAACTTTTTGATGTCTGCGCGGATGATCACTGCCAGCGTTACCAGGGAATAACAAAAATAATTTCCCCAAATGCAAAAAAAGCCATTGAAGAAACAAGGGGATTGTTTCTGGCAAGCGAAGGGAAAATATGCGATGCTCGCTATTACAAATGTTGCGGCGGACAGACGGAAATTTTTTCCACCGCCTGGGAGGATATTTCGCCTCCTTATCTGCAAAGCGTCACCTGCGCTGATGCGGCGCGCGAGCCGCTTAGCTCGGAAGGCGACGCCCAAAAATGGCTCGCCGCAAAGCCTCCCGCTTTTTGTAACACGCAAGATATTGAAATACTGAAGAAAATATTACCGACCTTTGACCGGCAAACGGCTGATTTTTACCGCTGGCGGGTATGTTACACGCGTGAAGAACTGGAAGAAATCCTCAAAAAAAAATCCGGCATTGATTTCGGTCAGCTGCAAAGCATCGAACCTCTCGCGCGCGGCACATCCGGAAGGATTTATAAATTGAAGATTGTCGGCGCGAAAAAAAACGTCATCGTCGGCAAGGAACTCGAAATCCGCCGCTGGCTGTCACCCACGCATCTGCTCAGCAGCGCTTTTGTCGTCTCTATAGAAAAAAATCACGATGCGACAATTTCCAAATTTATTTTTCATGGCGGCGGCTGGGGGCACGGCGTGGGATTATGCCAGATCGGCGCGGCCGTAATGGCGGAAAAAGGGAAAAGCGCGGCGGAAATTCTGGCGCATTATTTCCCCGGCGCGATACTGCAGAAACTATATTAAAGGAAACAGATGGCTTTATTCTCCAAAAAAATAACGGCCCCGGACAACGCCCGTCCCTGGCTGTGGGTGCCTTCACTTTATCTGGCCGAGGGCATTCCCTATATGATCGCCATGACGGTGAGCGTCGTGCTATACAAAAACCTGGGTCTTTCCAATACCGAAATCGCCCTTTACACAAGCTGGCTTTATCTGCCCTGGGTAATCAAGCCTTTGTGGAGTCCTTTTGTCGATTTATTCCGCACCAAGCGTTTCTGGATTCTTCTCATGCAACTGGCCATCGGCGGCTCTTTCGCCTGCGTGGCGCTCACTTTGCCCGCAAACGATTTTGTCCGCTACACGCTGGCGATGTTCTGGATCATGGCTTTTTCTTCCGCCACTCATGATATTGCCGCGGACGGCTACTACATGCTGGCGCTCGATACGCCGCGGCAGGCGGCTTTTATCGGCGTGCGGACAATTTTTTACCGTATCGCCACCATTGCCTCCAAGGGCGGCCTGGTCATCGGCGCGGGAATATTGCAGAAAAACGGCTATCCGGTCGCTTCCGCCTGGTCGATAACTTTTTTGGTTGCCGCGGCTTTTTTTCTGGCGCTGTGTATTTATCATTTTTTCGTTTTACCTTATCCCGCGGCGGACAAAAGCGCCCCTTTTGATAAACAGAAAAGTTTTCTGAAAGAATATTTCCGCATTATTACCTTGTTTTTCCGGCGCAAGGACATTCTTATTGTTTTGAGTTTCTTTCTATTTTACCGTTTCGCCGAAGCGCAGCTGGTAAAAATGGTCGCGCCTTTTCTTCTCGATATCCGCGAAAAAGGCGGTCTGGGTTTATCCACCACCGACGTCGGCTTTATTTACGGCACGGTAGGCGTAGTAGCGCTGATGCTGGGCGGACTATTGGGCGGTTATGTCATTTATAAAAGAGGCCTGAAATTCTGGCTTTGGCCTATGGTGCTGGCCATGCACCTGCCCGATATGATTTTTGTTTATTTATCACACGCCCTTCCTTCAAATATATGGCTCATTGGTTCTGCCGTGGCATTGGAGCAGTTCGGTTATGGTTTCGGTTTTACCGCCTATACCATGTATATGATCATGGTGGCGCAAGGCGAATATAAAACAGTCTTTTACGCCGTGGCCACGGGGATCATGGCGTTGGGCATGATGATACCGGCGATGGGCAGCGGCTGGATTCAGGAAATGCTGGGCTATAAAAACTTTTTTATCTGGATTATGATTACCACGATTCCCGGATTCGTCGTCACGGCGCTGGTGAAGATTGATCCGGAGTACGGGAAAAAAGGCTAAGAGAAAAACCACATAAGCAGCGCTGGAAATATTTAGATAAATAGCGTTCTGTCATTGCGATGAGCGAAGCGAAGAAGCAATCTCTTTACCTAATTCCAGATCGCCGCACCCCGATAAATCGGCACTCGCGATGACAGCAATGGAAATAAATAATATGCAAAACAAACAAATTATAACGGCATTCATTCTGGGGGCGGGATTGGGAACAAGGTTACGGCCGCTGACGGAAAACATTCCCAAGCCGCTTCTGGAAATCAGCGGACGTCCGATCATCACTTACGCGATGGAACACTTACTATCAGCCGGAGTAAAACGATTTATCGTCAACACGCACCACTGCGCAAATAAATACGCCGAGGCCTTCCCCAAAAACAATTATAAAGACATTCCGATTACGTTTCGTCACGAGCCGGTATTGCTGGATACAGCCGGCGGCATTAAAAATATCGAAGACCTGATTGGTGAAGACGAACGCATCATTGTTTACAACGGCGACATTATCACCAACATGCCGATCGAAATGCTTATTAGAAAACATTTTAAGTTAAAAACATCGGTCACGCTGGCCCTGCGCTCACAAGGGCCGCTGCTTAATGTTAACATTGATGATAACGGTTATGTCTGCGACATGCGGCATATCCTGAAAAATCAAGGCGCAAAAAGTTGTCTTTTCGCGGGTATTTATATTGTGGAAAAGTCATTTTTAAGCAGGTTGCAACAAGGCAAAGTAGAATCAATCGTTATACCTCTCGTGAAGATGATTAAAGAAAATCCGCGTTCCTTAGGCGGGGCAGTTATTGATGACGGTTACTGGCATGATTTGGGCACAATTGAAGAATACGAAAAGTTAAAAAAGACTGGCATTAATTAGTTGTCCTTGCGAGGGAGTGTAAAGACCGAAGCAATCTTTGCGTTTGTTGAGATCCCGTCAAGTCAGGGCGCGCGATGACAAAGAATAAATAAAAATATGAACGAAAAAACACAAAAATTTTTAAACGATTATTTGGGCACAAAAAATTTCGAACTTGTGCCTCTTACAAAGGGCGGCTCCGACCGCAGTTTTTTCCGTGTTTCCCTTCAGCATGAAACCAGTTTCGTTTTTATGCATTATGGCAATGAAGTGGCGGAAAACGCCCACTGGGCGCGCATCAACAGATTCATGGCGGCGCTTAGCATAAGCGTGCCGCGCATCATTGCGCAGGATGACAAAGAGCATTTCATATTAATGGAAGATTTAGGCGATGCCGATTTGTGGTCGCAAAGATTTGAACCTTGGGGAAAAAGGCGTGATTATTATTTTTCCATGCTCACGCAAATTCATCGCCTGCATTCCTTCGATCTGAATTTAATGCCCGCTGACTTGCATCTCTCCGAAAGCTACGGCCCACGTTTATATAAATGGGAACATGATTATTTTCTGGATAATCTTGTCTTTGCCGTCTGCAAAATTAAGCTTTCTGTCGCCGACGCGGAGAAACTGAATAACGAACTGGCTGCTCTTTCGGAGCGACTGCAAAAAATCGAGCCGTCCCTGATTCACCGTGATTTTCAGTCGCAAAATATCATGATTAAAAACAACAGGCCGGTAATGATTGATTTTCAGGGTATGCGCAGCGGCAATCTTTTTTATGACCTGAGTTCGCTCATCTGCGATCCCTATGTCACCTTCCGCGATGAAGAAAGAGAAGAGCTGCTGGATTACTATTATCAATTAATGCCCACCTCTTACAGCTTTGGTGAATTTGTTAACAATTTCTGGGAAGCGGCGGCGCAAAGACTGATGCAGGCGCTCGGCGCCTACGGTTTTCTGGGTTTGAAGAAAGGCAAAAAGAATTTCCTGGCACACATCGGCAATGGCCTGAAAAATCTGGAAGCGGCGGGGAAAAAAGCAAATCTGTCAGCCCTGGAAGAGCTTGCCCGGAAATGCACCGATAAGCTCGCCGCCCAAAATTACTGATCAATATTTGTTCTTTTACCTTAAGCTTTAGGTCTTTGGCCATCACCTTTAAAATCCATTGCGCTAGCATCTTCAATATGTTAGATAACTCGCCGATTATTTAAATGTTTTGGAGCGCCGGATCATGAAGTACGAGCCGCAGAAGATCGAAGAAAAGTGGCAGCACAAATGGGAAAAAGAAAGAACCTTCAAAGTAAGCGAAGACAAAAGCAAACCTAAATACTATCTGCTGGAGATGTTCCCCTACCCCTCCGGCAAAATACATATCGGGCATGTCCGCAATTACACCATCGGCGATGTTGTCGCGCGCTACAAGCGCATGCGGGGCTTCAATGTTCTGCATCCGATGGGCTGGGACGCTTTCGGCCTGCCGGCGGAAAATGCCGCTATCGAGCATAAAATCCACCCGCTAAAATGGACAAACGAAAACATCGCCCACATGAAAAAACAGCTCAAACGCATGGGCTTCAGCTACGACTGGGACAGGGAAGTTTCCACCTGCGAGCCGAAATACTACCGCTGGGAGCAGCTCTTTTTTATCTGGATGTACGAAAAAGGACTGGCCTACAAAAAACGCTCATCCGTGAACTACTGCGGCAAGTGCGAAACAGTGCTGGCCAACGAGCAGGTCGAAGCGGGTCTTTGCTGGCGCTGCTCCACGGAAGTGACCGAAAAAACGCTCGACCAGTGGTTTTTCAAAATCACCGCTTACGTCGAGGAGCTTCTGGAATATTGCGACAAGCTGCCCGGCTGGCCGGAAAAAGTGCTCACCATGCAGAAAAACTGGATCGGTAAAAGCTACGGCTGTGAAGTCGATTTTCCGCTGGTGGACAAACCCGGCGCTATCAAGGTTTTCACCACGCGCCAGGATACGCTCTTCGGCGCGACTTTTATGCTGATTGCCGCGGAACACCCGCTGGTGATGGAACTGGCCAAAGGCAAATCATGTGAAAAAGATGTCGCTGGATTTGTCGAAAAAGTAAAAAAACAGGACAAACTGATGCGCACGTCCGAGTATTACGAAAAGGAAGGAATGTTTCTCGAGACTTACTGCGAAAATCCTCTTACCGGCAAACAGATGCCCATTTACGCCGCCAACTTTGTTCTGGCCGATTACGGCACCGGCTGCGTGATGGCCGTGCCGACGCATGACCAGCGAGATTTCGAATTTGCCAAAAAATTCAACCTGCCGCTGATTGTCGTCATTCAGCCCAAGGACAAAATACTTGATGCGGCGACAATGACTGAAGCATACGTGGACGAAGGAATTCTGGTAAATTCCGGCCAGTTCAACGGCATGGAAAACACCAAAGTGCTCGACGCCATCGCCGATTTTCTGGAAGCGCAGGGCAAAGGAAAGCGCACCATCCAATACCGTCTGCGCGACTGGGGAATTTCCCGTCAGCGCTACTGGGGCGCGCCCATTCCCATGATTAACTGCGACAAATGCGGCATCGTTCCGGTGCCGGAGAGCGACCTACCCGTAATTTTGCCGGAAAATGTGAAATTAAGTTCCGAGGGCGGTTCGCCGCTGGCGGCGCTCAGTGAATTTGTGGAAACAAAATGTCCCCAATGCGGCGGAAAGGCTAAAAGAGAAACAGACACCATGGATACCTTTGTGGAATCTTCCTGGTATTTCGACCGCTTCTGCTGTCCGGATTTTGACGTCAAGCCGGGTTTAGATCGGAAAAAACTGGATTACTGGATGCCGGTGGATCAGTACATCGGCGGCGTGGAGCACGCCATTTTGCATCTGCTCTACGCGCGTTTTTACACCAAGATGCTGCGCGATTTCGGAGTGATCGGCGTGGACGAACCTTTCACCAACCTGCTCACGCAGGGCATGGTCTGCAAGGAAACTATGAAATGCCCCGAGCACGGCTATCTTTTCCCCGACCAGGCGGCTGAAGGGAAATGCCATCTCTGCCAGAAAGAAGTGATTATCGGCAAAACGGAAAAAATGTCCAAGTCGCTAAAAAACGTTATTGACCCGGATTATCTGATCAATACCTACGGGGCGGACACCGCGCGGATTTTCTGTCTTTTTGCCGCGCCCCCGGAAAAAGATTTGGAATGGAGCGATCAGGGCGTGGAAGGATCTTTTCGTTTCCTGAACCGTCTGTGGCGCATCTTCATCGAGTATCTTGGTGATATTAAAAAAGTATCATTGCCGGAAACCGGCATCGACTTGGAAGGCGAGTGGAAAAATCTGCGGCGCAAAACGCATCAGACTATCCGCAAAGTCACGGTGGACATTGAAGACCGTTTCCATTTCAATACAGCCATCAGCGCCGTCATGGAGCTGGTCAACGCCGTTTACCTCGTGACACGGCCCGCAAAAAGCGATACAAAAGCTCTCTCGATAATCCGCGAAGCGCTGGAAGCGGCGGTGGTGCTTTTAGCGCCGATTGTGCCGCATATTGCTGAAGAACTCTGGCAGATGATCGGCCATAAGGACGCCGTTGCCGACGCGCCCTGGCCAAAATATAATGAAGCCATCGCCAGCGAAGATGAGATAACCGTGGTCATTCAAATTAACGGCAAGCTGCGCAGCCGCATCACCGTGCCCATCGGAGAAGATCCCGAAAAAATAAAGGCGGACGCGCTGGCGGACGAAAAAATAAAGGCGATGCTCAAAGACGCCGCCGTGAAAAAAGTTATCTACGTTCCCAACAAACTGGTCAACATTGTTGCCCAATAAAAGGTGTGCTTATGAAAAAAATGAATTGCAAGAGATATCCGGCGATAACCGCCATTTGTCTGGCTTTTTTTATGACCATCGGCTGCGGCTACAGGTTTTCCCCACAGGGAGAATACGTCGATAAACGCATTCAAAAAGTTTACGTGGAACAATTCGGCAACAAAACGGCGCAGGCGGAAATCGAGAATTTTGTGCGCACGGCTTTTATTAATCACTTCATCCAGTACAGCCGCTTCAAGGTTGTGGGCGGCGTGGAGGAAGCCGACGCGACCGTAAAGGGAACAATTATTCATTATAATACCCGCGCTCTTTCCTATCACCCCAATAAGCTGGTCGCCGAAGAAAGAGCGACTCTGACACTGGAAATCGTTTTCCGCGAAAAGGAAAGCGGCAAGGTCCTCTGGGGCGCGAAAGGCATAAAGGGGGATGAGGAATACAAATTAGCTGATGATATAAACTTGATGCCGCCCGCCCGGAAAAACGCCCTGATCAAGCTCGCCAATGACGTGGCGGAAAGAGCCGTAAATCTGATGCTGGCGGGATTTTAATCCGACCCTCCGTAAAATCATGACGCCTTCAGCCGCAAAATTTGGCCGCTTCTACCTTTTAACCGCAAATGATGAAAAAGAGGCGCTGAATTACTGGCCGGAACAAAACCACGATATTCGCCATGTCCATAGTATAATTCCCTTCGCCCAAAAATCAGGGTGTCGGTTTTTATGCGTCATTGATTCCCAAAAAGAAATAACCTGCAGCCCCTCGAATTTTAAGCGCCTGCTCGCGCCAGTTGCAAAGAAAGAAGCGGGCATGGTCTATGCCGATTTTTATGAAAAAAAGAAAACAAAAACAGCGCCCCATCCGCTCATCGATTATCAGCAAGGGTCCATTCGTGATAATTTTGATTTCGGCCCCTTTTTTGTATTCTCCATACCGGCCCTGATCAACACAACAAGCAAATACGGCCTGCCACCCGCAGACGTGGAGGCAGCCGTATATGATTTACGTCTGAAAATATCTCTTGATTACAGGATTGCCCACGTTAATAAGTTGCTCTATACCGCCGGCGAAAAGTTGCCAAAGCCAATACAAAACCAATCCCTCATTGAAAAACATTTTACCTACACCACGGCGAGAAATCTGGCGCGGCAAAAAAAGCTGGAGAAGGTCGCCACCAGCTACCTGCGTTTATGCGGCGCATTCTTGAAAGCGCCCACAAAAAAAGCGGAATTAAAAAGTAATGATTTCCCTGTAGAAGCAAGCGTGGTGATTCCTGTGCTTAATCGCCGGAAAACAATCTCTGCTGCCCTGAAAAGCGCGCTGGCGCAAAAAACCGATTTTACTTTCAATATCATCGTCGTCGATAACCACTCCACCGACGGTACAACAGCTTTATTGAAAAAAGTGGCCGCAAAAAACAATAAAATCAAGCATATTATCCCCCGGCGGCATGATCTCGGCATCGGCGGCTGCTGGAATGAAGCTGTTAAATCAAAACATTGCGGCCGCTATGCCCTGCAACTAGATTCAGACGATTTGTACCAATCACCAAAAACCATGCAAAAAATCGTCAATACGCTGCGACGGAATAAATATGCGCTGGTTGTGGGCTCTTATACTATCGTCAACAGACAACTGAAAAAAATCCCGCCGGGCCTAATTGCTCATAAAGAATGGACGAGGACCAACGGCCACAATAATCTCCTGCGCGTGGCGGGCATGGGAGCGCCCCGCGCTTTTGACACAGCGACTATCCGAAAAATCGGTTTTCCCAACGTGAGTTATGGCGAGGATTATGCCGTGGCGCTGCGTATATCTCGCGAATATAAAATCGGCAGAATCTATGAAAGCATTTATCTGTGCCGCCGCTGGGGCGGCAATACCGACGCCGCTCTTTCTTTGGAACAACAAAACCGCAATGATTATTACAAAGATAAACTGCGCACCGCGGAAATCATCGCCCGCCAGAATTTAAACAGCAACCGCCGGATGCTTGCCAAAAAATTATTCGCGCGCTATCCAGACAAACAGCCGCTGTCTTCTTTATGCCGGAATCTTCTTGCTCAGCAAAAAAGCACCTGGAAGATGCTTGCCGATTCCTCCCGTGAATTGGAAAACGTCCGCACGCGTTTAATTGATTGCGGCGGCATCAACGTCACACTGCAGTTTAATCCCGCGCGCGCGGTCAGCTCCGGCGCCGCCGTTGACGCGGCTTCCATAAAAAACAGGCCCTGCTTTTTGTGCGCGCCCAATCTACCCGACGGACAAAAAGCAATTCTTTATCGGAACAATTATCTGATACTTTGTAATCCCGCGCCCATTTTTAAAAACCATTTCACGTTATCCCATATCCATCACCAGCCGCAGGAACTACGGGATTCCATAAGCGACCTGCTGATGTTTGCCAAAGATTTATCCGATGAGTATTTCGTATTTTACAACGGTCCGGCCTGCGGCGCGTCCGCCCCTGACCATCTGCACTTTCAGGCCGTGCCGAAAAATTCACTGCCCTTTATAACAGAGCTTGGCTCCTCATCGCCTTCAGCGGAAAAAGGAGGATTCAAATATTATTCGGGCCGCCGATGGTGTCGCCCTGTTTCAATTCTATCCGGAAAAAAGACGGGCACGATCATAGAAAAGCTCAAGCGACTGATAAATATCACGCGAATTGTTCTGGCGGTAAAAAGTGAACCAATGATGAATGTCATATGCAACTATGAAAATCATACCTGGCGGCTCATCATATTTTTACGCCAGAAACATCGTCCGGACGCTTTCTTTCGGGAGGGCGAAAAAAGAATTTTTGTTTCTCCCGGCGCGATCGACATGGCCGGCGTAATGATCACGCCCCGGGAAATTGATTTTGAACGGCTAAACAGCGAGACAATCACGAATATTTATCGCGAAGTGTCCTTGCCGCATGAAACGATTAATAACATTATTGACAAACTGTAAATTTTAACCCGGTCATGGCAAGAAATTTCACGACGAGACTATCTGGGAGATCGCCGCGCTTCGCTCGCGATGACAGTCAGTTTGTCATTGCGAACCGCGATTGATCGCCGTGAAGCAATCGCGTACACTCTCGCGGTCGCTTCGGGCTTCGCCCTCGCGATGACAAAAAGAGAGTCCTGACGAGGAGTGAAGCGATGAAGCTATCTCCTCCACGATTATTTTACCCCGTCATGGCGGTGTGGAACATAAGCAATTTTAAATCTTTGGCGAAAATACAATGATCATTGATAGCGATTACAGTTTTGCCGAGGCCATAGCCGGCACCAATGCCCCTCTGGAGATCATCGACCGGCTTTCCCTGCTTGATGTGGGCTATTATTCTTTTGACGGCCTCAAACATCAGGGTCAGATTCTTATCGATCAAGCGCTGGAAGACGACATCGCGGATATTTTCGCGCTGATCGAAAAGCTGAAATTTCCTATCGGAAAAGTCATTCCGATTTGCGCCTACGCCTGGCACGATGGAGATTCCATGGCGGATAATAATTCCTCCGCTTTTAATTTCCGCCTGATTGAAGGCACAAGCAAATTATCCCTGCACTCTCTGGGGCGCGCCATCGATATCAACCCTTTGCAAAACCCGGTCATTTATCCCAGCGGCCTTATTGCCCCGGCAGGGGCTGTTTATGACCCGGAAAAAGCGGGAACTTTAAGCGCGGGACATCCTGTTGTGAAAGAATTTTTAAAACGCGGCTGGCGCTGGGGCGGCAATTTTGAACAGCCAAAAGATTATCACCATTTTGAAAAGATTTAATAGGCTGAAGGCCAAAGGTGAACGACTGAAGTCTTTAGAAGAAAAGCTATAAAGGCCTGGCGACAATTACGCCGGTATAGTTTTTGTTGTTTTTCAGGTATGCCGCAAGAGTCTTTTTAGAGATAACCACCGTCCTTTCCTTGCTGGAGGCATGCAGGAGATTTAATTTCCTGCCCTGCCAGAGAGCAAATCCTACATGCGCCACGTCGAGGCCATTTTTCGCTGATGTAAAGGCGATGATGTCTCCGTTTCTAATCTTCTTTTGACAGGAACTGAACCTTCTTTTATCTATTATAGCAAATGCGCGGCTGGAGAGATTCTTTTCCACCGCGAGCATTTTCTTAAATTGCTTTTTATTCTGCAAAGCGGGGTAGAGATCGTCGTTTTTTGTCATAAAATCAATTTTCCTGCGCTGCAACCTGCCTCCCATCTTTTTGGTAATATCCACAAGAATTTTCTTTTTTTGATTATCATGGAGCCAATCGATAAAATAATGCAGGCGTGAGGAATAACCGTCAATAACGCCTCTGCGGTAGCGGATTAATCTCAACTGGCGCAGATATTCGCGGGGCGACTTTTTCCCCGAGGCAAACCAGCGGGACAGCGCCAGCATGCTTTCCACATAAGTAAAACAATCAAACTTGCGAAAATTAACAATCAGCTTTTCCCTGCCCGGCTCCTCCAGCGTTGCTTCTTTATAAGGCGCGCCAAGAAAAGAAAGGGCGATTCCGGTCACCAGATCGCCGAAGGCCGCTTGCGTTTTGCCGTTCCTTTTATTTTTTTTCATCATTTTTTGCGCTTCCTTCCAAGATCGCCAAGCTTACCGCCTGCCGCTTTGTCCTGGCGGGGAGCCACAGCGACAAAGCCATCCCGGGAGATCGCCGCGGCGGCACCCGCCGCCTCGCGATGACAGAAAAGGGTCATTGCGAGCGTCAGCAAAGCAATCACATAAACAAAAGAGATTGCTTCGTCACTTCGTTCCTCGCAAAGACACGTCATTCATTCCTGTCATTGCGAGCGTCAGCGAAGCAATCTGAAAGATTTTTTCGCCTGACTTCACTTGCCCATAATAACATACTATAATCGCAATACCTGTTTCATCTTTTTAAATTATTCCGCGCCGTAAAGCAAACTGAAATATTTAACTTCAAATGTTGACAATTGTGAAAATAATTCATACGTAATGCTGCGCGAACAGCAAAGGAGAAACAAAACATGCCTCTGATTCAAGCGGGAGAAATTAGACTCAACTACATCGAACACGGCAGCGGCGATAATATCATCGTCTTCATTCACGGATTCCTAAGCTGCGCGCAGTGGATGGATTTGGTATGGCCGAAGCTGCCGCGGGAGCTGCATGTTTTCGCCATCGACTGGCGCGGCTGCGGCGATTCCGATAAACCTGCCGCCACGGAAAACTATGCCAATTATTCCATGAAACAGCACGCGCAGGATATGCTGGCGGCAATCAGATCGCTGGGTATTAAAAAATGTTCGCTCGCCACTCATTCTACCGGCGGCTTAATCAGCATTTATATGCTTCTGGCTGAACCGGAAATATTTAATAAGGTTCTGGCGCTTGATCCGGTAAGCCCCACGGGGCTTTCCCTGCCCAATGAATCCCTGCATACTTTTACGCCTTTTGTCGCAAACAGAAATTACGCTTTCAAGTTTTTGTCCTTTGCCGCGTCTTCTTTATTTACCAAAGAATCGCTTGTGCCGGGCGTAAAATCAGAATTCCGTCCGGAAACCACGGCCAAGCAAAGAGAACTATTTAATCTGCTGGTGGATAAGGCCAGGGAATTGAGCGATGGAGCGGGAACAGGCACGTTATTTCATCTGAAAAAAGAGCGCGAGGAAGGCGCGCTGCACAAGGAAACTCATCGCATTAAGCAGCCCATGCTGGTTTTATGGGGAGAGGAAGACATCGTGATTCCCCTGCAGGATATCGAAACGACGCTTAAACTGATACCGAATAGTTCTTTGCAGACCTACAAAGGCATCGGCCATTCCATGGTGCTGGAAAATCCCGATTTATACGCGCAGATTTTTACTCAATATTTTAATAAATAAAAACAACTTGGTAATTTCCTGCCTGCCGCGCAGTGAACGAGGGCTCAACGCGTTTAGCATGACTTCCGGCGTAAGACAGTCTTATCAGCCAGAACGGACATAATTGAGCAAAATATTACTTTTTAGCATTTTTTCTTAATCTTGTTTTAATTAAAAATTGGATGTATATTTAAAACATTATTTTTCGATTTCGAATTAACGCAATAAGAATAATAAATTTCATCAAAGGAGGGCTCAATGGAAAATAAATTAATTGTGTCTGACCCTTCAATTATGATGGGCAAGCCTGTTGTTGCTGGGACAAGAATTACAGTTGAACTTATTCTGGAAAAACTCGCTGCCGGTGAAACCATAGAACAAATTATTGAAGCTCACCCCAGGCTGACTGTTGAAGGCGTCCATGCCGCGCTTTCTTACGCCGCTGATGTACTAAAATGTGATGTGGTTTATCCCGCCAAAAAGGCAGTTGCATGAACTTTCTTGCCGATGAGAGTATCGACAAACAAATAGTCGAAGCGCTGAGGGAGAAAGGATATGATGTGGCCTATGTTGCCGAAATGGATCCGGGCATTTCGGACGACGAAGTTTTAAGTCTAGCCAATAAAGAAAAAGCTGTTTTGCTGACGGCAGACAAAGACTTTGGCGAACTGGTCTTCCGCTTGCGCCGCCTTTCTTCAGGAATAACTTTAATCAGACTCGCGGGAATGTCTCCAGCAATAAAGGCTGACTTTGCCGTTTCTTTGATTGTGGAACATTTACAGGAATTAACCGGTCACTTTTCCGTCATTACACCAGCAGGTATCCGCATCAGACAAAAATAAAAAATCCGGGTACGCTCACATGCCGGTTTTTTTAGCTAAAATTATTTAAGCGCGTTGACTTTTTTGGTCAGGCGGGAGATTTTGCGGGAAGCGTTCTTTTTATGAATGATGCCTTTGGACGCGGCTTTGGCCAGCGCGGGCGCGGTCATTTTTAGGGCTGTCGCGGCTTCTGTTTTTTTCTTTCCTTCCACGGCGGTATCAACCGCTTTTACTTTGGTTCTGAGCGCGGATTTGGCGGAAATATTGCGCGCGCGGCGTCTTTTGTTTTGACGGTCTCTTTTTTCCGCTGATTTATGTGTAGCCAAATTATTCCTCCTAAATTTTCAGATATTTAAACAGGTGAGGGTATTTAGCCCAAATGAAGGGACGTGTCAAGGATAAATAAGATGCGATACAGATCGTTTCGGGCTTCGCCCTCGCGATGACAAAAAGGAAGGGGTCATGGCGAGTGAAACGAAGTGGCAATCCCGCGCATGCGGGACAATCTCACTTTGCTCTGTGGGATCGCCACGCTTCGCTCGCGATGACAGCCTAGTTTGTCATTGCGAACCGCGATTGATCGCGGTGAAGCAATCTGCTGTTAGCTTGTTAAATCGCCACGGCGGCTTGCACCGCCTCGCTATGACGTCCCCTTTGTCTTTGCGAGCTTAAGCGAAGCAATCTCCGAGATCGCCCGACAGGAACTCCGGCGAATGCCGGATGCGCCGAGTTTACACTTCGTCGCGCTGCACTCGTCAGGAAACAAAATTGTGTCATTCCGGCCCCGCATGCGCAGGGTAAACATCTAGCCGGAATCCAGGATTAAGGAAACTAAGTCTGCGACCTGACGGATGAGGTGTATGGATGCCGGATCGAGTCCGGCATGACGAACTATAGATCGCCCGGCAGACGCCGGGTAAAAACTTCGTCTCAGCGGGGTGAAGCGACAGTCCAGCGAATGCAGGACAATCTCCTGTATTCTATGAGATCGCCACGGCGGCTTACACCGCCTCGCGATGACGCCCCCTGTGTCTTTGCGAGCGTAAGCGAAGCAATCTCCGAGATGGCCCGACAGGAACTCCGGCGAATGCCGGATGCGCCGAGTTTACACTTCGTCGCGCTGCGCGCTTCTCGCGATGACAAATAAGTCGAAAGTATTAATAAAAAAAAGGCCCGCACCTCGCCGGCGCAGGCCTTTCTAAGTTAAATGTCAAGAATAAAGATTTGACCCCCTATTCCCTTGACAAATTAATCGAAAGCGGTAATAAAAAAGGGCCTGCGCCGTACGGCGCAGGCCCCGACTGATTATTTTTGTCACTAAAAACTATTTGAACTTGTCAATAAATGGAATCCACCCCTTTATTACTCGCCTACCGGCCAACATGTTCCCGGGCTTGCCCAACACGCGCAATAGTGTGCCCCCATAAAAGTAGCAGCGGTGGCATCACTATCACCCGCAGGATTTAATTCCCTGATGTTTGTTCCATTGTAAGCTGTCCATCCGCCACCCGGAGCTCCGTTCTTGGCAAAATTCGTCCAGTAGGCAATCATGCGGTTGGACAGATTGCGTTGCGCCGTGGTCACATTGGGATGGCCCTGCACCGTGCCGAAGATATACTGGATTTCAAAGGAATGGCTGGCGCCGAAGCCCCAATTACCCAAATTAAAGAAAGCAGATAACGCTCCCAGCGCCGCATAGGTATCATGGATTGGCGCATCCGCGTCGGTGAACCAATAAGAGTAAGTGGGCCGAGACCAGGCTGCTAGCGTTGCCGCATGAGCCAAAGCATTGCAGCTGAAAGTGGCGTCTGTAAAGACCATGCTGTGGGCATTGCGATATATGTTCGAAGAGCCATATGTCGTTGTTGCCCAATCGGCATAGTCTGAAGCCACCGCACTCCTGTCATAGGCGCGCGGATCGGCCACCAGTAAAGTTGTTACGCCTGCCACCAAGTTACCAAGCGTGGTAAAATTGCCATAACTACCCATAAACAGGGCGGTGAAGAGCGAGCCTTCGTTAAGGTTGCTGCCGATCATCACTGGCACATTTGCGACTTCTCCAGCAGCCAGGGCATCATTAATCGATTTCGGCAGGAATGTACCTGCGGCATATACTGGTGTGATCCATGACCAGGCAGCGGAAGCACGTTGCGTGGTCATGATTTGATCAACGCTCAAACTGCGCAGACAGGTACGAATTTCTCCAGCGTCATTATTTCCTCCACAGGGACCGGTACTGGGAGTACCATACACATTGGCAAAAGGCAGACCCAAGCCATAATATCCTACTGTAGCCAAAGCTGTCTGCGTGGGGCTGTAGGAACCGCTCTGGACAATCGCTTTGTGGAACAGACCGGCGGCTGAAGGAGCCACCAGCAGTGACAAAACACTGTGGCCGCCGGCGGATTCGCCGAATATTGTCACATTTTCCGCATCACCGCCGAAATCGCCTATGTTATCCTGAACCCATTGCAGGGCAAACACCTGGTCTTTCAAACCGAAGTTGCCGGTCGGATCTTCCAGAGCCGGGTGGGGCAAAAAGCCGAAAGCGTTGAGACGGTAATTTATGGTGACCACAATCACGCCTTCATTGACCAGTGCGGGCACGTCATAACCGGGGACAGAGCTTGCGCCCTGAATCAGAGCGCCGCCGTGAATCCAGACCATCACCGGAAGATTGTCCCCCGGTTCGGCATCTTCGGGAAAGAAAACATTCAAAAACAGACAATCCTCAGAGCCTGAACCGTCATCCTGAACACAGGCGCTACGAAAATTCCGCGCATCGAGCGTGCCCGTCCAACCGGCGTGATCCTGAGGTGGGGCAAAGCGCAAATTTCCCACCGGCGGCGCGGCATAGGGGATGCCGCGGCAGGCAATCATCGTGCCTTCATCAACGCACGTCATCTTACCGAGATCTATTTCAATAACCGGGTCACCAGCGCCGCCTCCGCCGCCCCCGCAGCCGGCCAGAAGCGACAGCGCGATAAAAAAGGCCGCCAACAAATAAGCCAATTTAAACTTCTTCAACATCACTTGAAATTCCCCCCTTCTAAAAATTTGATTTAATCAAGAATTGCGTCTGCGAAAAAACCGCGCAAACTTCTTCATTTGAAAGAGTTTTTAAAAACAAGATGCATGCCAGATAGTTAAAAATATTAAGGAAAATAATGAGTAATGATATCAGCGCAATCGAATTTGCCAAAAAAATGACTGATTGGTCATCATGGGGCATGCCACATATATGTGGCGGCACATTTATGTGTCCTGCCACATAATTTAGTTTTCGTATTCGTGCTGATTTTTGCTGATTTTGCGGTAAAGCGTCCGGCGGTTGATGCCCAAAATACGCGCGGCTTTGGCCTTGTTGCCCCCCGCCTTATTCAGGGCTTCCTGAATTTTTTGTTCGGAGGTGGACTTTTTAGCCGCCGCCCTATCCGGCGCTTTTGTTTTTTCCCTGACGCCGAAATCACGTATCGCCGCCGGCAGGTGTTCAAGCGTAATCACTTTGCCCCGGCAGAGAATAAAGGCGTGCTCCAGGGCATGCTCCAGTTCGCGCACATTGCCCGGCCAGGAATAATCCATGAATTTATTGAGCACATCGCGCGAAATGCCCTCGACGTCCTTTTTAAATTCCTCGTTGAATCTATGGATGAAATGGTCAACCAAAAGCGGCATATCCTCCAACCTCTCGCGCAAAGGCGGCAGGGCGACTTCGACAACCATCAACCGGTAAAAGAGGTCTTCGCGGAATTCACCCTTTCTCACTTTTTCCTTCAGATTTCTGTTGGTGGAGGCAATCACGCGGACATCAACCTTGCGCGGCGTGGATTCCCCCACGCGCTCGAACACTTTTTCCTGCAGCACGCGCAAAAGCTTGAGCTGAATGAGCGGCGAAATATCGCCGATTTCGTCCAGCAGAATAGTGCCGCCATCCGCCGCTTCAAAACGTCCCTGCTTGTCCTTGACCGCGCCGGTAAAAGCGCCGCGCACATGGCCGAACAACTCGCTTTCCAAGAGGCTCTCCGCCAGCGCCGAACAGTTTACGGTGACAAACGGCTTAAAAGAGCGCTGTCCGCTGTAGTGCAGGGCGCGCGCCACCAGCTCCTTGCCCGTGCCGGACTCGCCGGTAATGAGCACGGTGGTTTCCAGGTTGGCCAGATCCTCCAGCAGGCGGTAAATATCCTGCATGCTTTCGCTGCGGCCGATAATGTTCTGGAACTTGTGCCGCTCACGCAACTCTCTTTGCAGATCGCGCAGCAGCGTAATATCGCGGATAACCATGACCGCGCCGGTGAAATTGCCCTCGTAATCCAAAAGCGGCGTGCTGTTGATGCTGACCAATTGCTGATAACGCCTCTGATGGCCGCACTCGATACGAAATTCCGAAAAAGGCTGCTGTCTTTCCAGCGTCTGTTTTAACACCGCGACGCAGGCGCCTTCGCAAAGCTCAACGCATTCGGAAAACACTTTGCCGCCGACATCCTGAATATCGATGCCGCAAATATCCTCAGCCGATTTGTTGATTTCAATCACGCGCTGTTCACGGTCAACCGTGATGATGGCGTCCTTGACGCTGCCGAATATCGCTTCCAGGTGCCGACGGTGACTGGCAAACCTCTTTTCCGCTTCGATCCGGTCGGTAACATCTCGCTGCACCGAGCGAAAACCGACAACCTCGCCATTGTCGTTTTTAACGGGCGAGACTAAATCTTCCATGGTTCTCTTAGCCCCGTCTTTGCGGACAATATCGTGAATAAACATCAGGGGCTGGCCGGTTTGGTAAACTTTGTTGTAGGCCTCGCGGATAACTTTTATCCCTTCCTGATCCGTGTATAATTTGTAGCTTGTGCCGATAATTTCTTCGCGGCTGTAGCCCCAAAACCGGCAACCGGCGTCATTGATGTACAAAAGATTGCCCTTAACATCAACTTCACCGACGCCGTCCTCAATTTCATTGAGCATGGCTTCCAAACTTTTGAGATATTCTTCGCGGGATTTGTCGTCGGACATAAATTATATCTCCGAGTAACGATGTAGAGCAGTCTAGAAAAAAGAGCGCGCGGAGTCAACGGGAAAATGCGCGCCGCGCGAAAAACAGCCGGCGTTAATCGCCGCCGGCAAAATTATCGCTGATGCGACGGCTTCTAAGCTCCGCGAGCTTGCCCTTATTCCAGCCGGATATTTTGCTGTAATATTTCGTCAGCCGCGCGATGCCCTCAACCTCAGAAGACGCGCAATGCACACACAACTTATGCAGCCCAGTTGCCGTGCGACCGCAAGCGGAACAATAAGTAAATTCAGGAGAAAAATCCAGCTGACGGTTTTGGCTTTTTTCAAACACTTCTTTAATGAACGCGGCGAGATTTTTTTTATCGGCAGGCTCTCCGGCCAACTGCAGGTGCGTGATTGCTTCTCCTTCCAGATATTCATGAAAGACGCCCTCGGAAATGACTCTTTGCCGGGCAGAAACGTTCGCGGCGACATTAAGGTGCGTGGAATTGGTGTAATAAACCGCTCCCGCGGCGATATCGCCTTTTACGAAACGCCCCGCTTCCGGCGAAAAGTATTTCAAGTCCAGCCGGGCGAACCGGTAAGCGGTGGTCTCGGCGGGTGATTGTTCCAGCGCCAGCTTAACACCTCTTTTGCTTTCCTGCGACTTTATCTCCTGGTACAGATACTTAACGACTCGCAGGCCAAAATCCAACGCCCGCGCGGATTCATGTAGCTGCGAGCCAACGTGAATCTGAACCAGTTCATTGAGGCCCACCAGACCCATAATATAGTAAGAACGATTCATCCGCAGAAACGGATGTCCGTCGTGGTTCATGGCCAAAAGCGCCAACGGGCCCTCTTCGGCGTAGGAAAGCAGCCGCTCCAGAAAATCCTTTTTTTGAATATGCGCCTCGATAGCCTTACCCGCAAATTCACCAAGCATGTCGAAAAGTTTTTTTTCATCGCCTTTGGCCCGCAGGGCAAACCTGGGCAAATTCAGCGTCACGCTTTGTACCGCGGCGCTGCGCATCAGCCAGGGATTCTTCATTTCCACAAGATAACCATCATCGCTTGCGTAACCGTTGCGGCAGCAGGCAAAAGAAAAACGATTCTGCTCGCGGTCAAAAACAAAACAGCTGTTTCCTTTAGTAGCGGCCACGTCGCACGCCAACTCCAGGAAATCCGGCGCGCCCGGCACCGGCCAAAAATTTTCGTTTATATGCAAAAGCGGCCGCGGCAGAATAAAAGGTTTGCCACGGGCATCGCCTTCATTAAAAACTTCCATCAGCGCCCAGACCAGACGCCTCGCTTCCGGCGCGTAAGCGCCGTAATTCTTCCCGGTCGGCTTTCCACCGGGACCGATTGCGGGAATATTCGTCCAATGAGCTGGAATGTCATAATAAAGGTGAATATCCGTGTAAAGCGCCTGTCCGCCGCGCGTGGCGGCAAGCTGGGAAAACTCGTAAATAAACATCTGCGCCAGCTGTTTTATCTCCCGATCGCTCATGCCCGCGAGATAAGGAGCGAAAGAAATGTTAAGCGCGTCCCAGCCGATAACGCCGGTAAAATGCCCCTGCAAAATTGCGCTGAAGCGCACCATGTGCAAAAGCAGCACTTCCGCATGCCGCGCGGGCTGGGCGGAGTTAATCGCCTGCGGCAGATTCAGGCCGTATTTTTTGATATATTCGAGCGATTGGCAAAAACTGTAAGGCCGGTCGATATAACCCAACCCGTGAATGTGCATGTCTCCGGACGCGTGCGCCTCGCCGATATCGGCGGAAAAAACATCAAACAGCGAAAATTCTTTTTTGATGCCTTCGGCGAAAATCAGATTGGTGCCTTCCGGCGAGTGAGGCGTATTGGCGCTTTCTTTGTTGGGATGCAAAATAAGCTGACGCACGTCATAAAGCGGAAATCCGAGGCGACCATGCAGGCGACGTTCTCTTTCGAGTCCCCTTTCGATCAACCGCGCGTTTACCATCTCGCGAATGAGCGCGGTGGTCAAAAGGCTGATGCCCGAAGAAACTATTTGTTTTTCCACCTCTTCGGATATCTGCGCCGCCAGCGGATAGTCAATGTTCGCCTCGCGCACGAGCGCGTCCACGATGCGCTGACGGTTCCAGGGCGCTATCTCTTCGGCGGAAGTGCGGACAAAAAGAGTTATATCGGTAGTTTCGGAAGTTTCCTGCATATCAAACGTTGGTCGGTATGGCCGCGTCGCTTTCGGCCAAGACTTTTTCCGCGGCGGCGGATAGCTCCTCGTCATAATCGTGATTGAGCGAAAAAACGCGGAAATGCATGACGCGCGCGGGAATGAAACGGTAAATATCCAAAAGCGGCTCCAATGATGTCTCCTGCGTGACCGGATTGAAGATATTGATTCTTTTGCCGCTTTCCGCCATAGGGTTGAGCGGGCGCGGATCCTGCGTGGCTAAATCAATCTTGAAAGCCAGATTCCGCAATTTTTTGGGCAGGCGCTGTCTTATTCTTGCCTCATATTCCTCGGCGCGGGAAAATCCCACGCCGCGCTGAAACTGATCCAGAGAAATCGCCGCCGTAAAAGACATCTTCCACTTCACTTCGCGCTCATGCAGTTTTTTCCACTCACCCGCCAGCTTTCTTTTTTCACTGTCTTTTGAAGCCAGCCAACCCTGCACGCAGTTAAACAGGCTCCATTCATCGCAGCGCAGATATTCATCAAGATGATCAAGCGGATTGCCGGGCAAAATATATTTCATGGTATCATAAAATATTTCCTGCAGGTGCAGATCCAGCGCGCGGGTGGTGCGGTGAAAATAAACGTTAGTGTATAAATTGAGTCGGGCGTTGAGAAACCGGCCCAGGGCGGAAATCCCCGACTGATGCAGGGTAAGGCCTTCGCGGGTAAAAAAAGTGTAGTAGCGCAGACGCGGTATATCCACCATGTCCAGAGAAAAGCCGGTCATGTAGGCGTCGCGCTGCACATAATCAAGATTATCAACGGTATAAACCCCGGAAAATAACTGACGCAGCATCGCCAACCAGCGCGGCTGCCGCAGGCTTTGTCTGTCTTCCGGCATTTTAATCAGGTAGGCGATTTTCTGCGGATCCATTTTCTCGCCGCGCGCAAACGCGCCGGAAGGAGAACGACCGATGCGGGCAATATCTTTGCCCAGTTTCCGAATGATGATATTCTGTCCCACTACTTCATGCGTGATTTGCCAACGGCTCAAAAAATTATCGTCAAAAAAATGACCGTACGGACCGTGCCCCACATCATGCAAAAGCCCGGCCAGACGCAGCAACTCTTCTATGTAATTTGGCGACGGAACATCCTTACACACCTCGCGCAGACTCGGATAAATGCTTTTGGCGAATTCTCCCGCCACGTGCATTGTCCCTACGGAATGCTGAAACCGCGTGTGCTCGGCGGCGGGATAAACCCACCGCGCGCTCTGCAACTGATAGATGCGGCGCAGGCGCTGCATCCAGGAAGAATCAATAAGTTCCTTTTCGGTGCTCTCCGCAGGCTTGCTCTCCTCGGGCACGGTAAACAGAGCGTACTGATGGATGGGATCGGCAATCAGCGCCATACCCTGATAAATATTCTGGCTTCCTGATTTTGGTTTTACCATAAAATATTTTTATAAAACATTGCTCATTTGGGCGGCATGCGCAAAGCGCCATCCAGCCTGATACAGCAGCCGTTGAGCATGATATTTTCAATAATATGCAAAACCAACATGGCGTATTCGGCCGGTTTTCCTAAGCGATGCGGGAAAGGCACGGTTGCCACCATGACTTCTTTCACGGAGGCGGGCAGACCCGCCATCATCGGGGTGCTGAAAAGCCCCGGAGCAATTGTCGCCACCCTGATGCCGTATTCACCGCATTCCCGGGCAATGGGCAAGGTCATGCCGACCACACCAGCCTTCGAAGCGCTGTAAGCCGCCTGTCCGATCTGGCCGTCCGTCGCGGCGGCGGACGCGGTATTGATAATCACGCCTTTTTCGCCTTCTTCATCCGGTGTGTTGTTATTCATCTGCTCCACGGCCAACCGGATGAGATTGAATGTGCCAACCAGATTTATCTGCAGCACTTTATTGAAAGCCTCCAAAGGCAGGACGCCTTTTTTGCTCAACACCTTCCCCGGATTGGCGACACCCGCGCAGCTTACGGCCACATTAATTTTACCGAAGGTCTCCACGGTTTTTTTGACGGCCTGCTGCATATCCGCTTCGCTGGTCACGTCCGCTTTGACAAAAATCGCGTTGCCCGCGCCGCAAAGCGCCGCCAGTTTTTCTCCTCTTTCCACATCAAGATCAACTATGGTAACTTTCGCGCCGCGCTTGGAAAGCTCAATAACCGTGGCTTCTCCCAGGCCGGAGGCGCCACCCGTAACTAAAGCCACCGCATTCTGAATTTTCATATTTCCTCCCTGTTGAAAAAAATAAAATATCTGTTGTCTCTAAATTTACTGCGTGTTTTTCAGAAACCTGCCGAAAGGCTTGACCATTTCCACTTTCATGCGCTTGAGAAATTCCCGACGCACACGTGGAATTTTTGTCAGCACGATTATGGTATTGTTAATCAACCGCCATTTGTAATTCTTTTGCGGAAAATTGTAATAGCCGTGCTGCTTGTAATACCGGTGATCCGCCTGAAAAACAGGACGCAACCTGCCGTAGACGGCATCCCGGAATAATTTTGTGCCCGCGACCTGATAAAAGGTGGGCGGCTTTGCGTACCCGGATTCCGCAAAACTTGCCGCGCGCCGGGCAACGCTTTGCAGGGCGGTATTGATTTGCGCGGCCGTCCCCAAGTCATCGCCGACAAAACCGATCAGGTTGCAATGCTGTATTTCCGCGTACGCTGTCATGATTTCCCTTAAATTGTCCAGTTGGCGCAGCGGTCCGGCAATGACAAAACCAAGCTGCCTGCCCTTGAGCGCCGGGGTGTGGCCGTTGAAAAAACTGCGGTCAAAAAAGCATTTCCACTGCGCCGATAAATATCTGTCGCGGATTGCGCCGGCAAAAAACAAAATGTCGGCGGCCTTAACCTTGTTGTTGAAAAAATCGACAAAGCCGTCTTTCCCCTCATAAACACACACATTATCCATGCCGCAGTGCATGCAGCCCAGGCAGCCGCCTTTGATGTCGATATTCTTAAGTTCAACCACTTCCGCGGCGGGAGAAAAGGAAGCGCTTAATCCTTCCACCATTTTTTTCAGATTGCCATTTTTACCCGTGTCATCAGCGATGATTAACACCTTTTTCCCGCCCGTCTTTACCGGTTTAGGCTTGCTTTCCTTAAAAACAACTTTCGGAAAAACAAGCGGTTGATAATTTTTTATAGCCGGCAAGTCTTCTTCAATCGCGTCAACAAAAAGCCGTCCAAAGGCGGACAATCTTTTTCTTTCCGCGGATTTGTGCATGTCGCTCATTTCCGCCGAGTAGGAACCGAAATACTTCATGCCCAAATCATCGCATACAGCGTTCATGTAGTTATGCGCCGTGTGGTCAAAAAAATTGATGGAAGTGGTTAAGCAGGCGGCGGGTTTGCCGCGAAAAGCGGCAGCGGCCTTTCTTTCAAAAATCAGTTCAATAAACCTTTTATACTGGGAACAGACCAGAAAAAAATAAAGGGGGAAAGCCCAGAGCACGGCTTGCGATGATCCAATTTCACTGATAATGTTTTGAAATTCCTGTTTGTCTTTTTCCAGCCTGTTGATTTTCTGCGCGACATCATAAATTTGAAATTTGGCCTGGGGAAATTTCATCTGCAGAAAACGGACATACTGCATCGTGACGCTTACCGGACCTTTGGGCGAACCGTTGAGCACCGCTATTTTCATAAAGAACCCCTTACAGCAATAATTTAAATAAGTAAAAAACTAGCACAAGAAAAATAAACTGACAAGGCAATATAATAATGATGGGCCATTTATGGCAGGAAAGCAAAAGCGACAAAGCGGCCGTCATGACTTAAGCTGATATCGCCAAAAGACGCATCATCGACGAGATAAAGTCGCGGCGGTCCGGGCTCGCCTTCCACAATATTTCTTTCTATGCGCACGGCGGAAGCATTTAAACTCAGATGTTCAGCTATTTTACGCGCGGCGAAATCACGCAAATATGAAGACGCGCCCTCCGCCGCAATATCTTTTTCATCCGGAAAAATACTATGCGCATAGATTATTTCATCCAGTGCGCCGGCTCCGTCCGCGGCAAGGCAGTGAAGAAATTCTTCGTGTAAAAAAAGACGGATAAAAACTTTGAATTTCCCGCCCAGCGCTACTTCGCCGTCAAAATAACGCCGCGCCGCAGGCCGCAAAAATACCTCCCAGCGACGCGGAAGAAATGAAGCGCCATTATTGATTTTTTTAATTATTTTATAAGCTGCTTCTTTTGCCGCCCAGAAAGACCAGAGCGCGGCGGCGGGATCATCCGCCTTCCGGACAGATTCGGTTTCAGCAGCGGTTAGGACTTTTTTTAGAAAGCGTGAATCCCGGCTCGATTTCATGTTGGCCGGCTGCTGCAGATCCACAATGTCGTTCCCGATATAGGGCAAAATATTTCTCCTCCATCCGCGCGAGATGCTCAACAATCTGCGCGGCATAATCACGCTGCACTCTCAGCGCGCTGCCTTCCACCCTGGCGGGGGTAAATACCTCCGCCAGCACGGTAAATTTATCTCCCCAGGCCGGAATGGCGCTATAATTTTTCTGCTTGTCACCGCGCAAATACATGCACATTATTTTGCAATTTTCCACATCCTTGATCAAACGCCCCACCCCGTAAGAAAAACTCTCTTTGTTTATTCTGCCGGAGCGGGAACGCCCGCCTTCAGGAAAGATCATGATACTGTGGCCGTCATTGAGCAAATAAATACATTTATCCAAAGTTTCCTTTATTTTTTCGCGCGAACCACCCCGATCTATGGGAATGCATTTGGCCAGATAACACAACAGCGCCAGAAAAATATTGCGCTGAAAGTTGCTTCTCTCCGGAAGATTCCAGGGCAGCCTTTTAAACCTGACAAAGTGGCTGGTCAGGCTGAACGCCGCATAACCAAGCAAAAAAGAGTCAATCATTGTAAGGTGATTGGCGCAAATAATCCAGGGACCTTTATGCCGCGAATACTCCAGGGCGAACTGTCGGCGGATTTCTTTGAGATTTTTCACCCGATAAAACAAAATTTTGGCGACGGAAAAGTAGAAAGGCGCCACAAAGACCACCGCCAATCTTCCGAGAAAATTTTGCAGCCGGATTGCCACTTTGGATTTTTTATCCATTTTATTTACCCTTATCCGAGTTTCTGTTTGATCACCTTTACCGCGTCCCCGATCGTTCTGATCTTATCGGCTTCATCGTCATCAACGGTAACGCCGAAAATGTCTTCGCATTTGATAATGACATCCACCAGACGGGCGGAATTGACTTTCAGATCGTTCAAAATGTGTGTGTCCGGCGTAGCCTTTTCCAGAAGCGCCTGGTCTTTGGTATAGGGGCGTAAAATGTTTATCATTTCCTCAAAAATCTTTTTTTCATCCATAACAACTCTCTCCTTTAGTTAAATTTATTTTCCTTCCCACTTCTTAAAAATGATACAGCTATTAACATCGCCGAAACCAAAGCCAGCTTTGGCGATAATTTTTAAATCAGGAAAATCCATGCATTTCTGCGGGATTTTCGGCGCGTATTCGGCGATTTCCGGATGAATATCCTCGCAATTAATTGACGGATGCAAAAATCCTTTATAAAGCTCCAAAATACTGGCGACGCATTCGATGGCGCCCGCGGCGCCCAGACAATGACCAACCAGCGATTTTGTCGCCTGAATGTAGGGAAAATTATCCGGTGTTCTACCGAGCGCCGCCGCCCAGCTTTTAACTTCGTGCGGATCGGCATACGTCGCCGTCAAATGACCGTTGATGGCGTCGATTTCCGCGGGACTGATTCCCGCATCGGCAATGGCCGCGCGAATGCAGCGCCGGACTCCTTCCGGATTGGGAGCGGTCATGCTTCCTCCCATGCGCTGCCCCCCGCAATTGACATAGCCGCCGATTATTTCCGCGTAAATCCTCGCGCCTCTGGCCAACGCCGTTTCCAGATCCTCCAGAACAAGCATCGCGGCGCCGGAACCTGGGACAAAACCCGCCGCGGAAGCGGACATCGGGCGCGAGCCGGCCGCGGGATTATCATTGAATTTGCGGCAGATGACGCGCATGGCGTCAAAACCGCCCCAGATATAAGGCGAAGCCCCTTCCGAACCTCCGGCCACCATGCGTTTGGCCAGCCCCATCCTTATCCTCCACATTGCCTCGATTACCGCTTCGTTACCCGTGCTGCAGGCGGAAGAATTGGAAGTAACCTGGTTGCCCGCGCCGATTAAGCCGGAAATCCGCGCGCTCGTGCCGCTGCCCATTACCTGCTCGACGATTCGGCTGCCCATGCGGCGCACTTTGCCGTCGTTAATCTGGGGAACAACCATCGTGGCAATGGTGTCCATGCCGCCGATGCCGGAACCGGCGATCACGCCCGTATCCCAGTCAACATTATCGTCACCGTCATCGAGCAAATTAAAACCGGCGTCCTTCCAGGCGTCCACCGCGGAAACGGACGCGAACCCGATATTATCGTTTATGGACATGAGCTTTTCCCGGTCAAAATATCTTCGGCGAATCTCTTCAAAATTTTCCGGGATGCCCGCAATCTGACAGCCGAAATTCAGTTCCTGCAGCTTCGGAATAAAACGAATGCCGGAAAGACCCGCCCGCAGCGCCTGTTCATAATTATCCAATCCATGTGCGTTGGGAGCGGCTACTCCCATGCCGGTAATAACAACTCTCTTTTTCATTTGTCCGCCATCACCCCCGTCAGCGTTCCCAGGCAAACTATTTCACCGTTTTCTCTCTCCATCGTCGTTTCCACTTTTAATACTCCCCTGCGAAAATAATTTTTTTTCCCCTTCACAATAACTCTTTCGCCCGGCGCGACGATCCCGCGAAACTCCACGCCATCGACCGACGAAAAAAGACTCAGCGCTTTATCCAGCGCCGTCGGCCGCATTTTTTTTTGACACGCCATGAGATAAATTCCAAAAGCGGTCGCGCCAATCTGCGCCATTGTTTCAATTAAAATCACCCCCGGCGTGATGGGCCGTCCCGGAAAATGGCCGGGGTAAAAGAATTCATCTTCCTTAAACCGGTAAGCTCCGATTATATTTTCCTCATCGAGGCTCATGATTTCATCGATAAAACGAAACGGCGCCTGCTGCGGCACCATGCTGATAATTTCCTGTTTCAGTCCTTCATCAACCTCCATAGATACCCCCGTTAACATGAATGACCGTTCCGGTAATGTAGCTGGCTCTTGTCGCCAAAAACGCCACTACATCGGCTATTTCTTCCGGCTGGCCTAGCCTGGCCAAAGGAATGTTGGCCATCATTTTTTCCCTCACATGATCAGGAAGTTCTCTGGTCATGGCCGTGTCGATGAATCCGGGAGCGACGGAATTAACCAAAATGTTTCTCCCCCATAATTCTTTCGCCAACGACTTGGTAAAAGCATCCAGCGCCGCTTTCTCCATCGTGTATGGAATCTGCCCGGGATTGCCCGTATGGCCGACTACGCTGGAAATATTAATAATCCGCCCCGCATTCTGCCGGAGCATGAACTGACGAAGAATTTTTTTCGTCAAATACCACGCGCCGCGCACCAACTCGCGCTGGCGGTCGAATTCCTCGATTTTCATCGCGTTAATATCGCTGTTTATCGAGATGCCCGCGCTGTTGACCAGAACATCAACACGCCCTGCCGCTTCTTTAATCTCGCTGACCATTTTGTCAATCTGGGCCGGATCACTCAAATCGGCTTCGACCAGAAATCCTTCCTTTATCTCGGCCAGAACCGCTTTTGACGGCTCTTCCATCACGGGTATATAATTAATACCCACCCGGAATCCCTCCGCGGCTAAAGCGCGGCTGCAGGCCGCTCCAATACCCGTGCCACCGCCGGTGACAATTGCCACTGGTTTATCCATTATTTATCCCCCTCCACCTTCAACATTGTGTGTGTCCAGGAAAGGCCCGCGCCGACAATAACCATCGCGATGCGATCACCGCGGCGCAGCTCATCCCAGTGACGGCTGAGCACGGTAGGCGCGCTGCAACATCCGGTATTGCCGAACTGATCAACGTTATACCAGTGATGACCGGGGTCTATTCCTGTACGTTCGCTCACGTTTTTCAACATCATTAAATTGGCCTGATGGCCGATGAAAATAAATCGTCCGGCTTCGGCGGCATATTTTTTTTGCAGCACTTTTAACGATTCCGTCGTCTGACGAATGGCAAATCCCTGCACCGCGTTTCCATCCTGATTAAAATACCAATTATAGCCGATGCCTACTTTTTCCCACGCGGAAGGGCGCGAATCGAAAATACAATCCGTAAAAACGGCCCGCGACGGAATTTTCGTGGAAACTATCGCCGCGGCGCTGCCGTCGCCGAAAAGCACCGCCGTGCTGCGGTTGGTGTAGTCAACGCATTTGGTCAACGTTTCCGAATCAATAACCAGAATATAATCGGGAAGAGTTTCCGGCTGCATCCGGGAAAGAAAATTAATCTGCATGCCAAATGAAGAGCAGGCCGAATTCATATCCAGGCAAGGCACTTCAATGCCCAGCTCGGCGGCAATGGCCGACGCCTCTGCGGGCGTCACATTATCCGGCGTGGAAGAGCCGGCAACGACCATGCCGATATCTTCCAGCTTGAGCGCAGCTCTTTGCAGTGCGAGCTTTGCGGCCCGGGCGGCCATTTGCGCGTTTTTATAGAGTCTCGCCGCAAACGCGGCGCGCGGATCGCTGTTTTTCGTTGCCTTGATATAATCCAGCGGCAATACCGTGCGTCGGTTTTCAATGCCCACTCTTTCCATAATCCAATCGTTACTGGTGCCGATATCCAAATCTTCCAGAAATTTGTTGGAAATAATGTTTTCCGGATTAAAATGTCCCATTCCATGTAAATAGAGCATGCCTACACAATCTCCCGCCCGATTATCATATTCTGCACTTCTCTCACGCCTTCATAAATATCAATGATGTGCGCGTCACGCACGAGTTTGGAAATCTCGTATTCGGTGGTAAAACCGTAACCGCCGTGCAAATGAAGACCTTCATTGGCGCAGAAGAGAGCCGCTTCTGCGCAAGTGTTTTTGGCCAGCGAGGCGTAAATGCCGGCATCAGGCGCTTTCTCCTCAATTTTCGCCACGGCTTTGAGCAGGGCCAATTCCGCCAGTTCCACTTTTTTCCACATGGTCGTGAGCAAATCCCTAGCGACGGGAAGATCGCAAAGCCGTTGGCCGAACTGCACGCGTTCCTGCGTGTACTGCAAGGTTAAATCCAACGCCCTTTTGGCCAGCCCCAGACCGATCGCCGCCACCATCGGACGCGCGTAATCCAAAACATCAACGATATATTTGAAGCCGAAGCGCCTGTCCCCGATGATTTGTTTCGGGTGAATAACCACATCTTCAAAAGTGATGCTGGCCGTGTTGGAAAGACGCTGGCCGAGTTTGTCTTCCGGCTTTCCTATAGTTATCTTGCCTCCGGTGGGCAGATTTATTTCTCTGGTGGATTGACCGATATCCGGAAGCTCTTTGGAGGTAACCTGTTCCACAGGAATCACCACACAGGCCATAAAATTGCTCGTCGGCTTTCCCACTTTGCAGATGACCGTGTATTGCGACGCGTAAGACGCATTGGTAATAAAACATTTTGCGCCGTTCAAAAGGTAAGTGCCATCGTCGCGCTTAACCATGAAACTGGTCATCATGGAATTGTCCGAACCGGCATTGGGCTCGGTCAAGCAAAAAGATGCCAGAAGCGGTTTTTCCACAAAAGGTTTCAAAAACAATTCTTTTTGTTCATCAGTTCCGTGCTGGCTGATCACAACATTTGCCAGATCGTTGCACATGGCGGACGTGGAAATACCCGTATCACCATAGGAAAGTTCTTTTATAATCAGCGAAGAAGAAACAACGTCAATTTCATAGCCCTTAACAGCTTCCGGAATGCATAAATTAACAATGCCCATTTCCCAGGCCTTGTTTATTATCTCCCAGGGAAACTTGTGCGATTTTTCCATTTCCAGAATATGCGGCGTTATGTCGTTTTTCACCAGTTTGCGGACTGTTTCCAGATAATTAAGCTGATTTTCATTGAGACTAAAATCCATAAATTAAAACCTTTCCTCTCTTTTTTTATAAATTTTGCAAAAAAATACCCTCAGGGGTTTCTTTTTTTCAAAAAAACATCTTCAACAAACGCCATTTCAGGCGGCGGCTTTCTTGTCCGGGATATTTTTACCTCCCACGCCTGGAGAAGAATCCTTGCCGTATTTGGCCTGCAGAAATTTCTCCATCGTCGCAGGATATAGAATGTACGCTAAAACATCTTCATCAGTGCGGCCCAGATCGCCTAACTGTTTTCTTGCCGCCTCTATTTCCGGCGCCAAATAATCGGCCGGCCTTCCTTTCAACGGCTCCTCGCCTTTCTTGTAATTTTTCAGAATTTTTCTGGCCAGTTCCGGATCGATTGGCACAGGGGTTCTTCCGTATAGGCCAAGCACTAAATCTTTGAGCTGATTGGACACGCGCGCGTAACGGCCGAAGAGCACGTTCAAGACGGCCTGCGCGCCCACAATCTGCGACACCGGCGTGACCAGCGGCGGATAGCCCATGTCTTTTCTTGTCTGCACCACTTCCTTGTATATATCGTCGAGCCTGTCGAGCGCGTTCATTTCCTTGAGCTGGCCGGTCAGATTGGAAATCATGCCGCCGGGTATCTGATGCGCCAGAACGCCGTTATCAATAATGGAGAGCTTCTGATTGGCCAGATAACTATTGTATTTCGGGGCGATATTTTCCAGATGCTCGCCCAGCACGAGTAAACGATTTAATTCGATAAGCGGCTCCCTTTCTGTTCCCTGCAGGGCCGCGATAATCGGCTCGATAGCGGGCATCGATGTTCTCAGCGCGAAAGGAGCCAGGCATGTGTCCACAACGTCAACTCCCGCTTCAATCGCCTTGAGATAAGTCATGGAAGCCATGCCGCTGGTGTAATGACAATGCAGATGCAATGGCAATTTGACAGCTTTTTTGATGGCGGAAACCAGGTCATAAGCGTCATATGGCGAAAGCAGGCCGGCCATGTCCTTTATACAGACCGCGTCCGCGCCCATCGCTTCCAGCTCTTTGGCTTTGTTCACAAAAAATTCCAGGTTATAAACTTCGCCCCCCAAGCGAACATCCGTCAATGAATAACAAAGCGCGCCCTGAAATTCCTTGCCGTTTTCCTTAATCCGGCGGGCGCATGCTTCCATGTTGCGGAAATCGTTAAGCGCGTCAAAACAGCGGAAAACATCAATCCCGATTTCGCAGGCCTTATCCACAAAAGCGTTGACCACATCATCGGCGTAATGGCGGTAGCCCACCAGGTTCTGGCCTCGGATAAGCATGGCAAAAGGCGTTTTCGTGATGTATTTTTTCAGAATGCGCGGGCGCATCCAAGGATCTTCACCCAGGAACCTGTGCATGGTGTCGAATGTCGCGCCGCCCCAGACTTCCATCGCGTGAAAACCGCAATTATCCATTTCTTCCGCGATGGGCAGCATGTCCTCTGTTTTCATTCTGGTAGCGTATATGGATTGATGGCCGTCACGAAAAGTGTTGTCCTGAATCTTGATCGGATTTTTGGCAACTTTTTTACTTTTTTCGGTCATTGTTCCTCCCCGCAACACGTGTGTTGCGTAATAATCTATGTAATTAATCCCCCGCGGCGAATGTCTTCTGCGCCGCCGCCCAACCGGTAATCGATTTGCAATTAACACCTATGGTCTTGAAAAAATCGCGCAGCGGCCGGCCCGGGCCTATTTCATAAATATTTTTGGTTTTATCGGCCAGCGCGCGCATATTGTCACACCACTTCACTGTATTGCTGAGCTGTTTAACCAGGTTTTCCCTGATCTGCGTCGCGCTAGTGGGATGGAAACCCCCGGAATAATTGGATGTCACCTGCGGCGCGGTTTCGGTTTTAATGTTTTTGGCTTTGTCTAACAATACCTTGGAAAAATGATCTTCAATCGACTGCATAAAACGACTGTGGAAAGGAGCGCTGACATTGAGCTGCACAAAACGGAAAGGCTTGCCTCCGGCCAGCGCCTCCGTCAAACGTTTTTCCGCTTCGGGAAGAGCGGAAATCTTGCCGCTGATTACCACCTGATTGACGGAATTGATATTGGCCACGTCTACCGGCAAATCAAAAATCAGCTGTTTCAGCTTATTGATGTCTATCTCTTCGGAAATAACCGCGGCCATGCCGCCCACACCCACCGGCACGGCATCCTGCATTAACTTGCCGCGCGCCTGAACTATCTTTACCGTCTCGCTCAACTGAAAAACGCCCGCGGCAACCAACGCGCTGAATTCTCCCAGCGAATGTCCGCCGAAATACGACGGCGCAAAACCGAAACGTTCGGCCAATCCTCTGAGCATGGCGATTTCCGTTGTGACAATACAGGGCTGGGTGTATTCTGTTAGATTCAGCTTGGGATCGTCGCTGAAACACAGAGCGGCCACATCCCAACCCAGCGTGTCCGCCGCTTCTTCATATGTATGGCGGCTTACCGGAATCTCATCATAAAAATCTTTGCCCATACCGGCTCTCTGTGAGCCCTGTCCGGGAAAAACCACCGCTATTTTATCAGTATCCATTTTTAACCTCGTCGTCATTTATTGTTTAATGACGACTTTTATCATAAGTTTAACTAAATACAAACCAAAGATATTTAGCTACTTAGCACGTTCTGTGCCATAGCTCTACACCGCACTTGATTAATAACTATCGCATTATCATTGCTCTTTTTTATGCAGTAAATTCTGCCAATTATGTTTTGGTGCGTAGCGCGCTTCGCGGTGCGAAATATCATTCACCGAACTACATGAATGCGAGAATAACCAAAGATGTTGTTATCATCGTATAAACAAAGAAATTTTATTGTTGTAGAATTTGACAAAAAATACTGATAAATAGGCTGCAAACAATCAACCATTATGAATAATTTAGGGAAAAGCAACAAAAGTTTGCGCTGATTATTTTATGGATACATTTACCCTGGCCGCGACCAGTTTTATTATCTGCCTGTCGTTAATCCTCACCGGCAAAAGGGATAAATTGCATATGTCCTTTGCCGGTCTTTGCGCGGCTGTTTTTATCTGGCAAAGCGCCGTTTTTCTAAGCGAATTTTTCGCCACCACCTTTTGGCCGATCATTGAAAATCTTGCGCTTTTGGCCATCGCGCCGCTGACGCTCCGCCTGTTTCGCCATCTGACGCGCAACAAATCATTCATTTCGCAGGGCGTGGTGATTATTTTCTTTATGCTGAGCCTGGCGGGAATTCTCGCGCTTTTAACCAAGCTTGCTCAATGGCCGCATTTCCCCATACTGATAATTTCTTATGTAATCACCGTATTGATTTTTTGCTATCTATCTCTTTGGAATCACGCAAAAAGGTTGCCGCCCAGCATGGAAAAAAAACGCCTGGGTTATTTACTCATCGCCTGCCCCATTGCTTTGCTTTTAAGCAGTTTTGATTTTTTGACTTTCCCGGGTTATTCCTTTCCCTCAATATCCGGCCTGGTGATGGCCGCTCTTCTCTATCTAATGCTGCTGATTGTCGCCTACCCGCAGCTCAATGAACTGCACGAATTTTTCGCCCGCGCTCTGGTTATTTTTATCAGCACCATGGCGGGAACGATAATTTTTTATTTTGTCGCTCTTTTTTTCAGCGCCAACACCCCTTCTTTCACCAGCGTCATGATGGCCTCTTTTCTGATTGTTATTTCACTCACTCCGCTGAAAATGATTTTAAAAAAGGCGTTCAGCTTTTTTTATCCCGAAAGCAAGGATGTTTTCACTTCTCTTTACGAATTCGATGAAAAACTGGAGAGCGAAAAAGCCTTCATGTTGGCGGAGATGGCGCCAGTGCTGGCGCACGAAATACGCAATCCGCTGGGCTCGATCAAAGGCGCCGCCCAATATTTGAAATCGGAGGCCGTAACTGATGAACAAAAAAATCTTCTTGATATAATCATTGAAGAAGCAAACAGACTCAATGCGGTCGTTCATCAGTTTATGGATTATGCTCGCCCCTATCAATATAAATTCAAGGCGCAGAGCATAAACGTAATCATTCAAAAGGCGATATCCATTATCGCGGCAAACAAACTGGCGGAAAATATCAACATTGTCCGCGAACTTAATCATGACCTGCCGGAAGTAGAAACGGACGAACAGCAGTTAATGCAGGTGATTCTGAACATCGCCCTCAACGCGATCGAAGCGATGCCGCAAGGCGGCACGCTCACCTTCCGCACATTCAATATCGCCACGAGCGCCGAAGGTGGCATAGGAGTTACCATCCGCGATACCGGCAGCGGCATTGGACGCGAAGAAATAAAAAATATTTTCAAACCTTTTTATACGACAAAAAAAAGAGGCGTCGGCCTGGGTCTGGCAATTTGCCAGAAAATCATCAAGGAACATGGCGGCCTGATTCGCGTGAAGTCCATCCCCGGCCAGGGAACCGTTTTCTTTATCAAGCTTCGCGCCGGATCTTTATTTTAATAACAATCCATCTTGATTTAAATGACAAAGAATAATAGTAACTTATCATGAGCAAGATATTGATCGTTGACGATGAACTAAACATGAGACTTGTTCTTTCCGCCCTGCTGAAAAAGGAAGGTTACGAGATTGCCTCCGCCGCGGACGGAAACGAGGCGATGGATGTTTTAAAATCAGACGGAATTGACGCCGTGATCACCGACCTGAAAATGCCCAACATGGATGGCATGGAACTGCTGCGCCGGATGAACAACAAATACCCCGATGTTCCGGTCATCATGATTACAGCGCACGGCACCGTTGCGACCGCCGTGGAAGCACTGAAAAAAGGTGCGCTCGATTATATCACCAAACCGTTTGATCTGGACGAGTTGAAAAACGTCGTCTCGAAAGCCATTAAAACACGCGCGCTCAAGGAAAATGAAATTCGCGCGCCACAGGAAGATATTGAACGCGCGGGCATCATCGGCGCCAGCAAAAGCATGGAAAATATTTTTGAAGCCATCAGGCGCGTAGCCCCTACCACGACAACTATTCTGATTATCGGGGAAACAGGCACGGGAAAAGAGCTGGTGGCCGACGCTATCCATTATAATTCGCCGCGCAAGAAAAATCCGCTTATTAAAATAAACTGCGCAGCTATCGCCAAAACCCTCATGGAGAGCGAACTTTTCGGCCATGAAAAAGGGGCATATACCGGTGCCGCCATCACCAAACCGGGAAAGTTCGAACTGGCGCACAAGGGAACCTTATTTCTTGACGAAGTGGGAGAAATTCCCCGTGATATGCAGGTCAAACTGCTGCGCGTATTGCAGGAACAGGAATTCGAGCGCGTTGGAGGGCTACGAACAATAAAGGTTGATGTGCGCATCATCGCGGCCACCAATCAAAACCTCCTCCAACAGGTGAAGACAGGCAATTTCCGCGAGGATCTGTACTACCGTCTTAATGTTTTTCCGATAGAAGTGCCGCCGCTGAGAGAAAGAAAAGAAGATATTCTGCCGCTCACCGATTATTTTGTGGAAAAATTCAACAAAAAACTGGGAGCTTCCGTAAAGGTTGCCGAGAAAGCCAAAGAGATACTGCTTCGATATGATTGGCCGGGTAACATTCGCGAATTGGAAAACCTCATCGAAAGAATGATGCTTTTATCGAAAAATGGCACTATTACCCTAGATGAAATTCCCGAAGAATTAAAAGCCGCGATAAATAAAACAACTCTCATGCCAGCGGATAAAAGCAAAAAGCCATTCAAAGATTACATGCGCGATCATGTCGAGAACGTCGAAAAACAAATGATCATTAAAACACTGGAAGATGCGGGCGGCAATGTCACCAAAGCGGCCAAACAACTTGGCTTAAGCCGCAAAGGTCTTCAGCTTAAAATGATCAAATACAACCTGCGCAAAGAAGCAAAATAAAAAAAGGCGCAATCCCAACCTAATATCAGGAGGATAAAATAATGAACTTTAAAATTGCATTGTTCGTCGCACTTGTTATCTTAGCGCTTATCTTTATCTTGCAGAATATTGTCGCTGTTTCCGTCAGCTTTCTTTTCTGGGATATTTACGTGTCACTTGCGGTGCTTATATTCTTTTGCTTGCTAATTGGTTTCGGAATCGGCTGGTTTCTGAACAGTTATTTTTCATATAAAAGAAACAAGAAAGAAGTGCAAAACATTATCAATAAATAAACACGCGGCCCTAAATAATAATGACCAGCAAGCGGTTTATAAAAAACTATCTGAATGTTTATTTTTTGCTGTTTATTATTCTCTATCCCACGATATTCTATTACCGAACAAATAATATCGAGGAAGTTACCAGGATAATAATACCGCTGTTTGTTTTTATAATTTTTATTTTTGTTTTGCTTGCGACGAACACAGATAAACGGCGCAATTTTCTTCTCTATTTTATTTTTCTCTTTATTTTTATTGGCGATTGCGTCATAAACTGGTCGCCGCGCAAGGAACTTTCCATCATCCCCTTCAGCCTGACACATATCCTCTTGGGAACCTATTACCTGCTTGACACAAGGTTTAAAGGCAAAGATTTTCTTTTTTTCATACCCGTTGTTATTTTTAGCGCGTTGTTATTTTTTACGACCTATAAAGATATTGAAGGCGCGCTTTTCTTGTCTGCATTTGCTATATACATAAATATTCTCAATTTCATGCTCTGGAGAGCTTTTTGTTATTTGCGCGTCGGACAAAATAATTTAAAAACTACACTGGTCATCATCGGGTCGTTATTTTTCTACGTCACCGATATTTTCGTTTCTTTATACGCGATTTATGATAATAAAATATTCATTACGCTGATCTGGATTATTTATCCACCGGCGTTGTTTTTTTTGAGCTTGATAAACATGCAGAATTCCAAATTTATTTTTTCGAGGTGAAAACATGATGGAAAATTCAAGATATCCGCTTTTGTTCAGCCTTTGCACCGCCATTATTCTTATCGGTTCTTTTCTTTTAACCAAAGACAGATTTACATGGGTCTTAGAAGTTTTTCCGATATTAATAGGATTTCCCATTTTGTTTTTTACTTACAAAAAGTTCCCACTAACAAAGCTTTTGTATGTTCTGCTGATAATCCACTTCACCATTCTCGCTGTGGGCGGTATTTACACTTACGCGGAAGTCCCGCTTGGTTTCTGGATGCAGGAATGGTTCAATTTCAGCCGCAATCACTATGATCGTATCGGGCACTTCGCCCAAGGTTTTATTCCGGCGATTTTATCCCGCGAGATTCTGCTTCGGACATCGCCCCTGCGCCCGGGAAAATGGCTCTTTTTCCTGGTTGTCTGCGTTTGTCTGGCGATCAGCGCGTTTTATGAATTTATTGAATGGTGGACAGTTCTAATTAAAGGTTCGACCGCGGAAGCGTTTTTGGGCACGCAGGGAGATGTTTGGGACGCGCACTGGGATATGCTCTTTGCCACCATCGGCGCGATTGTGGCCTTGCTGACATTATCGAAACTGCACAACAGGTTTTTAAGAAAATATGTCAGCCTGTAACGTAAACCGTAAAAAAGACGCCGTTCATCAACTTTCAGCTACTGATGATGAGGAGGGCTACAAACAACACCCTCCTCATCTTTTGAGGCAAGTCATCGTATAGACATCATTCTGGGCAATGCAAAAAGTTCTGAACAGCAGCCACGACAAACAAAGCAACCGCCTCTTCCACAATTATCATACCAGGTGCAAACACAGTCTCCCGCGCAATCTGTTCCGATTGACGCGCGCCTGGCCTTGGTTTGCGGCTTCATCTGCTCAACGTAGCTTTTACAATCTTTTCCTTGCAGCTTGTATGTTTCCTTGCCGTCTTTGCCCTTCTCTACGGCATAGGCGCAATCAATTGCTTTTTGTTGCACCTTTTGCGCGGCGGCCGTTAATGAAGGTGCGGCAAAAAACATGAGCAATGCCAGAATAAAAAAACAAAAAAACCATTTACGCTTTTGAAGATTTTTCATTACCTTTTCCCCCTTTATTATTTTTTTGCCACAACTCATGAACCGACGTTGATTATCTACCGTATTCTGCCGATTCATTTATGATTATTTAATAAAAGTATCATAAACTCCCGCGGCCATAATCAAGATAATCATCGCCGGAACAAAGTAACGAAGAAGAAAAACCCACCATTTGCCGATGGTGAAACCGGCGCAGCCTCTGTTGGCTTCACGAACCGCTTTTTTTGCACCCCACACATATCCCACGAAAATCGCCGAGAGCAGTCCACCGAGCGGCAAAAAGATGCTGTTGGCAAACCAATCGTAAGTGTCGAGTAGATCCGTGCCAAGACCGGGAAAAGAAACTCCGCTCAACACGCTGTAACCTAAACTTGCCGGAATTCCCACGACAAATATAATAAACCCCATAACAATGGCCGCCTGTTTTCTTTTCCACCCTTTCTCATCAATTAGCCAGGCTGAAACAACTTCCAAAAGAGAAATAGCCGAAGTTAAAGCGGCAATGCCCAAAAGCACAAAAAAGAGGACTCCAAAAATAATCCCAAAAGGCATCTGGGCAAAAACAGCGGGCAAAGTTATAAAAACCAGTCCCGGTCCCGCCCCCGGCGCAAACCCCAAGGCAAAAACCGCCGGGAAAATAGCAAAGCCAGCCAAAAGAGCCACTATTGTGTCCAGGCCCACAATGGAGGCGGAGCTTACCGGAATTTCATCATTTTTCTTGAGATAGCTTCCGTAAGTGATAAAAACGCCCATCCCCAAACTCAAAGAAAAGAAAGCCTGCGAAATAGCGCCGAGTAATGTTCTGCCGGTAACTTCGCTGAAATCCGGCTTCAGATAATAAGACAACCCCGCGCCGGCACCGGGCAGGGTGATAGCTCTTATAATCAGAACAATCAGCAACACAAAGAGAATGGGCATAAGAATGGTGGACCATCTTTGAATCCCGTTAATCACGCCGGAGGCAATAATACCGATAGTTAAAAGCATAAATACCGCCTGCCAGATAAGGGGCTCCCAAACACTTGCTATATGTTGCTTAAATACCTGCGCGTGGTCAATTCCCTGAGTCGTTGTAGCAACGATAACTTTATATATATAAGCAATAGACCAGCCGGCGACCACGATATAATAGGAAAGAATTACAAAGCCGGTGAAAACTCCCAGCGCCCCAACCAACCACCAGGGGCTTTGCGGCGCCAAAGATTTAAACGCCCCCACGGGGCTTTTCTGAGAAGCTCTGCCAAGAATTGTTTCATTAACAACCAGCGGATATCCGATTAGCAATATGGCAATAAGATAAATGACTATGAAAGCCGCGCCTCCGTGTTCACCCGTCATATAAGGAAACCGCCAGATATTGCCCAAACCCACCGCCGAGCCAGCCGCGGCTAAAATAAAACCGGCGCGGGTCGCCCAATGCTCCCGGCTTTTTTTCGGATTACTCATCGGATTTTCTCCTCTCGATTATTGTAATTATAGAAGGACTAAACTTGCCCGGAAATATAGAAATTCCGCCTTGTTGTGTCAAGGCAAAACATGTATGACGGGTCTGTATCCTTAATTAACTTGACACGGGATTTACGTCTTCATATACTCACGGTCATTAAATCACCTCATCATAAAACTTGGAAAGGAGCATTTAATTATGAAAGCTGAAGACATCAAAACCATCGCCATTGTCGGTGCGGGCGACATGGGCCACGGCATCGCCCAGCTGTGCGCCATGGCCGGCATGAAAATCAACCTCTACGACATCAAGCAGGAATTTGTGGACAAAGGCATGGCCAAAATGAAAGCCAGCTTCGAAAAGCAGGTGGCCAAGCAAAAAATGTCCGCAGACGATTTGAACAAAATGATGGGCAACATCAAGGGTTTCACTTCTTTGAAAGATGCCGTCGCTGACATCGATTATATGATTGAGGCAGCGCCGGAAATACTTGATCTCAAGATCAAAATTTTCAAAGAGATTGATGAAAACGCCCCGAAACACGCCATCCTCGCCTCCAATACATCCAATATGAGCATCACAGAGATGGGAGCCGCGACAAAAAGACCGGATAAAGTTCTGGGAATTCACTTTTTCAATCCGCCGGTCATGATGGCGCTGGTCGAAGTTATCCGGGGCAAGCAGACTTCCGCAGAGACAATGAACGTCAGCTATGAATTATTCTCCAAAATGAAAAATTTCCGCGGTCCGATGGTTCCGGTAAGGGTGGAAAAGGATTCGCCGGGCTTTATCTTCAACCGCATCAACGCGCCGGTAGGCCTTTATCTGGCGCAGATATACGAGCAGGGTTTGGTAAACCCGGAAGCGGTTGACGCCAAAATCAGATCAATCGGCTCACCGATGGGGCCTTACGAAACAATGGATTTCTCCGGACTGGATGTTTACATGCACGGCACAGAATATTTTGCCAAAACCCTCTCCCCCGAATTCAAAGCCGCCAACTGGCTTAAGAAATTGAACGAAGCCGGAACACTGGGTAAAAAGAGCGGCAAGGGAATATTTGTCTGGCCGGACGGCAACAGGCCGCAAATTGATATGAGCAAGGCCGATCCCAATTTTGACCCGATGGATATCGTTTGTCTGCAGGTAAACGAGGGAACAAGGCTTCTGGAAGAGGGCGTCACCAGCAGCGCGGCGGAAATAGACAAGGCCATGGTCAACGGCGGCGGCTCCCCCTTCGGGCCTTTTGCGCTGGCCAAAGGAATGGGCTGGCCCAAAGTTGCCGAACGCTGCGAAGCTGTCTCCAAAAAACTGGGCATTAAGTGGTTCCTTCCCACCGAAACACTAAAAAAAGGAAATATTCAGATTTAAAAAGATCGCGAAAGGGAGTTCATCAGGGATGAACTCCCTTTCTTGCCGGTCTGCACCCTGCGACATAACTTTCTTGTAATCGCTTCTTTATTGCTATATAAATTATTGCTATATAAACTCGCGCAGGCACAAGTTTTCCGTTCAGAGCGATACATGCATTTAAAAAGCGTCAAATTTCACTCGGAAAAATATCCGACAAAAGAAATTTATCCCTTTTCTTTGCCGATCTTCCATAGAACGCAATCAATTAATTTTGATGCGCCGGTCACGCTTTTTGTCGGAGAAAACGGCACCGGCAAATCTACATTGCTGGAAGCCATTGCGCTGGCCTGCGGCATACACATCTGGCGTTATACGGAAAGGAGTCGTCCGCAGCACAATCCATACGAGGATCAACTTTGCAAACATATCGCTGTGGAGTGGCAAGACAGTCGTGTTCCCGGTTCTTTTTTCAGCTCGAAAATATTCCAGTATTTTGCTGAAATGCTTGATGAGTGGGCGGCGGCGGACGCGGGACAGCTCAATTACTTCGGCGGAAAATCGCTAACCACGCAGTCCCACGGCCAATCACTGATGTCATTTTTCCGCAGCCGGTATCAGGTAAAAGGAATTTATCTGCTCGATGAGCCGGAAACCGCCCTCTCTCCGAAAAGCCAGCTTCAGTTGCTTTCCCTGCTGCAGGAAATGGCACGAATGGGGCACGCGCAGTTCATCATCGCCACGCACTCTCCGATATTGTTGGCCTGCTCTCAGGCCAGATTGTATTCCTTCGACGGTTTTACCGTACAAGCGACAACTTATGAAGAAACCGATCATTTCCGATTATACAAAGAATTTCTGGAAAGCAGAGATAATTTCATAAAAGTGAAAAAATAACGAAACGGAAAAACTCATTTTATCCCCTGCCTTTATCTTCGCGTTTGTCCTTTCTCTCTAGACCTGGCACATTTTTGAACCAAATAAATTGAGAAAAAACAATTTTGTATTTGACAAAAAAGATTTTTCCGTATAGGCATACGGCAAACGATTGCCGTATGAAACAGCTTTTTGATCCCGAAGATATCGAGCGTAAAAACATTCTGATGCTGAAAATTCTTCACGAAAGTTCAGAGTCGCTGGGCGCGCGTCTTATCGCGCGCCGCATGCAGGAACACGGTGTCCGCCTTAGCGAAAGAACTGTCCGCTATCATCTTAAGCTCATGGATGAAAGAGGCCTAACCAAACTCATCGGCCGTCGCGACGGAAGAATAATTACCGACATGGGACTTGACGAAATTACCAATGCCCGCGTGCAGGATAAACTCAGTCTTTCCATTTCCCGCATTGATGTTTTATCATTTAGGACAACATTTGACCTGAAGAATAAAAGCGGCTTGGTACCGGTCAACATTTCTTTTTTTCCCAAAGATAAGTTCAAGCGCGCTCTTTTTGCCATGAAACCGGTTTTTAAAAAAAAGCTGACGGTATCGAACCGCATCGCCACTGCCCGCGCGGGGCATAAATTAGGCGATATTGTGGTGCCGGAAGGAAAGATCGGCATAGCCACGCTTTGCAGCATTGTCATCAACGGCGTCCTGCTCAAGCACGGCATTCCCATTGATTCGAAATTCGGCGGAATTCTCCAACTAAGGAACGGCGATCCTCTGCGTTTTGTCGAGCTTATTCATTACGCCGGTTCCTCGCTGGATCCGTCAGAAATATTCATCCGCGGCAAAATGACCTCGGTAAATGAAGTCATCCGCAAAGGAGAGGGGAAAATTCTCGCCAACTTTCGTGAAATCCCGGCGCTAAGCCGCTCACTGGTTGAAGAACTGCTCGCCGATTTTAAAAAAGCCGGCATCAACGGCGTTCTGGCTATGGGAGAAGTAGGCGACCCCCTGGCACAGACAAACGTGGATATTAATAAGGCCGGAATGATTCTGGTGGGAGGACTGAATCCCATCGCCGCGGCTCATGAAGAGGGCATTGAGGCGGAAAACAAGGCGATGTCCACCGTTATGGAATTTTCTGAAATGGTCGGCATCGAGGAAATTTGAGAAATTCACAGTACATGCGCGTACGTGAAAATAATAACAACTTTATTGGGAGGATTAATTTATGTCAGTGATCAATGATGTTATCGCGAAAGTGAAACAAACAGATCCGAACCAGCCGGAGTTTCATCAGGCTGTTGAAGAAGTAATGGAAACACTGGAACCCACCGTCAAAAAGCACCCGGAATTCGTCAAAGCCGGAATCTATGAACGCATCGTCGAGCCGGAAAGAGCGATTCTTTTCCGCGTGCCCTGGGTGGACGACAAAGGCAACGTGCAGGTCAACCGCGGATTCCGCGTGCAGTTCAACAACGCGATCGGCCCTTTCAAAGGAGGCCTGCGCTTTCATCCGTCAGTAAACCTGGGCATCATCAAATTTCTGGGATTTGAACAAATTTTTAAAAATGCTTTAACCACTCTGCCCATGGGCGGCGGCAAAGGCGGCTCCGATTTTGATCCCAAAGGAAAATCGGACGGAGAAGTAATGCGTTTTTGCCAGGCCTTCATGCGCGAGCTTTTCCGCCACATCGGCGGCGAAGTTGACGTGCCCGCCGGCGATATTGGCGTGGGCGGACGCGAAATCGGTTATCTATATGGCTATTACAAAAAAATCCGCAACGAGCATACCGGCGTCCTCACGGGAAAAGGCCTGGAATACGGCGGCAGTTTAATCCGTCCGGAGGCTACCGGTTACGGAACGGTTTATTTCGCGGCGGAAATGCTTGCCACCCGCGGGTTGGATTTCAAAGGCAAAACCGTGGCCATCAGCGGCGCGGGCAATGTGGCGCAATTTGCCGTGGAAAAAGTCAATCAGCTGGGCGGCAAAGTTATTTCGCTTTGCGACTCCACAGCCACAATTATTGACGAAGCGGGCATTGATGATGACAAGTGCTGTTATGTTCTGGATCTGAAAAACGTCAAACGCGGCCGCATCACCGAATACGCGGACAAATACAAGACCGTCTGCTACGAGGGCAAAAACGTTTGGGATGTCATCAGAGAACAAAGCATCAAAGTCGATATCGCCCTGCCCTGCGCCACACAAAATGAAATCAACGGCAAGAACGCAGCGGCACTGGTGAAAAACGGCTGCATCTGCGTCGCGGAAGGCGCCAATATGCCCTCCACGCCGGAAGCGATTAAAATTTTTCAGGAAAACAAAATTCTCTATGGTCCCGGCAAAGCGGCAAACGCCGGCGGCGTGGCCACCTCCGGCCTCGAGATGAGTCAGAACAGTTTAAGGCTATCCTGGACGCGTGAAGAAGTCGATAATCGCCTGCTCCTCATCATGAAGAGCATTCACAAGGCCTGCTACGACACGGCGGAAGCATACGGCAAAAAAGGAGACTACGTCACGGGTGCAAACATCGCTGGATTCACCAAGGTAGCCAAGGCCATGCTGGCCTATGGCGTGGTCTGATAGAAGATACGGAAACTTTTCTTAACTGTCAGACAGGCGACAAATCAGTATTACACAAGATAAAGCCGCGGCTTTTTTAGCCGCGGCTATTTTTTATTGAGATTTTCTCCAATGTCGGTTAGATTAAGCGCAAATGATACCTGAGGAGATCTCTGATGGATCATCGCCGTTCATCACAATACCAGCACATAAAGGATTTCATCAGAAAAAACTTCCGTCATTTCAATGCCGCGGTTCTTGCTGATGCGGCTGAGGCTTACGCAGAACTTATGCGCCGGGGAGGGAAAATGCTGGTCGCCATGGGTGGGGCGATGAGCACGGCTGAACTGGGAATCACTCTGGCCGAAATGATCCGGCAGGACAAGGTTCACGCGATATCCTGCACCGGGGCCAATTTGGAAGAGGATTTATTCAATCTTGTCGCCCACAATTATTATGTGCGCCTGCCCAATTACCGGGATCTTAGTCCGGACGAAGAAGCAAAATTATTAGCCAGAAAACTCAACAGGGTCACCGACACGTGCATTCCCGAAGAAGAAGCCATGAGAAAAGTGGAAAGCAGGCTTCTCGAACTCTGGAAAGAAGCGCAGAACGAAAACAAAAGGTTTTTTCCCTATGAGTTTATTTTTCAGCTCATAAAAACCGGCGTTTTTAAAAAAGATTATCAGATTGATGAAAAGAATTCCTGGCTGGTTGCCGCTTGTGAAAAAAACATCCCTGTTTTTGTTCCCGGCTGGGAAGATTCCACACTGGGAAATTTTTTTATTTCCAATATCCGGAAAAACAAAATTAAAAACATATCCCTCGTCAAATCCGGGCTGGAAACAATGGACACGCTTATCGCCTGGTATCTAAATGCTTCCCGTGAAAGCGACATCGGTTTTTTCCAGATCGGCGGCGGAATATCCGGAGATTTTGCCATCAGCGTTGTCCCTCTTATCAGGCAGGATCTTCAAGTTGAAACCTGCAAGCTCTGGGCCTATTTTTGCCAGATATCGGACAGCACCACCTCCTACGGATCATACAGCGGCGCCATCCCCAACGAAAAAATAACATGGGAAAAACTTGCGGTAGACACGCCGAAATTTATAATTGAAAGTGACGCGACCATCGTCGTCCCGCTGATATTTGCCTACGTGCTGGCCGGATGACAAAATGTGACGTTTTGATTACTGACGCACAATTTATCATTTGCCAAAAAAGCAGACCATTTTCTGCGTAACAATATCCGACAACAGGCGCAAATCCTTGTCCCGCGCATCATAGACCTTCACCACGTCGGAAAAACGGGTATCATCCGGCATTAAATCCGCAAGGATATTTGCCTGCTTCTTCATCCAGGCGCTGTTAAAAATCACGCCTTCTTTTTCCGGATATATCGCCATATAGAAAATATCCATTTCCACCATGTCCTGGAAAAAATGAGTGCCGAAAGAAAGGTCGGGTATCAAGGAGCCATCCTGATAAGATATCTCCCCGATAGCCGTGATATTGTTGATTTCGGAAAAACGCACGGGAACGCCCATCGCCGGAGTGGTGGTGCCCCAGCGTCCCGGGCCCAGCAGAATCGTCGGCATCTTTTCCCTCTTGCCTATTTGTTTATTGAGCTTGCCCACCAGTCTGGCAACTTCATGCTTGTCGGATAAATTTAATTTCGCGTAACCCTGCGGATCAATATAAATAATTCTTGATATTCCCAGGTATACGCTGCCGCCCATAAAATTCGCTTCCTGCTGCAGCAGAATTTTACTTTTAGCGATTTTTTCCGGAATTTCCACGCGGCTGTAGTGGCCCTTCGTCTGAAAAGGCCGACACTGCAGCAGATTTATTTTAAGATTTCCTTCCGCGTTAAAGTTGGCCGTAAATTCAATGTCCACGGGATAGCGGTAAATCCGCTCCAGCGTCTTGAGCATTTTGGACATCACCTGCGAAAAGGGAGTGTTGGAAAGAAGCTCGTCAAAAGTCAAAAGCCAGGTGTCACGCGCCTCTCTGCCTAGTGATTTCATGTATTCGGCGGCGGCATTGTCTTTGATCGCCATCAGTTCAATATGCGTCGCATATGTGGGATTAAGAACATCCGCCGTGGAGACCGATTCGAATTTATTTTCATTCAGGTTGAGCACATCAACTTCATGCTGAGAAAAACGGCGCATATCTTCCTGATTCGCGTAAGGCTTCACCAGCGGCACGTCCAGGGCGACAATCCGCGGATAATCATTTTCCACGCGGTTAACAGCGCGCGTGCCGAGCCCAAATACTATGCGCAGCATGCCCGCCTGCGGCTCCATCCCTTTTTGCCAGACAAAAGTGTTGTAGGAAAGACCGACGCCGGCAAGATCAGGAAAAAAATAGTGTTTACGATGCGCGCCGGAAACCCGCTGTACCAGAAGAGCCATTTGTTCGTCAAGCTGGGCCAGCCCGCGCTGCAGACGATAGGTCAGAGCGTCCGCATTCATGGTGCTGGCAAATATTTTGCGGACGGCCTCTTCGAAATTGTTGTAGCGCTGCTCGGGCGTTCCCTGATTAGGGCAAAAATAACTCTCATATTTTCCCGCGAATGCGTTGCCGAAAGCGTCTTCCAGCAAGGAACTGGAACGCACAATAATCGGCGCCTGCCCGAAATATTCCAGCATCAATTGAAACTGTTCCTTGATTTCATCCGGGAAAACGCCGTGCAGCATCTTTTCCCTCAATTCCCTGGCTACTTCAAAATATCCCTCTTCGGTCTTTTGCGCCATCAGCAGTTTCCACCATCCGTTTTGCACCATGTAAGAATAGAAAATATCCGAGCCGATATAAAACGAATCATGCAGCTCCAGGTGCTTTTCCCAATCCAGAGAAATATCCTTGCGCAAAATATTGCGTGACAGGAGCATGCCCACGGATTTACCTCCGATAAAGCCCGTGCCGATCAGCCGCTTTTTGATTTCCACCAGGTCTTCCAGCGTGAAATATTCTTTTACCAGCGCCAGCATGCGTTTTTCCCTGCCGATCAGCACGCGGGAAAGCGTTTCGACCATTTCCTGCTTTTCCTGAACCGCAGAGGGGTCTTTTAAAATATCATCGGCCTGGAGGAAAATTCTGTCCCAGTAATCAAGATTCCTTTCGCCGCTGGTCGCGTTTTTATCGGATAAATAGGAAAAAAAGCTGGCCGCGTCCGCGCTGTTGAGAATCGGAACAAATTTGCCGTTTTGCATGATGTGCGGCAAAAACATTGTGGGCGTGTAACGTTTCCAAGCTTTTAAAGGATGGACACAGAGTTTACCCTGGTGGTTGTAAACATCAAGCAGAACCTGTGTTGTTTCACGGATACGCGCCACAGTTTTAAATGAATGGCTGCTGCGCAAAATAGCGAAATAAGCGACGGTATTCAATTCAAACAGATAGGGACAGGTGATGACAAAGAAATTGCCGATCATCAGGTCGGTTGCCCAAGCCATAAGCAAATCGGAAAGGCAGTCGAAAACATAGAAGACATCACGTCCTTCGTCGCGGACAATGTTGTGCACCTGCGTGGAGAAAGATTCAAAACCGCTATTGGCGTTTAACGTGTAAATTTGGACAGAATCATTCTTTTCCATAAGCGGCGGGTGCGAGGCAAAACGCATGTAAACAAGCCGCCTTTTTTCCCGCAGCGCGGTTTTCACGTATGGATCAACAAATTTCTTATAGTCAGCGATATCGTCGACCTGTAAAACTACATTATCCCCCATTTGCAGATAATTAATAATTTCATCCAAACCGCTGATACCGGTGCTTACTTGCTGTATTGGCGTCATGATATTTTCCCTTTTTGTTTAACTTCTATTCCTGGAACAATTTTGTTCCATTCTTAAGAGACATTTATGTTGCGCAGCCACGAATGTCTTTAGTCCAAAATAACTTACGAAGCTATAAGGCATTGAATTTAAATATATTATATTCATTCTATACTTTCAAAATGACTCTTGCGCCAAATTCGGGAATATATCCACGTTTTAGTTTTATCAAATAACGTGCCAACCAAAATAACTTTGTAACATTTATCAAATCTTTCACCTTGACTTTAATATAGCTTAATTTCTAAATGAACACAGCAGGAGTTTGCAATCATGAAAGATTTTAGCAATGTCATAAAGGATGTTATCCCTAAAGAAAGGAATTACTCCTTTGGTTATGCCGATCTACAGGGGCTTCTGCCGGATAAATATCTCGGTTTTGAATATGCCATAGTGCTTGCCCGCCGACTTGATGACGCCATCATAAACTCAATAGTCAATGGCCCGAACATCGAATACTACAACCACTACAATGAAGTTAACAAGGAGCTTTCCGAAGCGGCTAATCTCTTAGGCGAAAAAATCCGTCGCTTTGACGCTCAGGCCATGGTCATTGAACCCACAATAACGGATAAAGACCTGGATGACAATTTTATCAAAACTCTGCGTTTTGATTTTTCCCATAAAATGGCGGCAACACGCGCGGGGCTGGGCTGGATCGGGAAAACCGCTTTATTCATTTCCAAAGAATACGGCCCGCGTGTGCGACTGGCAACGGTGCTTACCGATTATCCTGTTCCTGTCTGCACCCGTCCTATTGAAGAAAGTAAATGCGGAACTTGTGATCTGTGCGTCCGGATCTGTCCGGCGCACGCGGCAAATGGCCGGCCCTGGAACATTAATGTTGACCGTAATGATTTTTTTGACCCGTTTGCCTGCCTGAAAAAAGCGCGCGAATTATCTTTTAATAACTTTGGCAAGAAAACCAGCATTTGCGGCAAATGCATCGCTGTTTGCCCGATTGGCAAGAAGAAGAAAATGGCCAAGCGCTGAACTAATAAATATGCCTGGCATAGGCGGGCTTCTCTTGTGCAAACAACAAAAGGACTTCACCCACCTTAACTATATTCGCCAGAGAAACCTGCAATCAATATATTCGCATCTGACAACCGCCGGCCAATGTTCCTCCCAGTTCGCGGCATTGTTCTAATATCTCTTGCGTAATCTTGCCTTTGGCAATAACCGGCTCAAAAACTTTTTTGAATTTGTAACCCAGTGCAATGCGCTCGATGGCCTTAAGCGCACCGCTGCCGTCGTTGCCGGCGCTGATAAAAACAACGAAGGGCTTGCGAAAAACCTTATCCTGGGCTTCAGAATAAGTGCGGTCGAAAAAATCCTTGAGCATCCCGGACATATAGCCGAAATTCTCCGGCGTGCCTACCGCCAGGCCGTCCGCCGCTAATAAATCTTCCAGCGTGGCATCAGCGGCCTTTTTAAAAATTACCTCCACGCCTTCCACCGCTCGCGCCCCTTCGGCCACGGCTTCGGCCATCATCTGGGTATTGCCTGTCTGCGAATGATAAATAATTAATATTCTGGTCATTTTTTCCTGTAGTCTTTTTTTCAATACTATAATGAAACGCGATTGATGGTAAAGAAATTTTTCTGCGCAACCTTCCCGAGCTCGGTCAAAAGCCGGAAGTGCCTGGCAAAAAACATTTGACATCCATGTCTATTTGGCTATATTGCCAAATAGACACACAGGCATTGCGCAATGAAAAAAAGAGAAAAGACCGTATATGAAGCACGGGCGAAAGTAATCAAGGCCATCGCCCACCCCAGCCGCCTGCTGATCATCGAGGAGCTGCAGCGTCAGGAGAGGTGCGTAAACGAACTTACCGAAATGATCGGCGCGGACACTTCCACCGTCTCCAAGCATTTAAGCGTGCTTAAAAATGCCGGGCTGGTGGCTGATGAAAAAAGAGGCAATTCCATTTTCTATAGCCTGCGCTGTCCCTGTATTATGGGGTTCATGGGCTGTGTAGAAGAGGTGCTTTCCGCTAATGCTGAAGCTCAAAAAAACATTATGAAGTTATGCAAGAGATAGGAGAAGAAACATGAAAAAGATAGAAATACTGGGCACGGGCTGCGCGAAATGCCACAAGCTTGAAGAAATGGTGCGCGACATAGTAACAAAAGAAGATATAAACGCCGAAATATCAAAGATAAATGATTTAAAAAAAATTATGAGTTACGGCGTGATGACCACGCCCGCGCTCGTTATTGACGGCGAAGTAAAAGCCGCAGGCAAACTCCCCTCTACTGAAGAAATAAAGAAAATGATCATACAAAAATGACTTCTTGTTTGTCGTAAAAGCGGCAAACGACATAATTATTATCAGGAGGTGTTTCTATGATGTTCATAATTTATCTCATAACGGGTCTCTTGGCTGGTGTTGTAGGCGGTTTATTGGGCACAGGCGGCTGCGCGCTCATTATGCCGGTAATTCGTTTTGGTTTTAATTTTGATCCGGCAATAGCTGTAGGCACTACTCTGACCGCAGTGGTCTTTACCGCCGGTTCCGGCGCCATACAACATCTACGCATGAAAAACGTGGACAAGACAACCGCACTTCAAGTTGGCGTCAGCGGCGTAGCCGGAGTCATTATCGGCTCTATTATCTTTGCATATATTAAGGATTACGGAGATGTAATTGACCTCATCGTCGGAATTGCTTTTATCCTTGTTTCCTTGCGTATGCTTTATGAGGGCCTCTTAGGAAAAACTCCTCCCGCGCCTGCCGGAACCACGATGCCCGGAACCCCGATTGCTAAATCTGCTTTGGGAACATCAATCGGCACACTCACCGGTATTATCGGTTTGGGTGGAGGATACGCCCTGGTTCCTTCTTTTCTTTATTTTCTGAAAGCTCCCATGAAACTTGCCATAGGAACATCTATGGCATCTTTTGTGTGGATTGCTCTTGTGGGATCAATTTTCAAAATTTATCAAGGAGTGGTTAATATTCCCGTCGCTGTCACGCTGGGCGTGGGAGCATTAATCGGCGCTATTTTCGGAGCAAAACTTGTTGCCAAATTCAAACCAAACGTTCTGAAAGCGCTCTTTGGATTTTTGTTCCTCTATGTGTCACTAAAATATATTTTGCTTTATTTTGGGATACATATTTAAAAAGGAACATAATTATTTCTGATTGTTATGAAGGCGGCACTAAATTAATTTATTACTGCACCGGATCGGCGGATGTGGGTGAAATTGCAGATCGCATGGCGCGCCGTCTGCGCGATGAAGGTTATGCGCTTATGACCTGTCTGGCCGGTGTGGGCGCGGGACTTTCCGCTTTTGTCCAGTCGGCCATAGGCGCGGACGAAAACATTACGATTGACGGATGTGCTACTGCCTGCGCCAGAAAGTCACTGGAGCGTATTGGTGTTAGCCCAAAATCTTATATGTTAACCAATCTTGGACTGGAAAAACATGAAACGTCCGTTACGGAAAAGGTTATAGATGAAATTTATAAAAAAATAATAAATGGCGGCAGCTTCTTGGCAACAACAATCCCAGAAACTATTGATAGCTGCTGTGGAATGAAAATATTAAAAAATAAAGGAGAGCAAATGTCTTTAAGAGTAAAACGAATCGGTTCCTTAGCCCTTTTGATGTTTTTTATTCTCATCTTACTTTTAGCAAACTATCATTGCGCCGTTGCCCAGGAAAAAGACAACAAAACAACGCCAAAACCGGAAAAAGCTGTTATGCCTCTGGTGACTTTTGTGGAAATCGGCTCCGTTAATTGCATCCCCTGTCGCGCTATGCAGCCGATCATGAAAGCGGTGGAAGAAGAATTCGGCAAGCAGGTCAAGGTCGTGTTTCATGACGTATGGACGCCGAAAGGGAAAATGGACGCGGCAAAATATAATATCCGCGTAATTCCCACGCAGGTTTTTCTGGACAAGGACGGCAAAGAATATTTTCGTCACGAAGGCTATTATCCTAAGGCGGATGTCGTAAGAGTTCTGAAAATACAGGGGGTCAAATAAGTGCTCGTTGACCTCTTTACCTGGCTGGCGAACGCGCTGACCCAGTCTCCGGAAATTGCCATCGGCGCGGCGTTTGTTTGGGGTATACTATCGGTAATACTTTCGCCCTGCCACATTGCCTGTATCCCCTTGATCGTCGGCTTCATCGATGGCCAGGGAAATATAAGCACAGGAAGGGCTTTTCTTCTTTCGTTGCTTTTTGGATTAGGCATCCTCATTACGATTGGTCTGATCGGTATAATCACGGGGCTGGCCGGACGGACAATGGGGGACATAGGTGGCTATGGTAATTATTTTGTCGCGGTTGTTTTTTTCGCCGTTGGATTGAACTTGCTCGGAATTTTGCCTTTACCTTTCATGGAAGGCGGGGCAAACCCGAATTACAAGAGAAAAGGATTTCTTGCAGCTTTTATTTTGGGCCTTCTGTTTGGTGTAGCATTAGGACCTTGCACATTTGCCTATATGGCAACTATGCTGGGCGTAGTCTTTAGCATGGCATCAACGCAAATGATGCTGGCAATGGCACTTCTCGCGGCTTTTGCCATCGGCCACTGCGCTGTATTGGTTTTCGCGGGAACATTTACGGAAGTTGTGCAGCATTACCTGAGTTGGAGTGAAAAGTCCAAAGGCGCAGAGATTCTCAAAAAGACCTGCGGAGTATTGGTAATGCTGGGCGGCGTTTATCTTGTCGCCCTTAATTTAATGCAAGGATAACGAATGAAAAAAAGAGTTTTATTTTTGTGTACGGCTAATTCCTGCCGGTCGCAGATGGCGGAAGGCATCACGAATCACTTTTGGAACGACCAATTTGAAGCCTATTCCGCCGGAACCCAAGCTTCTTATGTTAACCCCACGGCTATCAGTGTGATGAAAGAAATCGGGATTGATATTTCCAAACACCGATCAAAGAATCTTTCAGAATTCGACGGGCAGAGCTTTGATTATGTAATCACGCTTTGTGGTGACGCCAATGAAACGTGCCCTTTGTATATCGGCGGAACTAAAAAAACGCATATCGGCTTTGATGACCCGGCACAAGCGGCAGGCACAAAAGATGAAATATTGCGGGAGTTCCGGCGCGTGCGCGATGAAATTAAAGAAAAATTAACTGCTTTTTTTCGCAGCGAAAAAATAATTAATTAAGGAGAAATCAATGTCAGAAAATATCGTAAAAAAATTGTCATTTCTGGATAGGTTTTTAACGCTGTGGATTTTTATCGCCATCGGCGTGGGCATCGCCCTGGGTTACCTGCTGCCGCAGGTTTCAGAGTTTATCACCGGATTACAGGTAGGCACAACTTCCATCCCTATCGCCGTCGGCCTGATTCTCATGATGTATCCGCCGCTGGCCCGCGTCAAATACGAGGAGATGGGCAAGGTATTTAAAAACAAGAAGCTACTGGGCATTTCCCTTCTGCAGAACTGGGTAATCGGCCCGATTGTCATGTTTATTCTCGCCGTTATTTTTCTGCATAATTATCCTGAATACATGATCGGTGTCATTCTGGTGGGTCTGGCTCGTTGCATCGCCATGGTCATTGTTTGGAATGAACTGGCCTGTGGTGACAGGGAATTGGCCGTAGGACTTGTCGCTTTTAACGCTGTGGCGCAGGTGCTCTTCTACGCTTTTTATATTTATTTCTTCATTACGGTCATGCTCAACTGGCTGGGTCTGGCCCAGTCGGTTAACATCGATATTTCCATGGCGGAGGCGGCAAAAACCGTTTTCATTTACCTGGGCATTCCTTTTCTTGCCGGCATGATTACCCGCTATTCTGTTATCTATCTGAAAGGCGAAGATTGGTTTAGCAATGTTTTTATGCCCAAACTCTCGCCGCTTACTCTGGTTGCGCTGCTCTTTACAATTGTGGTAATGTTTTCCACGCAGGGCAATAAAATAATTGAATCGCCTTTTGATGTTTTTATTGTGACGATTCCATTGACAATATATTTTGTGATCATGTGGTTTGTAACTTTCTTTATCATCCGAAAAATCAGCGGCAATTATGAGCAGACCTGCGCCGTTTCCTTTACCGCAGGAAGCAACGATTTCGAGCTGGCCATCGCCGTGGCTATTGCCATCTGGGGCATCGGCTCCGGACAGGCATTTGCCACAGTTATCGGTCCGCTCATCGAAGTACCGGTGCTCATCATCCTGGTAAATGTGGCGCTAAGATTTAAGAATAAATTCTTCACCGGCAGATAATTTTTTAAGGAGGTGCCAGTTAGCATGAAGTTAAGCGAATACATAAAAAAATACCGCCTACCGGTCACCATTGTTCTGGCGTTGACGGGCATTGGCCTAATGCTCTACTATGATTACTGCGATACCGTCTGCAGTTTCCTGCGGGGCGATATTTTCGGCATTGATCTTAAATGGATCGGGATTGCCTATATGGCGATCATTATAATTTTTACGGCTTTTCAGCAATTTGATTTTGTGCGCGCGCTGCTCGCGGCCGGCCTGGGTGTAGAGATTTATCTTTACAGTTTTCAGATTCAAAACAGCGTCTATTGCCCTTTCTGCCTGGCTTTTTCCGTTGTGGTGATTTTGTCATTCATCATCAATTATGAAGCATCGCCCGCGTGGCGGGAAAACCAGCGCAAGATGTGGCTATATTTCTTAGGGGAGGTAAATTTTCCGATGTTTAAAATAAAAAAATTGCCGTTGGCCATGGTTGCTCTGATCGGGTATTTTTTTGTTTTTTTAACCTTTACCGGTTCGGTTACGCCTGTCTATGGACAGGATAAGATAACGGGCATTCCTTCACTCGGCAAAGGCCCGTACGAAGTTATGATGTTTTCCAATTACTTTTGCCCACCCTGCCGCAAAATAGATACCAAAGCCGAACCCTTATTCAAAGAATTGCTGGGAACCGGCAAAGTTAAGATAATATTTATTGATGTGCCTTTCTCGAGTCCGGCTGCTATTTATGCTAAATATTACTTGTATGCCGCCAATATTGATCCCAGCGCAGAGAATATCCTTCATGTGCGAAATATACTTTTTGAAGCAGCACAGGGCATGCGCATTAAGGATGAAAACGCATTAGCAACCTATTTGAAGGAAAAGAAAGTATCCTGGAAGACAATGGATGAAAAATCAGTTTTCCCACTAATGAGCGTGGTTATTAAAGAAAATCAAATCAATGCCACGCCCACCTGTGTCATAAAATATTCGGAAAAAGACATAAAGAAATATGTTGGCGACGATGAAATTTGGAGAGGGCTGACAGAGCTTAAAAAACAACTAAAATAATCAAATTAACGGAAAGTATTTTTATGAAAGAATGGCAAAAACTTTTCTGGATCGTCGCGATCTTTCTGGGCGCTTACTATATTCCTTGGGAAGCAGCAATAATCCGTCAATCCGGCCTGGAAGCATTTATGATGCTTCAGGAATACGCCCGCCAGCACGTGCTCACCTGTCTCATTCCCGCTTTTTTTATCGCGGGGGCGATAGCGGTATTTGTCTCGCAGGCGGCGGTGCTCAAATATTTCGGCGCGAAAGCCAATAAATTTTTATCTTATTCCGTGGCTTCTGTTTCCGGATCAGTTCTGGCGGTTTGTTCCTGCACTGTTTTGCCGCTCTTCGCGGGAATATACACGCGCGGCGCGGGTATCGGCCCGGCAACCGCTTTCTTATATTCTGGTCCGGCCATAAACGTCCTGGCAATAATTTTAACCGCTAAAGTCCTGGGCTGGCAACTAGGTCTGGCGCGCGCCATCGGCGCCATTCTTTTCGCCATTGTCGCGGGGCTTTTGATGGCTTATATCTTCCGCAAGGACGACGCCAACAGAGATAAAGGCGAAATCTTTTTGCCGGACGAAGAAAAAACAAGGCCGCTTTGGCAGAACGCTGTGTATATGCTGACGATGGTATTGATTTTAATTTTTGCTTCGTTTGCGAGGCCTTCGGAAAGTGATTCTCAAATTTGGCAGACAATTTATTCCGTTAAGTGGTACCTGACCGCATTCCTGCTGATTGTTCTGGCCGTGATTCTTAAAGCCTGGTTCATTAAACAGGAACTTAAAGAATGGGTGAAATCTTCCTGGGATTTTGCGCTGCAGATTCTGCCGCTGCTTTTGGCGGGAGTTTTAGTAGCGGGATTTTTACTGGGACGCCCCGGGCACCCGGCGCTGATTCCCGAACAATACATTCAGACGCTTGTCGGCGGAAATTCTTTCTTCGCAAATTTTTTCGCGTCCCTTGTCGGCGCTTTAATGTATTTTGCCACACTTACCGAAGTGCCGATTTTGCAGGGATTAATCGGCTCTGGAATGGGACAAGGTCCCGCACTCGCGCTGCTTTTAGCAGGACCTGCTTTATCATTACCGAACATGATTGCCATTGCCAGTATCATGGGCATCAAAAAAACGGCTGTTTACAGCATCATTGTCGTGATTCTTTCGACGTTTGCCGGCATGAGTTACGGCTGGTTCATGTCTTAAATATAATATAAACAATGAACCGGCAAAGATGGATGAATTAAATAAAATATATATTGAGCCGACCAACCGCTGCAACCTGAACTGTCTTATATGTATCCGCAATTCTTGGAACGAAACATACGGGGAAATGGCTTGGCCGGTATACCGAAAATTAATCAATGATCTCAAAGACTTTCCTGAAGCGAAAACAATAGCTTTTGCCGGCCTGGGCGAACCGCTGCTTCACCCCAAGCTGCCGGAAATGATTAGTCTTGCCCACGAACGAGGATTAAGAACGGAAATAACAAGCAACGCGCTTCTGCTGACTCCGGCAATGGCGCGCCAGCTTATTGACGCCGGACTGAATCAGTTTACTGTTTCCATTGACGGTGCTTCAGAAGATGTTTATGAAAACATCCGTCCCGGCTCCTCGCTCGAACAAATTGTAAAAAACGTCACGTATCTGCGCCGGCTGACCGAGGCAGATGCCAAGCCTATCAGAATCGGCGTCGTTTTTGTCGCGATGAGGCGCAACATACAAGAGCTTCCTTATCTCAAAAAAATTGCGCGCAGAATAAAAGCTTCCTTCATCCTCTTAACCAACATTCTGCCCTATACGGCGGAACTGCAGGATGAAATTCTCTATCGGCTTGGGCCGAGAACAAACAGAATAAGCGGAGTGCCGTCTTCTCCCCTCTGGATACTGCCGGACATGGATTTCACTGAAGAAACGATGAAACCGCTGGCTTCAATATTTCGCAGTCCTTCAAGCTTGGCATTTCTTGATTTTCCCTTAAACAGGAGAAACAATTATTGCCCTTTTATCAGCGCCGGCAGTGTTTCCATAGGATGGCACGGCGGCGTTAGTCCGTGCCTGCCTCTTTTGCATTCCTATACTTGCTTTATCAGGAACAGGGAAAAGAGATTTTTGCGCTGCGAATTTGGAAATCTGGCAGAGCGTCGGTTGAAGGAAATTTGGGCAGAACCGGGATTTTCATCATTACGCGAGCGTGTGCGCGCGTTTGATTTTCCGCCCTGCACCGATTGCGGCGGATGCGAACTGGCCGAAACAAACGAGGAAGATTGCTTCGGCAACAAATTTCCGGTTTGCGGCGATTGCCTTTGGGCGCGCGGTGTCTTACGCTGTCCCTGACGAAAATTATGCATCAGATGCTTGTTTTTTCTTCTTCATTAAAATATTAATATTTGCTACATATTAAAGCTATCTTAGGGGAAAAACGATGAGATCGTTTTGGCTTTGCTTTGTACCGCTCTTTGTGGCTGTGGATGCCATAGGTCTTTTACCCATTTTTATCGGGTTTACCGAAGGAATTCAGAAACAACTGGTGAGAAAAATTATTTATCAATCAATGTTTACCGCGCTGGTTGTGGCTATCGCTTTTATTGCGCTGGGCACGGCTATCTTTCGTTTTCTTAACATCAGCATTGCCGACTTTATGGTTGCGGGCGGGACGTTGCTATTTATTATTTCCATTCGTGACATTCTTTCTTCCGGAGAAAAGGCAACGGCCGTCGACCCGGAGAGTATCGGCGTTGTACCAATCGGCGTGCCGCTGATTACCGGCCCGGCGGTGCTGACAACTTCGCTTCTTTTAATTGCGGAACACAACGCCCTGGTCACCTCGCTGGCCATTGCGGCAAACATCATCATCGCCGGCATCGTCTTTTTCACTGCGCCATTGATTAACCGCGCACTCGGCAAAACCGGAGCGCGCGCGATCTCTAAAATCACGAGCTTGCTGCTGGCCGCCATCGGCGTAATGATTGTCCGGCGCGGCATCCTGATGATCATTGCAGAAAGAGCCAGCGCGTAAAAAAATCCGGCTGCTGGAGGCAGCCGGATTTCCTTTGCTTTCGCTTAAGCAGCGATTTTATCTTCTGACCGCAGCGCAGCCAACGTCTTTTTTAACGCGCTTTTTTTAAAACATGCAGCCGTAACCATTTCTCCGCCCCCACCACAGCGTAAATTGCAATGGAAACCGCGATAATCATAAGCCAATCACTGACAGAAATGGGTTGGCTTCCGAAAATTCTGTTCATCACCGGAGAATATGTATAAAACAACTGCAGGATGATCATTGCCGCAGAGCCAAACAGTACCCACGGGTTGGTAAATATACCTATCTTAAACATCGATTTGGTTAGCGAGCGACAGTTAAACAAATAGGTCAGTTCGATCATCACAAACAGGTTCACCGCCACAGTGCGCGCTTCCGCCAGCGGGTATCCCTGATATTTTTGCCAGGTAAAAATGGTGAAAACAGCCGCCAGCATTAAAAATGACACCATCAGGATTCTGGCGATAAGAATTCCCGTAAGTATCGGGCTGTTCGGTTCACGTGGCGGATAATCCATTATATCCGGCTCACCCGGCTCGAACGCCAGCATCAGGCCCAGAAGAATCGCCGTGGTCATATTAACCCAGAGAATCTGCACCGGCAGGATGGGCAGTGTTACCCCGGAAAAAATCGCGGCCAGAATAACCAGACCTTCGCCACCGTTGGTAGGCAGCGTCCAGGTAATGAATTTCACCAGATTATCGAAGATGCGTCGGCCTTCTTCCACCGCGCGCGTGATCGAGGCGAAATTGTCATCGGTCAGTACCATATCCGCCGCTTCCTTGGAAACATCCGTGCCGGTAATCCCCATGGCGATGCCGATATCCGCCTGCTTGAGCGCGGGCGCGTCATTGACGCCGTCACCGGTCATCGCCACAACATGATGGCGCGCCTGCAGCGCTTCCACCAGGCGCAGTTTCTGTTCCGGGGCGACACGGGCAAAAACCGAAGTTTTTTCCGCCGCAGCAATCAGTTCTTCGTCGGTCAGCTTTTCTAGTTCTTTTCCGGTAAGCGTGACCGGATTGGTTTCGCTTGCGCCTTTTTCCTGGCCGATATTCAATTGGCGGGCAATCTCCGTGGCGGTAATCGCGTGATCACCGGTAATCATCTTGACCATTATGCCCGCTTTATGGCAGGAACGAACAGCCGCGATGGCTTCCGTCCGCGGCGGATCAATCATGCCCTGCAGTCCTAAAAAAGTAAGGCCGGATAGACAATCTTCTACTTCCAGATTTTTCTTGGCGGTAATTTTGCGCGCCAGGGCGAGCACGCGCAGTCCTTCACTCGCCATTTGCTCCACTTTGGAGAGCAAATCGTCCTTATTTAAAGAAGCCCCACCGCCGCCGACGCCAAGACTGTCCGAACAGGCATCCAGTATTTTTTCCACCGCTCCTTTAACATAGATAATATTTTCACCTTCAGTTTTTGTGCTGTGCAAGCTGGCCATGAATTGACGCTCGGATTCGAATGGAATCTCATCAAGGCGCGGCATTTCCGCTTTGGCGTTGTCCGGCGTGAGACCGGCTTTTCCGGCTACCGTAATCAACGCGCCTTCGGTCGGGTCTCCCTCAATGCGCCAGAGATCCTCCTCCTGCACCAGACGCGAATCATTGCACAACAGCCCGGCCAATAAAGTTTCTTTAAGCGTTAGGGGCAATACTTCGCCAAGACGTTTGCCTTCATCAAGCAATTGCCCTTCCGGCGCGTAGCCGTTTCCTTCGACATCATACATCTTATCCGCCGTGAAGATTTTCTTGACCGTCATTTGATTTTCCGTCAGCGTTCCTGTTTTATCCGAACAGATAACGGTGGTGCTCCCCAGCGTCTCCACTGCGGGCAGTTTCCGGATAATGGCTTTTTTCTTCGCCATACGGTTGACGCCGATAGCTAATGTAATGGTTACCGCCGCGGGCAGTCCTTCCGGAATGGCGCCTACCGCCAATGCCACAGCCGCCATGAACATATAAACGGCGTTTTCTCCGCGCCACAGACCTACGGCAAATGTTACCGCCGCCAGAACAAGAATCACGATCAGCAAAACTTTACTGAAAGCGGCAATTTTTTTGGTCAGGGGCGTGGAAAGATCCGCCGCCGTGGCAATCAACTCCGAGATGCGCCCTGTTTCTGTATTATCGCCCGTCGCCACAACAACGGCTCGCGCCTGCCCGTAGGTAACCAGCGTGCCCGCATAGGCCATATTACGGCGGTCAGCCAGAATCGTCTCAGGATCGAGCACTTCCTCTTTTTTGATCACCGGCACGGATTCACCCGTCAGCGCGGACTCATCGACCTGCAGATCGCGGCAGCGCAGCAGACGGACATCGGCGGGAACTTTATCGCCGGACTGCAGCTGAATAATATCTCCGACAACAAGCCCCACGGCATCTATGGACTGCCATTTGCCGTCTCGCAATACGTTTGTCTGCGTCGTCATCATCTTTTTCAGCGACTCGATCGCACTCTCCGCCTTGGACTCCTGGACAAAACCGATAATCGCGTTGACAATCACCACGCCGAATATTACCGAAGAATCAACCCATTCCTGCAAAAGTAGAGTGACTGTGCCGGCGGCAATAAGTATATAGACCAGCGGCTGATGAAACTGCAGAAGAAACCTCAAAAGCGGGCCCCTTTTCTTTTGCGCGGTTACAGTATTAGGACCAAATTTTTCCAGCCGATGCTTTGCTTCAAACATCGCCAGGCCTTTATCCGGATCCGTGTTCAGAAAAGTGGTAACCTCAGATGAAGGGCAGTGATGCCAGTGCTTGCAGACAATAGATTCCATAATCAATCTCCTTTTTGCGCTATTCGCCCCTTCGCTGTGGGGCAGTTATTATAAATAAAACCGGCCGTTGATGTATCCCCTGATTAAATAAAAAGACATTCAACAAGTTTTTTAAGTTTAGCCCAATAAAACCTTTATTGTCAATAAAAACCGGCTCAGGCGTAATTCCCTGTCAGAAAAATAATCTGATCTGATTGCGCCGAAAGGCGAATTATTCACCTGGCGAAGCAAAATATTTTTAATACCGATTGATTACGGCCGCAATTTTTCCGGATACATTTTCTGCATGCATTCCGGGCAGAGCGCATGGCTGAACTCCAGATCCGCGTGCTTGCTCAAATATGCTTCCAACTGACTCCATGAACCTTGATAGTCTCTGATTTTCTTGCAGGCGGCACAGATAGGAATAAGACCGGCAATTGTTTTAATTTCGTCTTTTGCGGTAAGCATTTCCTGCTCCACCCGTTGGGCATTAATGATGATCAGGGCAATGATGAGAATAATATAAGCGGCAATGCTGCCCAAAAAAGTGAACTGATGAGAAAGACCCGCTTGCATCAAATCAGCCATATGCTCTTTCTCGAAGAAGCAGGAAACCGCCCTGAAGAGCGGCCATGCTGCACACAACACTAAAAACCAGTATAACGCATAATTCCTTTTTCGTAATACCCTCGGCAGATCACGCCGCGCGATTATAATCATCATGATACAAAGCATGGCCTGAAAAAAGGAAAAGACAATAAAACGATAAGCCAGACTCGGCATGCTATAAGTTAAATACAGATAAAGCGCGACAAATATAATCATGGATCCGGCGTAAAAATTATAAGCCGGCCGCGTGCCGGAAAAACGGCTCAAGCCCGCGTTTATAAGAACGATGGAAAACAGAAGCAGTGCGTTGCTCGCGATAACAGTGAAAAAATCCGGTAAAATATTGCGCTGACTCAAAAGCAGCATTCCCAAGGCGTTGCTCAGCGCGGCAAAAACCCAATACAAAAATCCTTCATACGTCTTTTGCTTTCGCCGAATATAAAACATGCACGCGAAGAGAATCAGCGAGGTGATTCCGGAAACAAAAATGAGCGTGCGCATGTCCAGAAAATGTTGCATCTTGCACCACTGCAGCACAACGGCTGCTGCCGCGTTACATTTTGGATAACCGCTTTAATGACCGCAGGTTGAGCAGTTTGACGACGAACAGGATGAACAACTCGAGGAGGAAGAAGTCGAAGAACTTGCTGACGAACCTTTACCCAACGATCCATACTTGCCCTTCCCGACTTTTGAGATAAGTTTGCGGGTTTTTTTTGATTTACACTTGGGGCACACGGCATTGGGTTTTTCGCTCATGCTCATGGTCAAAACTTCAAATTGTTTTTTACAATTATCACACTGAAATTCGTAAATTGGCATACCTGTTTTATCCTGCAACTTTTAACTAAGATTAGTGCTCATAATGGAAAAAGTCAATATTATCAAGGTAAAATATTGAGCGGAAATATCAACGATATCAATGCGTTTTTATCTAAAAAAATATTATAGGGGCCTCCCCATCAGCAGGCGAAGCATATTGATAATCATCTTTTTGCGTCCCGCTTTTTCAGCCAGGATGCTTAAATAGAGAAGTTCCGTGTTCAAAGGCGGTACGGTAAGCTTGTCTTTTTTAAACAGCTTTGCCGCGCCGGGCTTGCATTTGGTCACGCACAATCCACAACCTATACATCTTTCCGGATCAACACGATAAAAGCCGTTGTCCGAGAGAATTGCTCCCATCTGGCAGCGCTCAAGGCATATGCCGCATGCTTTGCACAAATACATATCTATGCACGCGTAGTAGTTTGAAGCGAAATACCGGGCGGGATGTTCGTGTTTTTTGGCGGTAGTCAAAATACCGCAACAGCAGCCGCAGCAGATGCAGATACAGTTCGGTTTCCGCGAATTGCCCGGCTGCAAGACCATGCCCTTTTCTTCGGCCATATCCAGAATTTCCAGACATTCCTCTTTGGATATCCGCCGGGCGCGGTTTCTGGCCGCGTGGCTGCTTCTTCCGATCAGGAGGCATACCTCTATATTATCTGTTCGCAGGCAGGGTTTTCCCAAAATGGCTTCGCCCTGCTTGCAGACACAGTTGGCTACATGTATCGCTTCCCGAGTGCGCGCGATGTAGCGGCGTATGTTGTCATAGGTATCGACGATATATTCGGGAACAATCGCCTTCAGATGCGGGCTTGTCCGAAGCTGGGGCAACGACGAGCGGAAAAATTCTTTGTCGAAAGCTTCGTCAAAATATTGATGAATCATATCCACCAATTCCCGCGTCAGACTATCCACCTGATATTCAAACATCCCGATAGCCAGCATGGCCATGCTGTAGCGCGGTTTTCCCGGGCGGCTGGAACGGCTGATTACCCCCTTGATAAACATTTCCTCCAGCAGCACCGATAAATCTTCCTGCGACATCTCTGCGCCGAAAGATTTGGTGAATCTTTTGTGAATTGCGGATACGGGCAGCGAACGCAGCGTGAGACACAGGGCGATTTTTGCCTGCAGCGGCGTGAAAAAATATTTGAGTATATCGATTTCCACACCGCTGGGCGCGGCGGGATACCCTATCGGATATTTATCCAGTTGCATCTGCAACCGGCGGTAAATTTGCTCTTCGGTCACCGGATATCTCCGCGGAAACTATAATCCGAGAAACTGTATTGCCGCCCCGCAAAGAAATATCGCCATGCCGGCCAGCGCATGCGTGTAACGTTCCAGCCTGGCTGCGGGAACCAGGTTTAAACCGGCCACGGAACCAAGCACAACAACAAGCATTGTGCCGATTGTCGCGGCGCTGAAAACCAGGCTGACCGCAACCACATGGAACATATTCCCCTGCGCGGCGGGATACATAAGGATAGGAATCAACGGCTCACAAGGCCCCAAAACAAAAATGACGAATAAAACCCAAGGGGTGATACTGCGCGCGCTTTCCTCATGGACATGAACGTGCTCTTGCGCATGCACATGCTTATGCTCATGCATTGTGCCGTCGCTATGCGGATGCCGGTGTGTATGCGGCTGATTGCGATAAGCACGGCGCATCCCCCAGATAAAATATATAAGACCAAAGGCGATCAGCGCCCAGCCGGCAATACTGCCGCGCATGGATTCCAGCGGTTCCAACTGCGCGATAGCTAAACCAAAAGCAATGCCGACAAAACCAAGAATTATGGAACTGACGACGTGACCCAAGCCGCACAAAACAGTGATCCATGATGTTTTCCAGAATGACCATTTCCGGGCTTTGGCCATGACAATAAAAGGCACATAATGATCCGGACCGAACAGTGTGTGAAAAAAACCGATGGAGACGGCGGTAATTAAAAGAATTCCCAGTTCGTTGGTCACTTCTTAAAATCCTCAATTTCTTTTTTCAGCCAGTCAATCCAGTCGTCGATTCCCGCGCCAGTTTTGCAGGAAATTTCCAGAATGACTATCTTCGGGTTCAAAACCAGAACTCTTTTGCGCAAGGCATTGATGTCAAAATCACTCAGCGCCAAGTAATCAGTTTTATTGATCAGCAGCAAATCACAGACAGAAAACATCAATGGATATTTAAGTGGCTTGTCGTCCCCTTCCGGAACGCTTAAGATCATGACATTCTTGTGCGCGCCGGTGTCAAATTCCGCGGGGCATACCAGATTGCCGACATTTTCGATGATGATCAAATCGAAATTTTTTTCCGTCAAAGCGTCTAGGCCCTGTCTGACCATGGTCGCGTCCAAATGACAAAACCCCCCTGTTTTCAGCTGCACCGCCGGCGCGCCGGCAGCCACAACCTTTTCCGCGTCAACGGTGGAATCGATATCCGCCTCAATTACGCCAAGATTAAAACTCCCCTTGAGACCATCCATAGTGCGAAGAATCAGGCTGGTTTTACCCGAACCCGGAGAAGACATCAGATTCAGCAGCATTGTTTTTTTCCCGTGCAGCTCTCCGCGAATGGTTTCGGCTTGCTTCGCATTGTCAGCCATTATTTCTTCTTTCACTTCAATTAATTTGACACCCGCCATCACTGCACCTCCATGGACTTTATATAATACTCCCTGCCGGAAACAAGCGTGCCGCTTTCCGCCCCGCAAGAAGGACAAACAAGATTCCCAATTTTATCCACTTGGGTCTCGTAAGAGGTCGAGCACGCGTCGCAACGCACCACAATAGGCATCCTTTCGATCTCTAGCTTTGCCCCTTCGGCAATTGTGCCTTTGCTTAAATAATCAAAATACCGCTGCAGCCATTCGTCTTCCAGGTCGCTTAGCCTGCCGATCTGCAGATGAACAGCCATAACCTTGCTCGCTTTATTCATCACAGCATGTTTCAAAACAATATTTAAAATGCTTTCCGTTATCGGCATTTCATGCATCGGAAACTTACTTCCTCAAAATTGAATAATGCTTTTTGATTTTAATTCTTACCGGCGGCATAATGTTATCATTTGTGAGCGCAAAAATCTATATTGCGACATTAAACCGCCTCCACGCGGCAGGGGACATAGCGGTGCAAGGGCGTCCCGAACTGGTCCCGATGCGTGTTTTTTGTCAGACGATTTACATTAGCGCCGTATTTTACACCATTGTAAACCAAACCGAAGCCGTGCGGAATAACCACATGGCCGGGGCGCGCCGTGTCGGTGATTTCCAGTTCAATCTCTTCGCTGCCTGCTTCCGTAGTCACTTTCACTTGCTGACCGTCCTTTAAATTTAAAGCGGCGGCATCATCAGGATGCATGGCCAGGGTGCAGGCGCGTTTGCCTTCGTTCCAGGCGGGATCGCGCATATTGGTATTCGCGTTCATGGAACTGTGTCTGCCGGCCATGAGAATCAGCGGAAATTCAGAAGACATAGTCAGTGCCTCCTCTTCGTTTGCCACATCCAATTTTTTTAGTTCGCCGATAAGCTCCGGGATATAGAGATTTATTTTTCCATCACCGGTTTTCAATTCGGTGAAATTGTTTTCCGGATCGAGTTTTCCCACCCAGACACCTTCGGGATGGTCTAGAATTTGCTGGAATATTTCTTCGCCAAGCACAGGGCCCGGCTTGAAACCAACTCTTACGGCGTTTTCCTGAAAAGATTTTGGAGCTACCTGCAATATTCCCCAAAGCGCCGCCAGATGCACCGATCCCAACGCTTTCCCGAGCGTCTTTCCCAGAATAAACGGCATATTGCTTAACGCTTTCGGTTCGGTCACGGCATATTCCATCAACGCCTGGGCAAAAACAAGACGATCTTTAAATGCTGCCTGATAAAGTTTATCGGGAATCGGCGGGATTAAACCTATCTTATCGGCAATTCTCAGATGTATTTCGCCCAGTTCCAGCGGCTCTCCTTCCGCCTCGAGAATTGGCCGGCGCATTTGAAAGTAGATGCCCGGATAGGTCAAGGGGAAGAATGTGCTGTCCCAGGATTCATAGCCGGAACGAGACGGCAAAACGTAATGAGAAAGAGCGGCTGTTTCCGTCATGGCTATTTCCGCGGTAACAAGCAGGTCAAGGCGGCTAAAAGCTTTTTCGTAAGCGGTCGTGTCAGCATAGGAACGCAGGGGGTTGCTCCCTGAAACGATAACGGCGCGCAGTCTTTCGGGGTGATCGGAAAGGATTTCTTCCGGCATAACGTTCGGAGGAAAAACACCGCAAACGGGGAAAGAGTTCGTCTGCCGCGTGCGCCATATTTTCGGGTCTCTCTCGTCGGTATTTGACCCGATCGGCATCAAATGACCGTGAATGACATTGCCGCCAGGCACGCAGAGCCTCCCGCAAATCGCCTGCAAAATCACAATCAGATAAGAATTAAGTGCGCTATGGCGCCCCATGAAAATGCCCAGGTCATAGCGCAGCGATGATTTGCGCGTGGCAAACAAACGGGTTACTTCCCGCACCCGGTCATAATCAAGTTCACAGGTTTTTATCGCGGCGCGCGCGTCAAAATTTGTAAAATAAGACTTTACCTGATCAAAACCTGATGTATGCCCGGCAAGATAACCTTTATTATCCAAGCCTTCCCGCAGAATAATGGAAATCATCGCTTTAAGCAGCAGGGCATCCGTTCCGGGACGAACCGGCAGATGGATGTCGGCAATCTTTGCTGTTTCGGAAAGACGTGGATCGACCACAATTAATTTTTTGTCCGGATCTTTGGAAAGACGCTGTAGCTGGCGCGGTGCCTGCGGAATCTGATGGCTCTGCATGCCATTCCATCCGATTATCAACAGTACATCCGTGTTGGCAACATCAGGCTGATCGTGAAGATACTGACGCCCGTGCGTGCGCCCGCACACCCAGAAAGCGCCGGCGAATTCCTGCGCCAAGGCGCCGTAATGATATTGAGAGCCCAGCCCCCTCATGAGACGTATACCGAAAGCCGCTTCAAAATGACAACCTTGCGTACTGGCTCCCATGTACGCAAAAGAACGTGGCCCGTACTGCTCCACTATGCTTTTTAATTTAGCGGCTATTTCATCAATGGCCTGCTCCCAGGAAATGCGTTCAAATTTATCTCCCACCTTTTTCAGCGGATACTTCAGCCGATCGGCGTTATGCTGATGATAGGCAATGTTCACGCCTTTGCGGCAGACATAGCCTTCGCTTTTGACGTTGGCTTTATCTCCCTTAACTTTGATAATGCGGTTATTCTCCACCTCGATTTCCAGACCGCAGTTCTGCGCGCAAAGAACGCAGCCGGTTTTATGCCATTGCCCCATATCGTATACCTCCCTTATTTCAAAACTAATCTCGCCTTATTTGAAGGATGCGCTCAAAAACCATTTTTTTGAAAACAGTCAACGGCCTTGTGTCTTTGACCAGTTTCATGTGCATAATCGCTCCTTCCCACGCGTCGATAATAAATTGCGCTGTCTGCAGCGTGTCCATATCGGCGTTGATGTCTCCTCTGCTGCGGGCTTCCTCCAGCAACTGCCGTATGCCTTTTTGCATTTCAAAATAAACTTCACGTATCTTTTCCCGGAAGGTCGCGTTCTGGTCACTCATTTCCTGCATGAGGTTGCCGATAGGGCAACCGCGGCACAAATCCATTTTCGTGAACAGATCAGTGTAAGCGTCAAAAAAACGCGAAAGCTTTTCCACGGGGGGCAAGCCGTCTGTTGTCAAATATTTGTCCGCCATAGCCCGGCTGAAGTCGCGAAAATAGTCAATGACCGCGAGCCCGAAGTCTTCCTTGCTTTTGAAATAAAAATAAAAAGAACCTTTCGGTACGCCCGCCGCGTCCAACACCTGCTTAATACCGGTGGCATTGAAGCCCTGGGCGTGAATAAGCGCGGCTCCCCTACGGATGATTTCTTCGCGCGTGCTGTTTTGCGCCATTCTATATCTCCTTGATGGAAATATTAATCCTGCATGACTTTCAAAAAAGCTTCCAGCCTGCCTTTTTCCTGCAGAATTTTCGTGCCCATTTCTGAAACAGTTGCCGGAGTGCAAGGCAACTGTTTTCTCTCCTCAAGAACAATGGCAGCGGTGGGACATCCGGTAACGCAAAGCCCGCAGCCGATGCATTCCTCGGCGTTGACCACCGCCACATCATCGACCATCACTATGGCCTTCATGGGGCAACGCTCATCGGCGCAAATACCGCAGCCCGTGCATTCATCGGCATTTACGAAAGCTTCAAAGCGGCTCGGCTCAAAAGCGTGCGGGTGTTTAAGCTGAGTTCTCCCGCGCAGCACAGTGCAGCAGCACGGACAGCAGTTGCAAATAAGATTAGCCCGGTCCGCGCTGTTGTTGCTGGTGTGCACTAGTCCCGCTTCTTCAGCCGTATCCAGTACTTTAAAACCCTCTTCCTTGCTTATCCGGCGGGCAAAACCGTATTCAACCAGAAATTGCGCGGCCGCGTCAAAAATCAGGCACACTTCTTTCGGTTTATCGCAGGCGGCAACGCTTATCCGGCAGGCGCAATTGGTCAGCGCGATAAAAGAGGCGTTATTGATGAAATTTTTGACTTCTTCATAAGGATGAATGCGGTCGCGCACGGCAATGGATTTATCCACGGCCACGACGCGCATCAGTGGCGTCGGATTTCCCGCGAAGGAAGCGCCGAGCGCTTCATGATGATACTCTTCCCAGAGTTTACCCAGTCGCTCATGCATGGGCGTGCCGCCGCCTTTCATGAATGGAAATTCAAAAACACCAGGAATGAGCGGCACGAGAGCGTAACTTTTTTCTCCATCCTTTACCCGTGCCGCGATAATCCCTTTTTTTGCCATCGTTTCCAGACGCTGCAGAGCTTCGCCTTCGGAGATTCCCGTTTTTTGCGCGATAACGGCAGGCGTTTTCATTTTATAACTCATCTGTACAGCCACAGCCGCTTCCTGCGGCGTGAAAAGCATTTTGAGTATTTCGTTGATGGCTTTCGCCTTTGGCGCGGTGGTGGGATGCGCGTCCAGTATCTCTCTCAATCGTTCATAAATATCCATAACTTCCCTCCTCAACTTTGTCTGGAAACACCGTAATAGACCGGTCGTCTACTAGTCAAGCAATATTTGGGGCGCTTTCGTAAATCATTATTTTATTTATGTTATTAATTTAACGCCTCTTATTATTCTTGACACAAAAAAATAAATTTCTGATACTCATTGTCAGAAAAAACAGGAGGTCGTAAGAATGACGGATATCAATTTGTGCCGGCAATTGGCTGAAGGAATCGGCGCGGGAGAATCCGCACTTATACCAAAAATATTTGAAGCGTTAATAAATGATGACGAAGCAAAAGTCTTGCTGGCGGCATCGCCTCCGGCAACGGTAAGCGAGCTGGCGCAAAAAACAGGATTTTCCGAAGAGACAATCAGAAAAATGATGGAGTCCTTATTCAACAGGGGGCTAATTTTCAAAGCGCGGAAAGGTGACGAGCTGAAATTCTATCGCGTGAAAAGCGTACCCCAGATGCATGATTCCACCAGCCTCACGCCCGGCTTGTCCCGAAAAGTGCTGGATTTGTGGAAAATGTACATGCAGAAGGAGTGGCCCACCTACGGTCAGGCGATAACCAACTTCCTTCCCGGTTCCGTCATGCGCGTTGTTCCCGTGAATGAACGCATCGATCCGCAATCGCGCATTCTCGCCTATGACGACGTTCTGAAAATTATTGAAGGTGCAAAAACGCTTTCCGTCACCAAATGTTCCTGCCGGGTCATTGACGGCTCCTGCGGCAAGCCCTTGGAGGTTTGCATGCAGGTTGATCGCGCGGCAGAATATAACATCGAAAGAGGAACAGGCCGCGCTTTGTCCAAAAGCGAAGCGATGAAGATCATTCAGCTATGCGAAGAAGAGGGGCTTGTCCACGTGGTTGATAACCGTCAGACCGTGGGACATGTTATCTGCAACTGCTGTAAGGATTGCTGCCTGAACTGGCCGATAATGAACGGCCCGAAAAAATGGGTCGCGCCTAGCCGGTTTGAAGCGGTGGTCGATCCTGACTTATGCACGGGCTGTGAGACCTGCCTGGACAGATGCTTTTTCGACGCGATTGTGATGGAAAATGACCTGGCTGTTATTAAGGCGGAAAACTGCCTCGGCTGCGGAGCCTGCACCGTCACGTGCCCCACCGAAGCAATAAAACTTAAGGAAGTCCGGCCGGCCGATTTTGTTCCGGTTTAGTTAAATACATTAAGCAAACAATATCAGAGGATTTTTTTACAGAATAATATTTGCGCATAAAATGATTGATTTCCATGTTCACTTGTTTCCCGACAATATGTTTGATGCCCTCTGGAAAACTTTTTACAAGTTATACGGCATTACCATTTTATACAAATATTATTACCGGCAATGCATAGAATACCTGCAGGCTCATAACGTCCATCATATTGTCTATTCAAATTATGCCCACAAGAAAGGCATAGCGCAATGGCTTAACTTCTGGAACAGGCAAATTCTTGATGAATTTGACAACCTCTATTGTTTTGCCGCCTATCATCCCGATGACGAAAACTCGCTTGTCCACGCGGAAGAAATTATATCCCACCAAAAGATTCTCGGAATAAAGATTCATTGCCTGGTACAGGAAATTGCGCCGGATGACGAGAGGCTTTTCCCGCTATACGAAATGTTGATGGACAAGAAAAAACGTCTGCTGATGCATGCGGGAACCGGCCCCGTCGGCAATGAGTTTGTCGGCATTAAACGCTTCAGGTCACTAATGGATCGCTACCCGAACCTCCCTGTTAACATCGCTCACCTCGGCGGCCTGGAATATGCGGAATTTATCCGCCTTCTGGATGAATACCCCAATCTCTATATGGATACGGCTTTTTGCTTTTGGCCTCAGACGCCCTGGTGTTACAACCTGGATATTAATATTCTGGAGAGATACAAAGACAGAATTATCTACGGATCGGATTTTCCGAATATTTTTTTGCCCCGCGAAGATGAGATCAACTATCTGCGCGAGCTGAATCTCTCGGATGATTTTTATAATAAAGTTTTCCGGGAAAACGGAATAAAACTTCTGGCCGGTTCATTCTGAGCCGTAGCGTTGAATACGACGGCCATACCTGAAAAAGCAGACGGAGAGCACGCTGAAGCGATCAGTAATTTCATTGGAAACCGTCTTATCACTGCCTTACTTAATGAGCAGGCAAAAGATGCTTCCTTAAAAATTCAGCTTCCAGCCTAACCGTTTTTTCAAAGATATCTCCCACATAAATATCAAAATGTTTGATGGGTAGGCCGATTACTGTTGCCTGGGGAATTTTTTTTGCTGTTTTTTTTACATCTTTAGCCGGTATGAGGGTGTCTTGCTGGGCATATATGATCAGGACGGGGCAAGATACGTCCGGGGCATGTTTAATGGGCCGATAAAAAAACGCGGTCAGGGCGATGTTCGCGGGACATTTTCTATCGGAAGAGACACCCGGAGGCCTGCTTTTTTTCCAGCCTTCGAGTGCGTCGGGGGTGTTGAGCATGCCAAAAGTATCAGGCGCGGCTACTATGGGCACATAATGCCGCTTGTTAAATAAAGCCGCGCTTATTGTGTCACGCAGGCCATGATACAGAGCCTGAAGCTTATAGCCAACGCTCCTGCCGGATGACCGCCCATCCACGAAAGGAACCTGGGCGACAATAGCGGCTATTTCCGGATCACGGGAAGCCGTGACAATCACATGACCACCGCTGAAAGATGTCCCCCAAAGCGCGATACGTTTGTTATCCACTGAATCAAGCGACCGCGCAAAGGCTATGGCGGATTGCCAATCCTCCAGATGCCTCCTGGGGTTTACGTAATTGCGCGGCTCTCCTTCGCTGTCGCCGAAACCCCGATAGTCAAAGACGAGACAGGCCAGTCCCTCACTGACAAAACGCTTTGCATATTCATCCAGAAGGAATGTTTTTTCCGCGCCAAAACCATGAGCCATAATGACAAGCGGCGGCCTGGAAACGGTCTTGGGCAAATAAAGCCACGCCGCGCAGTTTTCACCACGACTTTTAAATACAGTGTCGATTCTGGTAAACGTCTGGAAATGTTTTTTCTGTTGCAGATTGTTCTGTTCGCCGCCATGTATAGGCTGAGCCGCCAGTACAACAATTAAAATAATGCCAAAGAGTTTTGCTTTATTCATGAATCTGCTCCTTTTATTCCCCGTCGATTATATCTTGAGTCACCTATATGCGATTCTGCAAAAGCGTGGTTTAAATAAAAACATCCACGGAAAGGCGTAACACCGAACTTACAAAAACATCAATAATCTTTCTGGCTAGCGGCACTCCTGGTAGAAAGTTATTTTATTTTTTCCCGGGTGAAAAATATTTTCGGAAAAATCCGGTAATCAGTTGCCCCGGCGAAGGAACAGCCCGGTCTTCGCGCAGCGCTGTTTTTATGCTTTTAACATATTCCCGACAAGCGTTTTCCCCTTTTTTGACCAGATCACCGCTGCGCGCGAAGTCGGCCCAGTGAAGATCGCCCACCTCAGGCCGGATTACAATATCCGCGCCCGCCAGCTCCGCCTCCTCCAATCTGTTGGAAGTAATTTCACCCGCGCGATAAATTATTTCCGTTGCCGTATCCACATCCGCGTCTGTCGCCTTAGGCAACGAGCGGCCGACCATCACGGCAATAACGATATCCGCGCCCAGTTCACGCGCCGCCCTGACAGGGACACTGCTGGTAATACCGCCGTCCGCCAGAAGCTTGTCGCCCTTGCGCACCGGTTCCACCGCTCCGGGGACGGAAGAGCTGGCCAGCACCGCTTCGCGCAGCGAGCCTTCGGAAAGAATAACCTCCTTGCCGGTAATCAAATCCGTGGCCACGGCGTAAAAAGGAACACGCGTGTCGCGTATATCGATATCGGGCAGCAGATAATTTATCAGTGATTTAAAATCCTCGCCAGGAAGCAACGAGGGCCGGAAAAAAGCACGCATCAGATAATAGCGATTCAAAAGATAGGACTGAGCTTTCTGCAGGGAAGATTTTGGCGCGGGTGAAAACGAAAGACCAATAGCCTTAAGTGAAGATTTGTCAAATTCCGGGCTTTGCAGATAGATATCGATCTTTGTCTTTATTTCTTTCGGCGACTGACCGCTCGCGTAGGCACCGCCGATTAGCGAACCGGCGCTTGTTCCCACAATCAGGTCTACCCTGACGCCTTCCTGCTCCAGAATATCCAACACGCCGATATGGGAAAGACCGCGCACACCGCCACCGCCCAACGCCAGACCGACTTTTTTACCCGTCCATTTCATTATCTCTTGCCGTTATTACAAATTAAGCGATAACCGTGACATAAATATTCGCGGCTATGCTTTACTTTTATGTGTCTTCCCTCGGAGAAATCTTTTTGCCGAATTTTTCAATCTCTTTGCCCGCGTCCTGTATGCCTCTGCCCACTTCCTCGGTAATCAGCCGGCCTTTTCTTTTCAGTTTCAGGACAATCTCCTCGGACTTTTGCATGACCTTTTTCGTGCTTTCTTCCGCTTTTTGACCCGCCCAAGCCAACCCTCTTTCCAGATTCTTGTTGGCCGCGTCAAGCGCCTCGCCTGCCGTTGCCCTTTCCCGTTTCGCCCAGGATTCCGTCGATTTGATATGCGACTCCAAAGCCAGCGCGTGATAGACGCGCGCGAAGGTGTCTTCAATTCTCTTTACCGATTTTACCGTGCCCTTTTTCACGTCATCCGCCAGTTTATCCAGTTCCCGCGCCGAGTCCTCCAGCTCCCCCTTGCCCCGGGAAGAGGCTTTAGCCGCTTTTTCTTTTATGTATATCGCGCCTCTTTTGATTTGCTCAGAGGCGGAATTAATATTATTGTCGAGATAATCTTTTTTTGCTTTCTGAAAAGTCTGTTCAATAAGCGAAGGGGTTTCATCAACGGAGACGGAAACATGCGGAATAATCATTATCGTAAAAAAAGCAAAAACAAAAACCGGAAAAACACGACTCAAGCGACTCATTATTTCCTCCTTTCCTTAAATTTTGTTTATGTTCTTACTATGTTTTACCGACATTTTTTCAGCCGCTATATCAGCGGGCCTGGATTTTCATTGAGAAGAATCTTTTTAATGCGATACAGGCACGGAGCGTCTTTTTTGAAGATTATTTTTACCGCTTCGTCGATTCTCTGTTTGCTGATATCCGAAATGCGCAGATTGGTTTCGATGCGGTTTAATCCCTGGCGCAGCGTTCTTGCCTCCAGCGGGTTATCATCGTAACTCAGCGGCGTGACGTCAACTATGCTTTCATCCACTTTGTCGAAGGTTATGTGCCAGAAAGTCAATTTATCTTTGATATCTATATTGTCCTTCAGAAATTCACTGATGCCGATTTGTCGGTTGCTCTTCAATAAGGCGTCAAAACTGTCCATAAAGTTCATATCGAGATAATGACTGAAGGTGCTCCGGGGCTCAGGATTTTTGCTGCTCTTGCCGGCGGGCTCGACAAAGGCGTCCACGAGAATGACGATAACATGCTTATATTTGCCGCGGTTTTCTTTCAGCACACGGGACAAACTGCGCAGACCAAGATTGTCGGCGTTGCCGCCATCGAATACATGGCGGTATCTCTCATCATTTTCATCAGAAAAATCACGCAACGTAACATAACTAAACACCGCCGGAAAAGCCGCGGAAGCCATAACGCCCCGCGCCACATGAAACTGATAAATGTCGGAATTCAGATGTTCGGTAAAATCTTCATCCGTAAAGGTAAAAACGGAACCGAACTGCATTTTCGGCGCTCCTTCCTTTGCTTCCCTGTTGGGATTTTCATAGTATTCCGTGCCGTCTGTGGCGTTGATAATCAGGTACGGGCGTTCAGGATTCAGATCGCCGAATTTCAGCGGAACGCCCAGGTTTTTTGTGTCAAAAAGATTATCCTCCAGGGTCTGCGCCATAATGTCGGTACGGTCATAGGCGGTCAGCCAGTAACGTGCGATATTGCCCGGCCAGAACCAGCTGGCAAACCATCTGTTCAAATAATTACGCGACATTAAATCTTCGACGTGCGCGCGGCGAAATTGGAGATTCAGGTCAAACAGACCCCTTGTCCGTCTTTCATGCCACTCCTGCCGACTTATCCAAATGCGGTTGGAGCTTACCTTGGCCTGAGAAAGATGAAAAAGTTTTTCCATATAGGCGTATTCTTTGGCGGAACAGTCGCTTATCGCTCTGCGCAGCGCCTTATGCGCCATTCTTTTTTCTTCTTCCGTCATCTTGCCGACAACGATTTGCTGCCTTTTCCCTTTTTTATAGCAGGTTATATTGTACTGGTCATTGAACGCGGCGCAGTCCAGTTTGCAGCGGGGAACGGGTATCACAAATTCCGGATCTTCGGTAACGGCGTAATAGGCGCCCGCGAGCGAGCCGCCGGAGACGGAAGAAATGACATCAACTTCCTTAAGAATATCCAGGTCAGGATCATGCTGCAGTGTGGTCATGACCCGCGCGGCTAAATAAGCCGCACGGCTGCCGCCGCCGGATAAGGCCAGCATAACCAGCACATCCTGGTTGCCGCGGTCATCATCTATTTTAAAAGAGGCGTGGCGCGCCGGGCCGAAAGCGCCGGGTGATTGCATCATCACCAATGCCGTTTTCGGATGATTCCAGTAGGCATACTGCGTGGAGCAGCCGGAAACTATTATCAGCAGACAAAAAACAAGGAGAAAAATAACCACACCCTGATGGCTGATCTGCGCAGTCCGATTATTATTTTTTAAAATTATAAATAGGTCTTTGACTATTTCTCTTTCCAGCGCTTTCCTCATGCGACGGCCTCTTTGCTTGCAAGTTTGCGTATTATACACTTTGATAATTATTTCAGCGAGTTTGTTTTACCGGCGCGCCACTTTTTTCTTCGCGCCGCAGCCACTTTTGGGCCGGCTCGTAATTCTGCCGAGCGGCCTCGGCCATCCACTTCCTGCCCTGGATATTGTCCTTGGCGACGCCACGCCCGGTGAAATACATTTCCGCCAGCCAGTACTGTCCTTCGGCATCGCCAGATTCCGCGGCTCTTTTATACCATTGAAACGCCTGCGCGTTATCCTGCGCCACACCCACGCCCAGCGCGTAGTGATTGCCCAGCAGTGTCATCGCGTTGGCGACATTTCGTTTAGTGGCGATCTGCGCCCAATTGAACGAACGGTAATAATCTTTCTTTTCAAAAAACATTCGGGCGATGGTGATCTGCGCCTGCGGGTAACCGTTTTCCGCGGAAGTCTGCAGCCAGTCAAACGCTTTATCTTCGTCCTTGGTCAAACCTCCCTTGCCGTATTGATACGCGTCATAGAGGATGAATTGCGCAACCGCGTGATCTCTTTTGGCCGTGCGCTGCGCCAGAGCCACAGCCTTCTTTTCATCCTTAGGCACACCCAAGCCGTCGTAATACATCGCCGCCAGACCGGTTTGCGCGGCGGCGTCATTCTTGGCGGCCAACGGCTCAAAAATCATCAATGCGGTTTTATAATCCCCGTTTCTCAGGGCATGATATCCTTCATCCACATTTTGCGCCCACAGATTTACCGCAAAAACTAAAATAACAGTGCTGGATAGAATAAAGCGTTTTAACATAGCCGTCACCTCTTTTTTAATTTAGCAATTTCAGCGAGAAGTTTTGTGCGGTCAAAGTAAACTTCGTTGCGGCGGATTTTCCCCGCGTCATCCAGTTGCACCAGACACACGCCGACGATTTCCAACATGACCGAACCGACAGGAATTTCCGCGCGCCATTTATTAAGAAATCCGTCCTCCAGAGGAATGCCTTCTATCTGCGACCAGATCCAGTCAGGGTTGTTCGCCAGAAGCTTGCGGAAATATGCCAGCAGATTTGCTTTCCCTTTAACGCCGTCAGGAATGCCGGGGTCAAGATAAAAGGCGTCTTCCGCGTAGAAGCTTGCCAGCAATTCCGGATTGTTTCCCGTCCAAGCCGTCAGCCACTTTTCGGCAAATTGTCTGGCTTGGATTGTCGTATAATATTTCATTTCTATCTGCCTCTTTTTCCTTCCAAACAATCAATCTGAGAGTTGCCTCAACGGCACTTTAGAAGCTTGATGCCGACACAGCGACAACGTAAACCGTCCCGCACGCGCCGGGAACACCAGCGGGGCAGGCCTTTGGCGTATAACCAATACCGAGGTTGGCTTTTTTAAAAAAGGCGTGCACTAAAACGTCCCGATATTCTCCCGTGGCGTAGAGTCTCAGATCTTTAGATTTGATAAAAAAATAAAAGTCGTTGCCTCTAACTTGAACAGAATCAAGTTTCCCCTGGTATGAATCTGCGCTTACCGGTATGGTAACTACTGCGTTGAGGCTTAACGCTACGACTGCCATAAGGAATATTTTCTTCGCCCTTGTTGACATTGTGCCCACCTCCTCAGATTATTTTTGACTTTCCTTTTCTTTCTGCTTTGTTATTTACGAGTTCTGCTTTTACTGTTTTCGTTTATGCGCGGCGCGGTACTGAAGAAATCCCCTATGCGGCGGTTCTACATCCATCTGCCACAGAAGCGCCAGAAGCTCGCCACGATGATGCGTTTCTTCCTGAAAAAAATCCAGGAGCAATGTTTCGCTCTTTTCCAGTTGTTCCGGTGTCATCTTTGCCAGATTGGCACCGGCGCGGATCTCCACATCGTCCATATACCTTTTGATTTTTTCGATACTGTCGTATTCTTCTAGTTTTACCTCAGGATAATTTTTATTTCCCTGCAGGGCGTAATTTATATAGGCGTCCGTCACAAAAATCATGTGCAGAAAAATGTCTTTGAGTGATGGAAAGCTCGCGCCGCGGCCTTTGATAACTTCCGTCCACGGCAGTCTGCTTAAAGTTTGGAAATATCTATGCCTTAAATCTTGACTGTAATCCAATAGCTGCAAAATTTTCATCTTGTTCTCCCCCTCTTGAAATTCGGCTTATTAAATCAAACAAATCAATGCCCGCGGCTACTTTTACGGTTTAAAGCAAATATTTCAGGCTTGACTCAACCGCTTCCGATAAAAATTTCCTTACCTTATGAGAATAGCATATTTTCAATACCACATTGTTTGTTAATATGACAAACACTTCCCATACCTTAAAGAAACTTAAAAATACTCCTTAACCTTAAAAGTATGCCCTTCTTTTTTTACCCGCCCAGGAAATATGGTTGGTCGTCCTTATCATGACTGATTCTTTTTGCTTGAATTTTCTTGACTTACAATCTTGATTTTCTTATAGTTTAACTTATAAGCAAATAAAAGCAATAAGCGGACGCAGGAACATGTGGATTACGGCACGTAGGTTTATTTTTTTACAACTGTTCTTTCTCGTCCTTTCTTTCAATACCGCGCACGCGGCAAGCCCCCCGCCTCTTATCCTAAAAGACAAATCCTCCTATGACTTATCCGGCCATCTGGAAAAGCTCATCGATCCAACCCATAAGCTTTCGGTGGAACAAGCCGCCGGGCACAGTGACTGGTCCGGGCCGCTTCATGGAAGAGTTCTCAATTTCGGATTGATGAAAGATTCTTTATGGCTGCGTTTTTCCCTGGAGAACAGGGACGATAGACCGCGAAAATTCTTTGTTTCCTTCGAATACCCCGTGATAAATGCCATCACCTTCTACTCAAAAAAGCACGGCGGCGACTTTCAGGAAGACCGCACGGGAAGCATTGTTCCGGCATCAGAGCGCGTGGTGCCTGACCGGCACTTTCTCTTTCCCCTTTCCCTGGAATCAGGTGAAACCGCCGCGGTTTATATGCGCTTACGTTCTTCATCGGGGATGACTATTCCCATCCGGATTTTATCGGAGCAGGCAGTAACCCAAAAAGCAATCCGCGACTACACAATATACGGAGCCCTCTTCGGATTTCTGGCACTAATTCTGGTGTATTTCATAACCGCGGGATCCCTTATCCGCCAAGGAATCAGCCTTTGGCTGGCGCTGTACAGCACTTTTTTCGGTCTACACACCGCCATGCGGGCCGGCTTCATCCGTCTTTACATGCCTGACGAGTTTCTGGCTTTCATTCCCCTGCTGCAAGTATTGTTTATCGGCGGACTTTTTTTCACGGGAGCCAAATTCTTCCGCCTGTTTCTTTCCCTCAAGGAACACGCTAAGGTTTTAGATAAAATCATGGCCGGCTTTCAGTACCTGAGCCTTCTTTTTGTCGCGCTTGTTTTGCTTCCCAACCCGCTTTTAACTTTTGTTTCCCTGGTGCTGTTTGTCATCAATCCATTTTTTTCCATCTGTCTTGCCTTTTACTTCTGGCACAAGGGAATAGCGAATTCCGGCTATTTCGCCATGGGATGGTTTACCGCGCACGCTGTTTCCGTTTACGACTTTTTCCGTATTAACGGAATAATTTCATATCCCTTCTACAATGAATGGCTGATTCCCCTTTCCCTGTTCTTTACTCTTGCCTTTTTATCCATCGCGCTTATCAAACAAAATGCCGCCTACCATGTCATGGCGGGAACCGACCCCCTAACAGGTTTGGCCAACAGGAGAAGGTTTGATGAAATTCTCCATACCGAATGGAACCGCTGCCTCAGGTATGGCAGGCCCCTCTCTCTGATTTTGGCCGATGTGGATCGCTTTAAAAAATACAATGATACATTTGGCCATCGAGCGGGCGACGCGTTGCTTTGCCGTATTGCCGAAATTTTAAAAAATTACACGCGTCGTCCCGGCGAGCTGGCGGTGCGCTACGGTGGAGAAGAATTTATTCTGATTCTCCCCAACATTGATTCTGAGCACGCCTTCCACGTGGCCGAGGCAATCAGAGAATCCGTGGCCGCTTTTTCTCAGGAGGAAAATGGTCAGCAGACAAACTGGCATGTAACCATCAGCATGGGAGTTTCTACCGCAATACCGCAAAAAGAAGAAAACCCGGAGAAGCTTGTCCTGGAAGCGGACAAGGCTCTTTACGAGGCAAAACACGCCGGCAGAAATCGGACTATAGTTGGCTCTACACCCAAGGCCTGACTCGCCAGACGCTGAAGGAGAGAGTTTCCAGCTCTCCGCTCTTCATATCAGCGCTTCCTGCCATTGGGCGGAGATACTTATTTAGGCGATTTATTATTGGGATTAAAAGCCCGATGATGAATTTCATCATCGGGCTTATGCAAATCTTAACACAAATTACCGAAAAGCGGATGAAACTTTTGCAAGGCAGCAATTACCGCGACAGACAATCACTCCATAAGAAGTCCTTTCACAAACACAGCAAGTCGCTTTTTGCCCCTGTTCCGAATTTACCTGATTTGCGACCTTATCGCAATCCTTACCTGTCAGCTTATAAACAGTTTTCCCCTCTTTATCCTTTTCTTCGGTCATTTTGCAATCTAGCTTTGATTTTACTTGACCTGCCGTAGTTTGTTTGTTTAATTTATTTTCCGACGCGGCAGTTACCAATACGCCGGAAAAATAAACTGAAGCCAACAAAATAACCATGCCCATTAATAAAACCTTTAAAATTTTCATACTCCTTCTCCTTTCCTTTTTATTTGCTGCTTTTTCTCCGCAAAGCGTTTACCTTTGCAAAGAAATTAATTGAATATCTACATTCTGATATTAATATTTCCTCTTTGCATTAATCCGGCTTTCATAAATTGCTGACGTTTCTGGAATTTTCTGTTTGCCGATTGTTTAAATCCTTTAGCGCGTCCATGGCTTTTTTCCATAGGTCTTCTGCATCAGCATGTTGGCTGCAAAATTCTGCAAGGGTATCGCACTGGATCTGGCACAAGTACAAACGCCTTTTTTGATTCGCATTCTCTATGGTCCCTTCAGCCGCCGTGACCAAGTTTACTCTCTGGCAACATTCAGCGCATTTTTTATAATCACACGACCCACAGGCAACGCTTACTGAAAAATTTGTATTGCGCGCGCCTTGCTGCGCTTTAAGTGCTTCATTCATCCCCCCAAAGCGGGAAATTTCATTATCAAGTTCTGAGCTCGCTCTCTTCAAACACTGCTTACTTTCAGCCGGAATAAGCCCCTGGGCAGACAGTTTACGGATATCAGCGCCCACTGCGGCAATTGACTGCCTCAAACTCTCCAGATCCTTGAAAATATTATCTTTAAGCCGACGTGAAGCGCTTACACTTTTTTGCAAACGCCGAACTTCAGGACTTTGGTCTTGCACTTGTTCGCGGGTAATCCGCCCTTCGATTTGATTTTGCGATGTCTTTGACGCAGTGCCCGCAATAGCGCCACGCGTGGAAAGCTGTTCCGATTGAATCTGTTTAAACTGATGTTGCGTTTTTAGGAACACTTCATTTATCTCATTATCCATTTTAAGATATTCGCTGAAAGATCGGTTAAGCGAAGCCATTTTCCCTTTAAGACCATTGTAATCTTCACAAATATGCACGGACAACGAGGAAACATTTGCCTGTTGCTTTTTCACAGTCGATGCCTCGGTAAAGTTTGGCTGAATTTTTTGCGCCTCCCGGAACTCCTGTGCCGGAGAATAATGAGGGCTAAATAAAAACCCGACAAAGCAGATAAAAATGATAATATATTTTTTCATAATACCCCCTAATATAAATGTCGGTTGATTCTTAAAGTTTTAAACTACTGCTTTACCAGTTCAACCCGCCGGTTTTTAGCTTTTCCCTCCTCTGTTTCATTTGCGGCAATGGGGGCCAGCGGACCTACGCCGGCAGACTTAAGGCGGTCTGATGCGATATTATATTTTGAAACCAGTTCTTTAACCACAACATCTGCTCTTTGCTGGGAGAGCTTCATGTTATAATCAAGTCCGCCTATGTTATCGGTATGACCAACGACATATATATTCAATTGCGGATTATGTTGAAGAAGCTTTGTTATCTCTTTCAGGGCGTTTTCCGATTCGGGTTTGATATTCGCTTTGTTGAAATCAAAATAGATTCCATAGATCGCGACGTGGCCAGACGTATTTATCCCCTCGGCCATGAATTTAGCGTCGGCGACAATTTCCTGTATCATGGCCTGTTTTTCGACAATACACAATCTTCCGGCCAGGCCGGCATATCCTTGCCAGAACACCGCCCAGATCTCTTTTCCGTCTACGACAACCTTCATGTAAGTGCTGTCAGGCCATTTGGGATCATTCTCGAACGCCATACCCCCTATCTTGGTAATGGCGTTTATATAATTCCTTGAAATTTGCAATCTGCTATACCTATTTTTGTAATCCGTCTTAAGGCCATAATCTATCGAGTATTTTCTCCCTTCAACGCTTATCTTCTTTTTTGTTTCAGGATCAATGAACGTCTCAGTATCGAAATCTTTTTGTTCGCACTTAGTTATATAGAAACCTTCCATTCTGGAAAAAAGCAGATGGTCCTTGCATCCTTTTTTATCCTCTTGGGCTAAGGCGTGACCGGATACCAGCAAAAATACAATCAGCAAAAATAACGAAAACAAACCTGATTTTCTCATAAATCATAGCCTCCTTAAGATAAAAGTTGTTTTTTATAAAAAATAGGAATTCTTTTTAACTCCCGACTATTCGGGAAAAATTAAACAAAAATGAAAATGGTTTTAGTGGTTTGCGTCCTATTTTGTTTTAACAATCCTATGGTTTAATAATTGTTTTCATATCAGCGCTTCCTGCCATTGGGCGGAGGTGACTTTCCATGCGCCTGATTCTTTCTTCAGCGTCACGTCAAAATTCCACACGCCGAGCGATTCCGGGATGACATCGCTTATGGACCCTGTCTGGACGCCGCTGGTGAGCACTACTTCGAACCCGGCTTTTGCCGCCGCTCCTTCCACGGAAATATCAAGATTGCTGATGTAGACCGCTATCTTCGGATAGCGAAAAAAGTAACCAATCAGCAAGCCCCTGATGTCTTCGTAATTATTTCCCTGGGGATCGGAATAATTTTTGGAGACGTGCTCCATAACCCTTTTGACTTCCTTTTCTTCGCTTGCCGCCTGAATAGCCGTGATAATCTTTTTAATCTTGGTCTGCTCGTCTTCTCTGGCACAGCCGCTGAAGGAAGCGGCAAAAATAAAAATAAGAAAAAACGTTGTAACGCGTTTCATTCGATATCCTTGCTAATTACAATAATTTTTCGTCGATATTGCCCGGGCCGCCGCATTCCGGTGTGTAGCAGGTAACGTTTCTGAATTCGCATTTGCGGAAACAGGATGGGCATTGTTCCGGAATGTTTTGCGCCTTGAGGATGAACCCGCATTCGCGGCATTTCCAGTAAGTCATACCGCAGTCAGGGCACTTGTCGTCATCAAACGGCTTGTCGGATCGGTAGCCGCAAATAGCACATTCTTTAACCGCCATCTCCATACCTCCTTTACGCGAAGTTGTTTCTGACTTAAAGATGCCGCTTTTTTCGCTTTATACTACAATCCCAAATCCTGCGCCACGCCTTTCATCGCGTCCAGACCCAGCGCAATAAACTCATCCAGTTCCAGGCCGATTGCACTACATTGGGCAATCTGCGCGCGGTTCGCGCCCGCGGCAAAGCGCTCTTCCTTGAAGCGCTTTTTGATTGATTTGGCTTCCACTTGTGCCAGTTTTTTATCCGGGCGCACCAGGGCCGCGGCGGTAATTAATCCGGTCAAAGGATCCGTGCAAAAAAGAGCTTTATCCAGAAGTGACACGCAGGGCTCGCCCAGCATCTGGTTGTGGACTAAAATGGCGTGAGTCACGGCATCGCTCGCACCCAGCTCTTTGGCCATCTCTGCGCCGGGTTTGCCGTGAATTTTCATATCCGCGTTGGTCAGGTCAATGTCGATATCGTGCAAAAGCCCCGCCAGCCCCCATTCCTCTTCGTTTTCATTGAAGCGCCGGGCCAGCGCGCGCATGATTGCTTCCGTAGCCAGCATATGCTTGATAAGGTTTTCGGTCTTCACGTTTTCCTGAACGGCTTTGAGCGCCACTTCTCGTTCCATAAAAAGCTTCTCCTGATGACTAAAGTTAAGTCATTAATTACTGATAAGAATACTTACATCTTGCGTGGCATTTGTTCAACAAAAATAGAAAACCGTTATCAGCCGGGGTATCAGTCGCGCCGTTTCCCCATCCTCATTTTCCTGTCGCGCCGAACTCTCATGCACAAAAATAACCTTTAGGGAGCGGCCTGAATATAAAAAGAATATTGTCTTGACAGGATAGGCGCGCGTCTTTATATTGCACGCGCCTTGTATATGGAGCAAAAGCATAAAAGAGCATTGCAGTGAATCTTGATTCTTTATTTTATCCAAAAAACATCGCCGTTATTGGCGCTTCCGACAATCTGGGCGGAGGGAAAATGCCCTATTTTCAGATTATACGGGCTAACGGCTTTAAAGGTTCTATTTATCCGGTAAATCCCAGGCGGGGCACAGTGGACGGGGTCAAGGCCTACGCCTCCATCGACGAGCTTCCCGAACCGGTTGATTTTGCGATTGTCGCCGCTCCGGTCGAGCAGTCCATGGATATTGTTAAAGCGGCGGTGCGCAAGCACATTAAATTCATCCATTTTTTCACCTCCGGTTTCGGAGAAACGGGAAACCGGCAACTGGAAGAGGATCTGGTCAGGGAAGCGCGTAAAGGGCATCTGCGGATTGTCGGCCCGAACTGCATCGGAATTCACTGTTCTGAATCGAAAATTTCTTTTACGTTCGCTCCTGAACAGGAGTTGCCCGGCACCGTCGCCTTTCTGGGGCAGTCGGGCGGGATTACGGGTAATTTTCTGGCGCTGGCCTCCACAAGAAAAATCCCGCTCAATAAAGTCGTCTCCTATGGAAACCAGATCGATCTGCGGCTTGAAGAATATCTGGATTATCTGGCCGATGATAAAAAAATACGCATCATCGCCTGCTACGTTGAAGATATCAAAGACCCGGATCATTTCCTGCAGTCCCTGAAAAAAACAACGGCTAAAAAACCGGTTATTATTCTCAAGGGGGGAAAAACGGAGACGGGCTCAAAGGCGGCGGCAAGCCACACGGGCGCCATGGCCAGTGATTACACTATCTGGGCCGCGGTCATCAGGCAGCATGGCGGCCTTCTGGTGGACAACTTTGACCAGATGATGCACTTGGTGATGTTGGGTACAGCCAAAAAACCCCTGCGGGGAAAGCGCGTGGGATTCCTGGGAGCTGGAGGTGGCGTTTCGGTCCTCTTCAGCGATCTCGCGGTGCAGGCAGGCCTTGTTCTTCCCGAATTGAGCGCCCGCGCCCAACAGAAGATCAGCGAAAAAATCATGGGGGTCAATACCTCGACGGTGAACCCGGTTGACCTGGGCGCCTTCGGTTTCGACCTCAACGTCATGCTGCACACCATGAAAGCCATCGATGAGGACGAGGGAATCGATGTCATTGTTCCCTACTTTTCCGTCGAATATATTATGCGGTCGGAAACTATTCTTCAGGTAAAAAATAACGCCGATACCATCATGGAAATGGCCCATCAAATCAAGAAACCCGTCATTCCCATATTATCGAGCTTTGTGGAAGACAATCTTGATGTTGAGCGCACCAGAATTACAACTTTTGCCGCTCTGCGCAACGCGGGATTTCCTGTTTATATAAAAATGCAGGACGCTATCTATTCCATCGGAACCTACTTTGAATGGGTCGCGAAACACCCCCTCGGAAAAACCAGGGTTACATCATAAAAACGCTTGCTGATTTTTATCACCAGTTTTTCATCTTCGTGACAGAATCAAATTCTTCCGTGATTTCCCTGGCGGGAGCTTTCGTGATTAAGCTCACCGCTACAATGGCCACGCACGCGAAAAGAAAAGCCGGCAAAAGTTCGTAAATGTTCCACGCGCCGCCGAACGGTCGCACCAGATACTTCCAGACAAACACCATCGCGCCGCCCGCGATCATTCCGGCTACCGCGCCGTAAAGATTGGAACGCTTCCAGAAAAGAGCAAAGAGCATCACGGGGCCGAAGGCCGCGCCGAATCCCGCCCAGGCGAACGACACGATAAGAAAAATCGAGCTTTCCGGATTTCTGGCGATGAACGCGGCGATGACGGCGATCAATATAACCGTGGCTCTGGCAATCAGCATTGTCTTTTTTGCGGGCAGCTTTATGCCAAAGCATTCCCCGATCAGATTTTCCGTAACGCCGGAGGAAGCAACCAGAAGCTGAGAGTCGGAGGTGGACATGGTGGCGGCAAGAACTCCGGATAGAAAAATTCCGGCGGCCAAAGCGCAAAGCACGCCCTGGCGGCTTATAAGCTCCGCTATCCGCAGGAGAACCGTTTCAGAGGAAGAACCCTGCAGCGTGGCAATTGTCCCGTTCGCGGAAAGCGTCTGGCCGACGATGCCGATCAAAACCGCCACGCCCAGCGAAATCACCACCCACGTAACCGCGATGCGGCGGGAAAAGACAAGCTTCTTTTCGTCTCTGATTGCCATAAAGCGCAGGAGGATATGCGGCATGCCGAAGTAACCCAGCCCCCAGGCCATGGTGGAGATGATGGTAATTAATCCATAGCTTTCTGCCTGCCCGGAAGCACCGTTGTGCGATAGCGTCATGCTCAGATAGCCCGGCAATGTTTGGGCGTTTCCCAGCACCGCGTCAATGCCGCCGGCAACCAGAACGCCAAAAATCAGGATTCCCAGAAGCGACACGCTCATGATGATGCCCTGTATCAAATCCGTCGTGCTCGCGGCCAAGAACCCACCGATGGTCGTGTAGGAAACCACCACAACCGCGCCGATGAGCATGGCTGTTGTATAGTCGATGCCGAACACGCTGTTAAAAAGCTTGCCGCAGGCGGCAAAACCCGCCGCCGTGTACGGGATAAAGAAAATCAGGATGACGATGGCGGCAATCCAGGTGAGAAGTTTTTTTTCATCGCGGTAACGGTTGGAAAAAAACTCCGGCAGCGTGATGGCGTTTCCCGCCGCCTGTGAATAACGGCGCAGGCGCCGGGCGACCAATAGCCAGTTTAAATATGTTCCGATAGCCAGGCCGATTGCCGTCCAGCCCGCGTCCGCGAATCCGGAAAGATACGCAACGCCGGGCAGTCCCATCAAAAGCCAGCTGCTCATGTCGGATGCTTCCGCGCTCATGGCCGTGACGACGGCGCCCAGCTTTCTGCCGCCGAGATAAAAATCGCCCACCTGGGCGTTGCGGCGGGCGTAAATGAAACCAATGACAATCAGCATCACCATGTAGGCAATAATGGCGATAATCATAAAACCGTTGGAAGCGATCATAAAATATTTTCCGGTAAAATCATTATTTTTTGATAAATTTCGGCGGCAGTTTTTCCGCGCCCATGGCTTCCACCGCCTTCGCGATGGTCTGCAGTTTGGGGATAATCATCTGCTTGGATGTGCCGTGCGCCAGCCATTTTCCCGCGCTGTCGATAACCGCGGCTTCGGCAATGCAGATGCTTTTACCGGCCTTGATTCTTTTGCCCTCAATCACCAGATGCCCCTCAGACACCGGCGCCAGATTGTCAACTTTTACATCAAGAGAAATCAGGCCATCGGTTTCTTCAACATCGCAATAAACCGCCCAGTAAGCGGCCGTGTCGATCAGCGATGAATAGACGCCGCCGTGGACGCCGCCGAAGGGATTCAGATGCTTTTCCACGATATCTGTCTCCACCGTCGCGAAGCCCGCGCCCAGCGCGGTAACCTTCATGGAGAGCAGGCGGAAGTAGGGACTTTTATTGATGATGCGCAAAACTGCTTCGATATGGTCGGGGTTCAGATTCTTCATGATTTCAGCTCCGGATTCGGGCATCATTTTAAAAAACTTACCTTTCATGCCGCTTTTATTCAACAAAAAATTTTTCTTACATTATCGCTTCACGTTCAAGATTATACATAACTTTAAATTCGGGCATTGTAATTGCGCCGCTCCCATCAATATGCTATTGTCTGCCTCGTTAAGAATACAGGAAAAGGAGTCACGCCATGAAAGAAAAACCCGATTACGAAAAATATCCGGTAAGTGAAGAGGAAATGGGCAAACGCTACAAAAACTGGACGGAATCCCTCGCGCGGCAGATGGTCACCTTATTCCGCGTCGGCAAGGAAGTCGGCGGAGAAAAATTTATCGAGCGGCTCAAAGAAGAATATTTCAAAGACGGTCAGAAAGGCGCCAAGTTATGGATGAGTCTGACCGGGACGACGCTGGAAGATTTTAAGGATTGCTCGAACCTGCACAAAGTTCACGACCTCATTGATGATACCTTCGCCAATTTCTGGGATGGCTATGTCGAAAACTCTCCTAAAGGATTTGAAAAAGAGCTCAAGACCTGCCCGGTGACCAAAATGTGGTCGAAGGAGCCGGACTTATGCGAGGTCCTGCTGGGCGAATCCCTGCGGGGCATGGCGACATCGCTGAATCCTAATTTTACAACCACAGGTTTCACCAAACTGCTCACCAAGGGCGATTCCTGCTGCCGTTTCCGCGTGGAGCTGAAAAAATAAAAAGGAAATCACCATGGCAAAGATCAATACCGTTTTGGGCCCCATCGCGCCGGAAAATTTAGGGCTTACTCTTCCCCACGAGCACATCATCGCCGCCTATCCCGGCTGGGAATGCGACCCGCTAACCAGGCCTTATAATCAGGAAAAGATTGTAAGCGCCTGCCTGAAAAATCTTGAGCCGGTGAAACAATTCGGCGTTCGGGCGATAATCGATGCCACACCCGTGGATTTATCCAGAAACGTTGCCGTCATGAAAGGCGTTTCGGAAAAACTACAAATCAACATTGTCTGCGCCACCGGCAGGTATACGGAAGCAGAAGGCAAATGGATTTATTTTCAGCGCCGAGAAAATGTCAAAATCGGCAACATGCAGACGGAAATCTATGAAGGCATAATGCAAGAAATAAATTACGGCATCGGCCAGACCGGCATCAAACCGGGTGTGATAAAAGTCGCGACGGGATTAAACAAAATTGCTCCCTGTGAAGAGGCAACGCTAAAAGCGGCGGCACAGGCCAGCCGTGAAACAGGAGTACCCATCACAACGCATACGGAAGATGGCACCATGGGACCCGAACAGGCAGATATCCTAATCTCAGAGGGAGCGGCGCCGGAAAAAATCACCATCGGCCACATGTGCGGCAATGCTTCACTGGATTATCACCTAGATGTTTTGAAGCGCGGAGTTTACATAGCCTTTGACCGCTTCGGGATTGAAATGAAGATAAAAGATCAGACGCGCGTTGCCACACTTATTGGCCTTCTGGAAAAGGGCTACGCCAACCGCATTTTGCTTTCCCATGATTGCATGGCCGCTGTTTACGGCAGAGGCGGCCGCATGCCCATGGAAGAGGCCATCAAGTTTAAGAACTGGTCATTTACGAATATTTTTACCAATATTCTGCCGGCGCTGAAAAACGCCGGCATCAGCGATGAACAGATTAAAACCATGATGGTAGACAATCCCCGGCACTTCCTGTCGGGTGATTAGCGCTGTCTGTCCTTGCGAGGAGTGAAACGACGAAGCAATCTCTTACCCTGTCATTGCGAGCGAATGCAATGAGCGAAGCAATCTTTTTTCGTTAGAGATCGCTTCAGATTGCCGCGGCACAAAAAAACGTGCCTCGCAATGACACACCCTTTTCTTGTCATTGCGAGAAGTGAAACGACGAAGCAATCCCTCACCCTGTCATTGCGAGCGAAGTCACGAAGCGTCAGCCCTGCGCATGCTGGGCAATCTCTAAACGTGCCTCGCAATGACACACCATTTTTTTGTCATTGCAACGAACGAAGCGCCGAAGCGTAAGCCCGGCGAATGCCGGGCAATCTTACTTTTTCACCGTGGGCGGAAAGCTCTGATACGATGTATCCACCGGCGGCAGTTTCACACTTTCCTCCACGCGGGGCAGTTTGCCGTAAACAGGATTATCCTGCCAGCCATCCATGTGCGCGGCGCGTTTTGCCGCCGCCTGATACTTCTTCCAGTCGGCGCTGCCGTATAAAAACATCTCCTGCGCGGCCATAGAGCCCTCGCCGTGAATCGTATCCACCTGCCAGTGATTGCTGGTAACATCTTTAATCAGGCGCAAAATACGCAATCTATCTTCCGTCGGTACGCCGTCTTTGGCCGCCAGATATTTTTCGATAAACGGCTGAATCTCCGGATTTTTCCAATCGCGGAAAGCGGGCACGGTAGTAGTTAAGCCGCCGCCAATATCCTGCATGTGCTGGCACATCGTGTGGAAGTTGCTCGCGTAAGTCCATTTCGAGGCGTTAATCGCCATCCGGTTGGGCATCATCACATCCATGCCGAATTCCGTTTGCGGATCAAGGCAGGCCTGCTTGGCCAGCATCTGCACCGTCTCCGTGATGTAGGCCATCCAGGAAAGTTTTTTGCGCACATGCGGAACATTCTGCACGCCGTTGTATTCGGCAATCAGGCTCGCCGCACCTGTCATCATCTCCAACGTATGCGTCATTTTACATGTGCCGAACAGACGATGATAACTCGCGAAAGCGTAAGCCAGAATCTGCGAATACTGCCATTCACCGCACATGAAAACCCGTTCCCAGGGAACAAACACATCATCAAAAATAATGAGTGATTCCGAAGGCTGGAGATGATCGGACATCGGATAATCAAATTCCCCTTCGTCGCCGTAGAGGCGCGTGTTGGGCTCCACGCCCAGAAGCTTCACGCCTTTGGCGTTCACCGGCACGGCAAAACCAAGCGCGTAATCCTTGTCCGCTTCGCCGTGTGTGCGGCAGGGTAGGCACAAAAGTTCATTGGCACAGGGCGAGGCGCTGATATGCACCTTGGCGCCGCGGACAACGATGCCGTCTTTTTTCTTATCCACAATTCTCAGATAAAAATCCTTGTGCTGTTTCTGCGCTGAAGGATGCAAGCTGCGGTCGCCTTTCACGTCGGTAATCGCGCCGGTGAGCGCCAGATCGTTCTTCTGGAGATAGGTACGGTATTTTTCGACGCGTTCCATGTAATTTGTGCCCAGCTTTTTATCCATCACCTCGGCGGCCACGCTGAAAGCGGCCAGAGCGTCCGCGCCCATGCAGTGCACCAGCACGCCGCCGCCCGAACGCATGCCCACCATATAGCATTCGCGCCGGCGGAGCATATCTTCCGGTGTTTTTGGAGAGGTAAGCAGAAAATTAATATCCTCACCGTCTTTGTCCTTGGTGACAAAAAGATGCTTGTAGTCGGGATGGTTCGGCAAAACGTAATCCATCGCGGCCATTTCAATAATGGTTCTTACCGAGGGATGCGTCCGGACGTCTTTTACCTTTTCACCCAGGCACCACACTTCCCGCCCGTCATTGAGACTTTCCAGATACTGTTCGACTGTTTTAATCATGATATTATCTCCTTAATGTTAAACTATTTAAGTTATATTCCCTCTGTTTTTTGTTTGACAACCATGTATCATTCATTAAGTTTTTCGCCCAAACGCGCGCGTATGATTTTAAATCCTTCTTCCAGATAATACTTTCTCTCCACCGCGTCAAGCAAAGCGCCCAGCTTTACGGAAAAGTCTTTCTTGCCCAGCCTTTCCAGCCCCGCCTGCAACTTCTTCATAACTTCTTTTCCACCGGACAGAGAGATGCCCTTTTTTAAAAGAAATTCGATGTCATAAGCGTCTCGAATCTCACGCCGGCTTAAAAATGCTTCAATCTTCGATTTCATCATCTCGTCAAGCGCTACTGTTCGCATCAGAACCTGCACCGTTGAATTGGGGCTGTACGCGATGGCAGATTCCGTTTTTATTTTTTTTGTTTCTTTGCGAATTTCGATTTTCAGAGCTCTTTGATACTGCGTCGATTTCAGTTCAAAAAGAATGGTAAATCTTTTATTGGCGGAATCTTTCAGCTTGTAATATTGAAGCAGATATTTTTCCAGCCGCACATAAAATTTTTTCCAGTCTATATCTTTTGTCACCCAGAAATCCAGATCCACCGAATATCGCGCCAGACCGTGGCACAAACGCAGCATAGTGCCGCCGCCGAAAATCAGGTCGGAAAGAAACCGCCCGCTTTGCAGCCTCTCGAGCACTTCCAACTCAAATTGCTCGTGTTTAATTAAATCCCGCAAAGTCTTTTCACCGTGTCCTTTGTTTTTTGAGGATAATTTTTTAGCATGCTTTTGAGTTTATTGAAATCAAGCTTTTTAAAATCCAGCGAGTCCGCATCAAAACGGTACTTGCCGAATGAATATAGATAAGCCGCGTCTAGAAACGCTTTTTCCTTTGTGGCGATAAAAATGCCATCGGTCTTGACAAAACCGTTGTAATACGGCCGCTGTATTTTGACATAACTAAAAACAGCCTGACGGACGTTGTACACGATGGTTCGCTTATGGCAAATGCTTTCCTGGTAATCCTGCTGCGCCTGTGTGGTTACATCGTAATGCGCCAGGGCGGTCATCAGGGAAATGTAGGAAGGCACCTGCAAAATATTTGCGATGATGAAGAAATCATTGCGCGTGAGGTTTTCCCACCTCCACGCGGTAGTGTAGAGATTATTTTTAAGCCGAACCAGCAGGCCCTTTTTATCATAGCGGCTGCAAAAAACGCGCGCCGAGCCCGGCTGAAGGCCGAAATTCTGCGCCACGTCATCGAGCGTGAAATACGCGTTTCGGCTTAATTCTTGTAATTTTTCAATATTATTACTAAGCATATATAATTACCATTATTGATAATTATATATACTTAGGTATATTTTGCAAGCAAAATCATTTTGATGATCAGCCGTGCTACTTTTTCAATAAAGTGCGAGTTGTTCTTACCGTCATTGCGCGTTTATGTCATTGCGAGAAGCAAAGCGACGAAGCAATCTATATTTCGTTCGAGATCGCTTCACCGGTATTAGCCGTTTCGCGATGACATGCCACGCCTGTCACTGCGAGCGAAGCGAAGCAATCTCTTTATAACAGCCTTCAGCGCCGTTACACGCTACCATTAACAATTAAGTGCCCTGTTCTCTAAATGCTTAATTATTTATCAATGCAGTTTTTTATCGTCCTTTTTCATGTTCAGCATTTCCTGCATCAGCTCGTCGATGTTGAGCCCCGGGGCCTGGCCGTATTCCTGAAGCAAAGCGGCATCGTACATTTCTTCCAGTTTTTGCAGTTGTTTAAGGGCGATGTCATTCTGGCTGAAGGACTTGTTCATCATCTCCACCAGGTTATCACCGGATTTCTTGAGATCGCTCAAATCGATATTCAAAGGCGTCAGGGCAAACACCTTTTTCAAAAGATCGTAGCAGGCTTTGGCGTTAAAAACCTGAATATACGGCGGGACTCTGGCCGTAATGCCGGCCGCCTCAATGCCCTCTTTACCGGCCTGGCTCAACAGCATGGTGGAGAAACTGCACGGCCCCGCGTAATTTAATAACGGAAACGATTTGAATTCGCTCTTCATCTCCGGACGGCTCAGCACGGCAAAGACGCTTGTTTCACGGGTATGGGGGACCTGATCGTAAACACCGCCAAGAGAATAGATTCTTGGCGCCCGATAATGTTTGGCAATGCTTAAGATTGCGGAGGCGTATTCCGGCCACCTCAGATTCGGCTCGAAACCGGTATAAAGAATCAAGTCATGTTCAGCGCCGCTCTTCCAGTAAAAGAATTCACTGGCGGGTTCGGCAAGTGATTTGACCACGCCTTCTTCTATGACCGCGTGCGGTCTCATGGCCTGCGCCAGATCAAAGCCCGGAACCTGCCAGACATGGAAAGGCAGGGAATCGATATGGGCAAACTTCTGGGCATTGAGGTTGCGGCGCAGAAAATCAATGCAGCCTGTGGCCACCTCGCCCGCGTTCAACCAGCCATTTAAACCGATTAAAAGGTATGGATTTACCAGGTCGGGCTTATCCTGAAAAATGAGACTGTCGTTCATGCACACTCCTTTGATGTGATTATCATTTGCCCGCTTTTTGCAGTCAAGTGTTATTTATTGATTGGTTTTGTTGGTGGCAAAATATTTTTCAGCCGAGATTGTTTTGCATTAATCAGCTTTATAGTGACAGAGCAATTTATTAACTTTTATATTTTTTGAACTGTAGTTATATTCATTTTTACAAATTACATCTAAAAACTCTGATAATTGTTTGCGTTGTAAAGCATTAAAAGTCTTCTTGACCTTCCCCCTAAATATGTA
>DLNC01000004.1 GCA_002478265.1 Syntrophaceae bacterium UBA7520
TTTTCTATTTGCTACTAACAGGAAAAGGAAGGCGGTAATTTTCTGATATTTTTAAAATGTACCGTGACGTCATGATTTTGAATGATTTGAAATACCGAAAGAACAGCTTATAATCCCCTCATAAACTCCGGACGCAGCAGATGCGGGTCTTTGCGTGACAGTATCGCGTTTAACTGGCTGAGCATTTTATTTTTATCCCGGGGCAATGTGCCGCGAATCGCGTAGTAATTTGAAGCGTGCATGGAGCTGAAGAAACAATTGGTGAAAGTTGACTTTTCGACAATTTCCTTCAGTTCCTGCAAGGATTCAAACGGTGTAATCAGTTCGAATTCACCTTTTTCCCATTCCTCATAAAGTTGCGTTCCAGGAACAAGCGTCAGAGTCAGCGCGCCCGCGAAGTCCGGGTCCATCTCCGTCAGCACCCGGGCTGTTTCCGCAACATGCATTTTCGAGCCATGCGTGCCGCCTAGCCCCAGGATAACCGTGACGGAAAGCAAAATACCGGCCATTTTTACTTTTTTTGCCGCTTCCACCATCTGGTCGTGGGTGACGTTTTTCTTGATTTTTCGCAGCACTTCGTCATCACCGCTTTCCACACCCATATACAGAATATCCAGCTTCTGCTCTTTGAGCGCTTTCAATTCTTCAGGCGAACGCCGGAGAACGTCCTGCGGTGTGGCGTAGCTGGCCACGCGCTGGAGACGCGGAAATTTTTGATTAAGATGCTGCAACGCTTCCAGCAGTTTAGGATAAGGATAAGCCAGGGCGTCTCCGTCCTGCAGGAACACTCTTCTACCGTCCCATTCCTGTAAAATTGCGTAAACAATCTGTGGCTGCCCCGCCACCCACATACCGTGATGGACATACATAGACATGGCGTCAATTTCCCTTTTTACGTCTTCGAGGTCGCGGATGCCGAGATTGGTAAGAGAAAAAGCGCAAAAGGTGCAAGAATTATTGGAACACCCCGAAGTCAGGGGCAGGTAATAACTGGCGTGTTCGCTGGGCGGTCTGATAATTTCCGGTCTGACAAACGGCATAACTTCACCTTTATCTAAATAATTTTATGATAAGGTATAAACGCAATTTATACTTTGTCAAGGGGTCAGAGATCTCTGTCTGGGCAGCCAGTCGTGAGTTTTGTGAATAATTTATTTGATTGATTATTTGAAAGCAGGCATTATTTTTTCCGCAGATCCAGCAATTCATAAGATCGGCCATCGTTTTTAAGTTCAATAGCGATGACACCGCTGTTGATCATGTTTATCGTCTCCTGTGAAACCGTTGCTCTTTCCATCGACAAATGATTGGCGATGAGCTCACGCAAATCGCCGCAATAGATGCCGTCATGCGTGCGGCGATAGTTGAACTGCATAAGACTGATCTCTGCCTGAACTCTTTTAAATGCTTCGGCATTCTCTTTGTCTGCGGCTGTAATTTCCTCCTGCGGATTGCCGGCGAGAAATTCCTGTGTCGCCTTGTTGGTTTCTATTTCGCTCTTTGTTCTTTCTCGGATAGTAATTTTATTGCCTTTGCGCACGATTTTTATCCGGGAGGATGGCGTGTATTGTTCGGGATCATAGGCGACATAATTCCCTCTGCGGATATTTTGTTCCGGGTCATAGTCAGGATCTGAGGTGTCAACCGCGTAGGAAGACCTCCCCAGCATTGCCAGCCGCGCGTCTTCATTACGAATCGACAAAAGTAGCAGATGCATGCCGCTGCCGAGATTTTGCCTGATTTCGCTGGTGTCTTGGTCATATAAAGTATCTGCGCCCGCGACCGTTTTCTCCATCATGTCCAAAAACCGGTTCAGGCGCGACTGGGTTTCCTCGTAAAACCATTCAACATTCTTTCTTGACCATCCTCGTTTGGCAAGCATCATTGATGCAGTTTCAATCATATATTGCAGATTATCCAGTGAAGATTTGAAACCTTCCTGTGTTGTCATATCTAATTTTTCGTCAAATGTTTTCAGCGTTTCCTTAAACGTCCTTTTGTGGTTCGACTGGATGACAGGCGTGAGGATAAACGCCACCGCCGCCAACAACGCGATAATCGCCATCCATTTATTCCCGGCAAAAGAACTTGCCGGACTGTCTGAAGGTTTGGGAACATGCGTGGCAGGAGGAGTTGGTGAAATGGATTTATCCTCATCAGGCGCGGCAGCGGCGTCGCTTTGGGCGATGGCTACAGATTTTATTTTGTCAAAGATGATGCCGCAGTGCGCGCATTCGCCGGGTTTTGTTATGCCGGGAACCGCGGCGGAGCGGGGTTTGCCGCAATTTGGGCACACTTTTGGAAATGATTCGGCATCATAAGCGTTAAGCAGGCTCTTTTTAATATCTTCAAGATACTTCGCGATTTCTCCGCCGCTTTGCAGGTCCTGGGCGATTTCGATAAGCGCCTCTTTTGAGGACTTGCCCTGGGCGGCAAATTTATGGAGTATATCGGCGGCAATGCCTGCTGCCTGCTGCAAATCGAACCCTTTCTTGGTAAGAAATTGCAGAAATTCTTCACGCGTCATGGCGTCGGCTCTCCCTTCTTTGCTACTTGCACCTGAAACGTCTATGCGATATTTTACTGGGAGTATATTTTAAATTACTAATAAAAAATATCAATAAATTTTTTTCTTCTCGCGACCAATAGATGTTAAATTGACAGTACTCATACTTTCATACTAGTATTTAGCGGTAGGTCAAGAGTTTACAAGCAAGGAAAACAAAAATGGCGCAATTAAAGGAAGTTAAGTCCACAGAGATTGTCATGGGTAGGCTTGGTTGCGGCAGTGATCTTCTGGAAGAATTGACGAAAATTGCCGCCGCACGCGGCATCCGGCTGGGGCGCATCGAGGCAATCGGCGCGGTGCAAAAAGCGCGTGTCGGTTTTTATGATCAACAAAAAAGGGAATATCAATTCCATCTTTTTGACTGGCCGCTGGAGATAACCAATCTTATCGGCAACATATCGCTTAAAGACGGCAACGCGTTTATCCACGCGCATGTAACGCTGGCCGACAAAGATGGTAAATGCTACGGAGGGCATCTGGCGGCAGGCACTAATGTGTTTGCCTGCGAATTTATTTTGGAGACGTTTGACGGCCCCGCTTTTAACCGCCGCCCCGATGAAGAAACCGGCTTGCCGTTGTGGTCGGCGTAAAGTTAAGATGAAAGTAAATTGTGCCTGTATTAACACCAATGACAGCTGAATCATCAACCGGAAAAGATAAATTTCGCGGTTGGCAAACGCTGGCGGGTGTGATGCTGGCCTACGGCGGCATTAGCGGCACCATTACTTACGCCTATGGCGTCTTTTTGCCTTCAATGATCGAGGCTTTCGGTTGGAGCCGCTCGTCGCTTTCCGCGCCCTATACTCTTTTTCTGATTATCGGCGGCATGCTGGGGCCGCTGGCCGGTTTTACCATCGCCCGTTTCGGCGCGCGCAAAAATATCATCTTCTGTAATCTCCTCGCGGCGCTGGGGCTTTTGGGCATGTCGCAGGTCAGCGCGCTGTGGCAGGCGTATCTTTTTTTCGGGTTCATGGGGGGCATCGGCATCGCCTTCGGCGAATATCTTTCCGTAACCACGCTCATTAACAACTGGTTCATCCGCCGCCGTTCTTTCGCGATGGGTTTGCTATTTACTGCTGGCGGTGTCGCCGGATTTATTTTTCCGCCGCTCATCAGTTGGTTTATTTCCGGCGTGGGCTGGCGTTTAAGCTGGGTAATTCTTGCCGTTATCCACGTGCTGTTGACGGTTGTTCTGGCGGGCATTCTTATCAGAAACACGCCGGAAGAACTTGGCCAGATGCCGGATGGCGTGACGGAAAATGTTTGGTTGGATAAGCTGACTTTTTTATCATCCAGGCCCGTGTATTCCACGCCGGTGGACTGGACTTTAGGCGAGGCGCTGCGGTCTCCCGCCCTGTGGCTGCTGATCATTGTGTTTTCGGTAATTCTTTTTGTGCTGATGCTGCTCACCACGCATCAGGTGGCTTATCTGCAGGATTTAAATTATTCGCCGCTGGCTGCCTCTTCCGCTTTGGGATTAATGTTGGGGACGAGCATTGTCGGCAGAATTTTGTGCGGGCTTTTGGGAATGAGATTTGAGGGGCGCTACCTGGCGGCGGTTTTTCTGGCGCTGATGTGTCTGGGCGTTATTTGCCTGATAAACGCCGGAGGAATAATCTTTGTCTACCTTTATGCCGTTTTCGCGGGGATTGGTTTTGGCGGGATGATTGTGCTGATGCCGAATCTTATCGGTTCGTATTTCGGCCGCGCCAGTTATCCGCGCATTACGGGCTGGACGATGCCTGTGGTCACGCTGGCTTTCGCCGGCGGCCCACTCATGGCCGGATTTTTCCACGACGCGACAGGAACTTATCTGCTGCCTTTCGGCGTTGCCGCCGCGCTGCTTTTTGCCTGTATCTTTATCGCGCTTTTCACCCACCCGCCGGTGAAGAAAAAATAGCTGATTTTATGCTTCATTTTCTGTTTTGCGCGCCATCTTTTTTGCGGTCGGATATTCTTGACTTAAAATAGTGCGTTACCTTATACTTCCTTAAACTAGAGAAAAACTATTATGCAAACCTTAACGTAGAAAAGGCAGTAAAGACGTGAGGATAGGTATCCCCAGAGCGTTTTACTACCACTCTTATCCAAAATTATGGGAGTATTTTTTTCAGCGCCTCGGACACGATCCGGTGGTATCATCTCCCTCCACGCAAAAAACACTGGAAACAGCTTCCGCGCATACAGAAACAGAAAACTGTCTTCCCCAGAAACTGTTCGACGGCCATGTAATTTCCTTAATCGGCAGGGTGGATGCTATCTTTGTGCCGCGAATTATTTCGATTGTAAAAAAACACAACTGCTGCCCGCGTTTCGGCGCGCTTTATGATGCCACGCGCGCCGTTATCGCCCGCGATGTGCCGCTTATTTCTATCGAGATCAACGAAACAGCTCAACCACTTACCAAAATCCTTTATCGGCTCGCCCGCGCCACTTTAGGCGCCGACCGGCAAACTGCCAAACTCGCGGTAAAGGAATCTTTCTCCGTAATGGAAAATCATCATCGCGCGCAGGCCGACCAGCAGGAAAAACAGCCCGGCCAGCGAAAATTTCTGCTTCTGGGGCATCCTTATACCCTGCGAGATCTTTTTATCGCCGATCCCATCATAAAGAAATTGAAACAGCTCAATGTACCCCTAGAGCTGATGACTTTTGGCAATTACAACATAAAACCTTCCGGTATTCTCTGGTGCGTTTTTAACATGATGCAGCACAAACTGCAAAACCTTGACCCGCGAGATTACGCGGGCGTAATACACATTAGCACTTTCAACTGCGGCGCTGATTCCATGATGGCTGAACGTTTTCGCCGCCTCTGCAAACAAAAGAATATTCCTTATATGATGCTGATGATGGATGAGCACACAGGCAAAGCGACAGTGGACACACGTCTGGAAGTTTTTGTTGATTCCCTTTCCTGGCAAAGAACGGATGTAGCAATATGAAAGAGCGTCTTGCTATTCCCAATCTGGGTAACTACACGATAGCGCTGGCGGCCATGGTTGATGGCATGGGTGCCCAGCCGTGGTGGTCCACTTATACCGATGACCATGCCATGGCCTTGGGCATTGCCGCCGCTCCCGAATCAGTATGTCTGCCTTTCAAAGCACACCTGGGGCACTTTATCGCCGCAGACGACGCGGGTGTGGAAAATGCCATGATGGTCAATAGTGTGGGCGCCTGCCGCCTTAATTACTACCGTGGAATGCTTGAAGATATTCTCAAAGACATGGGCAGAAAAATCCGCGTTTTCGGCCTGGGCTTCGACGGATTGAAGCCGCCGATTTTCCGCTATCTAGATCCGCCGATTATTCCTCTTTTGCGGTGCGTGGCTGTCGGACTGGAAAAAGTGAAAGCGATTGATACTATCGAAACGCAAACCGCTTACACACGGGCGCGGGAAATAAACACAGGCGAAACTTCGCTGCTTATGGAATGCTGCTTGCGTGAGCTTACCCAAATAAAAACTAAAAAAGACGTGCGCCTTTTTCATCAAGACCTGTCCAGACGTTTCGCGTCTGTTGCCATAGATAAAAGCCGCTCTCCCCTGCGCATTGCCCTTATCGGCGAGGTTTCGCTTTTGCGCGACCGCCAGCTTAATCAGAACCTGGAACAAATTCTTGGTCATCAGGGAGTGGAGACAAAAAACTTTTTTTTGCTGGGCGGTGAAATAGGCAACACATTCGGCATATCGATGGGCTATAAAAAACAGACCGCCAAACAACTGGCGCTGATTGCCAAACCATATCTGGGCTGCGAGGTGGGAGGGCACGCGCGCGATTCCGTGGCGCATACCATCAATTGCGCGAAGGCTGGCTTCGACGCCATGGTGCATGTCTGCCCGGCGGGCTGCATGCCTGAAGTGAGTATCCGACCTATTTTACAAAGAGTCAGTCAGGATTTGGATATACCGATTCTTGAAATGTCTTTCGATGAACATACCTGCTCGCTTGGTGTGGCAACCAGGGTGGAAGCTTTTCTGGATATTCTCAAGAGCCGTCGCCAAAGAACGAAAATAAGGAGATTTGCCTGATGCGCCGTGGTTTTTTGGGCATCGACGTTGGTTCGATAAGCACTAACGTGGTTTTTCTTGATGGAAACAAGAATCTTCTTTTTGAATCTTACGCGCGCGTCGGCGGCAACCCCATTGATTCTGTAAAAGCGCGCCTGAAGGAACTCGCGTCGCTGATGCGGGAAAAAGAAATGGAAGTCGGCGCGCTTTGTACTACCGGGTCAGGACGTCAGCTTGTCGGCGTGCTTCTGGGAGCGGATGTGGTAAAAAATGAAATTTCTGCGCACGCGCGTGCTGCTGTTGAGCTTCATCCTGATGTGCGAACAATCATCGAAATCGGCGGGCAGGATTCCAAAGTGATCATTATAGAAAATGGCATGGTGGTGGATTTTGCCATGAATCTTGTCTGCGCCGCCGGCACCGGCAGCTTTCTTGATTCGCAGGCGCGCCGTCTGGATATCACCATCGAGGAGTTGAGCCGCCGCAGTATTCTTTCGAAACACCCCACGGCCATCGCCGCGCGCTGCACGGTTTTTTCCGAATCAGATATGATCAGCAAACAGCAGATGGGGCACGCCCAGGAAGATATAATTATGGGATTGTGCCACGCCCTGGCCAGAAACTTTATCGGCAACGTGGCCAGAGGCAAGCAGCTTTGTTCGCCGGTGCTGCTGCAGGGCGGAGTGAGCGCCAATCTGGGAATTTTGCGCGCGTTCGAAAACGCGTTGGGATGTAAGGTGATAGTTCCCAGACATCATATGGTGATGGGAGCTTACGGTGCCGCGTTGCTGGCGATGGAGACGGACATCGATAAAAGCCGCTTCCGCGGCGCGGATATCTGGGCGCATCACATACACACCCAAAGCGTTAATTGCGAGGATTGCCCCAACAATTGTGAGATTATCGAAATTATTGACACAGGAGAGGTTGTGGGACGCACCGGAGGACGCTGCGGTAAATGGTAAAGCGCCTGGAGAGCCGAGGCATGTGCCTCGTCCGGCGGACTACAAATTGCCGTGTGTTAGTTTAACCTTAAATTCCACCGCCGAAACCGCCCGCGCCGATGCCTACACCCACGCCGGTATTACCTCTCACAGCCGGTTCGGGAACGATAATCTGGACTTTATAGCGGCAATTAGCATCATTGAGATTTCCCCAGAAATGCACCCGGTAATCGGGCGCAATGGCGGCATAGCCGAAAATTTCCTCGCCGGTTTTTATGGCATACATGCTGAACCTGGAGTAAGTCTGCCGCTCAACGGCGTCGAGTTCATCCAGGCTTCTGATGTTCACTTCGCGGGCAAAATCCGTGCAGACCTTCGCGCCTTTTTTGATAAACACAACTCCCGCCAGGGTTTTATCAGGGAATCCTTCCGGATTATAGAGCCGAATGATGCGCTCGTACGCGAGGGATGGAATTTCCGCCACCTCGTGTTTTGCGATTACCGTGCCGAAGCTCGCGCAGCCGGCCAGCAAAAACAAAACTGAACCGGCTGTGGCTAGAGTCATTAATCTTTTAGTTATATTGTTCATGTTTTACCCGTTAGAAACAGGGATCGTTTTATTGTTTTTTGGCTAGGTTCGCGGCGAGCTGTCTGTTTCTGTTAAACTCCGTAGTATTGACAATTCCTTTTTTCGCCGGGCTTTGCGCGGCCAGATCTCTCATCTGTTGGACTCTTTCCTGGCTGGGTGGATGCGTGCTGAAAGCGTCAGATAGACTTCTGGTAAGCGGGTTACTCGTGCCGCCGCCCTGCTGTTCCGCCGCGAGAAGTTTTTCGTAAAACTTGCCGACTTCATTTTTATCGTATCCGGCATTCACCGCCAGGCGGAAACCGATGCGGTCCGCCTCCATTTCGTCTTCACGCGAGTTGACCAGAAATTTGTATTTCTGCATCAGAAGGCCGCCGCCCGCGCCGGCCACTCCGCCCAAAGCCGCTGCGGTGGCCAGGCACTGCGTATCTCCCTTTTCACAAAGCAGCGCGCCGAGTCCGAGGCCGATCGCGCCGCCCAGAATCGCGCCGCCGCCCGCGTAGAGCCAGGTTTTCTTGTTTTCCTGCTCCATTAAATACATTCTTTCGGCGGCATGCCGCGCCACAACATGGCCGATTTCATGCGCGACCACGCCGGCCAGTTCGGCTTCCGTGGTGGCCAGGGCAATGAGCGGCATCGTGACAAAAACCTTGCCCGCGGGCAGGGCGAAAGCGTTGACCTGCGCGACATCAACCACCGTGAAATCATAGCGGTAGGGGTTTCCTTCTAGGTTGTTTGCCCGGACGATTTTCATGCCCAGATAAGAGATGTATTTTTGCAGCTCCTGATTATTTGCTGGCGGATAGTCCTTTAGCATTTGCGGCAGGGCTTCCTTGGTCAGGCGCTCTTCATCCTGAACCGTCAGATGTGTTACCTGGCCGACATTGGAGCCCTCACGGTAGCGCGAGCTCTGCGTCGGAGCGCAGGCCGCCACCACAAACAAAAACAGTATTAGTATAGATATAGTTATTTTTTTCATGGCTTTGCTCCTTTGATGTAATGGAACTTGAATGTTAACGCTTTCGGGACTTTTTTACAACTTTTATCGATATCTTGCCTAGCCGGCGGTAATGTTATATGAAAACCAAATCATTATTCCTTCGGAGCATTAATGGCCAAACGGCTTAGCAGCCAGAAATTATTGAAAAATAACGTGCTGGATGCGCAACTGTGCACCGGTTGCGGCGCCTGCGTTGGTCTTTGTCCATACCAGACAATTTATCATGACCGCACGGTTCAGCTGCATTATTGCGATTTGCTGGAGGGAAAATGCTATGCCTATTGTCCCCGCACACCCGCCGATTTGGAAAAGTTAAGGCAGCTTTTATTTGACATACCGGATTTGACGATGGAAATCGGCGCGGTGAAAGCCTATTATCTGAGCCGCGCGGCGGATCCCGAAATCCGTGCGGTGGCCCAGCACGGCGGCACGGTTACCGCGTTGCTGGAGCTCGCCCTTGCCGAAGGGTTGATCGATGCCGCGCTTGTTTCATCGGGGACCGACCAATATCTGCGCTACGGAACTCTGGCCGCGGATAAAAACTCACTGCGCGAAAGCGCGGGGGTTAAATTCATTGTTTCGCCGATGGCGGCGGCATTCAATCAGTTTGTCCATGAAAACCGGGGGCGCGTCGGCGTAGTCGCCACGCCCTGCCAGGCGCTGGCGCTGGCCAAAAGGAAATTGAACAACGATAGAGATGAAGCGCTGAAAATTAATCAGTTGCAACTGGTGATCGGTCTTTATTGCGGCTGGACAATGTCGGCGGAAAAATTTTCCGCCTTGTTGGCGCGAAAGGGCATAAAGGCGGATGAAATAAAGCGCATGGATATTCCCGCGGGAAAAAACACGCTGGAGATTTGTACGCGAAGGGGTGTTGAAGAAATTCCCCTTGATGAAGCGCAGGCCTGCATCCGTGACGCGTGCCATTATTGCACGGACAGCACGGCGGAATACGCCGATATTTCGGTGGGCGCGGCGCGCTTTGCCGGCGCGGCGGATGAGCAAAGTGGCTGGAATCAACTGATTATCCGCAGCGGGCGGGGCAGAGATTTGATTGACCTGGCCGTAAAGAGGGGTGTTTTGGAGATAAGGGAAGCGCCCGCGGAAAGTCTGCATGAGCTTAAAGCCGCGGCAGTGGAAAAGAAAAAAAACGCCCTCAAAAATATCATCCGCAAAAGCGGTTCGGCAAAAAGGCTTTTATATCTGGACAGCGGCGACACGATGATAAAGAAAATTTTAGGAGCTTGAAATATTAGAAGAAAAACAGGTTAATGATTGTCTTGGATTTTCGTTTTCGCGGGAATGATAACATGAAAAA